>NZ_MUXY01000026.1 GCF_002015035.1 Haemophilus parahaemolyticus | reverse complement strand
GCTTATGGATTAAGTCGTCACCCAAATGGCATGTTAGTGCAAAAAATGCTGTTACAAGCGGTGGAAAAATTGCCGAGAAATGTGAATTTAATATTACATTCACACCAAGGAATCCATTATCAAATGCCTAGCTATCAACGCCTATTAGCAAAAAATAGGATTTCTCAAAGTATGTCCCGAAAGGGGAATTGTTTGGATAATGCGGCAATGGAAAGCTTTTTTGGGCGAATGAAAACGGAGTGTTTTCACGGAAAATCATTTACTAGCATTGATGAACTCGAAAAGGTTATCAATGATTATGTCCGGTACTATAATGAAGAACGAATCCAATTAAAATTAAAAGGACTGAGTCCGATACAATATCGAAAGCAGTCCTTTAAATAACAGTCTAACTTTTTGGGGTCAGATCATTTTAAATTTGCCGAAAACCTAGGAAGTTGTTATACTCGGAACGCCTTTTAGCGTATGTCTATGAAAGCTTAGCTTTAGTTCGGTGTTTAGCCGCAACGTATTTATATTGGGCAGATAAGGGTTGCGAGACAAATGTCAAGCAACTCTGAATAAGTTGCTTGACATTTGTCTCGCTTCCATTAGTAAAAGGTTAAGGGGCTAAGGCCCCTTTTTTATATACAATAGAGAGTATCTAGTGAAATCCAAACGGAAATTTGAGCTATTTTATAAATTACACGAAGGCGAAAGATTTTCTTCTAAACTTAATGAGTTGATAGCTCTTACGCCTACAGCTCCTATATCTTATAAAGTTTATTCTATACCCAAGAAAAAAGGGGGGCGTAGGACAATAGCTCACCCGACCAAAAAACTAAAAGAAATACAAAAAAAACTCTTAGAATTACTACAATTACAAATTCATAAATCTGCCTATGCATATAGAAAAGGAAGGAATATTGCTCAAAACGCAGAAACTCATAAAGAAAATAAATTCCTATTAAAATTAGATTTTCATGATTTCTTTAATAGTATAAATAACATTATCTTCACTAGGCATCTAGATAAAATAGGTATTCATTATAATGAGGATGACAAATGGTTAATTAATCATATTTTTTTCTGGAATCCTAATAAAAAAGACAATTCACACAAAAAACTTATATTAAGCGTAGGGGCTCCAAGCTCACCTACAATATCGAATGCCGTCATGTATTTCTTTGATAAAGAAATAGAAGAATACTGTGAATCAAAATCAATGAAATATAGTAGATATGCTGATGATATATCAATTAGTGGGAATAATAAAAATGAATTAAAAACTATAATTCCAGTTATTCGAGAAAAACTTAACGAGTTGTTTAATGGAAGAATTATATTAAACGAATTAAAAACAGTTATCATATCACCTGGCTATAATAAATTTATTACAGGCATTACACTTACTTCACAAGGGAGTATATCGATCGGTAGAAAACGTAAAAGATATATTTTTAGCCTAGTTTATAAGTATAAGATAAACGAGTTATCTAAAGATTTAATACCTCATTTAAAAGGATTGCTACTATTCTCTAAAAATATAGAACCTTCATTTATAGTTAGGTTAGAATTAAAATATGGTAAAGAAATCATCAGGAGAATTTTAGATGAAAAATAAAGACATTCTTGAACTATATAAAAATTGGGATGGAGAAACACTCCCTCCATATAAACTAATGGAATTGGTTTCTCAAAATCCATTTAGTTTGCTTGATATTCAGATTGTTAATTACAAAGCATTTTCTGATAAAGTATCAGTTAAGTTTGAAGACAATAAAAAACCAATTTTATTTGTGGGCGTTAATGCTAGTGGTAAAACAACTATCGCTGATGCTATTGCTACATCATTAAGTAAAATTAATAGTGCTATTTATAATAAGAATACTGATTCAGGTGATGTAATAGAAGAAAGAGATATAAACAAGAAAAATGATCCATATCAACCGGCTTTAATAGAGTTAAATTTAGGATATGCTAAAACTAAATTAACTGAAGTTATCGTTGCAAGATCACCTAATGGCTCTCCTAAGACAATTTATAGCACGCTCATACAGGCGAAAAAATTAGGTACGCTATATAGCTATATACTAGCTAAAGATAATTTAGATTTACCTCTTTATTTATTTTATGGAGTAGAACGCTCATCGTTAAAAACTAAAGATAAATTTGATAAAGCAGATTTTATATCTAAAGTAGAAAGATTAAATGCGATACCACAGAAACTAAAAAGCACATTAAATTTTAATGATTTTTTATTATGGTTTAAGTATTTAGATGATGCTAATAATCAAGATCTAGTAAATGCATTAGAAAGTGTTAAAAGTGAATTAGCTAATATAGAAGGGAAAGTTAATGAACTAGATTCATATGACAACGATATATTAACTGGATTAAATGCAGCTAATGAATTACTAGAAAAAATGAATTCAATAGCATCTATTTATTCTAAACTAGAAAACCTAAAAAATAATAATGAAGTAGACACAGAAAGAGGAAAACAATTACAGAAGATTAAAGAAATTATTATTACTTTTATTCCAAATATCATAGATATAAAAATAGATAGAAATCTTTCCTATCCATTTATAGTTAAAAAGCAAGATGGTTCACAATTTCCTTTGTCAGAATTGTCTCAAGGAGAAAAATCAATCATATCTTTAGTGGGAGATCTTGTTAGACGTATGCTTATCTTAAACCCACATAAAGAAAATCCTCTTGATACTCCAGCGATTGTTATTATTGATGAATTAGAACTTCACTTACATCCACAGTGGCAAGAAGAAGTTATTTCTAAATTAGAACGTACCTTTAAAAATACTAAATTTATTTTAACTACGCATACTCCAACTATTGTTAGTTCAATCATAAATGAAAATCTTTACCTTATTAAAGATAATCAGATTATAGCAGGTAAACATCTTGATTTTGGTACATATGGTGCTGAATACGCTAGTATCTATACACTCTTATATAATATAAATTTAAGATCAAATAATGAAATAAAAGAAAAATTAGAGCGGTATTTATCTTTAGTAAATGAAAATCAATATACTTCTGAAGAAGCAATAATGCTTAGGAAGGAATTAGAAAAAAACTTTAAAGGGAATGAACCATCTCTAGAAGAAGCTAAGTTAATTATCGAAAATAAAGAATGGGAAAAGTCTTTATATGAAGAAAGTCAATAAGTCAAGCATACCAAATGCTTTACTAAATTATAGAAGCACAAATAAATCTTATACTTGGAAAGCTTTCAGAAAAAAGAAAAAATCTTATAAAAGAGTAAAAAAACAAATTTTTAAAGATCAAGGAGGGATATGTGCTTATTGTGAACAAGATTTTTCCTGTTCACAAGGAGATGATGACTATATAACTCAGATGATTGAACATTTCCATCCTAAAAGAGATATTAGTTCTAATAAGAATTGGGCTTTAGATTGGAATAACTTACTTGGTTGCTGTACAGGAGGAACAGAATCTAATAAAATTATATTTCCTAGTCCAGAAAATTTAAGTTGTGATAAATATAAAGAAATCGTATTATCTAAGATAAATAATGTCGAAGGTTATCTTATAAACCCAATTGATATGCCAGCATTTCCTTGTTTATTTAAAATTAATCAAGTTACGGGACATATTTTAGCAAATGAAAAAAATTGTGGAAAAGTTAGTTTTAACATAAATAATTTTAAAACAACAGTGGAACTTGTTAACAATACTATAAGAGTATTAAATTTGAATTGCGTACGGTTATTACAGAAGAGAAAAGCCCACATTAAAAATTATAATAATCTCATTAATATAGCTAAGAAAAACCAAAACTCAGCTATTTTCCAAGAACTATGTAGCCGTTTTCTAACAAAAAAGAATGATAAATACCATTCTTTCTTTACAACATACCGTATTTTATTGTCTTCTCATGCTGAAAATTATTTACAAAGAAATAATTTTTCAGGATAAGACTTAGAGTTAGTTAATAAAGAATTATTCAGAAGCTTTGATTTTAAAAGGTATATAGGACAAAATAGTTAGTAAAAATGTGATTAAAACCTCATAGTACAAGGCGTTAATCACTCTTTTTGAAATATGAACAAAAAACAGTCCTTTTTGCCAAAGTACGAGAATAAAGAAACATGGTACATCAATAATGATCTGCACCCCAAAA
>NZ_MUXY01000025.1 GCF_002015035.1 Haemophilus parahaemolyticus | reverse complement strand
AAAGCCTATAGTTTCGTGTCTATAGTTTCGTGTGTTAGTCTCAAGGCGAAAGAAATTTTCTTGCACCACGAAAGAAAATTTTATAAGCTACGAAAAAAATTTTCGTCTATACACGAAACTAAAACAGGGGATCGCATAATGTACGCAAAAATCAACGTAGGAACGCCAGAGCAACGAGATTTAAGACAACTTGACTTCAAGTACCAAGATGAGCTTAAAACGGCTGAAATCGCTCAAAAACGCAAAAATAAGATGAATTTTACTCAAGTAACAAGTGCTGGGTGGTCAATTCTTAATAAAATTGCAATTCAAGCACCTAGAGCATTTCAACTTTACACGTTTTTTGCAGAACACATTGACGCAACTTGCGGTGCAGTTATATGCGATCAAAAATTCCTTGCTGAACGTTTTTCCGTATCGATTAGAACAGTGCAAAATTGGATAAAATCACTAGAAGATTTGAATGCTTTGATAAAAATTCCAGTCGGTCAAACTTACGCTTACGCCCTAGATCCTTTGCAAGTTTGGAAAGGCTACGAAACTAGCAGAGATTACGCAGTTTTTAATACAAAAACGTTAGCGGATCGAAGTGGTGAAATTAACCGAAGATTAAAAATTATGATGTCTGAGCGTGGTATTCAACCAGTCGAAGAATAGGGCGAGCAATCGCACAAAGTGGGGTGTTGGCTTGGTTAAACAGAACCCTGAAGGCGTGGTTTGTCAAGGGGTTTACAGCGTAGCGTCCCTTGACAAAGCCTTGAGCCGTAAGGGTAAAGTGCAACCAAGCTAACACCACACGGCACTAATTCAGCGTGGGTTATCTTGGTGGCATTATGGGCGTTTCGCTCTACTTGCCGTCAAGCCACGCTACGCTCTAAAGGGCTTGACCGCAACCGCTCAACACCCGCCATTTCACCAAGATAAGCCCCCGCCTTGTCGTTTAAAAAACGCATAACTAGAACCGATTTTGCATTATAGGGCAAGGACACACAGCCCCGTGGCTGTCGCCTCGGGACTGCGTCCTTGCTATGGGCTTCGCCCCTAGACCCCTTGGCTTGCTTTGCAAGCCGTGAGCCTACTGCAAGTACAGGGGGGATTTTACGGATTTTGTATTACAATATTCGGAAAATCCCTATCCTGCATTAGTCAAAATCGGTCTTGGCGATAGGGCAAACAAGTTCGCCCAATCGCTTTTACAACCGAGCTGAATTTGGAACTTATAAGATCAAGAAAGGAAAATTGAAAAATACAGTGTTTTCAAGGGTTCAGAAGATCGATACACGAAAGCCTATAGT
>NZ_MUXY01000024.1 GCF_002015035.1 Haemophilus parahaemolyticus | reverse complement strand
TGAGATACAAGGGGCAAATCGCATTTATCCTAAAACATTAGTGGAATATCAGGGCGAATGTTATTCGCCCCTACAGATCAGTTATTTTTGAATTTCACCGCGGGTGCCGCCGAAGCCAAATTCTTTATCTTCACCAACAAATTTAAAACGTGCAATACCAGAGACCTCTTCTGCTTCAGGTCCAAAGAAACCAAGTTGGTAATATCCATTCGTCATTCCTGAAGAAGAAACAGCTACCCCCTGAATACCTACAACAGCCTTATCATTTAAAGATATCTGTGGTTGGATATCAGCTTCTTTTAACTCAACTCGACCGTATAAAACCTGGCTAGAAACACTTCCCTGACCTTTTTTAGTATCAAAATCGACTTTGTAGATTAATCTACCTGACTCTGTTCCTTCACCAATATAAGTTGCTTTACCTGAATTTGGGATATTTCTTTCATGTGTTGCAACACCAACAATCTGAATATTATGTGGTTTTAAAGGTTGTTCTACATCATTGATAATGTTCTCAAATTCATTATTTGAAATAACTATAGAATATGGTTGGTTATAAATTTGTTGATAGCCTCTATATTTCGTTAATTTACCATCACTAGAAATCTCTTCGTGATTTTTATTAATAATATTTCCAGAAGAGGGAACTTCTTGTCCTAGAGCCTGTTCTTTGAGAAGTTTTGCTTGTATAGTGGCATTTGTTTTATCTCTTGCGTTTAATGCTTCTGCAGCCTTACGAGCTTCTTCTGCTTTGCGAGCTTCTTC
>NZ_MUXY01000023.1 GCF_002015035.1 Haemophilus parahaemolyticus | reverse complement strand
GATTGAATTACAGCGAAAGCGAATAACCCCGTATCGTAAGGTACGGGGTTTTTGATTTTATCATCTTTTTAATTAATCGCCATCTTGTATTTATTATCCCATTTCCCTCTTTTTTATGGTTACACCGTTCACTTTATTTTAACTCCACGCGTAGGTGGGTGGAAGCCCACTATCAAAAATCTTAAATTTTCAAAGAAGTATACTTCTTTTACTTGGTATTGACATACCAAGTAAACATATCTGAATAAAACTATGGTGGTTACCTGTTATGAATAATAATCAAACAATGATCTCTCAAATATTGAGTTCTTGGAAAAATCAAGATTTTCAGAATTTATTAAAATCACATAAAAATTTTTTAGATACTAAATTAATTTCAGAAATAGATAAACTGATTTTAAAAATAAATATTGATGATTTTATCAATCAGCAGCAGGCAATTGTATTGCTAAATTATATTTATTCTGATTTAAAAGATAATAATTTATCTGAAATAGATAAATCTTTTTTAGAACTAAAAGAATATCTTTCTAAATTAGTAAAATAGCTGGAGGAAATATGAAATATTTGTTTATATTATTTTCTATTTTAGGATTGTCAGCTTGTTCATCAGGATTACACGTTTGGTATAACTCATCGCCACAACATGCAAGATTAATTTGTGGCGGACAATTTGTCGGTTATACGCCTTATAACGCTTATTACAATATTTCTGAGCAAGATATCCAACGTGGTGTCGTTCGAGTTGTACCTTGCCAAGCTGTTTGGATGAGTGGAGCAACCGAACAATATCGCAACCAATTCCCAGTGAATTCCTATAGCCATTCTTATCAATTAACCGCAGTAAGCCATAATGTATCTGCTGCGGATGTTCAGTTTGATTCATCACAACGTGCAGCCTATCAAGCCGAACAAGATTAGATTAATCAAATAATTCAAGGTATTGGACAAAGTCGTCCGAAAAGCACCTATTGTAATAGAATTGGCAACCAAGTTTTTTGTAATACTTATTAAGGAATAAAAATGAAAAAAATATTTTCAATTACGGTAATTTCTTTGCTGTTATCGGGTTGTTTGAATAGCGTAACTTTGCCAAATTCAAATACATCTAATACAGCATCGGAGTTTAATCAGAATTCTTTATTAACAGAAGAGGAAACAAATACGATTAGACTGGGCTATGCTATAGCTTTTGTTTGCATCAACACTGAACCGAAGCAACAGGCGGATAAATGGGATAAATCTATGTCGAAATTTGATTCATTATTGAACGCTTTGAATGAGTCTGAGAGAGCGAAACTTCGTGGTGGAATAATGGTAGATGTTATGACACCTTATTTAGTTAAGAATCAAATTCCTGTTACTCCTGATAATTGGAAAAGATTATTTAATGCATTTAAACAAGACAAAAAATTATTCGATGGAGTGCTTGCTGTTGCAAAAGAAGCTCTCCCAACATATGGTTTTGGTTCAGATTGCTCTTCTTCTACGCTTAATAATGTTAAACAGGTTGTAAAAAATATTATGGTAACGAAGAATCGTTAAGATTAGACTAACTTCATATTTGCACAAATACCTGTTTCCCCTCGAAACAGGTATCCTCTTCCCAACCCCCCCCTTTTCCGCTATCCTTAGCACAATATTCCAACAAAAAGGCAATCAAACCATTAACCAACAACTCTTACTCCCTATTCATCAAAATGATGATGAAACATTTGAAAATTTCTATTCAGAAAACAACCCTGTGTTGTTGGATTCCCTACGCCAAAATTTTATCGATGTCCAACAGCCGTTTTTCTACATTTGGGGAAATCAGGGCTGCGGGAAAAGCCATCTCTTAAAAGCCGTTACCAATCAATATCTCTTTAATCAACAATCCGCAAGTTATATTCCTCTGGATAAATCTCGCTATTTTTCCCCGCAAGTACTGGAAAATGCGGCTCAAATGGATGTGGTATGTTTAGACGATTTTCAAACTATCGCAGGTAATGAAGAGTGGGAACTTGCCATTTTCGATCTCTTCAATCAAATCCGTGAGCAACAAGGCTTGTTTGGTAATGAACACAAAACATTGTTATTGATTAGTGCGAATTGCCCGCCCCATGAATTGAAAATCAGCTTACCTGATTTACATTCTCGTTTGATTTGGGGCGAGGTTTATCAGCTTGCTGATTTGAGGGATGAGCAAAAATGCGTTGTTCTGCAAAATAACGCTTATCAAAAAGGTATGGAGCTTTCAGATGAGGTCGCTAATTTCCTTTTAAAACGGCTTGGCAATGATCTTGCAGTCTTGCTTAAAGAGTTGGATCTGCTTGACCGAGCCTCGCTACAAGCTCAACGAAAACTGACAGTGCCTTTTGTTAAAGAAGTGTTGCACTTATAAATTTACAAAAATTTGTTTTAAAACAAATTGATCACTCTAAATAGGTAGGTTGTTTTTAACGCTAATCAGACTGATTATGGTAAACTTGCCTATCTTTTAATACCCTATCCGTGTTATGCAATCGAATGTACTAACTCTCAATAATATTGCCTGCGAACGTGGTGAAAATCGTCTGTTCGAAGGCTGTTCTTTTACGCTCAATCAAGGCGATTGGGTGCAGATTGAAGGGCATAATGGTATCGGTAAAACGAGTTTACTCCGTATTTTAGCGGGGCTTGCTTTACCTGCTGAAGGCGAAGTGCTTTGGAATGGTCAAAAAATCCAAAAATGTCGCGAAGAATATTATAGTGAGCTGTTTTATCTTGGGCATCACGCAGGGATTAAACCCGAATTGACACCGTGGGAAAATTTACGTTTTTATCAAAAAGTGCAGGGCTTAGCATTAAGTGATGAAGCGCTTTGGCATGCACTTGAAAAAGTTGCACTAGTTGGGCGGGAAGATTTACCTTGCTCGCATCTTTCTGCGGGGCAACAACGCCGTGTTGCATTGGCAAAATTGTGGCTAACCAAACAGCAACTTTGGATTTTAGATGAGCCGTTCACCGCGATTGATAAAAAAGGTGTAGCCGATTTAATCGCTCATATTGAACAACATTGCCAAAATAGGGGAATGGTGATTTTTACTAGTCATCAAGCGGTCGAAAATCCTCATTTAAAAGCGATTTCTTTGGATCAATTTAAACTATGATTTTATTGAACATTATTCAACGAGAATTAACTATCGCATTTCGTCGACCTGCTGAAATTCTGAATCCGCTCTGGTTTTTTTTGATCGTGATTACGCTTTTTCCGCTGTTGATGGGGCCAAATCCTGAACTTCTGGGAAAAATCGCTTCAGGCATTGCGTGGGTTGCTGCATTATTATCAGCATTGCTCTCGTTTGAGCGCCTTTTCCGTGATGATTATTTAGATGGCTCATTAGAGCAATTGATGTTGTTGCCAGTTGGCTTATCGCAAGTGGCACTTGCCAAAGTCATAGCACATTGGCTGCTGACAGGATTACCACTGATTTTGCTTTCACCTATTGCGGCGATTTTGCTCTCGCTTGAAGCTCATGTGTGGTGGGCGTTAGTGCTCACCCTGTTATTAGGTACGCCAATTTTGAGCTGTTTAGGGGCAATTGGTGTGGCTTTAACCGTTGGTTTACGAAAAGGTGGTACGCTGTTGAGCTTGCTGATTTTACCGCTCTTTTTGCCTGTGTTGATTTTTGCAGCAGCAGTGCTTGAAGCGGCAACCATCAATATGAACTACAGCGGTCAGCTTGCGATTATCGGTGCGATTTTAGCCATTACTTTAACTTTTTCGCCTTTTGCGATTGCAGGAGCATTACGCATCACTCTGCAATAGCAAGCGGTATGATTTAATTGACATTTTACCAACTTGGAGCTTTTTCTATGTGGAAATTTCTGCATCCCTACGCTAAGCCTGAAACGCAATATCGCTTGCTAGGGAAAATTCAGCCTGCGATTGGCTATTTAAGCCTGATCTTGCTGGCAATCGCCTTCGTTTTAGGCTTAGCCTTCGCCCCAAAAGATTACCAACAGGGCGAGAGCTATCGTATCATCTTTATTCACGTGCCCGCTGCGATTTGGTCGATGGGTGTGTATGGTTCAATGGCATTAGCAGGTCTAATTGCGTTGGTGTGGCAAATTCGTCAAGCAAACCTCGCAATGATTTCAATGGCACCAATCGGCTTGGTGTTTGCCTTTATTTCGCTTGTAACAGGAGCAATCTGGGGGAAACCAATGTGGGGCACTTGGTGGGTGTGGGATGCTCGTTTAACCTCTGCACTTGTGCTTTTCTTCCTCTATATCGGTGTAATGGCACTCTACTCAGCTTTCCAAGATAAACAAACAGGTGCTAAAGCGGCGGGGGTGCTCGCTGTGGTGGGGGTGATTAACTTACCGATCATTCATTTCTCAGTAGAGTGGTGGAACACCTTGCACCAAGGGGCGACGATCACGAAATTAGATAAACCTTCAATGGCAATCGAAATGTTGATTCCGCTATTGCTGGCGATTTTCGGCAGCCTTTTGTTTACCGCTTGGTTCAGCATCTGGCGTTATCGCATTGCATTATTACAAGATGAACGCAAACGCCCTTGGGTAAAAGCCTTAGTGAGCAACTTTAAGTAACGGAGAATAGGATGCAACTTCAATTTCAATTTGATTCTCTTGCGGATTTCTTCGCAATGGGAAATTACGGTTTCTATGTGTGGCTTTCTTACGGCATATCTTTTGTGGCAATGGGATGGCTGATTTGGCAATCAAAGCGTGAGCAAAAGCAGATTGTGGCTCAAGTGAAGAAAGCGTTAGCTCGTGAGGCTCAAGCGAAGAAATAGCCTTTCAAGCGGTCAATTTCTTGTTTCTTTTTGCATATTTTAATTTTTGTGTGGGTAAAAAATGAATCCAAGACGTAAATCTCGATTAAAAATCGTGTTATTGGTGCTCGCGGGCGTAGGCGCGGCAATTGGCTTAACGCTGTATGCACTGAGTCAAAACATCGACCTGTTCTATACGCCTTCTGAAATCGTACAAGGTAAAAACGATGATCCGAACCAGAAACCAGAAGTGGGGCAACGTATCCGCGTAGGTGGGATGGTGATGGAAGGCACGGTAAAACGCGATCCGAAAACGCTTAAAGTCGAATTTGATGTGAACGACATCGGTCCTGCAGTTACGATTGAATATGAAGGCATTTTGCCTGATTTATTCCGTGAAGGGCAAGGTATTGTGGCACAAGGTGTATTGGTTGAGCCAACTCGTTTGCGTGCTACAGAGGTGTTGGCGAAACACGATGAAAACTATATGCCACCTGAGTTGGGCGATAAAATGAAGCAACAACATGGTGCGATGGGAATTTCAGAAGCGGATTTAAAAGGTGAATCAGAACACGATAAAGCCGAAATTGAACGCACGCTGAAAACCTTGCAAGGAGAAAGCAAATGATTGCGGAACTTGGCAATTATGGCTTAGCCTTGGCACTCGCTTTGTCAATTTTCTTAGCAATTTTACCGCTTGTTGGAGCTGAAAAAGGCAATGCGAAGCTAATGGCGTTGGGTCGTCCGCTCACTTGGGCGATGTTCTTGGCGTTGTCGCTTTCGTTTGGTTCGTTATTCTACTTATTCGCTGTGAATGATTTTAGCGTGCAATATGTCGTGAACAACTCGAACTCAACCTTGCCACTGCAATATCGTTTATCGGCAGTGTGGGGATCGCACGAAGGTTCATTGTTGCTCTGGATTTGGTTGTTGGCACTCTGGGCGGTAGGCGTAGCGACCTTTACCCGTAAAATGCCAGAGGAAGCCGTGGCACGCGTGTTGAGCGTGATGGGCTTAATCAGCATTGGCTTTATGGTGTTCATTATTTTCAGCTCGAACCCATTTAACCGTACCTTCCCTGATTTCCCTGCCGATGGTCGTGAACTTAACCCGATGTTGCAAGATGTTGGCTTGATTTTCCACCCGCCACTGCTTTATATGGGATATGTAGGATTTTCGGTCGCTTTCGCCTTTGCGATTGCCTCATTGATGACGGGCAAGCTCGACACCGCGTGGGCAAGATGGTCTCGCCCGTGGACAATGGCAGCGTGGGTTTTCCTCACCCTCGGTATTGTGCTTGGCTCTTGGTGGGCGTATTACGAACTCGGCTGGGGCGGCTGGTGGTTCTGGGATCCTGTGGAAAATGCGTCCTTAATGCCTTGGTTGGCAGGCACGGCGCTGATTCACTCCTTGGCGGTAACTGAAAAACGCAGTACCTTCAAAGCGTGGACGGTATTGCTTGCCATTCTGGCTTTCTCGCTCTGCTTACTTGGTACATTCTTGGTACGTTCTGGTATTCTGGTGTCGGTTCACGCCTTTGCTTCTGATCCAACTCGCGGTTTATACATTTTGGCGTATTTGGTGTTTGTGATTGGCGGCTCGCTACTGCTTTATGCGTTCCAAGGGACGAAAATCAAAAGTTTGGACAACTACCAACGTTATTCACGTGAAAGCTTGTTGTTATTGAATAATGTTATGTTGATGGCGTTTTTATCGGTGGTCTTTTTAGGTACGATTTTACCGCTTATTCACAAGCAAATCGGCTTGGGCTCTGTCTCTATCGGTGCACCGTTTTTTAACCAGATGTTCCTGATTTTAATGGCACCGTTCGCCTTTATTTTAGGCATTGGACCGCTAGTAAAATGGCGACGTGATGAAATCTCGGCAATCCGCACGCCTGTGATGATTTCGCTGGTGATGATGATTGCACTCGGCTTTAGCTTACCTTATTTAGTGGGTGATCGTATTACTGCTACATCGGTAATGGGCGTGATGATGTCGGCGATTATCGTGATTTTAAGCCTGTATGAAATGCACACTCGTGCCACACATCGTCATTCATTTTTGACGGGCATATTCAAACTTTCTCGTTCTCACTGGGGAATGGTATTCGCTCACTTAGGTGTGGCGATGACCGTGTTTGGCATTGCGATGAGCCATAATTTCAGCATCGAAAAAGATGTGCGAATGCGTGAAGGCGATAGTGTGCAGATTTTGGATTACAACTTCACCTTTAAAGGCTTGAAAATTACTGATGGTGCGAACTACCAAGGTGGTACGGCAGATATTGAAATCACCCGCAACGGTAAACTAGAAGCCACGCTTCACGCAGAAAAACGGTTTTACAACGTCAGTAAAATGGGAATGACCGAAGCAGCTATCGACTGGGGTTTCACCCGTGATTTATATGCGGCATTAGGCGAACAACTTGACGACGGATCTTGGGGCTTACGCCTTTACTACAAACCATTCATTCGCTGGATTTGGCTTGGTGGTGTGTTTATGGCATTGGGTGGCTTGCTCTGTATGCTAGATAAACGTTATCGGATTCGGGTGAAGGAAGAGAAATAATTTTCCGTAAATCACTCCTGTCAAATTTCTTCTCCCCTCTTTGCTAAAGAGGGGGAAGGAAGATTTGGCAGAAAATAAGATGGGGAACATATGGATATATCTATGATAAAAAGCGGTAAGATTTTCCAGAAGATTTGTAAATAGGGCAACTCTTATTTAATGACAATTTTTAAACTTGCAAATGGGTTGCAATGGTCTACCAGTGAGCTGATTCAGCAAACGGAAGAGATAGATCGGAATCTGTTTGAATAGATGGTAGGATTTATCTGATTTTATATAAGATATGCTTAACGCCCTGTTACTAAGGCGTTAAGCACATTACATTTCTATTTTACGATTCTTTGGCAAATTCCAGTTCTTGTTATTTCAGGTAATTTTTGCGTAATTACAAAACTTTGATCAGTAAAATTACTCACCTCAAGAGAAACAGGTCTGTTGCTTGAATTATTCATTTGAGCAGAAAGTCCATCAAAAGTCGTATTCTCTTCTGCATTCAGATTTTTATCTGTTTTAATTTTCTTCAACATCTCAAAAGTATGTGCTCGGGTGAAACTGCTTTTGTTAAATTGATAGGTCAATATGTCGCTAGCAAAAGCCCAAGTACCAATACGCTCTAGCTGATATTGAAATAATGGATCTTCTTTGGGAATAGTAAATGTGCCAAGATAAGAAACATAGCCATCTTGAGCAAGTTGCACGGTATTCGATGATCCGATATTGCCCCCATTCATTTCACAGGCCCAGAGACCTACAAAATAATTTCGTTCCACAGAAGATGATTGTGTCGGGTATTGAGTTGATGATGAGCTTTGATGTTGTGATGAGTTAGTGTTTGAAGTGAAAATAGAGTTTGTACAAGCGGTCAAAAAAAACGAAAAGATGATCGATAAATGTTTTAACATTTTGATTTCCTTAAAATTTCATGCCCTCGAAATGAGGGCAAATTTATTATGCATTTTCAGATAACGCAGCTAATTGGTCAGCTTGATATTCAGTAATGATTGGTTGAATCAACTCATCAATTTTACCGTTCATTACTTCATCTAAGCGGTAAACAGTAAGGTTGATGCGATGATCCGTCACACGACCTTGCGGGTAGTTGTAAGTACGGATTTTATCCGAACGGTCGCCTGAACCAAGTAAGTTACGGCGGGTGTCTGCTTGTTCTGCTGCTTGACGTTCTTGTTCAACTTGCACAATGCGTGAAGCCAATACTGCCAACGCTTTCGCTTTATTTTTATGCTGTGAACGCTCGTCTTGGCATTCTACTACAATCCCTGTTGGAAGGTGGGTAATACGTACTGCTGAGTCGGTGGTATTAACGTGCTGACCACCCGCACCTGATGAACGGTAAGTATCAATACGCAAATCCGCTGGGTTGATTTCTGGCATTTCCGATTCTGGTAATTCTGGCATTACCGCTACGGTACAAGCTGAGGTGTGAATACGCCCTTGCGATTCGGTTTTTGGTACGCGTTGTACGCGGTGACCACCTGATTCAAATTTAAGCTGACCATACACGCCTTCACCTGAAATTTTCACGATGATCTCTTTGTATCCGCCCTGTTCGCTTTCATTGGCAGAAAGCTCTTCGATACGCCAGCGTTTACTTTCGCAATAACGGCTGTACATACGATATAAATCGCCTGCGAAAATACCCGCTTCATCACCGCCCGTT
This sequence comes from Haemophilus parahaemolyticus, assembly GCF_002015035.1. Lineage (GTDB taxonomy): Bacteria > Pseudomonadota > Gammaproteobacteria > Enterobacterales > Pasteurellaceae > Haemophilus_A > Haemophilus_A parahaemolyticus. The sequence goes on along the minus strand of NZ_MUXY01000023.1, from coordinate 51,725 downwards.
CCCGCACGGATTTCTAAGAAGGCGTTGTATTCATCGTTCGGATCTTTCGGCAGTAAGAGAATCTGCAAGTGTTGCTCAAGCTGCTCAATTTCGGCTTTGTTTTCTGCGATCTCTTCTTCGGCAATTTCTTTCATATCAGGATCATCTAATAGGATTTGTGCATCTTCAATGTCGTTGTTGAGCTTTTTCCAGCGATTGAAAGTGCTAACTACCTCTTCTAATTGAGAATATTCTTTAGAATAAGCACGGAATTTGTCTTGATCTGAGATTACCGAGGCATCGCCTAACAATGCCTGTAACTCTTCGTGGCGTTCACTTAAACTTTCTAACTTGCTAATGATGGATTCTTTCATTGTTTTCTTTTATGTAATGGATGTAAATGAGGCGAATTATAGCGGAAATTTCCGCAAATTGCTTGAAGAAAAACAAGCGGTAATTTTTTCTGAAAAATTTGCAAGATTTCCACAAGATTTTAAGGTATTATAGACAACCTTTTTCACAAGTTTTGGGAGTAAATCGTGTCTTCTCTTTGGGCAGATTGCCTTAATCATTTACAATCAAAAGTATCGTCTACGGACTACAGCACTTGGCTACGCCCGTTACAGGCGAGTTTTAGCGATGGAGAATTAACGCTTTATGCTCAAAATCAGTTTGTTGAGAAATGGGTAAAAGATAATTTCTTGAATGAGATCATTGATCTTGCCCGTTTTTTGTCCAAAAATGAGGCGTTGATCGTTACCACTCGCGTGGGGATTCGCCCGAATGAAAAACGCGTGGAAGCAACACAGAATACTCAGCAAGATCCTGCTACGGGTACATTTAAAACGGGAATTAACCCAGGTCAGCACTTCGATAACTTTGTACAAGGTCGCTCAAACCAGCTTGCCAAAGCGGTATCACAACAGGTAGTAAATGAGCTGGGGCAGAGTCATTGCAATCCATTGTCTCTTTACGCCAATACGGGCTTGGGGAAAACTCACCTTTTGCATGCAATCGGCAATGCATTGCTTAAAAAAACGCCAGATTTACGTATTCTCTATATTCATTCGGAACGTTTTTATCGCGATATTTTGAAAGCGATCAACACTAACAGCCAAGAAGCGGATAAACTCAAAAAATTCTACCGCTCATTGGATGTATTAATGATCGATGATATTCAGTTTTTGGCGGATAAGCCGAAGGTACAAGAGGAATTTTTACACTTGTTAAACGCCTTATTTGATCAAGGTAAGCAAGTGATCTTGACCTCCAACGTTTACCCGAAAAATATTGAAGGTATTGATCCGCTGATTAAATCGCGTCTTAGCTGTGGGATTAGCTCTACGATCGAACCGCCAGAATTAGAAACCCGCGTGGCGATTTTGCGTAAAAAAGCGGAAGAACGAGGCGTGGAATTGTTAGAAGATGTAGCCTATTTGATCGGACAAAAATTACGTACTCACGTGCGTGAACTCGAAGGGGCGTTAAACTCTGTTATTGCGTGGCAGACGGTAACTCACCGCCCAATTACGATTGATATGGCACGTGAAGTATTACGCGACCGTTTTGCTGCTTATGAACAGCTGATTACGATCGAAAATATTCAGCGCGTGGTGGCGGATCATTACAACATTAAATTGGCAGATATTAAATCGAAAAGTCGCACACGAACCATTGCGCGTCCACGACAAATCGCAATGGCATTAGCAAAAGAGCTGACCAATCATAGCTTGCCAGAAATTGGGCGAGAGTTCGGCGGACGTGACCACACCACCGTGATGCACGCTTGCAAAACCATTGCAGAATTACGTGATACTGATACCAGTATCCAAGAAGATTACACTCTTTTAACACGCAAATTATCATCATAAAAACGACGATTAGGAATGGTTATGTTATTTACGATTACCAGAGAACAGTTACTCAAACCCTTGCAACAAGTGTGCGGTGTACTTGCAAGCCGTCCAACGTTGCCTATCATTAACAACATTTTGCTTGAAGTAGAAGGCGATCGCCTTTCTCTTACGGGAACAGACTTAGAGGTGGAGCTAAGCACCCAAGCCCAATTAGCTCAAGCGGTCGATTTTTCAGGAAAATTTACCATTCCTGCCAAGAAATTCTTGGATATTTCGAAGAGTTTGCCTGAAGATAGCCTCATTTCGGTGCAGTTCGAGGAGGATAAAGCCATAGTTAAAGCAGGTCGCAGTAAATTTAGTTTAGCGACTTTACCTGCAAGCGAGTATCCAAATTTAATGGATTGGACGCCAGAAGTGGATTTCAGCCTTGAACAAGCCACTTTTGCTCGTTTAATTGATGCCACCCAATTCTCAATGGCGAACCAAGATGCTCGTTATTTCTTAAATGGAATGAAATTCGAAACCGAAGGCAATTTATTGCGCGCAGTTGCAACCGATGGGCATCGCCTTGCGGTCTGCACAATGCCACTCACGCAAGAGCTGGTTTCACACTCTGTAATCGTGCCTCGTAAAGCAGCATTAGAACTCTCCCGCTTGTTAAGTGTAAGCAACGAAATCGTGCGTTTAGAGATTGGCTCAAGCAATATTCGTGTAACGATGAATGACGTAGTGTTTACGTCAAAATTGATTGATGGGCGTTTCCCTGATTACCGTAGAGTTTTACCTCGTAATGCAGATCGTATTTTAGAAGCGGATACTGAAGTGCTTCGTCGAGCTTTAATGCGTGCAGCGATTTTATCAAACGAAAAATTCCGTGGCGTGCGTTTAACACTTGAACAAGATGTACTCAAAATTACAGCCAACAATCCAGAACAAGAAGAGGCAGAAGAGATCATCGATGTGAACTACCAAAGCCCTGCGATGGAAGTTGGATTCAACGTGAGCTATGTGTTGGATGTGTTAAATACGCTCAAATGTGAACGCGTGCGTTTTAGCCTAGTGGATGCAAGCTCAAGTTGTTTAATTGAAGATTGTGATAATAACACTGCAGAATATGTGATTATGCCAATGAGGTTGTAGTTGTTTATCCTAGCAGCAACATTGCTCTTTGCGTAGGGGCGGGGTTTATCCCCGCCCGATATTCTTTAATTGGGAGGGGATAAACCCCTCTCCTACGAAAGTGATATTAATCATCCTTTTAATCATCAGAACTTTCTATGCCCCTATCTCGCCTTATCATTCAAAATTTCCGCAATATTCAATCTGCCGAGCTTGATCTCAGCCCGAATTTCAACTTTATTGTTGGACACAACGGCAGTGGCAAAACTAGCCTGCTTGAAGCCATTTTCTACCTCGGGCACGGGCGTTCATTTAAAAGCCATATTAGCAACCGCGTAATCAATTATGAGGCAGAAAATTTTGTCTTGCACGGAAAAATTGATGAGGAAAAACATAGCTGGACGGTTGGGCTACAAAAACAGCGTTCGGGCAATACCATACTTAAAATCAATGGTGAAGATGGCAATAAAATTGCCGATCTTGCCCATCTTTTACCAATGCAAGTGATCACGCCTGAAGGGTTAACGTTGCTCAATGGCGGACCGAGCTATCGCCGTGCTTTTTTAGATTGGGGCTTATTCCATAAACAGAGTGATTTTTATCCACAATGGGTCAATCTTAAACGTTTGTTGAAACAACGTAATGCCGCATTACAGCAAGTCCGAAACTACAACGAGTTGAAACATTGGGATATTGAATTGGTAAAAACCGCTCAAAATGTGACCGCTATGCGTGCCGAATATGCTGCCGCTATCACGCCTGAAATTGCCCGTCATTGTGCTTTTTTCTTACCTGAATTAGAAATTTCAGTCAGCTTTTATCAAGGTTGGGAAAAAGGTGCCGATTATACTGACATCTTACAACAAGGCTTTGAACGCGACCGCTCATTAGGCTATACAATGTTAGGTGCACAAAAAGCGGATTTCCGCTTCCGAGCCAACGGCTTGCCTGTAGAAGATGTACTTTCTCGAGGGCAGTTAAAGCTCTTAATGTGTGCCTTACGATTAGCTCAAGGCGAATATTTAACTGCCGAGAAAGAGAAATCTTGTATTTTCTTGATTGACGATTTTGCTTCGGAGCTTGATCCCGTCAAACGTGAATTGCTCTCACAACGTCTGCGTGAAAGCCAGTCGCAAGTATTCGTTACCGCCATTACCCAAGAGCAATTAAACCAGATGCAATGGCAGAAAAATTCGCAAGATCAACTATTTGAAATTCAACAAGGGAAAATTTGCAAATGAAAACCAAAATTCCACCGCCTGTGTTAAGCCTGATTTGTATGGCGATAATGTATTGCTTGCCGACTATCCTTACCTTGCCAAAGGCAACTTGGTTGGTTGTGATGTTGGTTGGATTAAGTAGCGTTATTGGCATAGCAAGCGTTATCTCATTCCGTCTTGCTAAAACGACCATCAGCCCGCTTCATCCAAATCAAACCAGCCATATTGTTCAAACGGGTATCTATCGTTTTAGCCGTAATCCGATGTATCTCAGCCTCGCCATTTTCCTTATCGCATTTGCAATTTACCTTGAAAATGCCACCGCTTTATTGGTAATTCCGTTATTCATCTGGAGCATCAATTATTTACAAATTCAGCCAGAAGAACAGATGTTAGAACAAAAATTTGGCGAGGAATATTTGGCGTATAAAAAAGCGGTAAGACGTTGGGTGTAGTAATCGAATTTCACATAGAAAAATGGCTGAAGATTTCTTCAGCCATTTCTTTGTTCAATTTTTGAAATTAATACACATCTCTCATCAATCTCCCTTCGGCAATGAGCGTGGCGATGATGTTATTGAAGTCGTCCACGAAAGGCTGCCCACCAATTTTATCTGCGATCTCCAATAGTACTTCATCTACTGCTTTACTCATTGATTTGCTGCCGCAGATGTAGAAATATGCCCCTTGCTGAATCAATTTCCAAAGCAATTCGCCTTGCTCACACATTGCATCTTGCACATAAAATTTGACCGCTTGATCGCGTGAAAAGGCAGTGAAAAGCGTGGTGAGTACGCCTTGTGTTTGATAGGCGTTGAGCTGTTCTTCATAAAGAAAATCTTTGGCTTGATAGCGTTCACCAAAGAAGAGGTAGCTCTCTACTTTATTCGGTTGTTGTGCTAAATAATCCAAGAAACCAATATGTGGTGCAATGCCTGCGCCCGAGCCAATCATCACTACTGGTGCATTGAGATTTTCAGTCAAGTGGAATGTTGCGTTCGATTTGATGAAAATCGGTAATCTTTGCCCTTCTTTGAGGTGTGCAAGCTGATCGCTTGCTGTGCCTTGGTAACTACGTTCATTGAGCTGATAATGAACGTGACGCACGCAGAGATCGACATATTCAGGGTGCGTTTTACCACAAGAGCTGATGGAATAGGCACGAGCGGTTAAATTTGGTAAGCATTCTGCAAGATCTTGTAGCGAAATGCGTTTTTCTACATCAAAATCACGCAAAACATCAAGCAAATCACGCCCATATAAATAGGTTTCCAAGGCTTTTTTATTGGAAATTTTGAGCAGGTTTTTCAGCTCAGCGTTATCTAAAATTTTATTTAAATCACGCAATACATTTTTGCTTAATAGGCGTAATTCCTTGTTGCGTAAGCCTTCTGCTGATTGCTCAAACCAGTTTTCATAAAGGGCTAATGCCTCATCAGGTTGTCTGACTTGCACATAAACTAAATCGCCTGCTTGGTAGAAAATTCCGCTGTTTTGCAGTGATAGACGTAAGTGGTAAACAGCAGGTTCAGATTGTGCCAAGTGTTTGATTTCCAACACTTCTGCTTCGTACACAGTTTTTTCGTTATAAACCTTAACGGAAAGATCGTGGGCTAACGTTTCGTTTGCAGGTGTTTGTAGAACTTGTTGCAAGAGTGGTAGCCATTGTTTGAAGATAGCTTGATAGTTGAGATCCGCATCTACACGAGCAATCAAGGCTTTTGCTTGTTTTTGATTAAGTAAGGCTTCGATTTGTTGGCTGAAGCCGCAGAATTGATCATAGCTGGTATCGCCCAAACCGAATAGGACATAACGGCACGGGAAAGTGGTCAAATTTTCCAAAGAATTTGCAAATTCATCGGCATTAGCTGGTGGTTCGCCATCACCGAACGAGCTAGTTAAAATCAGCAATAAATCGTCCGCTTGTAGGCGAGAAAAATCTAGTTCATTTAGGGTACAAAGGCTAGGTTGGTGGGCTTGTAGCCAATCAAGCTGATGGAGTTGCTTGGCAAGTGCTTCGGCATTGCCCGATTCAGAACCGTAGGCGATATGAATATGAGAAATAGGTTGAGACATAGCAGTTCCTTTCATATATCAAGAAAGAAAAGGCGTGCCAAAGCACGCCCGAAAAGAGAATTGTTGATTATTTATCGTAGTAGTCGTCGAATACTTCTTTTGATAATTCTACGGCATCGAAGTTTTGCATTAAATCGTTGATTACACGGCGCACGCTGATGTAGCTGGTGATATTGCCCGCTTCGTCAAAAATTGGCTGAACGGTGGTATCTACCACATAAACTACACCACCTTTACCTACGTTTGGCACGATACCTGTCCAAATTTTACCTGCTTGGATAGTATCCCACATATCTTTGTACACTTCTTTTGACACAGAAGGGTGACGCACAAGGTTGTGCGGTTGACCGATTAATTCTTCGCGAGAATAGCCTGTTAATTTGCAGAAAAGATCATTTGCGTAAGTGATCACGCCTTGTAAATCGGTAGTTGAAATCACTAAAGTGTCTTGCACTGCTTTAAGAATAACATCATTAGAAGGGACGATTTGTTCAGCCATAGTTAAACTCCGTTGGTCTGATTATCATTGAATGGAATTAAAATCAAACCTTCTCTGTGAGAAGGCTACAATAAAATACCTGATTATTTTACTAAAGTAAATAACCAAGTAAAAAGTTAAACTATTCTTTGCTTTTTATCAAATATCACTCTTCAACTACACTCGAAATGCATAAATGTTCTTCCATTGTAAAAGCGGCTTAAAAATAAGCCGCTTGTCATCATTATTTTTCAGCAAACGCTCGAATTTGCTCTGCGCCTAAATGTCCTGGTACGGTTTTTTTCAGGTTTAAATCGCTATCTAAAAATAGATTAAACGGATAGCCACGCACTCTTGCTTTATCAATGATTTCGCCTTTTTCATCTAAAAGCACTGTGATATTTTTATATTCTAATCCCTTGTACCACTCAATAAAATCAGCGGTGTCTTTTTCGCCTTTGTGATCGGGCGAAACAATGGTAATCACTTCAAAATTGCGATCTTTTTCCGCACTTAAATCATCAATTTCAGCTAATCCTGCCAAACAAATTGGACACCAAGATGCCCACATTTTTACATACACAGGTTTACCTTTATATTGGCTTAAAGTAACTGGCTGATTGTTTAAATCTTTGAGTTGCACGTCCGCCAAATTAGTTTGTGCAAAAGCGTTTAGGCTGAATGCCATTAGAAATATTGATAATAGTTTTTTCATTGCTTTTTCCTTTTATAGATTTCTTTTGTTAAGGTTATACCTTACGAAAAATTATTCGTAATCAATAAAATACCCATCACGATAATTAAAACACCGCCAGCAATTTTAAATTTGTCTAAGTGTTTATTTAACCCTTTGGCACGTTTTAGCAAGCTGTCTGAGAAGAATGAAAATAATACAAACGGCGTTGCCAAGCCTAAAACATAAACGAACATCATTGATGCACCGTAAAGTGCAGAGCCTTCATCGCCTGATAAAGCTAACACGGAAGCCAAAATCGGGCCAATACAAGGTGTCCAACCAAGGCTAAAGGTTAAACCAAGGACAAATGCCTCAAGTGCGGTTGATTTTCCTGATGTTTTTATTTCCACCAATTTTGTGCGTTCCAACAAACCAATTTTGAAAATGCCAAGTTGATGAATACCCAAAATAATCACAATAACGCCAGCGATAATGCGGGTGGTGTTACTAAATAAAATATTCCCTAAAAAACCAAAACTAAAGCCTAAACTGACAAATGTAAGGGAAAGCCCTAAAATAAATAAAAAAGTATTTAGGACTTTTTTACCGCCTTTACTCAAAATACCAAAATAAATTGGAATAATCGGGAAAATACAAGGCGAAAGAAAAGAAGCAAGCCCAGCTAAAAATACAGTTCCAATAAGGAGTTGTTGATCTAACATCCTACATCTCCTTATTTTTTAATGGATTGAATCAAATATCCATATCCTGCCTTTTCCATTTCAGCTAACGGAATAAATTTAATTGATGCACTGTTAATGCAATAACGCAAACCACCTTTATCTTTCGGGCCGTCATCAAATACGTGACCTAAATGAGCATTACCCGCACGGCTTAACACTTCGGTACGTTGCATATTGAAGCTGTTGTCGGTTTCATAATGCACTACATCTTTAATGATCGGTTTCGTAAAACTTGGCCAGCCACAACCTGATTCAAATTTATCATTTGAAGAGAAAACAGGCTCGCCTGTGGTGATATCAACATAAATACCTGGTTGGAAATTATCCCAATATTCGTTACTAAAAGAGCGTTCAGTATGTTTATTTTGAGTAACGGAATATTGCAACGGTGTCAATTTCGCTTTGAGTTCTGCATCACTCGGTTTCGGATAATCTTTCTCGTCAATCACAGGTTCATCTGCTTTGGTAATATCAATATGGCAGTAGCCATTTGGATTTTTCTTCAAATAATCTTGATGATATTCTTCTGCTACGATGTAATTTTTAATCGGTTGCACCTCAACTTGTACTGGTTTTTTATATTTGGTTTGAAGCTGGGCGAGTGCTTGTTCGATCACCGCTTTATCTGCTCCATCTTGATAATAAATCCCTGTGCGATATTGTCTGCCACGGTCGTTACCTTGTTTGTTTACGCTGGTTGGATCAATCACTTTAAAATAATATTTAAGCAATTTATCTAACGAAATTTGGTTTGCATCGTAAGTGACTTTTACCGTTTCTGCGTGATCGGTTAGCCCAATCAGCTGATAACTGGTTTTCTCCGTATTACCATTTGCATAGCCAGAAATCGCATCTTTCACACCGTGAATACGCTCCATATAAGCTTCCATACCCCAGAAACAGCCACCAGCAAGATAAATTTCTCGAATGTTTTGTGTATTTTCCATTGCCATTTTTTGTTCTCCAGATGATGTTGAATTTTGTATCGCTAAAGTTGGTGTAGCACAACAAAGTGCGGTAATAAATAGAAATGTTTTTGATAGTTTCATTGCTTTTCCTTATGAAGTAAAAATTAACGTTACATAAGGTTAGACGGCGAAGAATTGGATTTCTTACAGATTTTTTTACTTAAGTTTGAAATGTGGTAGAAAATAAGAGGGGAATTTTAGATAAAAAAGACTAAGTCTAAATATAGACTTAGTCTTGTTTAAATAAAATGATGTTGTTAGAGCAGAATTCTAATGACTTACTGCCATATTTAGTTTAGAAATAGCCTTCTTACCTTCTTCTTCAGAAACTTGTTCTAAATTTGCACCGCCTACAAATACACCAAATTTAATATATTGACGAATAAAATAGTTTTTACCACTTTCAGTTTTAATGTTTAAATCATTATTGCTGAATTCGGATTCAGTTGAAATTTTATGCTCTCCTGCTTTAATGGTTTTATAAAAAAATACATCAGGAGCAGACTCACCTATAAATTTATCGTCAATATAGAGATTTTTCTTTAAAGCTTTTCCTATAAAAGAATCACGATAGATATATAATCCTGAATTGCCTTTTTCGGGAGATCTGAATTGTTTGGTGGTATTACTTTCTTCAACAGAAGCCATAGGAACTGTTGCACAAGCTGAAAGTAATAACGCTACCCCTATAATTGATGCTTTTGTAAATAACTGTTTCACAAAATACCCATTAGAAACTAAAACGTAAACCAGCCTTAACGCCCACATCAGAAACATCTGAGGCTAAACGGTTATATTCAATATTAGTATTAAGTGCCACGTTATCAGTTAATTTATATTGAACACCAGCTAATGCACCAATGCCTGTTCTCGTTTCGGTTGCAGAAGCTTCTAATCTATAATAGCTTGAACGTGCATTTGCAGTTACATCCGCTTTATTGGTAGATATACGGACACCAACATAAGGTTTGAAATTGGCTAAGTCAAAATCATAAAAGCCAGTGAAGCCTAATGATTTAACTTTAAGAGATACATCTGCAACATCAGCATAATTTGCAGTTACTTTTCCGTAGTTTGTATAATCTATGGCTAAACGAAAGTTCTTATCAAAAGCATAGCCAACACTGATTCGTTGGGTAAAAGATGAACTGCCTGAATTATTTGCATCAGTAATGTCAATTTTTGAAGCACCTAAATCGCCTTGAGCATACCATTGAGCTTGAGCTGATAGTGCTAAAGTAGATAACATAGTTACAATAAGTAATTTTTTCATAGATTAAGACCTCTAAATGTGTGAAAATACATCAGTTGCATAAGTAAATGCGAGTAAATTTTATGGAAGTTTAACCATTAAAAACAGCAACAAAAAGGACAAAATAGCACCTGATTTAGGCAAAGATTGCTCAATTTGGAAAGGATTAAATTTAGATGGGAATGCATGATAAAATTCGTATGATGAGAGAGCTTCGTCAATTATCGCAAGAAGATATGGCTGAGAAAATGAATATGTCGCCAAGTGGTTATGCCAAGATTGAACGTGGTGAAACTAGATTGCAATACGATAAATTAGTGCAAATTGCTCAAATATTTAATGTGAGTTTATCTGATCTTGTTGATAATGATAAAGGTGTCATCTTCTTTATGAATGAAAATGGAAATAACACTTCAGCAAATTATTATAGTGGTGATTATTCTATAATGTTTGAAATTGAAAAATTAAAATTACAACTTATTCATAAAGATGAATTATTGGAGCAGAAAGAAAAAGAATTAGAAATGCTTAGAAAAATGATTTCATTATTAGAAAAAGTGAAATAAAGTATTTTTAACCATAAGCGGTTAAAGTTGTAAAATATTTTGCAAATTCAACCGCTTATTTTTTTACGAACTATCGGTTAATTCTATAGCTGGTTTCGGCATCCCTAAATTGTTTCATCATCTCGCTTAAGGTCTCGCAATTTCGTTGAAAACGGCGGCAACGTGAGCACATAACTAAATGCACTTTTAGCCCCACTTTTTCTTGTATATCTAATGAACGTTCGTGTGATTCGGAAATCATTCGAGTGGCTTGGCGACAACGCATAATCTCTCCTAAAGTTTTTTTGAAAGACAGTTTTGCAACTGCAAACGTGCCCGATAAAGGGTGGTATGTAAATTAGACGAAGTTAAATGCGTTTCTTGACAAATTTCTTCAGATGAAAGTTCTAAAAACTCTCGCATCATAAAAATTTTTGCCTGTTTGGCGGGTAAACAAGTCAAACAAGTTTCAAAAATCAGCCAAAATTCATCGGAATACACAGTTTCTTCTTCGCCTTGTAATTCACTCGGGTAATGTTCTGGTTTCCAATGCCCCTTTTCATCAAAAAATGAATTATTGGTATTTTCATCTTCAAGTTCACTTTCTAAAACAAACCGCCCTTTCTGACGTAAATAATCAATAATCTTATTTTTAAGAATAGCAAAAATCCAAGTTTTAAATGCAGATTGATGCTTGAAATTAGCGAGATTTTTGAATGCACTTAAAAAGGCTTCTTGTACTAAATCTTCGGCAAGATCAGCTTGATTTACTTGCAATTGTGCAAATGTCAGCATTTGAGTGCGAATTTGCTGAAGCTCAAGATCAGATATAACATTCATTTTAATTCCTTTAAAACTTATATAAGAAATGAAACCCACTTCCTTTAACATATTAAGGTTGCTATTTTTACACTCAAAAAAGGAAATTTAAAATGAAAAATATTATATTCAAAAGTACAATGTTAGGAATGGCGGTATTATTCAGTGCAAGTAGCGTTTATGCGGAAGCAATGAAAACGAATGCTATGCCGATGAAATCAGAACCGATGATGAAATCTGATACGATGAAAATGGATCAGATGAAAATGTCATCTGATAAGATGCTGAAATCAGAGAAAAAAATGAAAAAAGAGAAAATGATGAAGAAAAAGAAAATGTAGTCATTTTACAGAAAGTAAAGAGGATTTATCCCCTTTTTAACTTGATAGCTAGTTCATATTCTGCATCAATCTTCTCTCGACAATTGGTAGGCTAAGAGAGCCAGTCTTACAAAACATCATAAAGAATCATTTGAAAGCGGTTGATTTCTTTGAGTGATTTGCCAATAATTTGAGAAAATTTACCAGAAGAGAAGAATATGCAAACCGAATCCTCCAGTTCGCTTTATCATAAAGCGACTATCTTTATGATCTCCGCCTATTTTAGCATTACTTTAATGAATGTATTTGTTAAAGCATCTTCCAATACGATGCCAGCCAGTGAGACGCTTTTTTCTCGTTTTTTAATTGGCTTGTTGTTTTTACTGCCTTTTATGATTAAAGATAGAGATTTCAAAATTGAAATGAGTCAGTGGAAATTTTTAGTGCTGCGTAACCTAGCAGGCGTTGGCAGTATGCTGATTAATTTCTATGTAGTGAAATTTCTCCCGCTTTCGATTTCGGTGTTATTGATGAACACCTCCGCTCTGTTCGTGCCAATTTTATTGCTTTTTTTTCGTGAAAAAACACCGCTTAATGTGTTGGGATTAAGCTTGATGGGCTTTGCGGGGGTATCGATTATTCTACTTTCTAACCAAAATAGCTCATTTGAACCGATTTATGTGCTAATTGGCTTGATCGGTGCAGTATTGGCAGCAATGGCATTTATTAGCTTACAAGAATTGAACAAACATAATTCGCCAAAAAATATTGTGTTTTACTTCCATTTAATCGGTACGCTGTTATTACCTATTTTCTTTATTCATCAATGGAAAATGCCGGATTTATATGAATTGGGTTTATTGCTGTTAGTGGGCGGATTTGGCTTAGTTTTCCAACTTCTTCTCACTCGAGCTTTCAAACACGCTTCTGCGAATGTGATTGCCCCTTTTGCCTTTACGGGTGTGATTTTTTCAAGTATTTTTGACTGGTTAATTTGGGAGCATGCACCAAATACATTTTTCTGGATTGGTACGGTAGTGATTGTGGTTTCAGTAAGTTGGTTGGCGAAGGTGAGAAAAGCGAAATAGTCCATAAAAATATCGCCCACAAAAGTGGGCGTATTAGTGATTAATGCTGAATAATCCCTTCTGCACAAGCATAAGCAGAGGACCACGCCCATTGGAAATTATAGCCACCGAGCCAGCCTGTTACATCCAGCACTTCACCAATAAAATAAAGCCCTGAAATGCTTTTTACTTCCATTGTTTTAGAAGAAATATGATCAGTATTAACACCGCCCATTGTCACTTCTGCGGTGCGGTAGCCTTCCGTACCATTTGGAATAAATTGCCAATGATGGATAAATTGATCTAAGTGCTGTAATTCTGCTTTGCTAAGTTGTGCGATGACTTGATCTTTCAATAAGTGTTGCTCAAACCAAAGCTCCACTAATTTTTTGGGAAGATAACGACTTAACACTGTTTTTAGCTGTAATTTTGGCGAAGATTGACGCAGTTCTTGAAAAATATTGAGAATATTCTCAGCAGGTAAAAGATCAATGTCAACTGCTTCGCCCATTTGCCAATAATTCGAAATCTGCAACATCGCAGGCCCTGAAAGACCACGATGGGTAAATAGCATTTGATTACTAAAGCTGATGCGATCATTACTTGCGGTCACAGGTAAAGCAATACCCGAAAGGGTAGCAAAAGGCTTGTCGCTCTCTTTCCACGTAAAAGGGACAAGGCTTGCACGAGGTGCAATCACAGGAATACCGAATTGCTCGGCAACCTTATAACCGAAAGGGCTTGCGCCTAAGGCAGGCATAGAAAGCCCGCCTGTTGCGATAACCAAATGTTGTGCTTGGTAAGTTTCACTAGCGGTCTGAATTTCAAAATGATTTGCAACTTTTTCAACAGAAACAACCGCTTGTCGAAGCTGAATATCAACCTTGCCTTTATCGCATTCACTTTGTAGCATTTGTACGATTTGTTCCGCTCCTTTATCACAGAAAAGTTGTCCTAACTCTTTTTCGTGGTAGGTAATGCCATATTGAGCGACTAAGCCGATAAAATCCCAGTTGGTATAGCGGGCGAGGGCTGATTTCACAAAGTGACAATTTTGGCTGAGGTAGTGTTGAGGCGTAACATCTAAGTTGGTAAAGTTGCAAAAACCACCGCCCGACATCAAAATCTTACGACCGATTTTCTTGCCACTATCAAGCACCACGACATTTTTTCTTGCTTGCCCCAATTGTGCCGCACAAAATAAGCCTGCAGCACCTGCTCCGATAATAACGACATCTGTTTTTTTCATTAGAAATTAAGCACCTTATCGGCTTCTATTGTCCAATCTGCCAGTTCAACGAGCGTACCAATTTCTACGCCATCTGCAAGCGGAAATTCTGTGATGCCACGTGCATTCGTGCAAGTTTTGCAAAGTTTCACTACAGCACCTTGTGCGGTTAGAATTTCTAACATTTGTTGCACGTGATACCCTTCCGCTGGATTTTGTTTCGCAAGCCCTGCAATGACCGCATCAGACATCAAAAAAAGTTTGATTTCTGCTTTGTGCTGCTCTTGAATTTGTAATGCTAAACGCAAGCCACTAAACAAAGATTCATTGCCATAAGGAGCAGAATTGATAATAAAAAGTAGTTTTTGCATAGTGATGTCTCTCTGTGCTTATGTTCCTATAAAAAAGTAATACCTAAGGTTTTAACCTTAGGTATTTTATGCTTCTACGAGAAATTACTCAATCATAGGTTTCTCATTACGTTCAACACATTCTTTACTCACAATAACTTTCTTCGCTTTCAGTGTTGGTAAATCATACATTGTATCAAGCAATAAGTTTTCCACAATAGAGCGTAAACCACGTGCTCCTGTTTTGCGGGCAATCGCTTTTTTCGCAATCGCAACGAGAGCTTCTTTAGTGAACTCAAGTTCTACATTTTCCATTTGGAATAGAGCTTGATATTGGCGAATAATCGCATTTTTTGGCTCCGTTAAGATTTGAATTAATGCTTCCTCATCTAATTCTTGCAATGGGGTTACCACAGGCAAACGACCGATTAACTCTGGAATTAAACCAAAACGGACTAAATCTTCAGGCTCAACTTGTTTGAAAAGCTCAGTTAAGTCTTGGCGATCTTTGTCATTTTTTAACTCTGCCGCAAAGCCAATACCGCCTTGTTTATTGGTACGTGATTCCACGATTTTATCTAAACCTGCAAAAGCACCGCCACAGATAAAGAGGATTTTTGAGGTATCCACAGGGATGGTTTCGCCTTTTGGATGTTTACGTGAGCCTTGTGGGTTGATATTCGCCACCGTGCCTTCAAGTAATTTTAACAACGCTTGTTGTACGCCTTCGCCCGATACATCACGGGTAATCGAGGCACTTTCTGATTTACGGGTGATTTTGTCGATTTCATCAATAAAGACGATACCTCGCTCGGCTTGTTCTGCATCAAAATCGCATTTCATCAGCAATTTTTGGATGACATTTTCTACGTCTTCACCCACGTAGCCTGCTTGGGTTAAAGTGGTTGCATCTGCTACAGCAAATGGCACATTTAAGCGACGAGCCAAGGTTTCTGCCAATAATGTTTTACCGCTACCTGTTGGGCCAATTAACAAAATGTTACTTTTGCCAAGCTCAACACCGTTGGTTACTTCGTGGTTCGATAATGCACTTTTTAGGCGTTTATAGTGGTTGTAAACAGCCACTGATAACACTTTTTTAGCGTGTTCTTGACCGATTACATAGTCATTTAAATGAGAGTGTAACTCATGCGGTGTTGGTACATTTTCGAAGAATTTTTGTTCATCGCTGCTTTCATCAATTAATGGCTCTTCTTCACCGTTAAGTAAGTTGTACGACTCTTCGATACACTCATTACAGATAAAGCCTTCTGTGCCTTCAACAAGCTGATCGACTTCTGAGCGTTTTTTACCGCAGAAACTGCAGTGAGGTTCTTTTTCAAATGCCATTAAGCCACCTCACCACGAGAAGTTAATACTTTATCAATCAAACCATATTCCATTGCTTCTTGTGCCGACATAAAGTTATCACGCTCAGTATCTGCAGCCACTTTTTCAAACGGCTGACCGCTGTGCTCCGCCATTTTACGGGTAAGCATCTCTTTTAATTTTAAGATTTCTTGAGCTTGAATTTGAATATCGGTTGCTTGACCACGTGCACCACCTAGAGGTTGGTGAATCATCACACGTGCGTTTGGTAATGCAAAACGTTTACCTTTTGCACCGCCTGAAAGCAAGAATGCACCCATTGAACAAGCCTGCCCCGTGCAAAGGGTCGCTACATCTGGCTTGATGAAATTCATGGTGTCGTAAATTGCCAATCCTGCCGTTACCACACCACCAGGGCTATTGATGTAAAGATAGATGTCTTTTTCAGGATCTTCAGCTTCCAAGAAGAGCAGTTGAGCCACAATCAAGTTCGCCATATTGTCTTCAACTTGACCATTTAAGAAAATAATACGCTCTTTTAACAAGCGTGAAAAAATATCGTATGAGCGTTCACCCTTCGGGGTTTGCTCAACAACCATAGGAACTAATGACATAAATTTTATCCTTATTAAATTCGGTAAATAGGACTATTCTAGCAAATTTTCATAAAATCATTAACAACAAGCGGGCAGATTGTTACAATCTTTTGCAAATTTTATCGAGGAAAAACAATGAATCTTGCAGAAATTTACGAAAAATTTGCCCTTTGTAAATCTTGGGAAGAAAGATACCGCTTGCTTATTCAACTTAGCCGACAATTGCCTAAATTAAGTGAAACTGAGTTGCAAAACGTACCTGAAATTCACGGCTGCGAAAGCCGTTTATGGTTCGTTTTTGAAAAATCGCCAAGAAAAGTCCTCGCTTACAGCGATGCTCGCTTAATGCAAGGGATTTTAATGATTGTCCAAACTGCTTTGCTTGAAAAGTCTGATGCAGAATTGGCTGAATTTAATTTACAACAGCTGTTTGATGATTTGAAAATCACGCCACATTTGACCAGCACAAGGTTAAATGGTTTGCAACAAATTCAGGGGTTGATTAAATAG
Organism: Haemophilus parahaemolyticus; assembly: GCF_002015035.1. Taxonomy (GTDB): domain Bacteria; phylum Pseudomonadota; class Gammaproteobacteria; order Enterobacterales; family Pasteurellaceae; genus Haemophilus_A; species Haemophilus_A parahaemolyticus. Next base: position 34,594 of record NZ_MUXY01000023.1, on the reverse strand, counting down.
CAGAAATTTACACAACTTTTTGTAAATTGCCAGTTTTATGCTGAAAAATCAGTTAGAATGCCCTCGTTTTGAAGAGCGTTTCTTTTAGGAGTATTTTTATGCTAAGTAATATTTTAGGCTCGGTAGCGTCATCTATTTTAAATAATGGTAATAATAACCAGTCGGTGGCGATTCAGTTAATTCAAGTGCTATTGCAATCTCAAGGTGGAATTGAGGGCATTATTAAACGCTTTCAAGAAAGTGGTTTGGAAGGAATTTTGAAATCGTGGATTAGTACTGATGAAAAAAATCAGCCGATTTCTGCGAATCAAGTCGTTGAGGTTGTAGGGCAAGAAAATATGAGCCAAGCGGCACAGAAAGTGGGAGTTTCTGAACTGGATGCGAGTAATGTACTTGCGGAATATTTACCGAAAATGGTGGATATGCTCACACCAAACGGTCAATTGCCTGATTTAAACAATCTAAATGTGAATGACTTGATGGCACAAGCGGCAAAAGGGATGTTAGGTAAATTATTTAGCTAATCATTTAATTTAAGCAAGCGGTGGAATTTTGAGGAAGATTTACGAACCTTCGCAAAAGTTCACCGTTTTTGTTTTAAAATTCCTAAAAAATAAACATTTCGCCTATTCAGTAGGCAAGTGTAAACAAATTCAAGATTTTTTTCAGAAAAGCGTTTGACATATTTTTTAAATCTAGTAATATGCACCGCACACAGACACAGTGAGTGGTGAGATGGCCGAGCAGGCTGAAGGCGCTCCCCTGCTAAGGGAGTATAGGGTTCAAAAGCTCTATCGAGGGTTCGAATCCCTCTCTCACCGCCATTTACTTTATCACGCACCCGTAGCTCAGCTGGATAGAGTACTCGGCTACGAACCGAGCGGTCAGAGGTTCGAATCCTCTCGGGTGCGCCATTTTAAACTTTACTCTATTAGGTTTGAAATAGTCGCTGATAAAATAAATTCTTATAACAATTCAATACGCACCCGTAGCTCAGCTGGATAGAGTACTCGGCTACGAACCGAGCGGTCAGAGGTTCGAATCCTCTCGGGTGCGCCATCATTCTTTTCCATATAATTTCTTTAAATTCATTAAATAAAATTTTCGTTGATTTAAATCCTTTTTATTATTACGATTGTAGCTATTTTTATTTAATCAATCTTATTTTTTATGCTGAATTTTGCTTACCAAGAACACCGTTCTTCTTATTATTACGATTCTCGCAATCTCGATCTTCAATTCCCCAAAATTTCTGTCAACCAATCTGCTGATGTTTGCGTGATTGGTGCGGGCTTTTTAGGGCTTTCTGCCGCTTTAGAGCTAGCTGAACAGGGCAAAAGAGTGATTGTTTTAGAAGGTGCTCGTGTGGGGTTTGGTGCATCGGGGCGTTCGGGGGGGCAGGCCATTAACGGCTTTGAAGAAGGTATTGATGAATATATCGATCATATCGGTTTTGAGAAAGCTCGAAAATTATGGGATATGTCGCTTGAAGCGATCGATATTATTGACGAGCGTGTGCAAAAGTATGGCATTCAATGCGATTGGAAAAAAGGTTACGCAACATTAGCCCTCAATAACCGCCGAATGGATGACCTAATCGCAATGCAAAAAGCGAGCGAGGAGCAATGTGGCTATACCAATATGCAGCTTTGGGATAAAGCTCAGCTCAAACAGCATTTAGGCAGCGATATTTATGTGGGCGGTTTATACGACCGCAATTCTGGGCATTTGCATCCGCTAAATTACTGCTTAGGCTTGGCAAAAGCCTGTGTTGAAGCAGGTGTAGAAATTTACGAGCATTCGCCCGCCACTGAAATTCAAGTAAAAAGCGATACGCAAGCGGTTGTTTTTGCTAAAAACGTTACCGTGAGCTGTGAACATGTGGTGTTAGCGGTAAATGCTTACATTGATGCACTTTCTAAAAAAATCACGTTCGGCATTGAAAATACCATTTTGCCTGTAGAAAGCTTTATTATCGCAACTGAACCACTTTCTCAAGCAATGGCAGATAGCCTGATTAACAATGGAATGTCAGTTTGCGATAACAATTTATTGCTCGATTATTACCGCTTGTCTGCAGATAATCGCTTGCTTTTTGGTTCTGATTCCAGCACGAATGTGGATATGATCGCTAAAATGCGCTCAGAAATGCTTGCTGTTTTCCCGCAACTGGAAGATACTAAAATTGAGTATGGTTGGGGCGGTCCTATTGATATGACGATGAATTCCACGCCTCATTTCGGGCGAGCAAAACCGAATGTTTATTTTGCACAAGGTTTCTCAGGGCATGGGGTTGCATTAACAGGTTTAGCAGGACGAATTATTAGCGAAGCGATTTGTGGTAATGATGAACGCCTTGCAATTTTTGAGGGATTAAAAATACCGCATTTTTATGGCGGAAAATGGATTAAGAAAATGGCATTGAAGGTGGGGATTCCTTACTACCGTTTTTTAGATAAATATCGTTGATAAGAGGTATTTTTGAAAGGTCTATTTCTCTCCTTAACGACAGCGATTGCTCTCTTGTTATGGTCGTGGGATATGGTTTATCCGTGGCAAAAATTGATGCAAGCTGAAGAAAACCGTTATACGCAAATTCAGCATACTAAAAAGCTTAAAGTAGGGATGATTAACCACCCGCTGGCTTATTTTGTCAATGCGGAAGGTAAGGCGGGTATTGAGTATGAGCTCAGTAAGGCTTTTGCTGATTATTTGGCGGTGGAACTTGATATCACGCTATTTGATAACAGCGAGCAGCTTTTCCAAGCCTTAAAACAGAATAAAATTGATATGGCTGCGGCGGGCTTACTTTATCAGTCTTCGCATGGCGAACAATTCCAAATTGGCACAAGCTATTACTCTGCCTCTTGGCAAGTAGCATATAGAAAAGGTACGCAGCGTCCATATAAATTAAATGAGTTACAAGCAGAAATCCTTGTGCCGGCTGGTTCGGCGGTGCTTCCAATTTTGGAACAATTAAAAGAAAATCAACCGCTTTTAAAATGGCAAACAACAGATAAATTCACTCAAGAAGAGCTGCTTTTGCAAGTAGCTGAGGGTAAAATTCCTTATACTATTGCACCATCTGTGGATATTTCTTCTGCACAATATATCAACCCTAATCTGGCAGTTGGTTTTGATTTAACTGATGAAATGCCAGTAGTGTGGTATTTTGACAAAAGCTCATTTAGCGAATTACAGGCTTCTGTGTTGGATTTTATGGATAACGCCAATGAAACAGGTTTGATTGCTCGGATTGAAGAAAAATACTTCAACCATTTGAACCGTTTTGATTATGCGGATGCCTCTATTTATCTCAACGCAGTCAAAAATATATTGCCAAAATATCGGGCTCTATTTGAGAAACATAAAGGGGAGCTAGAGTGGCCTATGTTGGCGGCCATTGCTTACCAAGAATCTCGATGGGATCCGAATGCAACCTCTTCAACAGGCGTACGTGGAATGATGATGCTCACCCGCGATACTGCAGATCGAATGAGAGTGATCGATCGAACCAGTGCCGAACAAAGTATTCGCGGTGGAGCAGAATATTTGAATATGCTCATTCGCCAAATCCCCGAAACTGTACCCTCTGAGGATCGCATTTGGTATGGTTTAGCGGCTTATAATATGGGATTAGGGCATTTGTTGGACGTGCGTCGTTTAACCAAACAGCTTGGGGGAGATCCTGATAATTGGTTAGATGTAAAGAAAAATCTCCCGCTTTTGGCGGAAAAACGTCATTACGCCAATTTAAAATATGGTTATGCACGTGGTTTTGAGGCGTTTAGCTATGTGGAAAATATTCGCAAATATTACAGCAGCTTGGTCAATCATCTGCGTGTTGAAGAACAAAAACTCCAACAAGAGCAAAAAATATTAGAACAACAGAATGAAGAGAGTGTAAATCAGGAGAAACAAAATGAAACGTAAAGGAAGATTGAAGCAAAAACGAATATTAACGACCAATAAAAACCATCGGATTATGCATATTTGGAAACGTAAACGGCTGATTAAAGAGCGACGAGAAGTCGCATTTACGTTTATGGCTGAATAATGGTATATAGTAAGAATATAAGCGGTAGAAGATCAGTTGTAATCTGACAAACCACAATAAAAAGTGAGAGTTTCCTGTTTAGAATATGAGTGTCAAAATTAATCTAAACAAAAAAGAAACTCTCATGTTTTATTCTAATCCCTGCTCATTAAACACAAAACGAGTTTACTTAATTTAGTCGAAGAGTTAGGTAGCATTTCTCAAGCTCATAAAATTATGGGGATGAGCTATAATACCTTTTATCGCTATCAATAAGCAGGAAAACCAGATGTGGTAAGCCTTGCTTAATCAAGATCGATGTGTGCCTAATAAAGATTAAGCTCACATGCACTATACTTCATCACGGTATAGAGTAAAAGCAATGTTCTGTGTGATTCTATAAATATTACTGCTGTAGGATTTGCTGAATTTTACTATCTGCGTTTGTTATAATACGGAAAGTTACTCTCCGAGATTTATTTTTATCTTCATTGCCATTTTCATCCAAAATAGGCTTAGAGGAAGAAAGCCCAACCGCTGCTGTATGATCTCTTAACCATTTTCGATATTCATTAGGGATTTCTGTTCTTAAATCATTCAAAACATAATTAAGCACGGAATTTGTTCTATCTTGTGAAAGATTCATATTGCCAAAATATCCATATAAATCTTTAATATCTATATCTTTATTTTTAATTTCTTTTGGAAAGACATTCCATTCACTACTCGTGTGCCCTTCAATACGAATTTCACTAATAGAATCTTTATAGGGTAGTACTGCCTGAATATATTTTGGGAAAAAGACCGTTAATGCTTGCTTATATTTCCCTTTTAAGTTCGCTGAGGCATTATCAAATAATGAATCAGAAGATTTAAAAATAAACGTCAATGTTTCTTTATCAATCTCCGCATTCAATTTATCTTCTGATAACTCATCATCAGGGAAGACTTTTTTTAAAGCCTCATAAATAGCCAGTTGATTATTTTGATATGCCTCTGCGATTCCTTTTATTTGAGTCAATTCTTGACTAATTTTTTCTTTTTCATCTAATACAGCATTAAAGTTATCAAATTGAGCTAACTTTTTAGTTAATTTATCTTTTTCTAACTGTAATACAGCATTAAAGTTATCAAGCTGAGCTAACTTTTCAGTTAATTTATCTTTTTCTAAATGTAATACATCATTTTTTTCTTTAATCTCATTCAACTCTCTTATAGCCTCGTCTAGGTTTTTATCTTTTAATATTAATTCTTCATATTGTATTTCTATCTTTTTTACTTTTTCTTTTTCTAAATAAGTCGAACGCATAAATGAAATAGCAATAAAAATAAAAATAATCATTAGTCCTGACATTAAATCTGAAATAGTCAGCCAATGCTGGCTACTGTTATCTTTCTTTCTTAATAATGACATAAATTATTTCTTCTTAAATACTTTTCCAAATAAACCACTAAATGTACTTTCTGATAATTTATCAACAAAATGCTGATTTTCTTTTGAAAGATTTTCCATTACGTGTCTGAATTGAGAAACTTGTTCTTGAGTCATCTCTTCAACAGATTGTTTAAAAGATAATTGCATTTCTGTTAATTGTTTAAAGAGCTGTTCATCAAATGTTTTTAAGACTTTTTGTATTTTATTTGTTGTTATCATAAGTTCTTGATAATATTGTTCATTGCCATGAATAATTGTACGATTATTTGTTCCCACATCGATAATTAAATCTTGTGCAATTTTTGTGAGATTAGCACTTATATTATGAGTATGCTGTACTAATTGATCATTAAACTGCTGGCTAGCTTGTTCGATAGTATTTGCAATATTAGTAAAACGTCTTTCAATTTCAGGGAAAGATTCTAATACTTTATCTTTAATATCTGTAAAAATCATCATTTCTTCTCCAATTCTACCGATTTGTTTTTGGTTAAATTGAATCAGTTTTTCAAAATCCTTAACTAATAAAGGAATATTACTAATAGAACGCTCAATAGATAACATTGAATCCTTCGCTTCACCTAATGTTCTTGCATTAAGTTCATGGTTATTGGCTAAATTATCCAGTAGCGATTTATAGCCTTTTTGCCATTTCAACATTCCCTTAACACTTTCATCTAATCTTGCAAAATTTTCACCAAATTGAACTGCTAAACTATCATTAAAATTCACAACGATGCTTTCTAAAGCATCAATAACACTTTGAGTGGTTATATCTGTGATGTTTGTGCCAAAATCTCGTAACTCTTTGAATAACTTACGCTCAAATAACTTCATATTTTTCTGTTGTAATTCTGAGCTTTCTACTAATTTAGTGAGTAATTCTGGAATATTATCATTTAAGCTATTTGTTTGCTTTTGAATACTGTCAATAATAATCTGATTCTCTTCTGCTTCATTTTCCTTACCTAATATTAACATTAAGATTTTTAGGAAAATAGAAAGTGTCATCCCGATCGCACTGGTTAAAAATGCAATTTTCATTCCATCAAGTAAAATTGGGATACTTTTATCTAAATCATTTGTATTAAATTCAAGTAAAGAATAACTAATACCAACAAATGTACCTAATATCCCCATTGAGGTAAGAATAGTCGGTGCTGATGACATAATTCTAAAACCAAATTTCCCTAATTGGTTTTCTCTATTATAAAAAGAAAAGGCAACAGCAAGAAAAACTATCACCATTAAAAACGAAAAAATTAAAGTTAAAAGCATAAAAAAATCTAAATAAAATAATTAGAAATAAAGAACCACTTAGAAATAACGCTAAGTGGCTTTAATCAATATTAACGAGCAATTAATGCAATGCTGCAATCATCACCATCATGACCTTCTAAGAAAGGCTCTGAATAGAATAATTTAGTTAAATCATAACGTTTAAGCTCGTTGTTGCGTAAGGCTTCTGCCAATTTAGATAATTTAGGCGCTACTCGTCGACCATCATTAGACATAAATTTAAATGCAGCACCATCACTCATCGCAAAAAGAGCTGTTAAATTATTATTAAAGAAAGAGCCGTAATATACATCTTCAGGACTTAATGATTCAGAAATAAATACCGTCTCATTAGCATGCTCACCTTTTCCAACTTCACCAAGTGTAGATAATTGATATTCAGGTTCGTTATTTTGATTTTTTTCAAGTGTTTCTTTAATAATGGCACCATCACCCACTTTAAACCAGAAAGTTTGAATCTTTCCAACAACACCAACGAGTAAAGTGCAACGGAAATCTTTTATCTCTCTACGATATTCATTAGATAAATCTTCTAAAATGCCTTTTGCATGTTTTGTTAAAATTAATGCCCAACGTTGAACAATTTCTTTATTTACTTCAATTTCCTCATCTAATTGAGCAAATTGACTACGATAAAGTGTGTGAATTAAACGATAAATCCCTGAAACCACACGCTGAGAGCCAATATCAGAAACAATGGAGCTACCCGCTCCATCTGCAGTTACAATCACAGAAAATTGCTCTTCTGCAGATGCAAATGCTGCATCTTGACCTGGACCTGGTGGAAGAGGTTTACGATGTTTTAAACCTACAACAGCTTCATATTCCGCAAACCATTTTCTATTATTAAGGACAAGCGGTGGGATTTCATGTTCTTTTTGCGAATTTCTTTGATTTATTTCTTGTTCAAGTTTCGCTTTTTCTTCGGCTAATGCTTTTTCTTTCTCTTTAATGGCTTTTAATTTTTCTAATTTTTCTTGTGTAGAAGTAGGTTCTGTAATAGTTGATTCAGCGGATTCTTGTGGCAAATGAACTTGGGGTGGTTTTTGCTCTTCATTAGGTTGAAGATTATTCTCTTGAACTTCTACTTTATTATCATTAATGGCTGGTAAGGGGGTGATATTATTCATTTTCAAAATTCCTTTAATATGTTTAATATGTTTAACGGTAAACTTTATGTTAGATATTTTTGGGTAAAGCTGGTCTAATAGCATTGGTGTGCATCCCTCTATTTAGCTCTTTAAGATATAAATTAAATGCCACTTTCCATTCTGAAATGGTTGGTCGTTTCTTAGGATCAGAAGCACCAACAGTAAATACTCTAATAAAAAGTTGCTGTAAATAATCAGGAATATGCGTCCACATTACATGCCAGCAACCTTTAGGGATATCATTTTTATTTTTTGAAATATACGGAAATTTTCCATTACAGAGATTTTGTACAGGATCTGCTCCGCCTACAATATCGTAAGGATGGCGACCTAGCATTAAGCATTTGAATAGAATAATTGCAACAGAAAAGTATTCACTTTCTAAAGTTCGTTTAATATCTTTGAAAGGAGTATTTTGATGTTCTTTTGGAGTGAGGTCGGCACTACCCACTTCACATGGGAAAAATTGACCATTAATTTCAATTTGATAACTATCGCAATCTACAAAAGTGACTTTATCAGTTTTAGGATCGAGCAAAACATTATTGAGGTTGAAGTCTCCTACCATAATATTTTGTTGATGCAATTTCTCAACTTCAGAAAGGAAATTTAATAAATAACCTAATAAGCGATTACGGTTAATACCTGGAAAATGCTCTTCATAAGCTATTGCATGAGCTAATTTTGCCATCGTAACACCTTTGGCACGATACATGGCATAGCCAATCCACTTTTGATTTTCATTATAAGCGAGTAAAAGTGGCCAAGCTAGTTGCTTATCTTGTCGTAAAGTATCAATGCGATGCATCAGATCTAATTTTTTCTCAAGCTGATTAGCACGTTTTTTTAGTACTTCTGAATGATAATATTTAAAGACGACATCATCTCGTGTTTTTAATAGGAAAACTTCAGCTTCCCCACCTCTGCCCAATGACTGCCCCAATTCCATAGGGGCATTTTGTTTATCAAAAACCTGCATTAAATTGACGCCCAAGAGTTAACAGGAGGTAAATTAACAGTTGCCGCTGTTGAACCAGAGCCTGATACTCGGCTCATACTTGCAGAAAGCCATTCAAAGAAATCTTTGAAGTTCAAACCTTGAAGTTTTAATGCGGGGCGATTACTAAATTCACTCAAGATAGACATATCTGCATTATTCACTCCCACAGCTAAAGAAACGAGTTTTTTGTTATTACAAAGATCTTTAGCTTTTTGTGCAACATATTGCCAATGATCTGTTGGAGCGCCATCACTAATAAGTACTAACCACGGTTGGTAATATGGTGTACCTGTTTGACGATATTCTTCTTTACGCTCTTCTAGCATTCGTAATGCTTGCTCAACTGCACCACCTAAAGGTGTTAAACCATTCGCTTCAAAATGGCTGTTATAGTCAATATTTTTTGCAATAGTGAATGGCATTACTTCTTCAATGCTCATTCCAGCAGTTAAAATAGCCAATTCAACAGAATATTTTGCTAAATCATCTTTTTGAACAGAGCTAATAAATTCATGAACACCAGAATTTAATTGATTGATAGGATCACCACTCATTGAACCTGAAGTATCTAGGACTAAAATACAGGCACAACGAGGAGAAGGGTTATCAATTAGATCGCTTAAATCAGACATAAAATATTCCTTAATAATGGGATAAAATTATGCCAAATTGTACAAAAAAAAAACAACTGTCAATAGCAATTAAAAATGGATTAAAAGTAGAAAATTAAGGTGTAATTAAAGAAAAGATAGAAAAAAACCTCTGATTGCTCAAAGGTTTTTTCCATTAACGCATAGGAGGTATATTATGACGTTTCAAAATAAGTGGCGGAACGGACGGGACTCGAACCCGCGACCCCCTGCGTGACAGGCAGGTATTCTAACCAGCTGAACTACCGCTCCGCAAAATTATAAATTTAGATTTAAGCCAAATTCATAATGGGAATAAATTGGCGGAATGGACGGGACTCGAACCCGCGACCCCCTGCGTGACAGGCAGGTATTCTAACCAGCTGAACTACCACTCCGCATTTGGTTTACGTATAATACCCATTTCTTATCTTATCGGCAAATCTTTTTTAAGTGTAAAACGTTATTTGACTTTAAAATAATCAAAATGGCGATTTATACTACTTTTTCCAGCCTTTTAAAGCATCTGCAAAGGCGTTATTTGTGAACTGATTACGTCCACTATTTCTTTGTAAGCGGTCAGATTTTTCCGAATTTTTTCGAACAGGCGATTTTTCTTCTGAACGCTCGGTCAGTTTTTCATCTAAACGCATACTTAATGCAATACGTTTCCGTGCCACATCCACTTCAAGCACTTTCACTTTGACTACATCGCCTACTTTCACCACTTTATGCGGATCGTCCACAAAGCTATTTGAAAGCATTGAAATATGCACTAAACCATCTTGATGCACACCGATATCAACAAATGCCCCGAAGTTTGCCACATTCGTGACGGTACCTTCTAGAATCATGCCTACTTGTAGATCTTTAATGTCTTCCACGCCATCCACGAAAGTTGCTGTTTTGAATTCACCACGTGGGTCGCGTCCTGGTTTTTCAAGTTCTTTGAAAATATCGTTTACCGTTGGCAAGCCAAATTGTTCATCGACAAAATCTTTTGCGTTGAGCTGATGAATTTTGCTCTCATTACCCATCAATTCTGCAAGCGTTGCTTGAGTCGCTTGTAAGATTTTTTCTACTACAGGATAAGCTTCTGGGTGAACACTTGAGGCATCAAGCGGATTTTTGCCGTTTAAAATACGCATAAAGCCCGCACATTGCTCAAAGGCTTTTGGTCCTAAACGCGGCACTTTTTTCAAGTCTGAACGGCTGTTAAAACGCCCGTTTTCATCACGATAAGCCACAATATTTTGTGCTAATGTTTTGCTCATTCCTGCTACACGAGCAAGCAATGGAGTAGAAGCCGTATTCAAATCCACACCAACCGCATTTACACAATCTTCCACCACCGCATCAAGTTTACGGGCAAGTTGCGTTTGGTTTACATCGTGCTGATACTGTCCTACACCAATCGCTTTTGGCTCAATTTTTACTAGCTCTGCCAGCGGATCTTGCAAGCGACGAGCAATTGACACTGCACCACGCAATGAAACATCCAAATCAGGGAACTCATTTGCCGCCAATTCAGAAGCAGAATAAACCGAAGCACCTGCTTCACTCACCACCACGGTTTGTGGAATCTGCATATCAGGTTTGCTACTTTTAATTTGTTTTAAAACATCTTTGGCAAAACGTTCAGTTTCACGCGAAGCCGTGCCATTACCAATCGCAATAAGCTCAACATTGTGCTGTTTAATCAATTTATACAGTGAAACTTCCGCTGCTGTTTTGCCTGTGGTGTGAGGGTAAATCGTATCAGTTGCCAGTAGTTTCCCAGTATTATCTACAACGGCAACTTTCACGCCCGTACGCAAACCAGGGTCTAAGCCCATAGTATTGCGAGCACCTGCTGGGGCTGCCATTAAGAGAGCAGACAAATTGCGAGCGAACACATCAATCGCTTCTTCTTCCGCTTTTTCACGTAAGTTTGCCATCAACTCAGTTTCAAGATGCAGTAATGCTTTGACTTTCCAAGTCCATGCTATCACTTGCTCACGCCATTTATCGGCTGGCTGATTGTTGAAAATCACGCCCAAATGTTCGCGAATAATCTCTTCGCACTGGCTGGATTTTGCTCCCTCTTCTGCAAGCGGATCAGAGTTGATAGAGAGTGATAAAATACCCTCATTACGTCCACGGAACATCGCTAACGCTCGATGTGAAGGCACATTTTTGAGTGGCTCGCTATGAGCAAAATAATCGTGGAATTTCTCGCCCTCTTGCTCTTTGCCTTCAATGACTTTTGCTTCAATCGCCGCATTAGCGGTCAAATATTGGCGAAGTTTTGCAAGTAGTTCCGCATCTTCGGCAAAGCGTTCCATTAAGATATAACGTGCCCCATCAAGAGCTGCTTTGCTGTCTGCCACGCCTTTATCGGAAGAAATAAATTGCTCAGCCACCGATTCAGGTGTGAGTCTTGGATCTTGCCAAAGTTGTTCTGCTAATGGCTTAAGCCCTGCTTCAATCGCAATCTGCCCACGTGTTCTGCGTTTGGGTTTATACGGCAAATAGAGATCTTCAAGCTCAGTTTTGCTTTCCGTAGCAAAGATTTTCTCACGCAACTCATCGCTTAATTTGCCTTGCTCATCAATCGATTTTAAAATGGTTTGACGACGATCATCCAACTCACGTAGGTAGATCAAACGCGTTTCAAAGTGACGGAGTTGGGTGTCATCCAATCCACCCGTGACCTCTTTGCGATAACGCGCGATAAACGGGATCGTGTTCCCTTCATCCAATAAATTCATTGCTGCCAAAATTTGTTGTGGTTTCACATTTAACTCGCCAGCAATTACTTGGCTAATGGTCTGGTTTAAATCTGACATAATCTTTCCTAAGAATTAACGGAGCTTATCTGCCTTTATTTTATCTAATTTTTCCAACTGGGCGAATGCTTCATTAAATTTTTGCGAATTGGGCTCTGATTTTGCACAGAGAATGATATTTTCAAGCGTATCGGCTTGATGATAGTAAGCGTGCTTGCTTTGGAGGGCTTGTTCAAACTGTGAATAAGCTTGTTGGAATTGACCTTGCTTACATAAAAAAGTGCCGTAATTATTGAGCACATCTGGGCGATTTTGGCTGAGTTTCAATGCTTTTTGATAGGCGTTCTGACTGTTGGCTACATCTCCTGTTTGTTGATAATAATACGCCAGCACTGAATAAGGCAGGTAATCGTTTCTATCGTGAGCAATCGCTTTATCGATATTTTCCTTGGCTTTTGGGTAATCCTGTTGTTCTAAATAGGCAAGGGCAAGATTGATTCGAGCTTTTAAGGCTTCCGAGCGATTAAATTCCGGATCGATTTGGGAGGAAACGCAACCTGCTAAAAATAGCACAGCACAAGCGGTTAAAATTTTTGAAAAGATTACGAATTTCATAAATGATCCTTTTTAAAGATTCACTCTCTCCTGTTGTAGGAGAAAGTTATTTTCCTATTGTGCTTTCACCGCAATCCCTTCACCAAATCGGCGTTTTTCTAACGTTCGCTTGGTACGGTCGATAACATCGCCCGCCAACTGGCCGCACGCGGCATCAATATCATCACCACGCGTTTTACGGATGGTAACTGTAAAGCCATATTCCATCAATGCTTTTTGGAAGCGATCTACACGAGAATTAGAGCTTTTAGCATAAGGGGCTTCTGGGAATGGATTCCACGGAATTAAGTTAATTTTACACGGCGTATTTTTCAATACTTTCGCTAATTGATGAGCGTGATCTACCTCATCATTCACGTGATCCAACATTACATACTCAATGGTCACTTTACCGTGGTTAGCATTTGACACTTCAAGATAACGGTTGACCGAATCGATCAACATTTCCATATTATATTTTTTATTGATCGGTACGATTTCATCACGAATTTCATCGTTCGGTGCGTGTAGAGAAATCGCCAATGCCACATCGATTTTATCCCGTAAAGCATCAAGTGCTGGCACAACCCCCGAAGTTGAAAGCGTCACTCGACGTTTTGATAAGCCATATGCAAAATCATCTAACATAATTTCCATCGCAGGCACAACGTTATTCACGTTCAATAATGGTTCGCCCATTCCCATCATTACTACGTTGGTAATCGGACGCACGCCCGTTACACCAAAGTTACCAATGATTTTTGAAGCACGCCATACTTGCCCGATAATTTCTGCTACGTTTAAGTTACGGTTAAAACCTTGTTGAGCTGTTGAACAAAACGTACACGCCAAAGCACAGCCCACTTGCGAAGAAACGCAAAGAGTTGCACGGTCTGCTTCTGGAATATATACGGTTTCAATTTGTTGCTCACCCACTTGCATCGCCCATTTGATTGTGCCGTCTGCTGAGCGTTGTTCCACTGCCACTTCAGGAGCTTTGATTTCTGCAACTTGTTTTAATTTTTCACGCAATATCTTGTTGATATTGCTCATATTGTCGAAATTATCTTCACCGAAGTGGTAAATCCATTTCATGAGTTGATCAGCACGAAATGGCTTTTCGCCAAGACTCGCTAAAAATTCACGCATCTGCGGACGCGTCATATTCATTAAATTTACTTTTTCGGATTTAGGATGAGCAACTGCAATGTTAGTTGCTTGAATTTGATCTGACATTAAAAAGCCTCGTTATTACACGTGTTCCCGTTCTTTTATGAGAGGAGAACCATTATGGCAAAAGGATTAGTTTTGCAGGATTAAATAAAGAAGCGAATTTTACTGATCTCTCCCCCGTAAGGCTAGCGATTTTTGCAAAATTTGAAAAGCACAAGCGGTCAAATTTTCGAGCGAGATCGCAAAATTTGTTTTCTTTATAGATTAAAAATACCAGTTTACAGGGTAGGGACGGGTTATTTCCTCCCAGTAAAAATAATTTGGGCGAGGGTAAACCTCGCCTCTCCACAAGAGCAACGCCGTTGTTATGGACATTTATGCTTGTAACTTCTGACGCACAATTTCAAATAAACACACACCTGTTGCCACGGACACGTTGAGGGAGGAAACTGATCCTGCCATTGGAATGCTAATCAGTTGATCACAATGTTCACGCGTTAAGCGGCGCATTCCATCGCCTTCTGCTCCCATCACTAATGCAATTGCTCCCGTTAATTTAGCTTCATAAATACCAGCATCAGCTTCGCCTGCCGTGCCCACAATCCAAATATTGTGATTTTCTTGTAGCTCACGCATGGTGCGAGCAAGGTTCGTCACGCGAATTAGCGGTACAGTTTCTGCTGCACCACAAGCCACTTTTCTAGCTGTTGAGGTCAGTTGGGCTGATTTGTCTTTTGGCACAATTACGGCATCAACGCCTGCCGCATCTGCCGTTCGTAAACAAGCTCCGAGGTTATGCGGGTCAGTCACACCATCTAAAATGAGTAAAAATGGCGCAGATTTGTTAGCTAAAATTGCATCTAAATCATGTTCGTTGAGCTCTTTTTGTGGCACTACACGCGCAATAATGCCTTGATGCACTTCTCCTTGTGCTTTGTTATCTAAAGTTTGGCGGTTGACTTGTTGAACTGTCACGCCTAAGCGTTTTAATTCACCTAATAATGGATTAAGACGTTTGTCTTCGCGCCCTTTTAGCACAAATACTTCAATTAAGCGTTCTGGTGCATTATCTAAAAAAGCTTTTACGGCGTGAATGCCGTAGATTTGTTCACTCATAGTGATTCCTTGATATGGATTTCAGGTATGTTAAGAAGGCGTAGGGCGTGTTATACACGCCCTGCTTTCTAGTATGTTTATTTGTTCTTACAACAATATTTTTACCACTTTATCGAGCTTCACGCGGCCGAATTTTTTCAGCAATTTGCGTACCGCTTCTGGATAATCTTTGAGCTGTTCTAAATCGCTATAGTGGGTTAACACTTTGGTATGTTGACGAATATAGGCTAGTTCAGTTTGTGCTTTTTCACTTAATTCTGCCTTAGGATCATGAATCAATACCGCATTTTCTGCATCTAACGCCCAAGCTCGTGGGTTGAGATTGTTACCAGTGAGTAAGATATAGCAGTTATCGATCCAAACGCCTTTTAGATGGTAGCTATTTTCGCCATCTTTCCAAAGACGAATGATTAGTTGTTTGTTTTGAATAAAATGGTCAAAACGTCTAGCAAACGTGCGTAAGTTTTTCTCATAGAGATAAGGCAGTGCTGATGCCATCGTAAATTTTTCTTCTGGTTTAGTGTAGAAATCATTGGCAGTTTTGTCGCCTACAATAATTTCTACCGATTTTCCTTCTTCTAACAACCATTTAATACGCTGTTGTAGCGAACGAGGGAAGTTAAAATAAGGCGTGCAAATCGTCAGTTTTTCTTGCGCTTGATAAAATAGTGCTTCAATCACTTTATTCAGTTTATTACCTTTACGTAAACCGATAATGGGTAAAAGACTTAAATCTTCATCTTCAGCTTTGCCAACAAAGTTGTATTGCTGTTGGCTTAAATATTTGCGAAACGCTTTAATTTGTGGGCGAAGTTCAAAGGTTTTCGGGCGATTGGCATCATCCAATCGGAAAACTGCAGGTTGGCTAATAATATGCTTTTCTAGCAATTCAACCATGCTATCAGTTAAGGTTGCGTTTTCAATCACATGGTAACGGTCGTAGCGATAACGCTCAAACTGTTGTAAATAGACGTTATTGATACTAGCACCGCTATAAACTAGCGTGTTGTCAAAGATAAAACCTTTGAGATGTAATACGCCAAAAACTTCACGTTTGTTAATTGGCACGCCCCAAAATTCAATTGCTTTTTCAAGGTTATGTTCGGCTTTTTGTTGGGTGTACCAATCCGCATTCGAGCTTGTGGCTTCTTCGCCAATACGTCCACGTTGGGCACGATGCCAATCGACCAAAATTTTGACTTCTAAATCAGGGTTGGTTTGTTTAGCTTGATAGAGTGCAGCTAAGATTTCTTGCCCTGCTTCATCTTTTTCAAAATATAAAGCGGTCAAATAAATGCGAGATTTTGCAGATTGGATCAGCTGTAAAATGCGAGTTTTGAACGCACGGCTATCCGCAAGAAATTCTACTTTTTCCGCCGCTTGCGGAATAAAGCGAAGTTTTTCTAGTTGTTTTTTGGCGTGATTAGGTTTGTTTAGAATCAGCATTTTACAATTTCCTTGTATGTAACTCGGCTACCGTATTACATAATTTCTTTGTTAATCAATACTGCCAAATCTCCCCTCTCCCTCGAGGGGGAGGGGAGATTTGCCAAAAGAAAAAACGAAGAAATTAGTCTAATAAAATATGGGAAATGCATTCCCACATTTTATTTGTTTTACGCAAAATGACGAACTTCGCCACTGCCTGCTACATTTTCAACGCAGCGTCCACATACTGAAGGGTGTTCTGCATTTGCACCGATATCGGTTGCATAGTGCCAGCAACGTGGGCATTTTTCGCCTTCTGCACGTTCAACTTTCACAGCTAATCCTGCAAGTTCGCCTTCTGCAACATCTGCTTCGCTAAGTGGTTTAATGACTGCTTGTGAAGTGATGAGAACGAAGCGTAATTCGTTGCCAAGTTGTTCTAACAATGGATGAATTTCGTCGTTCGCATATACCGTCACTTTTGCTTCTAAGCCTGCGCCGATGACTTTGTCTTTACGTGCTTGTTCTAATACACGATTCACTTCAGTACGGACTGCAAGCAGTTTTTGCCAGTAGTTATCGTCTAATTTTTCATTTTCACCAAGTGAGAATAAACCTTCATAGAATTCTTCAGTGAAGACAAACTCTGCACGACCTTCGACTTGTGGTAAGTAACCCCAAACTTCGTCTGCGGTGAATGAAAGAATTGGCGCAATCCAACGCACAAGTGCTTCAGCAATGTGCCACAATGCAGTTTGGCAGCTACGACGAACAAGGCTATCTGCTTTGGTGGTGTATTGACGGTCTTTAATGATATCTAAGTAGAACGATCCCATTTCAATTGAGCAGAAACGCATTAAACGTTGTACTACGGTATGGAATTGATAGTTATCGTAGGCCTCTTTGATATCATTTTGTGCTTCTAATGCACAGCTTACTGCCCAGCGATCAAGTGCTACCATTTCTTCTGGTTTTACTAAGTCTCGTTTAGGATCAAAGCCGTTTAAGTTGGCTAATAAGAAGCGAGCTGTGTTACGAATACGACGGTAAGATTCGCCGGCACTATTTAAAATATTGTGTGAAACGGTAATTTCACCTGTGTAGTCAGTTGATGCTACCCATAAACGTAAAATATCTGCACCGTTTTTATTCCAAACTTCGCTTGGCACAATCACATTACCTAATGATTTAGACATTTTTCTGCCTTTTTCATCAACGGTGAAACCGTGCGTTAATACTTGTTTGTATGGTGCTTTGCCGTTGGTTGCGGTAGAAAGCATTAATGATGACATAAACCATCCACGGTGTTGGTCTGAACCTTCAAGGTACATATCAGCACTGTTGCCATTAAACTCTGGACGGGCTTCGACCACAGAGGCGTAGGTTGATCCTGAATCGAACCATACGTCTAACGTATCCGGCACTTTACGGTAGATTTTCGCATCTTCTTCGCCTAACACTTCAACAGGGTCTAAATCCCACCACGCTTGAATGCCTTTCGCTTCCACACGTTTTGCCACTTCTTCTAAAATCTCAAGTGTGCGAGGGTGTAGCTCTTCGGTTTCGTTATGTACGAACATTGTCATTGGCACACCCCAAGTACGTTGGCGTGAGATACACCAGTCTGGGCGGTTTGCTACCATGTTTTCAATTCGTGCTTCGCCCCAACTTGGGATCCAACGCACTGATTTAATTTCGCCTAACGCTTGGCGGCGTAAGCCTTGGGTTTCCATTCCGATAAACCATTGTGGTGTCGCACGGAAAATAATTGGGGTTTTATGACGCCAGCAATGTGGGTAGCTGTGTTTAATGCGTTCTAATTTGAACAATGCACCTACTTCTTTGAGTTTGTCTAACACTAATTCGTTCGATTCAAACACGCCTTTGCTCGCGAAGAATGGCACATCAGATTTGAATTTGCCATCGTTACCCACTAAGCCCGCCATTTCGATACCATTTTTACGTGAAACGATATAGTCATCTTGACCGTGGTCTGGTGCGGTGTGAACTAAACCTGTACCGCCGTCAGTGGTAACGTGGTCGCCTAAAATAAATGGCACACTGAAATCATAGAATGGGTGTTGGAAGCGAAGTAAATTTAACTCGCTGCCTTTGATTTCGCCTAATATTTCAATCTGTTCAATCTCGCCAGCTTTTGCTACGGCTTCCACTAATTCTTTCGCTAAAATTAAGCGTTCTTCGCCCATTTGGACTAATTGATAATCAAAATTTTCGTTTAATGAAATCGCACGGTTAGATGGTAATGTCCAAGGTGTGGTTGTCCAAATTAACGCAGAAATTTGACCGCTTCCTTTGCCTTCCGCACCGAATTTTTGCTCAATTTCTTGTGCATTGACCGCTGGGAAACGTACATAGATAGAAGGGGAAACTTTATCTTCATATTCTACTTCCGCTTCTGCCAAAGAAGAACCGCAATCCAAACACCAATGAACAGGTTTTGAACCTTTGTATAAATGACCGTTAGCAATGACTTTACCTAAAGTACGGATAATGTTCGCTTCTGTGTCGAAATTCATTGTTAAATATGGATTATCCCAGTCCCCTAGAATTCCCATACGAATAAAGTCAGCTTTTTGTCCTTCTACTTGTTCTTTTGCATATTCGCGGCAAGCTTGACGGAATTCAGCCGCTGAGATTTTCTCATTTGGTTTACCCACTAAACCTTCTACTTTTAACTCTATCGGCAAACCATGGCAATCCCAACCTGGTACATAAGGCGTATCGAAACCTAATGCGGTTTTCGATTTCATAATAATATCTTTTAAAATTTTATTAACCGCATGACCTAAGTGAATATTACCGTTCGCATAGGGAGGGCCATCGTGCAAAATAAAAGATTTTTTGCCTTTAGAAGCTTCACGCACTTTTTGGTATAAGTTTTTGCTATACCAGTTTTCTAACATCGCAGGTTCACGTTTTGCTAAGTCCCCACGCATCGGAAAGCCTGTTTCAGGCAGATTTAAGGTGTTTTTGTAATCAGTCATTTTTTTGTTTCCAGTTAATAAAATTGTTTTTGAATTTGGTTTTCTAACTTCCAGCTCCAACGGGGCTGAATTATGCGTAACCTAGGGTGAAGCCCTAGGCATCGGCAAATCCCTCAAAAAATTCAACCGCTTGTTGTTTATCTTTCTCAATTTGTTGCTTTAAGGCTTCAAAATTGGAGAATTTCACTTCATCTCGGAGCTTTTTCACGAAACTTACTTCAATGGCTTCACCGTAAATAGATTGGTTGAAATCAAAAATATGCACTTCTAGTAGTGGCTTTGTGCCGTTAATAGTTGGGCGGTTGCCGACGTTCGCGATGCCTTGAAATACTCCAGTTTTGGTTTCTACTTGCACTGCATATACACCGTGAATTGGCACGACCAGGCGATTCAGCATAATGTTTGCCGTGGGAAAGCCTATTGTTCTGCCCAGCTTATTGCCGTGGGCAACGCGACCTGCAATTGAATAAGGTTTCCCGAGTAGTTTTTCTACTAGTGCTAATTTATCTTTTTGTAGTAATTCGCGAATGAGAGAGCTACTAATGCGATCTTGTTCAAAACTGTGCGTGTGGCTCTCTTCTACCGTGAAATCGAAGGTCTTTCCTGCTTCTTGCAGCGTGTGATAATCGCCCGAACGTTTTGCACCGAAACGGAAATCATCTCCCACGCTTAAATAGCGAACCTTGAGCTGTTTTACCAATAAATCTTGGATAAATTCTTCTGCGGTAAGTTTGGCGAACCTTTCAGAAAAACGGACACAAAGTACGAAATCTATACCTGATTTTTCTAAATATTTGAGTTTATCACGCAATCGCATTAAGCGAGCAGGCACGTTGCAAGCGGTTAAATCGTCCACTTTTTTTGCAAAAAATTCACGAGGTTGCGGTTCAAACAGCATAACGACCGAAGGTAAACCCAATTCAATTGATTTGTTAACCAAGCGAGCGAGAATTTGTTGATGTCCTAAATGTACGCCATCGAAATTGCCGATGGAAAGAACACAACCGTTCGTTAAAACAGAATGATTGGGTAAATTGTAGAAACCTCGAATTAATTGCATTATTTTGGGACTTTTCATTAAATTTAAAATAGAAAATTGCTGTGATTATAGCCTTTTCTGCGCAAAGAAGAAATAAAAGCGGTCAGATTATCCAAATTTTTTACATCGAAAAAATTAAACGGATAAAATTTAGTATTTTTGCCTAGTAAATAGTGCATCCGATTAAATTTTTCGAAAGAAATATTATTCAAATGCTACATTTTGATTTATCATAGCAGCAATGATTTCTCATTCAATTTCCAACAATGACGGATTTTAGTTATCTTCAATCAAAACGCAAACAGCTTAAACTTAAAGTGAATGATGTTTGTACGCAAGCGAATGTTACTCGTGCTTATTTTAACCAGTTAGTCAGCGGTAAAATTAAAAATCCAAGTGCAGCTAAGCTGAAGGCATTGCATAAAGTATTGAATATTGTTGAAACCCAAGATCAGCGTGTGGGCGTGATTTTCGGCAAGTTCTACCCGATTCACACAGGGCATATCAATATGGTATATGAGGCATTCAGTAAGGTGGATATTCTGCACGTGATTGTCTGCACCGATACCGAGCGCGATTTGCAACTCTTTAAAGAGAGTAAAATGAAGCAGATGCCGACTAATGAAGATCGTTTGCGTTGGGTACAACAGATCTTCAAATACCAACAAAAACAGATTTTTATTCACCATTTAAATGAAGATGGTATTCCAAGTTATCCAAATGGTTGGGAAAGCTGGGCTGAACGTGTAAAAGAACTTTTTGCGGAAAAAAATATCCATCCAAGCATTGTATTCAGCAGCGAAATTCAAGACAAAGCACCATATGAAAAATACTTGAATTTAGAAGTCAGCTTAGTCGATCCAGAGCGTGAGCGTTTCAATGTTTCAGCAACCAAAATCCGTAATAATCCATTCCAATATTGGCGTTTTATTCCAAAAGAAGTACGTCCATTTTTCGTAAAAACAATTGCAGTTTTAGGTGGAGAAAGTAGTGGTAAATCAGTGCTTGTAAGCAAATTGGCAAATGTATTTAATACCACTTCTGCTTGGGAATATGGGCGTGAATTTGTGTTTGAACAGCTTGGTGGCGATGAGCAAGCGATGCAATATTCGGATTATCCACAAATGGCTTTGGGGCATAAACGCTACGTTGATTATGCGATGAAACATGCTCACAAAGTGGCATTTATCGACACCGATTACATTACTACGCAAGCCTTTTGTATTCAGTATGAAGGTAGAGCTCATCCGTTCTTGGATTCAATGATTAAAGAGTATCCATTTGATGTAACAATTTTGCTCAATAATAATACAAAATGGGTCGATGATGGTCTGCGTAGTTTAGGGTCGCTCAAACAACGCCAGCGTTTCCAAGCACTACTCAAGAAATTGCTTGAAAAACATCATATTCCGTACATTGAGATTGAATCACCAAGTTATTTAGATCGCTATAATCAAACGAAAGAAGTCGTTGAAGCAATTTTAAATGATGAGCCAATTCCGCTTCAATTTAAGCAATACAACGTCGATCACGAAACGGAAGGCGAGGTATGATTCTTTTTGCAGGCGATCCACATGGGCATTATGAACACCTTTACCCTTTTGTGAAAGAACAGAAAAATGTGGCTTTGGTGATTTTAGGTGATTTGCAACTGACTAGCCCGCACGAGTTGGATAAGCTCTCTGAATATTGTGATATCTGGTTTATTCATGGCAACCATGATAGCAAAACGGTAGCTGCCTTTGACGCAATTTGGGGCAGTGAGTGGAAAGAACGTAATATCCACGGCAAAGTGGTGGACATTCAAGGGGTAAGAATTGCGGGCTTAGGTGGCGTGTTCCGTGGACATATTTGGATGCCGCCTAATCGTCCGATGTTTTTCGACCCGATTCACTATTGCCAATATACGCCTCAAGAGAAAATCTGGCGTGGTGGATTGCCATTAAGACACCGTACTTCTATTTTTCCGTCTGATGTGGAAGTGTTGGAAAGCCAAAAAGCGGATATTTTAATCACACACGAAGCACCTCGCCCGCATCCGCAAGGCTTTGCCGTAATTAACCAATTAGCAAGAAAAATGGGCGTCAGCAAAATTTTCCACGGGCATCACCACGATAATTTTGATTACATGCCAATCAATCGAAATAAACATTGTGATATTTTCAATATTGGCTTTCGAAGTCTTGCCGATATTGAGGGAAATTATTTGTTAAAAGGCGTTGATGATCGCGATAAAAAATAACCCTAAAAAATTTGATTCAGCATAAGGAAAGTGAGAATAATCCTTTTGAGGTAACAAGCGATCAGTTACAATCGCAACAAATTATAAACAAGCGGTTACATAATTTTAAAAATTAGGAAAACCTAGTATGCATCAAAATAATCCACAAATTTTAATTGTTGAAGATGAAGCGGTAACCCGCAATATGTTAAAAAACATCTTCGAGGCAGAAGGCTATCAAGTATTTGAAGCAACGGACGGCTCGCAAATGCACGAAGTGCTTGAACAGCAAACAATTAATCTCGTTATTATGGACATCAATTTACCTGGTAAAAATGGGTTAATGCTTGCCAGAGAATTGCGTGAAACGACAGAAGTCGCGTTGATGTTCTTAACAGGGCGTGATAATGAAATTGATAAAATTTTGGGCTTGGAAATTGGGGCGGATGATTACATTACCAAACCATTTAACCCCCGTGAACTGACTATCCGCGCAAGAAATTTACTTAACCGCACAATGGTGGAAGAGAAAGAGACAATCTCAACATCACAAAATATTGAGCAATATTGCTTTAATGGCTGGACACTTGATATCAACAGCCGTAGCCTAATTACTCCAGAGGGCGAAGAGAATAAACTACCACGCAGCGAATTTAGAGCGTTGCTTCATTTCTGCGAGAATCCAGGTAAAATTCAAACACGTGAAGATTTATTGCTTAAAATGACTGGGCGTAAATTAAAGCCGCACGACAGAACGGTGGACGTAACCATTCGTCGCATTCGTAAACATTTTGAAGATCACCCAACCACACCTGAAATTATCGTGACCATTCATGGTGAAGGCTACCGTTTTTGTGGTGAACTTGAATAAATAAACTCAGTCTAAAAAATACCCTTTCCCCTTGTGGGAGAGAGTTAATGTAATTTAAAAAAATTCCACTCAAACAAAGGATTAAAAATGAAAAAACTTCTCGTATTAGCAACACTTGGTGCAATGTCGGCATCTGCTTTTGCTGCACCAGTAGGCGAAACTTTCACTGGTGTGGGCGTAAGTGCTGATCTTACAACTGCAAAATATAAAGTGAATGGTGTAACAGGTAAACAATCAACAGGCCCTGTACTCGTTGTGGATTACGGTATGGATTACGGCAATAACTTAGTGGGCGTTGCTCAAGCAAAAGCCAAAATCGGTAGCACCAAAGTAACAGGCGATGTAAAACAAAAAAATAAATACACCGTAGGTTATCAACAAGGTTACCGCGTGGGTTCAGACTTAATGCCATATGTGAAAGTAGATGCAAGCTCAAGCAAAGTTGGTGATGAAACTTATCGTGGTTTCGGTTACGGTGCTGGAGCTAAATATGCTGTTTCAAGCAATATTGAAGTGGGTGCTGAATATACTCGCAATAACTTGAAACGTAGTGGTACCAAACTCAAAGGCAACGATTTTAGTGCAAATGTTGGGTATCGTTTCTAGTTTATAAGACTCTAAAAGAAAACCTCTTGCTACAATAATGATGCAAGAGGTTTTTACTATATTGAGAAGGAGTAAAACCTAATTGATAGTTTCTTCTTCCATTCGATTCAACCAAATACAATTTTCTTTTGATTTCTTATTGAGCAGTGCCATAAAAGCCTCATGAGCTTTAAGCTCAGAAGAAGTTGCTTGGAACACGATAGTACCACTGGAATCAACATCCTCTCTTGCAATTTCTTCGTGAGATTCAACCGCTTGTATGTTTTCTTCCGTTTCATCCGCTAATAAGGCGATTTGACCGCCTGTCATCATCAGGAAAACATCAGCCAGAATTTCCGCATCCAGTAACGCCCCGTGAAGTACACGCTTGCTATTATCAATACCTAAACGGTCACAAAGTGCATCTAAGTTGTTCCGTTTGCCAGGGTACATTTTACGCGCCATCGCGAGGCTGTCTGTCACTGTACACATCTCAGCCGTTTTCGGTGGTGGATTTTTTAAGAATGAAAATTCATGATCCATAAAGCCTACATCGAAGGGGGCGTTATGAATCACAAGTTCCGCACCTTTAATAAAATCTACAAACTCGTCAGCAATTTCGGCGAAAGAGGGTTTATCTTGCAAGAATTCGTTGGTAATACCGTGAACTTTAATTGCCTCTTCTTCCACTTCGCGTGGGGGCTTGATGTAGACGTGATAGGTCCGTCCTGTTAAACGGCGATTGATGACCTCAACCGCACCAATCTCAATAATATTGTGCCCAATGTGCGGAGCACCGTTGAAGTTCATCCCTGTGGTTTCGGTATCGAGCACCACTTGTCTGTGTATTTTTTGTTCTTGCATCATTATTTATTCGTTAAATTCATCATCGTCATCATTATAATCTATTTCCATCAAATGACTAAAATGATCCTGATAAAACCCACGGCTCACCATAAACCGCCACATTTTCTGCTTCGCTTTTATATCCCAAACACGTGGGCGTTTTCGCTCAAAGACTCGCTCTGCAATATCGTAGAAATCAATCTCTTCTTCTGCTTCGGCATTGTCTATTGCATCGGCAATCAAATATTCTGGCACGCCTTTCATTTTCAACTCTTGCTTTAAGCGACGAGGGCCGATTCCTTGTTGAGAGCGATAGCGAATAAAGGAAGTGCAAAAACGCTCATCGCTTTGCCAATTCTGCTCTTGGGCTTTTGCAATAGCCTCATCAATTTCGACCGCTTCATACTCTTTTAATTTGAGCTTGGAACGTAACTGCTTTTCGGTATAATCTCGTTTGGAAAGTAGGTAAAGTGTGTAATTTAACGCACTGTACTTATGAGTTTTTCTATCGTTTGTTTTTTGTTCTGCCATAATGCTTAGAGTATAGAAAAAATGCGACATTTCTGTCGCATTTGATCATAATTATAGATTAAAGTTCTTCTTCATCTTCGTTGAAATCATCGGTATCTGCGTCTAATTCTTCTGCATCATCTTCGAACTCTTCAACTTCTTCTATTTCTTCTGCTTCTTCAACATCTTTTCCTTTACTTTTTTTTCCTTTTTTCGGGCTTGGTGCTAAGATGCTATTTGGGTTTTTCATAAAGAGCTCGCGTAACTCAGCTTCAATTTTTGTCGTTATTTCAGGGTGTTCTGCCAACCATTTAATCGCATTGTTTTTACCTTGACCAATTTTCTCACCTTCATAGGAGAACCAAGCCCCTGATTTCTTGATGAATCCTTGTTTTTCCGCCAAGATAAGTAGTTCATTAATACGAGCAATGCCTTCACCATACATAATATCGAAGTTTACTTCACGGAATGGCGGAGCAACTTTATTTTTCACCACTTTCACTTTAGTTTCGCTACCAATGATGTTATCACCATCTTTTACTACGCCTGAACGACGAATGTCTAAACGCACAGAAGAGTAGAATTTCAATGCATTACCACCTGTTGTGGTTTCTGGGTTACCAAACATCACGCCGATTTTCATACGAATTTGGTTGATGAAAATCACCAAGCAGTTAGTCGTTTTGATGTTAGCGGTTAATTTACGCAATGCTTGAGACATCAAACGAGCTTGTAAACCCATATGTGAATCGCCCATATCACCTTCAATTTCCGCTTTTGGTGTTAATGCTGCCACTGAGTCCACGATAATCACATCAACAGCTCCAGAACGCACTAATGCATCACAAATTTCTAATGCTTGCTCACCATTATCAGGCTGAGAGATTAACAAATCATCGGTATTAACACCTAATTTCTGTGCATAAACAGGGTCTAACGCATGCTCAGCATCAATAAAGGCACAAGTTTTACCTGTTTTTTGTGCTTGAGCAACAGTAGATAATGTTAAGGTTGTTTTACCTGAAGATTCAGGTCCGAAAATCTCAACAATACGCCCCATTGGTAAACCACCAATACCTAACGCCATATCTAAACCGATAGAACCTGTGGAAACTGCTTCAATATCTAAGTTCTCTGTTTGACCCAACTTCATAATTGAGCCTTTACCAAATTGTTTTTCGATTTGAGCTAATGCCGCAGCAAGGGCTTTTTGACGCTGTTCAGGATCTGTTTGTTTTACAACGGCATTTTTTGTATTTTTATTGCTTTTTTTCTCTGAAGCCATAGGAGAATCCTTGTATTTAAATTGCTTTAAAAATGGTTGTTTTCTATTCAATTTTAAACAACCTAACTGGATGCCAGTATAGTGGTTTACTATACAGTTGCAACTTTTTTTACCTAAAAAATAAGAAAATAGAGAGTGTTTGATTAGATAACAGGCAAAATAGTGGATGATATGCTTGAATTTTGCTCTTTTAGTGATTGGAATTTTATCATTTTTAGCCTCATAGAATGAGGCTTATTTCATTTTATAGCAAGGTAGGAAATAGGCTGCACCTAACAAGTTGAACTAAATATCCAACAGATTAAAGTGCAGATTAATATCTACTGATAAGACAACGTATAAATCGCAATAGCCTTCACTGTACCTGGTGATAAATTGCCAGTTTTATTCACATAATAGGCTCTAAAATTTACCGTTGGTCGCTCCTCTCCTGCTCGTTTAGAGAATTGCCATTGGTTTTGATTGCCTTTTTGTGAGGAAGCTGCTCCATATTTTAATGGAGTCGTCTCTTGCTCTTTATAAAGACGAATTCCCACTCCTGTTGCTGTAGATTCAGGACTAAGAGAAAGGATATCGGTTACATTGCTTGGGTCTGATTGATCAGTTAATGTCATAAAGGCAACTAATCTTTTACCATTGTCATCTGTCGCATTTGGGCAATGTAAACTGATTTTAAATTTTCCACCATAGGTTTCTTTCTCCTGCGTTGGAATACTTTGCATCGCGATAGTCGGTAAATTTAGTGTTAAATCCTTTGCACTACTTAAAGTGCAAGTCTGATCTTGCATAACCAAGGAAAAAGCAGGCATCCAAATAT
The DNA here is from genome assembly GCF_002015035.1 of Haemophilus parahaemolyticus. Taxonomy (GTDB): domain Bacteria; phylum Pseudomonadota; class Gammaproteobacteria; order Enterobacterales; family Pasteurellaceae; genus Haemophilus_A; species Haemophilus_A parahaemolyticus. Next base: position 6,786 of record NZ_MUXY01000023.1, on the reverse strand, counting down.
CCCATTCTGGTTTTCCTGTAAATCCTGTAAAGCCATTCATCCAAGAGGTCCAAGAGGTTCTTCTCTGAGGAAGATAAGATGGCTTAATAATCTTCATTGATGCAATCTTTGTTCGTGGAACATTAAGTTTTTGCCCATTTTTGGGTTGTTTAATTAAAACAGGCCAGGCTTCAGCTGCAGCTCCCGCATCGCCAGACGTACAATAACCACCAGGGAAAACATCCGTCCATTGTGATGAGGGAATATTCCTATTATTTCCGTAACCGTCTCCTGCTTCTATATATACACCAACATATTCCGTGAGCTTATAAATTGTACGTGATCCATCTTGCCCCCATTTTGGCAAATCACTTTTTGCTTCAAGCGTCCAACATTGTCCGCCATTTCCCCAACTTGCATTCATTGGGATTTTATTACGATCTTGAGTGAACATTCTCATATTATTTAATGTAAAAGGAATATTATCCCTTGCATAACTGCGTAGCTTAGTTTGTTGTGCTGGGCTTGATAAAGTGAAATCTGTTGCTTGAACATTTACACTTCTGGTTGCATTATCCCAAGATGTTCTATCTTTCGCATGGGCAGATATACAACACGCAAGTGCAGTTACAATACTTACTATTGTTTGTTTCATCTTTATCCTTCCTTACTCGCATACCGCATCATAATTTTTCATTTGAGTGTCATCTTTATTCAGTTTAACGTGGTAATCAAAATGGCATTGATCTGCTTGATTTGCTCCCCAAACAACCGTAATCCTACCTTTTTCTTTGTTTAAATCATTAGCAAAAAGCAAACCACCTTGCCCGATATAACCTACAACGTGACCTTGTTCATCTTTTGCTTCTGCAGCCATTGGTAACGCAGAACCTTGTACATGACGTAATTTAAACAAGATCATTTTGTTATAGCGTGCATTAAATTTGACTAAATTAATACTATTTGCACGTGGCACAATCTGTTGTTCTGTGGAAGAAAATTCGATATTAAGTGGCAATACACTTGGATCAATCCCTATGTAATTCACGGAATAAGGCGTTGAATAAGGTACAATGGCATTACCAAAATAGTCCAAGGTTTGCCCTTGCCCTGTGCTATTCACCAATGCTCCATGCCCTCCTTTAGCATGAATAATCACAAAATTATCACTTACGCTATTCCCCAAAGTGATGCCATAAGGATGAGCAACTACAACCCCACTCATTCCTAAAGAAACTTGGCGATTTTGGTGATTATCTTGCCCAACGGTCGAACGAATTGCTGCGAAATTTCCGCTATAATTCACGTTACCAGAAATTTGACGATCACCTTGATTATTCATAGCTCCAGATAAACTGTAATTAAATTGATTATAATTGCCCAAGGAATTACTAAAGGTACTTTGAAAATTGTTTATTCTCTCACTATGTGTCATTGTTGAAGAAAGTGATCCATTATCACTACCCAACGGCAGAGATAAACTTAAATATACATTGTTATCACGTACACCATTTCCTTTATCAATCGATTGTGAAAAACCGAGTTGATAATTTAATTTACCCCAGTTATTACTATAAGCTAGCTGATATTCATTACGAGCCCTAGCACGATTCCAATAACGATAACTAGAACCAATTAAATAAAGGGTTCCCCATTTTTCACCTAGATTTTGGTTAATGGAAATTTGGAATTGATTTTTCGGGCGAAAATTTGACACATATTGGAAGTTTTCATCATCTACTAATTTATTGCTATTTGCCCAAATGGCATCTCTTAGGGTATAAAAGTTTTCTGAAGAATAACGATAAGCCGCTAAGGTTAAATTCGTTTTTGTAGAAAGCAAATTCACACTATAGTTAGCATGCAAACTATAGCCATGTTTGGTTTTATCTGAATTTAAAAAGTATGTACGAGCTAAGGTCGCATCTGCAGAAAAGGCTCCAATTGGCGTATTAAAGCCTGCCCCTAATAAGCCTGCTTGATAATCTTTATGATAGGTGGCCCCCATATTGAGCGTAAGATTATTAAATAAACCATATTGCAAGGAAACTTCTGCCGCTTTATCAGGGTACACTTCTTGCCCATTACGATAACGCCCTGCTGCCAAATGATAACGGAATTGCCCTTGTCGAATAAGCGGTGCAACAGAGGCAAAAGGCACGGTAAATTGACGTTTTTGCCCATTTGCTTCCGTAATTTCCACTAATAAATCACCGCTTGAACCACTCGGATAAAGATCAGAAATGATAAAAGGACCAGCAGGCACTGTAGTTTGATAAATTACCGCACCATTTTGTCGAATAGTGACAGATGCATTAGTATTTGCTACACCTTGAACAACAGGTGCATAACCACGTTGTGAAGCTGGCAACATACGATCATCTGATGCAATTTGTAACCCGCGCAATGCCATATTTTCCGTAATATTGCTATTGGTATAGAAATCCCCTAGCGTCAATAAACCTTGGATAGCAGCAAAATCCTTTTGTAGGTAAGTATCATTACGTTCATAATGACTTTTATTTTTTTCACGACCAAAAACAGAATCTTGACTACGTAGCCAATAACGAGAACCACTATGGCGTAATGCCCAACCTGCCACATTAGCCCCCGCCCGAATGCCCAAATACAGTTGTTCAACATAGCTGCTCTTCATGTTTGAACGATAATAATCGGTATCATAATTCACAAAAGCGGCATTTGTCCCTTCTTGCCATTGTATTGGGGCAATATAATCTCTTGGGCGCTGAATGGTTAATGCCTGTGGAATATTCACATTTAATCGTAGCAGTCCTGTATCAAATTCCACTTTTGCTTGTGATAATGCTGCTTCTGCTGAGAGACATTGTGTTGATTCATCGCCTGAGACTTTCTCTAAATTCCTAGTCGAATACGCCTGACGTTGTAAATCAAGTAAGGTTTTTAATTCTGGTGTTAAGCAAAGTACTATTTGTTTGCTCTGTTCAGCAAAAGTTAATGTTAAATGACCTTTATAATTATCGTTAACATAAACATCGGCTGGATATTGACCTGCAATCACACCATTTTTCTGATTAAAACGGCTAATATCAATAGGGGTATCTTGAGAGCCTTGACGTAAAAAATTCTCATCAAATTCATTTTCAGCATGCACATATCCTACACAAGCAAAAGCGACAAAAATTGACAACAAGGTTTGTTTAAAAAATGGAATTTGTTTAGGCATAGTTTAATCAATGTTTTACAAAAAAACGGCGTTAGCTTTATTGAAGAGGAGATTCACCAGTTTCATCGCCACCAAAATCATTTATTACTGACCATTTCACCATGCCCGTTTTTACGCCTTTGGCAGGGAAAAGATGTTGTGAATAAGGAGCGACCATACTATCAATGTTGATGGATTGATTTCCTGCTTTAATACTGGAATAAGTGATGTAATAAGGGCTTTGGTTATTGACATTAATTCCTGCTGCACTTACGCCCCATTTTACTTGTTTATAGGCATCGCTTGGGCTAATGGATAAATGGCTTGGGCGATAAAAAAATTTTAATCGACTACGAATAGCCAACTGCAAATAATTGGGGCTAGCTTGTAAACTTTCTGCACTTGGTTTAGGAGGAATATCTAAGAGATTAAAATAAAAAATCGATTCACGATCTTGTGGCAAATTTTCTGTTCCTGTAAAGCTTACCCGTAGCGTCTGACCTGAACGAGCTTCTACACGTGTAACAGGAGGAGCAATTACAAAAGGTACAGATTCTGTGTTGGGATTACTTTTAATATTATCTTTATCTAGCCAAGCCTGAACTAATGCAGGGCTATCTCCCACATTAGAAAGTTGAATATTGATACTTTTTTGATCTGCAGGGTAAATCACTCGCGTTCCTGTAATTACCACATTTGCTTGTGCCAACAATGGCAGTGCAGTTAAAAATAACAATGTTTTTTTAAACATATTTATACCCTTTAAAAATAGGCTAGAAGACTACGAAGTAGTACCTAGCCTATTTTTTATCTATGATTAGTTGTAAACGATGTTATATTCTACTTTACTGTTTACCTCACCAGTGCCCGCAGCAGAAGTTGCATAGTATCTAGCAAAATATTTGAGCTCTGCAGTTACTGCTCCATCAGCTTTTCCTGTATCATTAATATCAGTTCCTGTGACATTTTGATCCGCAATATTTTCGCCTATTTTAATTACGGTTAAATCTTTATTTAAAAGTTGAATTTGGACGTTATTTGCTGCAGAACCATTTGCTTTATTAATAAGATTATGCGTATTTTCATCAACATAAGTCGCATTAGGTAAGAAAAAGGCTTTTACCTGAGTTACGCCTGAAGTGGTTTTTGTATTACAATTAGTTAGAGAGATTGTAAATGGAGTCTCACCAGCGGTGGTACCTGCAGTTTTTAAACTAGAAGACTGTACTGTTGGTAATTCAACAGTTTGATTTTTTTTAGCTGTAGTTACCGTACAAGTTTGATTAACTACTTTACCATTAAAGGTAACACTGCTATCAACAGCATTTGCATTAGCTACCAAGCCAAAACCAAGCACTAAACTTGCAGCAAGGGTTAATTTTTTCATAATCAAGTTTCCTTATTAAATGAATGACATTGAAAATATTCGTTTGGTGGATCAATACACCAGTTTTATCGCATAAAGAAATAAAACTTGTATACTATAAAACAAAACAAAACAAAACAAAACAAAACAAAACAAAACAAAACAAAACAAAATTATTTTTGCCCGTAGGGATCATATCCTGAATCTTATGAAATTAAAGGGTAGAGATCCCCCACGAGAAAATCAGGCTTTAAAAGCATTGCCCATGTTAGGTTTAATCATTCAATGCCCACTTAACACCTTCGCAGGTTCTAATTTTGCCGCTCGTGAAGCTGGATAAAGGCTTGCACATAAGCTCAATACAGTCGTGGCAAGCAATACATAAACAATATCTTGCCAATGCAATTCGCTTGGTAGGAAGTTAACAAAATAAACGCCTTCAGAAAGCAGTTGAATACCAAGTAAGTTTTCTAACCCCTTGATAATACTAGTTAAATTTAAGGCTAATGCCACACCAAGCAGAATGCCTAATAGTGCCCCTTTCATTCCTGAAAGTAAGCCATACCAGAGGAAAATTCGTTTAATAAAACCGTTATTCGCTCCAAGTGTTCGCATAATCGCGATATCGCCTTGCTTATCTTTGACTGCCATTACCAACGTTGAAATAATATTGAAACACGCCACGCCAATGACAAGTACCATCGCAATATACATCACGGTGCGAACTAGTTGAATGTCGTTATACATATATCCAAATTTGTTAACCCAAGTATTCAAATAAAGCGGTTGATTAAAGTGATTTAATTGCGAAAGATCCAGTTGTTGCACGTCAAATGGTGAACGCAAAGCTAGCTCCACGCCCGTTACTTCGCCTTGTTCGTAATCTAACAATTCTCGTGCTTTTTCAATCGGTAGCAGGGCATAGCTGTAATCCAGCTGCCCTTCCAATTTCAAAATGCCCGTAATCGGTAAGTTAAAACGCAACGGTTGAGCCAAACGTTCATTTTCACTGGCTTGTGGCAACAACAAAGTCACCTCATCGCCTACATCTACTTCGAGTGCTTTCGCGATGCCTGCTCCTAAAATCAAACCACCCTTTTTTTTAAATGCACTCCATTGATTTCCTTGTACAAAATGACCAAGTTGGCTGACGCCTTCTTGCTTTTGTGGATCAATACCTCTTACTTGAGCAATTTTGAGTTGCGTGCCGTTTTCAATCAAAGCTGTAAAGGTAATAAATGGTGCGGTAGCAACCACATTTCCGCTTTGTTTAATCAATTTTTCGAGCTGAACAGGATCTCTAATCACTCCCTCTTTAGTGCCATCGTAAGCATAGACTTCTGCATGTGGCACAACGGAAAGTACGCGCTGATTAAGTTCACGCTCAAAGCCATTCATTGCACTTAAGCCGATAATCAACACAGCTACGCCTAAAGCAATCCCAATGGTGGAAAACCAAGCTATCAGCGACACAAGGCGGTTTTTTTGCTTACCTTTTTGATAACGCCAGCTAATAAAAAATGGAGTGTTCATTAGCCTTCCTCACGCAATACGCCATCACACATTACAAAACGACGCGAAAGTTTTTGCGCTAGACTCAGATCGTGAGTGACCAATAAAAAGGCGGTATTTTGTTCTGCGTTGAGTTGTTTGATCAGATCAAAAATGCTCTCGGTGGTTTTTTGATCCAAGTTTCCTGTTGGTTCATCCGCAAGCACTAAATCAGGATTATTCACTAAAGCACGGGCAATTGCGACGCGCTGACGCTCACCGCCCGAAAGTGCTGATGGACGATGCGTAATTCGGTGAGATAATCCGACCGCTTGCAACATCTTTTCAGCACGATCTTTTGCTTCCGATTTGTTCTGTTTTCCAATTAACATCGGCATCATCACGTTTTCCAATGCAGTGAAATCCGCCATCAAATGATGGAACTGATACACAAAGCCTAAATGCTGATTTCGTAAGCTCGCTAGCTTATTCGCACTTAGTTTCTGCAAGGATTGATCTTGTATCCATACCTCACCTGAACTCGGTTGATCTAAGCCACCAAGTGTATGCAAAAGCGTACTTTTGCCCGAACCAGAACTGCCCACAATCGCTACCAACTCGCCAGCGTTCATTGAAAAAGAAACCTCTTTCAACACCTGTACTTCCTGATCGCCTTCGTTATAAAATTTGCTGATGTTTTTACAGCGGAGTAATGTTGTCATTTATTTATCTACCTAGATTTATTTTTCTGTAGATACTGTCTCCC
>NZ_MUXY01000022.1 GCF_002015035.1 Haemophilus parahaemolyticus | reverse complement strand
GCCGGGTAGCTACATGCGGAAGAGATAAGTGCTGAAAGCATCTAAGCACGAAACTTGCCTTGAGATGAGTTCTCCCAGTTTATAAGACTGTAAGGGTTGTTGGAGACTACGACGTAGATAGGTGTGGTGTGTAAGCGGTGCGAGCCGTTGAGCTAACACATACTAATTGCCCGAGAGGCTTAACTATACAACGCTCAAGTGTTTTTACAGCTTGTTTTTAATTTAAGAAGAGAAGAACAAAGCCAAAGAAGAACAAAAAATAAAATCAAAAGAATATTAAGTCAGAGCAGAGTAAGAAACGAAGCTCAAGGCTAAAACAGAATATTCTGGCGACTATAGTGCGGTAGTTCTACCTGAATCCATTCCGAACTCAGAAGTAAAATGCCGTAATGCCGATGGTAGTGTGGGGTTTCCCCATGTGAGAGTAGGGCATCGCCAGATTGAATTACAGCGAAAGCGAATAACCCCGTATCGTAAGGTATGGGGTTTTTGATTTTTATATTTCTTATTATATTGGTTTCTGATCTGTACCCCAAAAGTTAGACTAACTCTCTAACTGATTAAGATTGGCGGTAAATCCATTATCAAATGCAGAACTATCAACGCCTATTAGCGAAAAATAAGATTTCTCAAAGTATGTCTCGAAAAGAAAATTGTTTGGATAATGTGGCAATGGAAAGCTTTTTTGGGCGAATGAAAACGGAGTGTTTTCATGGAAAATCGTTTGCTAACATTGATGAACTGGAAAAGGTTATCAATGATTATGTACGGTACTATAATGAAGAACGAATCCAATTAAAATTAAAAGGACTGAGTCCGATACAATATCGAAAGCAGTCCTTTAAATAACAGTCTAACTTTTTGGGGTCAGATCAAATTTGTTACTATTGGTATTTCAGTTAATAAATTATTTGGTGTTGTCCGTAGTTCCTCTGGTAAGGTTGATAGCTTACTCTTATGGAAACAAGCTAAATTAAAGTCCATTCCACCAAGAGATTGCTCCTGCTTAAAGTAGTTATTTTTTTGATAACGTTCAGAAATAAACCAATAACACTTATAACCAATCTTATCCAAATAGGATATCAACTCATTAGAGTGATGAATATGAGCTTCTACAAAAATTATAGGCTTATGCCTATCTATGATATTCTTTGCACCATTTAACACATTTAGCTCAAATCCTTCTGCATCAATTTTTAATAGTTCTATACCTGCCAATCGATTAATTTCTGGATGTTTATCTAGAGAAATGACATTTATAAACTCCTTAGATTCTAGGCCTACAAAATTATCTTCAGTGCTAAACCCTTTATCTAATGAAAAACTCCCATAATTCCAAGCAGTATCATAATTTGATGAGGGAATCTCAATCAACTGTTCATTTTCACTAACCCCCAAATTATAGGCATAAACATTTGTTAATTGATTAAGCGACAAATTTGCACAAAGTGTCTGAAAAATAACCCTTTGAGGTTCAAAACAAAATAATTTACCCCCCCCCCACTTATTTTCTTTGCAATAGGAACTGCGTGCATTCCAATATTCGAACCAACTTCAATGACATTACTTGAAGAATTTAGGTTTTCCAAAAAAAATTGAACTTCTACATCTGACCATTCGCCATAAAGTGCAGCATATTGGCTAATAAAATCCCCTTCAATAAGATTAAAGGTTCCCCACTTTAATTGATAAATAGATGTTTTCATAAATAATATGCCTTAGATTTAAATTACCGATACTATAACAAAAATAGAACTCTTTGTACGATAAAATAAACAAAGGAATTAATTTTTAATCATCCGTACAAATTCTCCGTACGACTTACGAATCTCTTATATGTTATCTTCCAACTGCACTTTTTCATCGCATTTTGCTGTATTTCATAGTAAACCATCCCAAGTTTTCAGAAATAATAGGTAATTTATGCGTCTTTTCATTGGAATTTTAGTAGGTGTTTAAACCATTCTCTCTGGTAGATTTTCGATGGAAAATGCTGCGCTTTACTTTGGTATTGCGAGTGGTGGAACCATTAGTCAATGGTTAAAAGCCTTTCGGAAAAACGGTATAAATGGGCTCCAACCCAAACTCAAAGGTCGCCCAAGTATGAAACCCAAATACGCTAAAATACCTCTACCACCCAAAACAGAAGAAGAACGTTTATGCCTACGCATCCTTGAGCTAGAAGCAGAGGTTGCTTTTCTAAAAAAGTTGGACGAAATAATCAAGAGGGACGAAGCCAAACGGCAGAAACAGTCCAAAGTTTGAGAGAGCATTATCCGTTAGAGATACTTTTACCTATAGCGAAATGAACACGAAGTACCTTCTTCTATCATCGCTCATCCAAACCTGATAGAGATAGCACAGTAAAAGCCCGAATTCGTGATATTAAGCAGGCAGAGCCTAATTATGGCTATCAACGAGTCAGTGCGAAGCTCGTGGAAGTGAACCATAAGTGTTTACAACGCTTGATTGAAGAAATGGGTTTGCAAGTTCACACGAAGAAACTGCGTAAATATCGTTCATACAAAGGTGAACAAGGCAAAATTGCACCGAACCTGTTACAACGGGATTTTAGTGCGAGTAAACCGAATGAGAAGTGGCTGACCGATATTACCGAATTTAGCGTGAAAGACGAAAAGTGCTCTTTTTCCCCGATTTTAGATTGCTTTAATAATGAACGGATTGCTTATGGATTAAGTCGTCGCCCTAGTGCAAGAAATGCTATTACAAGCGGTGGAAAAATTACCGAGAACTACGAATTTGATATTACATTCAGACCAAGGAATCCATTATCAAATGCCGAGCTACCAACGCCTATTAGCGAAAAATAGGATTTCTCAAAGTATGTCTCGAAAAGGGAATTGTTTGGATAATGTGGCAATGGAAAGCTTTTTGGGTGAATGAAAACGGAGTGTTTTCACGGAAAATCGTTTACTGGTATTAATGCACTTGAAAAGGTTATCAATGATTATGTCTGGTACTATAATGAAGAACGAATCCAATTAAAATTAAAAGGACTGAGTTCGATACAATATCGAAAGCAGTCCTTTAAATAACAGTCTAACTTTTTGGGGGCAGATCACCCTCTTTTTAGCAACTATTTTGTCTACTATAGCCTGAATTTTAGGGGAAGGAAAATAGTCAAAAAATATGTATATTTTACGCACATTAAAAATAGCCACCAATTTCTTTATAGTGTAGCTATTATATAATATTGTAGGTTTTGAATTTGACTTATTAGTTTAAAGTTCCTAATAATTCTCCCATTCTAGTTTTATTGCCAGTTTGGATTTCTTTCGCAAAGGTTATCGTATTTTTAGGGAAAAGATTGATGACGGTTGAACCTAAACGGAATGCCCCCATCTCTTCACCTTTTTTCAGATGAATTGCTTTTTCACCTTCAGTTTCATAGTGATATTCTACCACTTCATTTGGGCGAGGCGGGTTGATGATGCCAGCCCATACAGTACTCATACTCGCTGTAACGGTCGCCCCTACTAAAATTTGCACTATCGGTCCAAATGCGGTTTCAAACTCACAAATTACTCGTTCATTGCGTGCAAATAAATTTGGCACATGTTCGGCTAAAAATGGATTTACGGAGAACAGTTCTCCTGGGACATAAATCATTTTTTTTAACACGGCATCACACGGCATGTGTACACGGTGGTAATCGCTAGGTGATAAATAAGTCGTAATAAAATCGCCATTTTTAAATTTTTCTGCCATTTCAAGATCGTTAGCAAGTAAGGTTTCAAGTGTGAAGAAATGCCCCTTCGCTTGAATAAGTTGATTTTCTACGATGCTACCATATTCACTCACACAACCATCCGCAGGTAAAGCGATAGTGTTTTCGCCTTCTACGATAGGACGAACACCTGCTTTTAATGGACGGATGAAAAACTCATTAAAGGTTGCATAATCTGAAGGGGCTGTTTTTTCTGCTTCGTTTAAATTTACGCTATATTGTTTTGCAAAGAGTTTGATGATGAGATGAGTCACTGATCCCCATTTTTGTTCAGCAAGCCAGCCTGCTACACGGGTAATGGAAAGTTGAGGTAAAAGATAGTGACAGGCAATCTTTATACGTTGCCAGTAAGTTGGAGTTGGATAGGCTTTAAGTGCCATAACATTATCCTTTCTGTTGTTTCGAAAATGGGCGATTATAACAGAAAAGCGGTTAAGACCAAATATGTAAAAGGTTGTTGAACCGAACGTGAGTTGAGTCTTCTTTAATCTTTATAGACACAACCCACCCAATTCTGTTCGGTTCAACAAATCTGAGAAATGATTATAAAACAATACGTGAGCGGTTTTTCTCAAGTGTCGCCGCTCCAATACCAGATACTTCTTTTAATTGCTCAATACTTAGGAATGCACCATTTTTGGTACGATAATCCACAATAGCTTGGGCTTTTTTCCCGCCAATCCCAACGAGTTTGTCTTGAATTTCTGCGGCTGACGCAGTGTTAATGTTTACAGAGTTTGGATCTGCAGTAACCTGCTGAATATTAACAGGTGCTGTAGAGGTTGCTGGTGCAGTTACAACGGGGGGTTGTGTAGATAGCGTTGTTGGTTGGGTTGTAACTTCATTGGCAAATACTGCGGTTGAGAATAAGCCAACGATAAGCGATATTGCAAATGTGTTGATTTTTTTCATAAAGTCCTCTTGTGAAAAATGGTTAATGAACCGAAGTGAAAGATACAGATGTAGGGAAAAGCTCGCAACGAGCAAAAATGGAATTTTCGAGCATACTCGAAAAAATAGAAAAAAGAGATTGATTTTTGCTGTAAATTTGTGAACAGAAAAAATGAACTTGACTGAGCCAAAAGATTTATTAATTTTTTGGGGAAAAATCGTGCTGATAAGAAAGAAATCCTTTAAAATAAATAAAAATCTTATTTTTAATCCGTGGAATTTAATATGAGTCAGAATGAACGCAAAGAACCTACTTTTGGTGATTTAGAAACAAAAAATCCTAAAACAGTTATTCCTTCATTACGTATAACACAATCGCCAGGGCATACTTTTACTCCAGTAATTCGACCCGCAGGCTTAGTAAAATCTGAATTGCCTAAAATGGATGGTGGTGATGCAACACATCCTACAGGATTTGCCTTTTCCCCTATAGAAGAGGAGGTTATATCCCAAGCTGAAAATATAGTAGAAGAAGTAAAAGAGATGAAAGATCAAGTTATAACAAATACACAAGAACCCGTAGAAGATATAGAATCTGTGTTACCAGAAACTATAAAAGTGACAATTAATGCAGCAGAGCGTGTTATTCCTATAACAGGGAGAAGTGAAACAACAGCAGAGAAGAATACAAAAGAAGGTTCGTCAAAACACCGACGTTTGGGTATCGTTGCTTTATTAGCCGTTGCACTAGGTGTCGCATTTTGGTTATTAAAACCAAGCACACCAGAGACGGTTGAAGAATTACAATCTCAGCAGGGTGGTAGCTTACCTATTGAATTCCGCCCTGTAGATGAGGCAGAGGCTCAACGTCAAGAGGCTGAGGCAAAAGCACAAGCTCAAGCACAGCAAGAAGCTTTAGTTCAGCAACAAAATCAGCAACAAGCTCAGTTAGAACAACAAACACAGCAGCTAGCTCAACAGGTTATTTCTCCAGTAGAGAAAATAGAACAACCGCAGCCTGTTCAATCTGTGGCAAATGAATTTGCTCAGCCACAATCAACCTTGCAAGTAAATCAGCCTCAACCAATGACGGTTGTCACTGAAAAACCTGCGACTCAAGGCAGTGTAGTATATCAACCTGAAACACCAACAGCTCAAGTTGCTCAACCAAAAGTTGAGAAATTAAAAGCATCTCATCATGCAAATAATAAACAAGTTGTTCAACCAAAAGTTAAGGCGGTAACGAAAGCAGAGTTTGATACTAAGAAATCACAAAATGCTCAGTTAGATCGTTTAGTAAAAAATGTTGAAACGGGTAAGCCAGTTGTAGATAAAGCCACACTAGCTCCTTCATTAGCAGCAAAAACAGAAGCTGCAAAAAGTCAAAATGTGGTTATGGCGAGCAAAACATTAAGCGTGCCTAAAGGCGTCTCATTAATGCAAGTATTCCGTGATAATCAGCTCAATATTTCTGATGTGAATGCAATGAGTAAAGTGAATAACAAAGTGAGCAGTTTAAAAGTAAATGAAAAGGTAACTGTGCGTTTAGATAAAAATAACCGTGTGGTAGAAATGACTATCGGTTCAGGCGGTAAATTTACTCGCCAAGCAGATGGCACTTACCGCTTTAAATAATTAAGCTAAAGAGCAACGCCAATACGTTGCTCTTTTGTTATAAAAGGGGAAAAATATGTCTTTAAAGCTTAATATTAGCCTATTTATATTGATATTATTGCTCATTTCGGGTTGTACAAAAGTTGCTGTTTCGCCTGTTGAGCAGGTGCAGCAAGTTCAGAAAACGAATAGTGACAATACTGAGCAAGTTAAAAAAGTTGCTCAACGTAGTGTGGTTAAAAACCAAGCAATGAACCTTTATTTGTGCAAGAATGATAAAGAAGTTCGTATATTGAAAACGAAAGGCAAAAAGAACAGTATTAGTGTTACCTTTATGGATACTACCCATACACTTTCGCCAACAGTCACAAAAAACGGCAAGAAATATAGCAATATTCGTTGGGTATGGTGGGAAATGCGTTCTGGCATTGCGGAGCTCTATGATAATAACAAAAAAGCCCTTGCGAAAGAGTGCATTAAGCAACGTTAAGCATTAAACAAGCGGTTAAATTTAAGAGAAAAAATGAATATTTTAGTGATTGGTCCTTCGTGGGTGGGCGATATGATGATGTCGCACGCCCTTTATCAGCAACTCAAGGTGCAATATCCAGATTGCCAAATTGATGTAATGGCACCTGATTGGTGTCGTCCATTGTTGACAAGAATGCCAGAGGTGCACAAAGCTATTTCTATGCCGATTGGACATGGTGCTTTCCGTTTAAGAGAACGTTTCCAACTGGGAAAATCTCTTCGTAATCAATATGATATGGCGATTGTGTTGCCTAATTCGCTGAAATCTACCTTTATTCCATTGTTTGCCAAAATTCCCGTGCGTCGAGGCTGGAAGGGGGAAAGTCGCTATTTCCTGCTGAATGATTTGCGTGCCAATAAAAATGACTACCCTATGATGGTGCAACGCTATGTAGCGTTAGCTTTTGAAAAGGGGCAAGTGCCAACGGTGCAGAATTTACCGTTGATTTATCCTTATTTGCAAACACAAGCGGTCGAAATTGAGCAGACAAAAGCAAAATTTGCAGATATGCTTGCTGTATCTGAAAATTGCTCTGTGATTGGTTTTTGTCCAGGGGCAGAGTTCGGTCCTGCGAAACGTTGGCCGCATTATCATTACGCCAAATTGGCGGAGATGTTGATTGAAAAAGGTTATGCGATTCGCTTATTTGGCTCGAAGAAGGATCAAGAAGTGGGCGAGCAGATTTGCGAGAGTTTGCCTGAAAATCTTCGTTCTTATTGCGTTAATCTAGCTGGGCTAACAGATCTCAATCAAGCGGTCGATTTAATTGCCGATTGCGTTGCCGTGGTCAGCAACGATAGCGGCTTAATGCACATTGCTGCTGCATTGAATAAGCCGCTCGTAGCACTTTACGGACCAACAAGCCCACAATATACCCCCCCTCTTTCACCAAATGCGGAAGTCATTCGTTTGATTGAAGGTGGCTTGATTAAAATCCGCAAAGGTGAAGGTCAAGGTGGCTATCACCAAAGTTTGATTGATATTACGCCTGAAAAGGTAATGGAGACATTGTTGAGTAAATTAAATAAAGCGTAATGAAAGTCCTTATCGTTAAAACCTCCTCAATGGGGGATGTAATTCATACTTTGCCAGCCCTTACGGATGCTCAAAAAGCGATTCCGAACATTCAATTTGATTGGGTGGTGGAAGAGCTATTTGCGGAAATTCCTCACTGGCATTCGGCAGTTAATCGGGTGATTCCCGTGGCAATTCGTCGTTGGCGGAAAAATTTGCTGAATCGCCAAACGTGGCAAGAATGGCAAGCCTATCTGAAAGTGCTTCGAACAGAAGAATATGATGCCGTGATTGATGCCCAAGGCTTGATTAAAAGTGCAGTGCTTGTAATCAAGCAAGCCAGAGGAACAAAATATGGTTACGATAAACATTCTGTCCGTGAAGGGTTGAGTAGCTGGTTTTACGACAAAACCTTTTCGATTGCGTATCAACAGCATGCCGTGGAGCGTATTCGCAAACTCTTTGCCGAAGCCTTAGGCTATGCATTACCGCAAACTATTGGCGATTACGGCATAGCCCCTCATTTTGTAAAACAGCCACAAAATCCGACCGCTTATATGGTGGCAATTCACGCAACCACACGAGTAGACAAGCATTGGAAAGAGGAATATTGGGTTGAGCTGATTCGCTCGGTTACAATGCAAGGACTGCAGGTGCATTTACCTTGGAGGAGTGCTGAAGAGAAAGCCAGAGCAGAGCGACTAGCGAAAATTTCAGCTGATGTGGTGGTCTTGCCTAAATTAATGCTCGCAGAGCTAGCACAAGAGATCGCCAATGCGAAAGTGGTAGTGTCGGTTGATACAGGCTTAAGCCATTTAACCGCTGCATTGGATAAGCCAAACGTGATTTTATACGGAGCCACCGATCCGAAATTGATTGGGGCTTACGGCAAAAATCAGCATTATCTGACGGGCAGCGGTATGGAAAACATTTTGCCGTATCGGGTGTTGCAGGTGTTGGAGAATGAGTTGTAGTCTAGTATAGATATTAATTTTTTGGATAACGCTCTAGGTATTTTCTAGAGCGTTGTTGTATATGAGAAATTAGTAAAGAATATACCCTTGTTTACTTAATGATTCTACTTTATCTTTCCACTCTTGAAGTTCTTTTTTAGGAACGCCATAACGATAACCATCAGCAGCCATGCAACTGGTGATAAGCGTGTCTTTTTCCGTGACTTCAACTTTATTCATGCCAACATCATAGGTACATTTTGCATATTTACTTTTTGCTATATCAGGACTTACGCCATCTTTGAACCATCTATCGACGGGTTTTTTTGGCATTGGTTGCATATTTGCACAGCCCGCTAAAGTTGTACAAATGCTTGCTAGAATAATTAATTTAGAGATTTTCATTATGTTGTTCCTAATTTAGTTAAATATATTATTTTTAGCGTGAATTTAATACCAAGCATTTTGGGTTACAGCTGTTGATACATTAGTCACTTTATTGGTTCCTGTATCAATTTTTACTCTTAATTGTTTTTCATTAAACGTGATAACTGCATATAGTTTTTTCATGGAAAATTTCCTCATTAAAGTTAGTCTGTAGAGGTTTGCTATGTTATATTTAGTATAAATTTAATCCAGACACTCAAAGAGCAATTTGCTACGCTTAGAGAGTGAAAATATGACTAATAGGGTAGATTGTGGGATCATCAGAAAAGATCAAAATTATGCGTGAAATGAACCAATGGACACAGGAAGAAGTAGCGGAGAAATTAGGTATGTCTACGACAGGTTATGCGAAGATTGAACGTGGACAAACCAATGTTAGCGTAGAAAAATTAAAACAAATTGCTCAAGTTTTTAATCTGAATGTTGCCCAGTTACTTGATGATGATGAACGTTTTGTGATTTGTTCAATTGGCGATAATCATTCAAACTACAATAACTATTTCGGTACAAACGAAAAACTCTCGCTTGAAAATGAGAAATTAAAGCAGCTACTGAATGCAAAAGAAAGCGAAATTGAAGCATTAAAGAAAGTGATTGCGTTGTTAGAAAATGCAAAACAATCAGAAAAATAGACCGTTTGCAGACTTCTCACAATGCCTTGACATTTAGCCAGCATCACACTACAATTTACCGTCCTTTCCATAAGGGAAGGATTTTTTAATTTTATTTTTAATAATTTTAACTGGAGCTTTTAAATGGCAACTATCAACCAATTAGTACGCAAACCGCGTGTGAAAAAGGTTGTAAAAAGCAACGTTCCTGCATTAGAGGCTTGCCCGCAGAAACGTGGCGTGTGTACTCGTGTATACACTACTACACCTAAAAAACCAAACTCTGCATTACGTAAAGTTTGCCGTATTCGTTTAACTAACGGTTTCGAAGTAACTTCATACATCGGTGGTGAAGGTCATAACCTTCAAGAGCACAGTGTTGTGTTAATCCGTGGTGGTCGTGTTAAAGATTTACCAGGTGTGCGTTACCACACAGTACGCGGTGCATTAGACTGTGCTGGCGTTAAAGACCGTAAACAAGGTCGTTCTAAATACGGCGTTAAACGTCCTAAAGCTTAATGGATCTCCGTTAAGTAAGGCCAAACGTCTAAATTTTTAAATTTAACCATAAACTCCAGTCAATCGTGCTAAGCCAATGTTTAGCTACAATAGATGAGTTTTGGAATATCCTGAATATATATAAACGGAGTATTTACAATGCCACGTCGTCGTCGTATTGAACCTCGCAAAATTCTTCCAGATCCAAAGTTCGGTTCTGAATTACTTGCAAAATTCATCAACGTTTTAATGGTTGATGGTAAAAAATCTACAGCTGAAGCTATCGTTTACGGTGCTTTAGAAACTTTATCTCAACGTACAGGTAAAGAAGCATTAGAAGCGTTCGATGCTGCACTTGAAAACGTACGTCCAACTGTTGAAGTTAAATCACGCCGTGTGGGTGGCTCTACTTACCAAGTTCCAGTTGAAGTTCGTCCATCTCGTCGTAATGCATTAGCAATGCGTTGGGTAATCGAAGCAGCTCGTAAACGTGGTGACAAATCAATGGCATTACGTTTAGCAAACGAACTAACAGATGCAGCTGACAATAAAGGCTCAGCAGTGAAAAAACGTGAAGACGTTCACCGTATGGCTGAAGCGAACAAAGCGTTTGCACACTTCCGTTGGTAATCGTTGCTTTAAAACGAAATTGCTAGGCTTCATCTTGTGTTTATTAGGTGAAGCCTCATTATTAAGAATTTTAATTTAAATCCCAAACAAGGTAATAAATAAAAATGGCTCGTCAAACTCCTATTGAGCGCTACCGTAATATTGGTATTAGTGCTCATATCGATGCAGGTAAAACAACTACCTCTGAGCGTATTCTATTCTATACAGGTGTAAGTCACAAAATCGGTGAAGTTCACGATGGTGCTGCAACAATGGACTGGATGGAACAAGAACAAGAACGTGGTATTACCATCACTTCTGCTGCAACAACAGCATTCTGGTCTGGTATGTCACAACAATATCCACAACACCGTATCAACGTTATCGATACTCCAGGGCACGTTGACTTCACTATCGAAGTGGAACGTTCAATGCGTGTTCTTGATGGTGCGGTAATGGTTTACTGTGCGGTAGGTGGTGTTCAACCTCAATCAGAAACAGTATGGCGTCAAGCTAACAAATATTCTGTACCACGTATTGCGTTCGTAAACAAAATGGACCGTACAGGTGCAAACTTCCTACGCGTTGTTGAGCAAATCAAAACGCTTTTAGGTGGTAACTCAGTTCCTCTTCAACTTCCAATTGGAGCAGAAGAAAACTTCACAGGTGTGGTTGACTTAATCAAAATGAAAGCAATCAACTGGAACGAAGCTGACCAAGGTATGACATTCACATACGAAGATATCCCAGCGGATATGTTAGAAGCATGTGAAGAATGGCGTAACAACCTTGTTGAAGCAGCAGCTGAAGCATCTGAAGAGTTAATGGACAAATTCTTCTCTGGTGAAGAATTAACTGAAGAAGAAATCAAAACTGCATTACGTCAACGTGTATTAGCAGGTGAAGTCATCCCAGTTTGCTGTGGTTCTGCATTCAAAAACAAAGGTGTTCAAGCAATGCTTGATGCGGTAATCGACTACTTACCAGCACCAACTGATATCCCAGCAATCAAAGGTATCAACGAAGACGAAACTGAAGGTGAGCGTCACGCAAGCGATGAAGAACCATTTGCATCATTAGCATTCAAAATTGCAACTGACCCATTCGTAGGTAACTTAACCTTCTTCCGTGTGTACTCGGGTGTAATTAATTCTGGTGATACAGTTTACAACTCTGTAAAACAAAAACGTGAACGTTTCGGTCGTATCGTACAGATGCACGCTAACAAACGTGAAGAGATCAAAGAAGTTCGTGCGGGTGACATCGCTGCAGCAATCGGCTTAAAAGATGTTGGTACAGGTGACACATTATGTGCATTAGACGCACCAATTATCCTTGAGCGTATGGAATTCCCAGAGCCAGTAATCTCTGTTGCGGTAGAACCAAAAACTAAAGCAGACCAAGAGAAAATGGGCTTAGCATTAGGTCGTTTAGCACAAGAAGACCCTTCATTCCGTGTTCATACTGATGAAGAATCTGGCGAAACAATCATTTCTGGTATGGGTGAGTTACACTTAGACATCATCGTTGACCGTATGAAACGTGAGTTTAAAGTGGAAGCAAACATTGGTAAACCACAAGTATCTTACCGTGAAACTATCCGTACTCGTGTTAATGATGTGGAAGGTAAACACGCAAAACAATCTGGTGGTCGCGGTCAATATGGTCACGTTGTAATTGACTTATACCCATTAGATCCAGAAGGTCCTGGTTACGAATTCGTGAATGAAATCAAAGGTGGTGTAATTCCTGGCGAATACATCCCAGCAGTTGATAAAGGTATCCAAGAACAACTTAAATCTGGCCCATTAGCAGGCTACCCAGTAGAAGATATCGGTGTACGTTTACACTTCGGTTCATACCACGATGTTGACTCATCTGAGTTAGCGTTTAAACTTGCAGCGTCATTAGCATTTAAAGCAGCGTTCGCAAAAGCTAACCCAGTATTACTTGAGCCAATCATGAAAGTTGAAGTGGAAACTCCACCAGACTACGTTGGTGATGTAATTGGTGACTTAAGCCGTCGTCGTGCAATGGTAAATGGTCAAGAAGCAACAGAATTCGTTGTTAAGATCAATGCTGAAGTTCCATTATCAGAAATGTTTGGTTATGCAACAAACTTACGTTCACAAACTCAAGGTCGTGCATCATACTCAATGGAACCATTAAAATATGCTGAAGCTCCGAAAAACGTTGCTGATGCAATCATTGAAGCACGTAAATCTAAATAATTAGATAAATCGTTATTTCAACCCGAGCCATAGCATAAGGTTATGGCTCATATTTTAGGAAACTATCAAAGTGTCTAAAGAAAAATTTGAACGTACAAAACCCCATGTAAACGTGGGTACGATCGGTCACGTTGACCATGGTAAAACAACTTTAACAGCTGCAATCACAACTGTATTAGCGAAACACTTCGGTGGTGCAGCTCGTGCATTCGACCAAATCGATAATGCGCCAGAAGAAAAAGCACGTGGTATCACCATCAACACTTCACACGTTGAGTACGATACAGCAACTCGTCACTACGCACACGTTGACTGCCCAGGACACGCGGACTACGTTAAAAACATGATCACTGGTGCGGCACAAATGGACGGCGCTATCTTAGTAGTAGCAGCAACAGATGGTCCAATGCCACAAACTCGTGAGCACATCTTATTAGGTCGCCAAGTAGGTGTTCCATACATCATCGTATTCTTAAACAAATGCGATATGGTTGACGATGAAGAATTATTAGAATTAGTTGAAATGGAAGTACGTGAACTTCTTTCACAATATGACTTCCCAGGTGATGACACGCCAGTAGTACGTGGTTCAGCGTTACAAGCGTTAAACGGCGTAGCAGAGTGGGAAGAAAAAATTCTTGAATTAGCAAACCACTTAGATACATACATCCCAGAGCCAGAGCGTGCGATTGATAAACCATTCTTATTACCAATCGAAGACGTATTCTCAATCTCAGGTCGTGGTACAGTAGTAACAGGTCGTGTTGAGCGTGGTATCATCAAAGCGGGTGAAGAAGTTGAAATCGTAGGTATCAAAGACACTACGAAAACAACAGTAACTGGCGTGGAAATGTTCCGTAAATTATTAGACGAAGGTCGTGCGGGTGAAAACGTTGGTGCATTATTACGTGGTAC
The DNA here is from genome assembly GCF_002015035.1 of Haemophilus parahaemolyticus. Classification (GTDB taxonomy): domain Bacteria; phylum Pseudomonadota; class Gammaproteobacteria; order Enterobacterales; family Pasteurellaceae; genus Haemophilus_A; species Haemophilus_A parahaemolyticus. Next base: position 74,565 of record NZ_MUXY01000022.1, on the reverse strand, counting down.
AAAACGTGAAGAAATCGAACGTGGTCAAGTGTTAGCGAAACCAGGTACAATTACACCACACACAGACTTCGAATCAGAAGTGTACGTATTATCAAAAGAAGAAGGTGGTCGTCACACTCCATTCTTCAAAGGTTACCGTCCACAATTCTACTTCCGTACAACTGACGTAACTGGTACTATTGAATTACCAGAAGGCGTAGAAATGGTAATGCCAGGCGATAACATCAAAATGACAGTATCATTAATCCACCCAATCGCGATGGACGAAGGTTTACGTTTTGCGATTCGTGAAGGTGGTCGTACAGTAGGTGCGGGCGTTGTTGCTAAAATCATCAAATAATTGATGGTTTAGTCAGAGCTTCACAAGAAAAGGCGTATCGAAAGGTACGCCTTTTTGTGTTTTTATTTCCTCTCTAAGTGGTCTAAGTTCCTGACATTTTCTCTAAATTTCATAGATTTTAATCGCAAAATTCACGAAAATCAGGTAATCTACGCACATCTTTTTTATCCGTTGATTCGGTTTTCTCTGTAAAAATCAGAATGATCGGTCAATTTATTTAACCCAATGGAATTTCACTATGGATATTCGCAAAATCAAAAAATTAATCGAATTAGTAGAAGAATCAGGCATTACCGAATTAGAGGTTTCTGAAGAAGAAGGCACAGTACGTATTAGCCGTGCGGCTCCAGCTGTTGCACCAGCAGCAGTACAATATGTGGCAGCACCTCAACAAGCATCAGTTTCTGCACCTGTAGCTCCACCAACAGAGTCTGCTCCAGCTCAAGAAGCATCATCTGTTTCTTCTGAAGTTTCAGGTCACGCAGTACTTTCTCCAATGGTAGGAACTTTCTACCGCAGCCCAAGCCCAGATGCGAAACCATTTATTGAAGTAGGGCAACAAGTGAAAGTGGGTGATGCACTTTGTATTGTTGAAGCAATGAAAATGATGAACCGTATTGAATCTGATAAAGCAGGTGTTGTAAAAGCAATCCTTGTCAATGATGGTGAAGCGGTTGAATTCGATCAAAAATTAGTCATCATCGAATAATGTTATAGGCAGTTGGGGAACGGTTCCTGAGTTGATCGAAGGACTTCTCAAACCATAAGCCTAGGAAGCGGTGAAATTTAGAGAAGATTTTACCGCTTGATTGTTTTCAATAGTGAGTAAAACTCATTCTACAAGGAATAAGCAATGTTAAAAAAAGTTGTCATTGCCAACCGTGGCGAAATTGCTTTACGCGTTTTACGTGCCTGTAAAGAATTAGGTATTAAAACCGTAGCAGTTCACTCAACAGCAGACCGCGAACTTAAACACGTATTATTAGCGGATGAAACCGTCTGTATCGGTCCTGCACCTTCCGTAAAAAGTTATTTAAATATCCCTGCTATTATTGCGGCAGCAGAAGTAACGGATGCTGATGCGATCCACCCAGGTTACGGCTTCTTATCTGAAAATGCAGATTTTGCAGAACAGGTTGAAAATTCTGGTTTTATCTTTATTGGCCCAACGGCGGATGTAATTCGTTTAATGGGCGACAAAGTATCTGCAATCAATGCAATGAAAAAAGCGGGTGTGCCTTGCGTGCCAGGTTCTGATGGTCCAATCGGAAATGATCCGAAGAAAAACAAAGAAATTGCAAAACGTATTGGCTATCCAGTCATTATTAAAGCATCTGGCGGCGGTGGTGGTCGTGGTATGCGTGTGGTTTACCAAGAGAAAGATTTAGAAGAATCGATTGCAATGACTAAAGCGGAAGCGAAAGCGGCGTTCAACAACGATATGGTATATATGGAAAAATACCTTGAAAATCCACGCCATATCGAAATCCAAGTAATGGCGGACACGCATGGCAACGCGGTTTATTTAGCAGAACGTGATTGCTCAATGCAGCGTCGCCACCAAAAAGTGGTTGAAGAAGCTCCAGCACCAGGCATTACCCCTGAATTGCGGAAATTCATCGGTGAGCGTTGTGCAAATGCGTGCCGTGAAATTGGCTATCGTGGTGCAGGCACATTCGAATTCCTTTTTGAAAATGGCGAATTCTATTTCATCGAAATGAACACCCGTTTACAGGTAGAACACCCAGTAACAGAAATGATTACAGGTGTGGATTTAGTGAAAGAGCAACTTCGTGTTGCAGCAGGATTACCGCTTTCTATCACGCAAGATGATATCAAAGTGAAAGGTCACGCGATGGAATGCCGTATCAACGCTGAGGATCCAAATACCTTCTTACCATCACCAGGTAAAATTACACGTTTACACGTGCCAGGTGGTTTAGGTGTGCGTTGGGATTCACATATTTACTCAGGTTATGCTGTTCCTCCACACTACGATTCAATGATTGGTAAATTGATTACTTTTGCTGAAAATCGTGATATTGCTATCCGTCGTATGGAGCAAGCATTGTCCGAAACTATTATTGAAGGCATTAAAACTAATATTCCACTTCACGAAAAAATTATGGAAGATGAAAATTTCCGTAAGGGTGGAACGAATATTCACTATTTAGAGCATAAGTTAGGTCTGAAATAATTTTTAGATCATTTATGAATGAGTAAGCGGTTAAATTTTAAAGATTCTTTGCAAAAGTTCTTTAGGATTTAACCGCTTGAGTGTTTTTGAAACCCTCCTGTTTTGTTATAGCTTCTGTTACCATTTAGATTTCTTAAGGAATTTCTGATAGAATTTACAAAAGCATTTTAGCCATAATATTCATTTTATGACGCTAAAAACCCAACCACTCTTTAAGGATCAAAATGCAACCAAACGACATCACTTTTTACCAACACTTTGAAGCGGATATTCTCGCTGGGCGTAAAACCATCACAATTCGGGATAAATCCGAAAGCCATTTTAAAGCAGGTGATATTTTACGTGTCGGTCGATTTGAGGATAATCAATATTTCTGCACCATTGAAGTGTTAAGTGTATCGCCGATTACTCTTGATGAACTGACGGAATAACACGTGAAGCAGGAAAATATGGGGTTGGAAGAATTAAAAGAGGTAATTAGGGGGGTTATCCGAGTGAGGAGTCGCTTTTTATAATTAAATTTAGGTTTTTTATATGATCTATACTATTTGTTTATTCATTCTTGTTATTTTTATTTATTTAGCATTAACTCCAGATATGGAAAGAGATTTCATTAATAATATAAAGTTGAAAATAAAATTTAAGAATGGAAAGAGATTAATTTGTTTTTTATTTATTTTATTTGCTGTATTTCATTATTTCCTTTTTAGTGATATATCAAATCCAAATGTAGGCGTTCTTTTTATTATAACCTTGCTGATATGCATGTGCTGGATTTATATGTTTAGTAATTTTAATAAACTATCTGAAGATATCAGAGTGAAATTAATAATTATTGGTGGTCTATTTGTTGCAACGTGTATGACAGCTACATCTATGCCATTAGAGCAGAAAAACAATGAAGATATAAGCAATATTTATCAGCTTAAAACTTTTTGGAACTTTATATATTTGGTAATGCCAGTTTTCTTTATTTATGAGTTAAGCAAAAAGAATAAGCTATTAGAGTTATTATCTAAATATAGAAAGTATAGAAGATATTTAAGAATAAAAACTATTGATTTAAATAAAAGAGAGCAACAATGACACAAAAATTTGAAATGGCAGACCGTTTTAATCCGTCTGCGGTAGAACAAGCCCTTTATCAACATTGGGAAGAGAGCGGTTATTTTAAACCGTCTGAAAATGAAAACGCGCCGAGCTATTGCATTGCGATTCCACCACCGAACGTAACAGGTTCCCTACACATGGGGCACGCTTTCCAACAAACCTTAATGGATACTTTAATCCGTTTTAACCGTATGGAAGGGCATAATACCTTATGGCAAGCAGGGACAGACCACGCCGGTATCGCCACCCAAATGGTGGTAGAACGTAAAATTGCCGCAGAAGAAGGCAAAACCCGCCATGATTATGGTCGTGAAGCGTTCATCAACAAAATTTGGGATTGGAAAACCTATTCAGGCGGCACAATCAGCCAACAAATGCGCCGTTTAGGGAACTCAATCGACTGGGAACGTGAGCGTTTCACGATGGACGATGGTTTATCCAACGCAGTAAAAGAAGTGTTTGTTCGTTTGCACGAAGAAGGTTTGATTTACCGTGGCAAACGCTTAGTAAACTGGGACCCAAAACTTCACACCGCGATTTCTGATTTAGAAGTGGAAAATAAAGAGAGCAAAGGCTCCCTTTGGCATTTCCGCTATCCGTTAGCAAACGGTGCAAAAACGGCAGATGGTAAAGATTATTTAGTGGTCGCAACTACGCGTCCAGAAACCATGTTGGGCGATACGGCGGTGGCTGTGCATCCTGAAGATGAACGCTACAAAGATTTGCAAGGTAAGACGGTAATTCTACCGCTTGCAAACCGTGAAATTCCAATTATTGCCGATGAATATGTAGATCGTGAATTCGGTACGGGTGTGGTGAAAATTACCCCTGCACACGACTTTAACGACTACGAAGTGGGTAAGCGTCACAGCTTGCCGATGGTTAACGTATTAACCTTAAATGCGGATATCCGTGATGAAGCGGAAATTATCGGTACTGATGGCAAACCACTTGCTGGCTATGAGGCGACTATTCCTGCTGATTTCCGTGGTTTAGAGCGTTTTGTTGCACGTAAGAAAATCGTGGCAGATTTTGAAGCACTTGGTTTATTAGACGAAATCAAACCACACGATTTGAAAGTGCCTTATGGTGACCGTGGTGGCGTGCCGATTGAGCCGATGCTAACTGACCAATGGTATGTGAGCGTGAAACCGCTTGCTAATGTGGCAATCAAAGCGGTGGAAGACGGCGAAATCCAATTCGTGCCGAAACAATATGAAAATCTTTACTTCTCTTGGATGCGTGATATTCAAGATTGGTGTATTTCCCGCCAACTTTGGTGGGGACACCGTATTCCTGCGTGGTATGATGCAGAAGGTAATGTGTATGTTGCACGTAACGAAGAAGAAGTGCGGTCAAAATATAACTTAGATTCTGCGGTTGAGCTCAAACAAGATGAAGACGTGTTAGACACGTGGTTCTCATCAGGCTTATGGACGTTCTCCACTTTAGGCTGGCCAGAGCAAACTAAAGAGCTCAAAATGTTCCACCCAACGGATGTGTTAATCACAGGTTTTGATATCATCTTCTTCTGGGTTGCGCGTATGATTATGTTTACGATGCACTTTGTAAAAGATGAAAATGGTAAACCACAAGTACCATTCAAAACGGTGTATGTAACAGGCTTGATCCGTGATGAGCAAGGTCAAAAAATGTCGAAATCGAAAGGTAACGTGCTTGATCCAATCGATATGATTGACGGTATCAGCCTTGAAGATTTACTTGAAAAACGCACTGGCAACATGATGCAACCGCAATTGGCAGAGAAAATTGCCAAAGCAACCCGCAAAGAATTTGTGGACGGCATTGCCGCTCACGGTACAGACGCATTGCGTTTCACATTAGCTGCGTTGGCTTCAAACGGTCGTGATATCAACTGGGATATGAAACGTTTAGAAGGCTACCGCAACTTCTGTAACAAATTGTGGAATGCAAGCCGTTTCGTGCTTACCAATGAAAAATTAGATTTAAGCGAAGGCGAGATCGAATTCTCATTAGCTGATCGTTGGATTCAATCGGAATTCAATCGTACCGTGGAAACTTTCCGTAATTCATTAAGCCAATATCGTTTCGACCTTTGTGCCAATGCGATTTATGAATTTACCTGGAACCAATTCTGCGACTGGTATTTAGAATTAACTAAACCAGTATTTGCCAACGGTAATGCCGCACAAATTCGTGCAGCAAGCCAAACTTTGGTTCACGTATTAGAAAAATTATTACGTTTAACACATCCGCTTATTCCATTTATTACCGAAGAAATTTGGCAAAAAGTGAAAGGTTTTGTCGGCATTACTGCAGACAGCATTATGTTGCAACCTTTCCCACAAGTGGAAGAGAACGGCTTTGATCCAGAAGTAGAAGCTGAAATTGAATGGCTAAAAGAAGTGATCGTTGCGGTGCGTAATATTCGTGCAGAAAGTAACATCGCACCAAGTAAAGGCTTAGATCTGCTATTCCGTAATTTAAGCGCAGAAAACGCAAAAATTCTCGAAAAACAGACCGCTCTTTTAAAAGCCATGGCGAAGTTAGACAACGTTCAAGTGTTAGCCGCAAACGAAACTGCACCGCTTGCGGTAGCGAAACTCGTTGGCAATGCTGAATTACTCGTGCCAATGGCGGGCTTTATCAATAAAGAAGCAGAGCTTGCCCGTTTAACCAAAGAGATTGAAAAATATCAAAACGAAGTTAAACGCATCGAAAGCAAACTCAGCAATGAAGCTTTCGTGGCTAAAGCACCAGAAGCAGTGATTGCGAAAGAACGCGAAAAACAAGCGGAATACCAATCTGGATTAGAGAAAATCCAAGAGCAGTATAAGGCGATTGAAGCTCTGTAATTGAAAAATAAGAGCAGAATAAAGATCTGCCTCAAAAAATTAGACTGTTATTTAAAGGACTGTTGTCGATATTATATCGGGTTCAGTCCTTTTAATTTTAATTGGATTTATTCGCCCAAAAAATTTACCATTTCTGTATCATCCAAATAATTTCCTTTTGGCGACATATTTTGGAAAACCTATTTTTCGCTAATTAGCTAGGCATTCGATCCTTAAAACCAACCGCTAATGGTTTAAATGGACTATTTAGGTAAAGTATTGGAATAAAAATCTGGCGAAAGATCCAGATTCCTGTGTGGTTGCGGGATAGAATCCTGTTAGTGTTTTACGGAAATGTATTATTAGGTTTATTAAGATTGTCACTCTAGTCTATTTTTTGTATAATCCTCCCCCTTCATACTAAAATTCCTAGAATCGCAAATTGTTGGAGTAACAAATGGCTCGTGTAACTGTTCAAGAAGCTGCTGAAATTATCGGCAACCGTTTTGATTTAATTTTAATTGCGGCACGTCGTGCAAGACAAATCCAGCTTCACACTCGTGAGGCATTAGTGCCAGAAGAAAATGATAAGCCAACTGTAATTGCTTTAAGAGAAATCGAAGAAGGCGTAATCAATGGTGAAATTATGGATCAGTTTGATAATCAACAAGCTGTTCAACAAGATATCGCAGAAAAAGAAGCAATTTCATTCTTAGCAGACGTTCAAGCAAATGCTTAATTAAAATTTATAAATTCCTGAAATGGATAATGGACAATTAAAACGCAAGCGGTTAAATTAACCATATTAATTGCAATTTATTGTCCATTATCCATTTTTAATGTTGGGGGTATCGTGTATCTTTTCGAACCATTAGATCGCATAATTCGTCAGTATTTGCCAGCCGATAAAATTGAGCTGGTCAAACGTGCTTTTGTTGTTGCGAGAGACGCTCATGAGGGGCAGACTCGCTCAAGCGGTGAACCCTACATTACGCACCCTGTTGCCGTTGCAGGCATTATTGCGGAAATGAAACTCGACCACGAAGCCGTAATGGCGGCGCTTTTACATGATGTAATTGAAGATACGCCTTATACCGAAGAACAACTTGCAGCTGAATTTGGCAAAAACGTTGCTGAAATTGTGCAGGGGGTTTCAAAACTCGATAAATTAAAATTCCGCACTCGCCAAGAAGCACAAGTGGAGAACTTCCGCAAGATGATTTTGGCGATGACCAAAGATATTCGCGTGGTATTAATCAAACTTGCCGACCGCACGCACAATATGCGTACGTTGGGTTCACTCCGCCCTGATAAGCGCGTGCGCATTGCCAAAGAGACGCTCGAAATTTACAGCCCACTTGCCCACCGTTTAGGCATTACACATCTGAAAAACGAGTTGGAAGATCTCTGTTTCAAAGCGATGTATCCGCACCGTTATAATGTGCTAAAAATGGCGATTGAAATAGCACGCGGTACTCGTCAAGACTTGCTTGCCACTATTTCGCACGAACTGGAAAGTCGCCTGAAAGAAGCGGGAATTCCTGCTCGCATTTACGGGCGTGAAAAACATCTTTACACCCTTTATCACAAACTTCGCCAACGCGATCAGCGTTTCCGCTCAATTTTAGACATTTACGCTTTCCGCGTGGTGGTGGATAATGTGGATAATTGCTACCGAGCATTGGGGCGAGTGCATGCTCTGTATAAACCGCGTCCGTATCAAGTGCGAGACTACATTGCCGTGCCGAAAAGTAACGGCTATCAATCGATCCATACCTCAATGATTGGGCATAAAGGTCTGCCGATTGAGGTGCAAATTCGCACCGAAGAGATGGATCAAATGGCAGAACTTGGTGTGGCGGCATTCTGGCAATATAACGATGAGCAAATTCACGCAACCAGCGTGCAACAAAAAGCACAAAAATGGCTACAAAGTATCATCGAATTGCAACAAAGTGCAGGCAATGCAGAAGAGTTTATCGAAAGCGTGAAATCGGAGCTGTTCTCAAACGACATTTACGTATTCACGCCAAAAGGCAGAATTGTAGAATTGCCTGCAAAATCGACCGCTATCGACTTTGCTTATGCGGTGCATTCCGATATTGGCGATCACTGTGTGGGTGCGATTGTGGATCGTCAGCCATATCCAATCTCACAACCGTTACAATCTGGTCAAACGATTGAAATTTTAACTGAAACAGGTCGTTACCCAAGCTCAAGCTGGTTGAATTTTGCAGTGAGTGCTAAAGCTCGTTCGAAAATCAAACAAGCCTTAAAACAGCTTGATGCTTTGGATAAAGCTTTAGAAACTGAAGAGCCTGAGAATCTGAATGTAGAATTAGTGTTGGAAATCAAAGATCAACCAGGTGTGTTGGCAAGCCTTACCAATACCATTGCATCTCTTAATAGTAACATTGGTTCGGTGCAAAGTTACCCAATTGAAAACGGTAATTATCAAGTGAAATTACAGATTTCGGTTACTGATAATGCTCATCTTTACGTGGTTATTCAACGATTAACCAAGTTAAGTGGTGTGGTGAAAGTGGATAAGAAATAGCACCTATCATTAAGTAGGGTAGGGTTATCCCGTCCCTACGAAATCTAAGCGGTTAAATATGCTGAACTTTTTGTAAATTATTCTGCAAATTTAACCGCTTTTTATTTTACTGGCGACAAAAACCGCTATAATGGCACGAATTTTTAACATTCATTTGAATACTCAAAAAGGAACATAGTCAATGTTATATCCAAGCGAAGAATTTTTATACGCACCTATTGAATGGGTGGATCACAGTGAAGGTTACACCGACATTCGTTATCACAAATCAACAGATGGGATTGCGAAAATTACTATTAACCGCCCAGAAGTGCGTAACGCTTTCCGTCCACAAACGGTAAAAGAGATGATTCATGCATTTGCAGATGCTCGTTTTGATGAAAAAATCGGCGTAATTGTATTAACAGGTGAAGGCGAATACGCATTTTGTGCGGGCGGCGACCAAAAAATTCGTGGTGATTACGGTGGCTATAAAGATGACAGCGGCGTGCACCACTTAAACGTTTTACAATTCCAACGTGATATCCGTACTTGCCCAAAACCAGTGGTGGCAATGGTAGCAGGTTATGCCGTAGGTGGCGGTCACGTGTTACATATGATGTGTGATTTAACCATCGCTGCAGATAACGCGAAATTCGGTCAAACAGGCCCGAAAGTGGGTTCATTCGATGGCGGTTGGGGTGCAAGCTATATGGCTCGCATTGTAGGTCAGAAAAAGGCCCGCGAAATCTGGTTCTTATGCCGTATGTACGATGCGAAACAAGCACTAGATATGGGCTTAGTGAACACCGTTGTGCCTTATGCTGATTTAGAAAAAGAAACTGTGCGTTGGTGCCGTGAAATGTTACAAAACAGCCCAATCGCATTACGTTGTTTGAAAGCGGCGTTAAATGCAGATTGCGATGGTCAAGCAGGTCTTCAAGAGTTGGCGGGCAATGCAACAATGTTGTTCTATATGACGGAAGAAGGTCAAGAAGGTCGCAACGCGTTCAACGAAAAACGTGAACCTGATTTCAGCAAATTTAAACGTAATCCGTAATTCTACTACTTTTATAGCCGAATTCTGAATATTTTACTCTCTCCCACAAGGGACGAAGATGATTTTAGAACAAGGCAATTCTTACTCCAAGCGGTGGCATTTCGTAAATTTCTTGCAAAATCTCACTGCTTTATTTTTTGATTATATATAAGACAATATTATGTTTTCTCACCAAGATTATCTTTCTTTTGTCAATAAGAAAAATAAAATGAATGGAATAGATTTATTTAAATTAATTCCAGATAAAGCGGTTAAAATTGCATTTTTCGATCCTCAATATCGAGGGGTTCTTGATAAAATGTCCTATGGAAATGAAGGTAAAGGGCGAGGAAAGGAGAGAGCGGCTTTACCGCAAATGACAGATGAGATAATTCAGCAATTTATTAATGAATTTGAAAGAGTATTATTACCTAATGGGTATCTATTTTTGTGGGTTGATAAATTTCATTTAGTTGAAGGTGTTAAACCGTGGTTGGAAAATACCCCGTCGTTATCTGTTGTCGACATGCTTACTTGGGATAAACAAAAAATAGGCATGGGATATAGAACAAGACGTAGAAGCGAATATTTAGTTGTTATTCAAAAAGAGCCAAAAAAAGCAAAAATTACTTGGACATTGCATAATATTCCTGATGTTTGGGCGGAAAAATTGCAGAGCAAACCGCACACACATTCAAAACCGATTGAAATGCAAAAACAACTTATTCTTGCAACAACTCAAGAAGGGGATCTGATATTGGATCCAGCATCTGGAGGGTATTCTGTGTTTGAATGCTGTAAACAAACAAATAGAAATTTTATTGGTTGCGATTTAATTTTTGGAGACGATGAAAATGAGCAAGATTAGTAATGCGTTAGGTCGTAAAGATGGTAATTCTGGTTATACTCGTGTTGTTGGGAACGCAGAACTAGGACAACTCTTATCAAGAGTGCAAGCAACAGTTATTTCTAATGGTAATGAACTCGAAAGGTTAATTACACAAAGATGTAACTTAATTGAAAATATTGATGTTTTTATTGAAGATACCACGAGGGGAAATAATGTTCAAAATGGAGTATATCTTTGCTTGAAAAAAACCTTTAAAAAGTCTAAGAAGTATGCCGAAAGCGTGAAAGGTATTGAGCCTGATATGCTTATTTTCATTGTAGAGAGCTATCGCGTTTGTAAAGTGATTGAATTGAAAGATGGAGATGCTTTTGATACAAAAAAATCACAAGGTGAAAAAGAGCATTTAGAAAAATTTGCAACATTATTTGGTGCAAAAATTCCTTTTGTTACGGATTATTATATTTGTAGTTTCAATCAAAATGATAAAAAACTCATTATGGCAGGATTTAAAGGTGTTTTTTCATTAGAGCATATTTTAACAGGGAAAGAATTATGTCAGATTCTCGGTATTTCTTATCAAGAAATTCTTGATATTAGAAGAAGAGATACTGAAGAGAACTTTGCTTACTTAATTGCTGAAATGATGAAAATCCCTGAAGTTAGAGAAGAAGTGAAAAAACATTTCTAATTGAGTAAATCTTTTGCAAAATTTCACCGCTTTCTTTTGGTTGAACTATGTCAAAATGTAAAAAAAAGCAAAAAAACAGTCGTTTTCTTTGTTCTCGATTACTCACCACGGGGCTAAAATTAGGCGTGGTTGGGGCGAGCTTTATGGCGGTTTATGCCGTGTATTTAGACGGTAAAATTCGCACTAAAATGAACGGGCAAGTTTGGCAATTGCCAGCTGAAGTTTATGCTCGCATTGAAAGCATCAAAATTGAGGAAAATCTCACGCTGGAGCAAACCAAAACCGCTTTGTTAGATAATGGCTATCGTCAAGTATCGCAAATTGTTGCTCCTGGTGATTTCAAACTCGAAGGCAATAATATTGTGGTGTTGCGCCGTGCCTTTCCATTTCCTGAAAGTCCTGAAGCACAACGTGTTTTGCGTTTACGTTTTCAAAACGACAAACTGACTTATATTGAAGATTTGGGGACTCAGCGTTTAGTGGAAGAGTTTAGGCTGGATCCCAAATTGATTGCAATGTTACATTCAGAAAGCGATGAAGAACGCCAAGCGTTAAAATTGCAACAATATCCGTATTTCCTCATCCAAGCCCTACTTTTAACCGAAGATAAACGCTTTTACCAGCACGATGGTATCAGCCCAATGGGGATTGCCCGTGCGTTGGTCGCGAACTATCAAGCAGGTAGAACAGTGCAGGGGGCGAGTACGCTCACGCAACAGTTGGTTAAAAACCTCTTTTTGAGCAGCGAAAAATCACTAAGCCGTAAGATTAACGAAGCACTGATGTCGCTGATTTTAGATGCTCGTTACGATAAAAACCGTATTCTTGAAACGTATCTAAACGAAATTTATTTAGGTCAGAACGGTAGTTATCAAGTGCATGGTTTTGCGTTGGCAAGTCAATTCTATTTTGGTCGCCCAATCCAAGAAATCACTCCGTCACAAATGGCATTGTTAGTTGGAATGGTGAAAGGTCCATCACTTTACAATCCGTGGCGACACCCAGAGGCAGCACTTGAACGCCGAAATGTGGTGCTCAAATTGCTCCAAGAAAACCACGCAATTAGCCAAAGTGACTACGAATTTCTAGTCAAACAACCGCTAGGCGTGAAAGAGAAAGGTGCGATTTATCGCCAACAACCTGCCTTTATGCAAGCGTTGAATATGGACTTGAAAAATGAGTTTGGTGAAAACCGCTCAGCTTTGCTTTCTGGGGCAAAAATTTTTACCACTCTTGACCGTAAACAACAGCGTTCTGCGGAACAAGCGGTAATTAATGGCTTGGAAGATTTGGAAAATTCGGATAAGAAAATCAAAGATTTACAATCTGCGATTGTGGTGTCGGAATATCGTACGGGTAAAGTGCGAGCGATTGTAGGTGACCGTTTAACTCAATACGCAGGCTTTAACCGTGCGATTCAAACTAAGCGTCAGATCGGCTCGTTAGTGAAGCCTTCGATTTATGCAATTGCGTTGTCTGATCCGAAAAATTTCCGTCTTAATACACCCATTGACAACAAACCGATCACTATTCACGTGAAAGGTTCTGCTCCATGGTCGCCAAAAAACTATGACAGACGTTTTAGTGGCTCAGTGATGTTGATGGATGCACTGGTTCGCTCGCTCAACATCCCAACCGTGAATATTGGGATGAAGTTCGGTTTGCGAAAAGTGATTGCGAAGCAAAAAGAAATGGGTTGGGATAAGGTTGATATTCCTGTTTATCCCTCAATGTTGCTCGGTGCTTACTCAATTTCACCGTATGACGTAACTAAATCCTACCAAGTGATTGCAAACAAGGGCTTGAAGGTGCCTCTCACGACGATTGAATCCATCACGGGCTTTGATGGTAAACCACTCTATCAACGCAATATTGAAGATGTGAGCAAACAGATACTCCCTGAAGAGGCAGCGACACAAGCGCTTTATGCAATGCAGCAGGTAGTGGAACGTGGAACAGCACGTAGCCTACAAAATGAGTTTGCCGACTTACGCTTGGCTGGTAAAACAGGGACAACCAACAATGCTCGTGATACTTGGTTTGTGGGGATTGATGGCGAAAATGTCGCGACGGTATGGCTAGGTAAAGATAACAATGCCGACACGCATTTAACGGGTTCAAGTGGGGCATTGTATGTTTATAAAGAGTATATCCGCCGTGCTTTACCGTTGAAATTTAGTTTGCCGAAAGTGAAAGATATTCAATGGGTAGGCATTAATAGCTATGGCAGTATTGCTTGTGAAAGCGGACGCCAAATTCCAATGTGGCGTGACCGTGGACAAACTTATTGTTCTTCAGGTGGCTTAGTTGTAGAAACCCAGAAACCAACGGTGTTAGAAGCTCTTTCACTTGGAAAATCGAAAACAGAGAATACCAAAGCAGAGGTTTCAGAAGAGCAGCAAACTATCCCTACAGAAGAAATTGCACCAACGAGTGAATAGTTTAAGATAAAGAAAGCGGTTGATTTTAGTAAGGAATTTGTTAGTTTTCTTATAAAATTAACCGCCTTTGTTTGTTTAGTAAGCAACTGAATACGAAAAAGGTTGCAAGCTTGCTCAAAATCCTTATAATTCACCCTCATTATTTTAGTAGCATTCTTTTAAACCTTTCTATGCCGACTTAGCTCAGTAGGTAGAGCAACTGACTTGTAATCAGTAGGTCACCAGTTCGATTCCGGTAGTCGGCACCATTTATTCTCCAATTTTTAATAAGCCTTTCAAACTTACCTTCATTTTCTCAACTTGCTCTAAATACAGCTCTTTATTTTCTAATTCATCAATGAGCTGCAATACAGCTTGTGAAAGCGTTACCCCTTGAGCATTCGCATACTTAGAAAGCTGTAGCCAACTTGCGTATTCTAAATCAATCGATTTCTTTTTGGTTGTGATTTTTTCAGCATTGAAAAAACGTTTACGGCGAGCACGAATAGACTGGCGCATTTTTTTGCGTTGCTCAGCGGTCATTTCTGTTTTTACCCATTTTTCGATTTCATCAGGCGAGTTTTGTAGCGTAGTCAGCAGCTGGATTTTTAGCTCAATCATACTGCTTTCGGTATATTTAGTGATATTTTCACCCTCGCGGTGTTTCTTGAGTAAGTATTTCCACTTCCAATTCGCTTCTTGGGATTCTAGCTTTTGATATCTCATTGTTTCTCTTGATTTATTCGCAAATTTTAGGCAAGTATAACGGAATTTTGTATAATAAACCAAATTTCTATTATGAGGCATTTTTGTGAATTTATCTCCTTTATCGTGGCAGTCGCTTTCTTTATCTCACACCTTCCAATTAACGGGCGAACAAGTCAATTTCTTCGATTTTCAGCCGAAGGCACAGCAAGCCCTAAGCCTATTTAAATCGCAAGAAATGGGCTCATTATTAGTGATGAAAAGTGAAGTGTTGCCTGAGTTTTTAGACGAACTCAGCACCCAATTATCTATAGAGAATTCACAGCCTGTGATTGTGAGAACCGAATTTAAAGCCTCTCATTTGTTCGGCTACACACTCTTTTTAGAAAAAGAGAATCGCATCAAGACCATCGAATGGGCAATTCAGCAAGCACAAAATGGCATTTTAGTGCTACGTTTAAACACGCTATTACACGATTTAAAACAGTGGGATAAACTCAAACAAGCCTTGTTATTCGGCTTTTATGAACAGAATGCGGTAAACCATGTGCCCGAAGCGCTGCCTGCGATTCAAAGCCCATTTAAATTGCTGTTGGTTGGCAGCCGTGAAGATATTTCAATGCTCGCTGCCTATGATGGCGATTTGTACCAATTTGCCCAATATACCGAAGTAGATTCATTCTTGAATGTGGATGAGACAAGCCTCAACCAATGGGGCGATTATGTGCAAGCCTACGCCCAAAAATTTACGCAACGCAAATTAAGCGAACCCGCACTTCAGCAGCTTTTACAACATTATATCCGTGAAAGCGAAAGCCAAACGATGATTTCTATTTCACCCACTAAGCTCAAAAATCAGTTGCTCGGCTTTGCAAAATTCTACCCAAATTCAACCGCTTTCACGGAGGTCAATAGCTACTTTGAAGCCCAAGAGAAGCAGGCTTCGAACCTAAATGAATATGCCTTGCAGGATATTTTGAACAACCAAGTTTATATCGAAACGGAAGATGAAGAAATTGGGCAGATCAACGGATTATCAGTCATCGAATTTGAAGGCGTGCCCTATGCTTTTGGCGAACCGCTTCGCATCAGTTGCAACGTGCAATATGGTGATGGCGAAATTACCGACATTGAACGTAAAGTAGAACTCGGCGGCAACATTCACTCGAAAGGGATTTTAATCGCCCAATCTTGCTTGGCGAATTTGTTAGAGTTACCAACCCAATTGCCGTTCTCTGCATCACTTGCCTTTGAGCAATCTTACGGCGAAGTGGATGGTGACAGCTCATCATTAGCGATTTTCTGCGTGTTAGTCAGCAGCTTAGCGAAGGTCGCACTACCGCAATCTATTGCGGTGACAGGCTCTATCGACCAATTTGGTAACGTGCTAAGCGTGGGCGGTGTAAACCAAAAGATCGAGGGCTTTTTCGAAGTGTGTGATGCTCGTAGGCTGACAGGGAAGCAGGGCGTGATTATTCCTGCAAGCTGTGTGTCACATTTAAGCCTGAAACCTAGCGTATTGGCTGCCGTTAAAGCAGAGAAATTCCAGATCTGGGCGGTTGAAAGCGTGTTTGAGGCGGTCGAAATTTTACTGAAAAATACATTTTATGCGGAAGAACGTCGCGAAAAATCCGACAAACCTGCCTTGTTTGATCTTATTCATCAAGGCATTGAGCAAAGTTTAAATCACGATGTAGAACATAAATTGTGGCATAAAATCTTCCCTTGGTGGAAATCTCACTGATCCGACAAGTCAGCTAACAGTTGTTAGCTAAAATAAAAGCCTGTACTATCTGCTTTTACAAACAAAATTAGGAAAGCAAGAGAATACAGGCTTTCTTTTTAGTAATACAGGATTAAAAAGATGAACAGTTGTACACCAAATATTAAATCTAACTACACTTATGAAGATTTATTAGCATCAGGACGTGGTGAATTATTCGGCAGTGAAGGTCCTCAATTGCCTGCACCTCCCATGTTAATGATGGACCGAGTGAACTTGATGACCGAAAATGGTGGCTTGTTCGATAAAGGCTACATTGAAGCGGAATTAGACATTCGCCCAGATTTATTCTTTTTCGATTGCCATTTCATCAATGACCCTGTGATGCCAGGTTGTTTAGGTTTAGACGCAATGTGGCAATTAGTTGGCTTCTTCTTAGGCTGGGTTGGCGGAAAAGGCAAAGGCCGTGCTTTAGGTGTTGGAGAAGTAAAATTCACAGGACAAATCTTACCGACCGCGAAAAAAGTAACTTATCGCATTCATATGAAACGAGTGATCAACCGCAAGCTCGTGATGGGATTAGCGGATGGCGAAGTGGAAGTGGATGGTCGTGTAATTTACACCGCAACAGATCTGAAAGTCGGCTTATTCCAAGATACTTCTTCATTCTAGTTATTTAATTTTTCGATCACGCTCGAAAATTTAAACATTCCCAATTTACATTTCTCGCAAACTCGCCCATAGTGTTCTCTCTTTTGAGGAAAGATTATGTGGCGAGCTTTTACTTTAATAGAAATTTTAATTACCTTAACGCTTCTTACTATTTCTATTTTATTTATTTCTCCTATCCTTTTTTCTTTGCAAGATAAATGGGCGTTAGAAAGAGAAATAGAAAATCTCTCTTCTTTCATTTATCAAATTCAAACTAAAGCTCGTTTTCAAAAAAAGAATTATTCACTTACCATTGCGCAAAATAATAATGAAAAAAAATGGTGCATTATTGCGATTCAAAAAGAGAGTAGTAAACAAGTAACCTGTAATTGCTTAAATATGAAAAGTTGTTTGCTGACAGATGAATATCATCTTTATGAAAACCAACATAAAAACATTGTATTACGCAACAAAAGCCTCTTTCCAAAATCTTTTATTAGTATTGATGGCAATGCAGGACGGCTAGAGTCTAAATGTATCAATATTAGCCTAAATAATACCAGTGAAATTCTACAATTCGATCAGTGGGGAAGAATTTATGTTAGCCCGAAAAATAAGCGAAGTACCTGTAAAGATTAGCCATTTGAAGGCATTTAGTTTAGTTGAAATTCTAATTTCATTAGCATTAGGTTCAATGTTATTACTTTCTTTTACCTATTATTACTCTAATTATTATATTGTTTGGAAAAAACAAAAAGAGCAATTTTTCTTACAAAAAGAAGCCCATCAATTAGCACATTATTTGCAACAACATATTCAGCATTTAGGTTATCAAGGCAATAATAAAGAAGAGAGTAATTTTGAATTGTTTGAGAAAGATAACCAACGTTTTGTATTAAATGATCAATGTTTAATCTTTTTTTATGATCTCAACGGTGATGGTTGTTTAGGCAAGCGAGCGACGAAAAAGTCATTATGTAGAAACGGAAAACTAAATAATACTAAAGATCTAGCAAAAGAAGTTTTTGGCTTTAAGCTAGAAGAGAAAGAAATCCATTTTTATGCGGATAACCGTTTTGAAAATTGCTTGGGTGAAAAATGTAAAGCACTATTAGATAGCTGCGAAAATAAATGGACAAAATTTACCTCTAAAGAGGAGTATTTAGTTGATAAACTCCAATTTAATTGGAAAAAACAAAATGAATTGATGCAAATAGAATTAACGCTTTCTTCAATTAAAGATCATAAACTAAGCTATAGTTTAATTGCTAATGTTTATTTATTAAGTGGAGCTTCTCAATGAAAAAATTAGAAGCCAGTAGTTTATTAAGTTCGTTACTGATTTTATCAGGCATTTTGACATTGCTGTTTTTAACCAAAGAAAATTGGTTAAAGCAAGAAAGTGTTGCACATGGCTATTATCAACAATATTTATCTTCTAAACTCACATTATTAAAAAGAGTAAATCAAAATGAATGTGCCTCTCAGAAAAAAGAGATTGTTGAAGAGAAAATAGGCGAACTTATTTATTCTTACCAGTGTGAAATGAATAGTCTATTTATTAAACCAAAGCCCACGAAAGATAAATATATTGCAGTAGATAATATTGAAAATTGGCTAGATTTAGATTCTTATGCTTCCCAAATAATTTATATTAATTCATTATCTGAATTACCTAAAAATAGTGAAAATGATCCAAAAATTGTTATAGCAAAAAAGGCGATTGAAGAGAGATTAGAAGATTATTTTTACGGTATTATTATTACCGACTACCATTTTGATATTACAGGATCTAAAAAAGTATATGGCGTGCTTTATTCTACCTTTGATAATGAGCGAGAAGAGCGGAATCTAACTTTTAGAAGAGCTGTAGTAGATAATTTAGAACAGAAATATTCAAAATGGCATCTCGTACCAAATTCAAAAAATATATTAAATAATAAATAGTATGGTTAAAAAATTAAAAGCGGAAAGTTTAGTTTCACTACTTGTCGCATTAACGTTATTTGCAATTTTGGCATTAAATTTCACCGCTTGGCAGAAAGATCAGCTTGAACGCGGAACAAGAAATTACCAGCAACAGCAGGCATTGCAAATTGCAGAAAATCAGATTGCGTTAAGAATGGCGGGGCTAAGTTGCGAGTCGCAAGCGGTCGAAAATGATGTAAGATTTACCATCCAATGTAGTGGGGAGTTAATAAAGGTCACTTATCCGATGGGGAAGGTTGAAATTAAAACAAAGTAATCGGCTAAAAGCGTTGAATATTCTAGCCAATTCAAGCAAAATGGCTCGTTCTATGAGGGTTTTAGTATGTTCACCGTTTATTATTCCAATGATCTCAACGCCTTAGCGTCAATGCTTATTCAATATCAAAAAATTTCCCCAAATCCCGATCCTTTTGCCGAAGAAACCATTTTGGTACAAAGTATCGGAATGGCTCAATGGCTACAAATGGAAATTGCTGAGCAAACAGGCATTGCAGGCAATTACAACTTCCCATTCCCGACCAGTTTTATTTGGCAGCAATATCGCCTTATTTTTCCTTACCTGCCGAAAGAGAATATTTTTGAACGTGCTGTGATGGCGTGGCGATTGATGCGAATTATCCCGAATGTACTTGAGCAAGAAGGCTTTAGTGCCTTACGAGCTTATCTTAAATCTGAAAAAGAGGGTTCGGATTTGCGCCTTTATCAATTAGCCAATAAAATTGCTGATCTTTTCGACCAATATTTAGTTTATCGTCCACATTGGTTAGTTTCCTGGGAAAAGAATAATCAAAAATTAGTTATTGATGAAATTAAACATCATTTTTCTAATAAAATCAAAAATGAAGAAGATATTGCCGAAAATGTACTTTGGCAAAGTATTCTATGGAATTTATTGATTGAAGATACTAAGAAAGATTACGATGAGCTTTTATTTACTACTTCACATCGTGCCTATTTACAAAATTTATATTTTGAAAAATTAGATAATTTGACTGAAGAAGAACAACAAAGATTGCCTAAACGTATTTTTGTTTTTGGTATTTCTTCACTTCCACCGTCTCAGCTTGCTGTATTAAGAAAATTAAGTGAGCATTGTGATATTCATTTATTCTTTTTAAACCCCAGTGAAAAATATTGGGGTGATAGTATTGAAGATAGCGTATTAGAAAAACTTGCATTAAAACAACAACTCTCTCAAGAAGATATTGATGCATTATTAGCACAACAAGGTAATCAACTACTCGCAATTTGGGGTAAACAAGGGCGAGATTTTTTAGCACAATTAGTGGAAGAAGAACATGATGTGATAGAAGGTTTTATTCCACCTTTTGAAGCCCATAATTTAAGCCAAATTAAGCAAGCGATTTTAGAATATCATAACGAACTTGATTTAGATTTCAAACAAGATCATTCGATTCAAATTCATTCAGTACATAGTATCTTACGAGAAGTTGAAATTTTACATAATCAATTGCTTCATATTTTTGAACAAAATAAAACACTCTCGGCAAAAGATATTATTGTGATGTCACCGAATATTGAGCAATATGCCCCTTATATTCAAGCTGTATTTTCTCGTTATGATAAAAAAGATGAAAAAGGCATAAGAGATAAACGTTATATCCCATTTACAATTTCAGACCAAAAAATCAGTGAAGTTGATCCTATTCTTTCTAGCTTTATTTATCTGCTTTCAATGAAAGAGAGCCGTTTTAGTGCAGAAGAAATATTAGATCTATTAGACGTTAAGGCAATAGGTGAGAAATTTAATTTACGTGAAAACGATATTGTTTTATTAAGAAATTGGATTAAAGCAAGCGGTATTCGTGCAGAACTTACCATTCAGAAAGATGAACAATGGGATAATTATAATTCTTGGGAAAATGGTTTAAATCGCTTACTGCTTGGTACAAGCTTAAAAGAAGAGAGCGGTATTTGGCAGAATACGATTGCTTTTAATGAGAGTTATGGCTTGATTTCAGAACAAGTGGGTTATTTAGCAGATTTTATTGAGAAATTAACAGCTTGGGCGAATTTTTTACAGGAAAGTCATACTATTGATAAATGGAAAGAAATGCTGGAATATATAGTCAATCATTTCTATCAAGAAAATGAAACGACGACTAACGCATTATTATTGATCTTTGAAGAAATTGAAAAATGCTATTCACTAATTGAACAAACAAAATATAATCAGACTATTTCGATTGATATTATTAGCTCAATTTTTAAAGAGAAATTAAATTATCAAAAAAGCCATCTACAATTTTTAGCAGGAAAAGTGAATTTCTGTACTTTATTACCAATGCGAGCTATTCCATTTAAAGTAGTTTGTTTATTGGGAATGAATGAAGCAGATTTTCCAAGACAGCAACAAATCAATAGTTTTGATTTAATGCAATATCATCCACAAAAAGGTGACCGAGCAAGACGAGATGATGACCGTTATTTATTCTTAGAAGCATTGCTCTCTGCTCAAGAGATTTTTTATATTAGTTATATTGGTCAATCATTAGTCAATAATAAAGAGTATTTTCCATCGATATTAGTTTCGCAATTAATGGACTATTTAATTGAGCACTCTGATTTAGAAGAAAAAGCACAACTTATTCAAAACCATCCTATTACGGTATTTAGTCCAAATAATTTTAAAGAAAATTATTTTTCTTATGATAAAGAGTGGTTGCCGTTAGTACAGAATAGTAATGGAGTTAAAGAGTTTATCTCAGAACAAATTATTAATGAAGTAGAGTTGCCAAAATATATTGAATTAGACGATCTAATTAGCTTTATTCAATCACCTGTTCGTTATTTTTTTACTCATCGATTAGGCGTGAATTTTAGCTCAAGCGAAGAGAGTATTGAAGAAACTGAACATTTTTCACTTTCTCGTTTAGATGAATACACTCTATTAGATGAACTATTAAATATCAAAGATGAAGAGCTAGAGAATTTCTTTGAAAAAGAAGATCTAAAAGGGAATTCGCTAGTGCTGAATTTTGGTAAATTAAAAAAAGAAGAATTAAATTCTCGCATTGAGAATATGCGTTCAGAATTGGCTGGTTATTTAAATCAAGATAGTCAAGTGCTTGAAATTAATTTAACGTTCGATCAAACCGAACTTGTTGGCAATATTCCGCATCAATTTGGTAATGGTATTGTGTTATGGCGAACGGGTAGTTTGCGAGATAAAGATGTGATTAAACTTTGGATTTATTATCTTGTCTCAATTTTATCAGGAAAAGAAAACTCACCTGTTTTCTATTATTTAAATAACAAAGCGTTAGCTCAGCTCGGTTTTAATAAAATAGAAAAAGAACAAGCTAAGGCACAGCTTGAAATCTATGTTTCCGCTTATCTACGCAGTTTTGTTACATTTGAGTTGGCAATTACCTCAAGTTTAGATAATTACTTTGACAATATTTCTGAAAATATCGAAAAAGATTGTGAAAATAAACTGATTGAAATTGCAGAAAGTTATAATGATGAGAATATCTATTTACAACGTATTCTTAATCAAAGTGAAAAATTAGATTATGCTCATATTCACCAAACGACATTAGATTGGTTTGATTTAATGCAAAAATCTAAAAATAAAGGATAATAAAAATAAATATGAAGAAAACACGATTAAATCACGCTATTCGTTATGCTATTCTTTCTACATTTTTGGCACTGAATGTGATACCAATTGCATTTGCAGAAAATAAGCAAAATTTGAGTGCTATTATTCAAGAAAAAACTCAAGCTAATTTAGGCTTTGAGTTGATTAAAAGCCAAATCAATAAAAGCCCGAATGATAAAGCTATTTACCAAGGTATTAAATTAGATAATGGGATGACGGTATTATTGATTTCGGATGAAAAGGCGAATAAGTCCCTAATATCAATGGCAATTCCCATCGGTTCGATGGAAGATCCGATTTCTCAACAAGGTTTAGCACATTATTTAGAACATATGATCTTGATGGGATCAAAAAACTTCCCAGAAATCAATAGTTTAGATAACTTTTTAAACAAAAACGGGGGCTATAATAATGCCTCAACTACAGCTTATCGTACCGCTTATTATTTGGAAGTAAATAACGATGCATTCGATGAAGCAGTTACTCGCTTTGCTGATACGCTCGCATTTCCACTGCTTTCTAAGGAAAATGCGGAAAAAGAAGTGAATGCAGTGAATGCTGAAATGGTGCGTGCAAAATCAAGTGATGGACATTTATTAAATAGCGTTAATTTAGCTACTTCTAACCCTGCACATCCAATTACAAAATTCACTGTGGGAAATAAAGAAACACTTTCAGATAAACCAAATAGTTTATTACAAACAGAATTAGAGAAGTTTTATCATAAAAATTATTCTGCAAATTTGATGAAAGTGGTTTTATATTCTAATCAACCGATTGAAAAATTAGCAAAATTAGCAGATAAAACATTGGGTAAAGTAGAAAATAAACATTTAGTTGCCCCGAAAATAGATGTTCCACTTTTGAGAGATGAAGATAAGAGTGTACTTATCTCTTATAAGCCTATTCGACCAATGAAAATGTTAGCTATTTCATTTGATATGCAAAATGATGAAGACAAATTTGCAAATAAAACAGGAGAATATTTAGCCTATATTTTTAATAATAATACTGATGGCACTTTATCAGATTATTTAATTAAGCAAGGTTTATCAGATAGTGGAATTTCTGCTCAAGCAACAGCAAATATAAGTCGTAATCGTGGTAGTTTTACCTTTTATGTTGCATTAACTGAAAAAGGATTAAAAGAAAAAGAAAATATTATTTCTCTTATTTTCCAACAAATAGATCAAGTAAAAAAACAAGGTATTCAAGAAAATTATTTTAATGAAGTACGTGAGAGTCTAAAACAAGAATTTGCTCATTTACAAGTCGAAAAAAACGGGAATTATATTGAAGCTCTCGCAGAACAAATGCTATTTTATCCTTTAGAAAATATTTTAGATGCGGATTATCTGGTTAAAAATATGGATAAAAAAGCGATTGAAGAAAAATTATCTGAAATGAATATCGATAATGCACGTATTTTATTGGTTAGCGATGATGTAAAAACTGATAAGAAATCGCCCTATTTTGAAGCGGGTTTCTCTATTGAAAAAATAAGTGATGAACAGAAAGAAGCATGGCTAGATTTCAGTAAAAACCCTGAAATCAAATTACCTGAATTAAATCCTTATTTCACTACTGACTTTTCTTTAATTAAAGAAGATAAAAGAACTTCGCCGAAATTGATTGAGGAAGAAAAAGGGACACAACTTTATGCAATGTCAAGCCAATATTTTTCTCATGATCCGAAGGCTCGTATTGCTGTTAATTTCTCAATTACGCCAAGAACACATAGCTTAAAAGAAAGCATCAGTGCGACAATTTTGAGTTATATGAATGAATTAGCTCAAGCAAAAGTGGATTTCCAATCTTCTGTAGCAGGGATGGAGGCTGGCTTATCGTTAATCGAAAATGGTTTTTCATTGCGGGCAGAAGGTTATACACAGCATTTGGCTCAGTTAATGCAAGATAAAATGCAACAATTTAGCCAATTTGAATTAAATGAAAAATATTTAGTACAAGCGAAACAGCGTTTAATTGAAGCCTTAGATGGAAAACGTAAAGCGAATAGCTTAAATCAAGCAAATGAAATCTTTGTAAATTTCTCTAGTTATCCTTATTTTGAAGAGGATAAACAGCGTGAGATGATCGACAAAATTACGTTAAAAGATATTCAATCTATTCGAGAGAAATTATTATCGAAAGCTACGAGTGTGCGGGCTTTATCTGTAGGTAATTTCACTGATAATCAAGTTAAAAATATTATTTCTGAGTTAGAAAAAACAGCTAAAAATAATAATAGTAAATTAGCTAAATATCGCTATTTAGATATTAACCAAAGCACAAAAAAATTAAATGCAATTAAATTTGTACCAAATGAAGATAATGCACTCTTGATTGCTTATATGGCAAAAGGCTATGATGAGTTGGCAGGCGAAGTGCGAGCAATGTTGCTGAAAGATATTATTTCTCGCTGGTATTTTGATGATTTACGCACTAATAAACAATTAGGCTATGTAGTGTATGCAACTCAAGCGAAAGTAGGCAAAACATCAGGTATTCGTTTTATGGTGCAAAGTCCAAATACGAGCCCGAAAGGGATTATGCAACATAATGAACGCTTTTTTGCAGAAAGTTTGCAAAAATTGACCGTTTTAAGTGAGTCTGAATTTGATAAGTTCAAAGAGAGTTTATTAAATAAATTGGAAAGAAAGCCTGAGTCGCTTTCACAAGAATTTGAAAACTTTAGTTTTGATTATGCACGAGGCAATCAGCTATTCGATCGTAAAGAGAAGTTGATGCAAGCGGTGAAAAATCTGACGAAAAATGACATTCTGGAATTCTATCAAAACGCGGTGATTGAGCAACAAGGTTTGGTCTTCATCAGCCAGGCATTGGGCACGAAAGTAAAAGCCGCTGATGCGATTTCACCACAGGGGTTTGAGAAAGTGGAGAATGTTGAAGAACTTCAGAAAGCATTTGAAGTGAAGTTTTATTAAGATGCTAAAGGCACAGGCATTTAGATTTGTGCCTTTTAATACAAAGGATCGTTATTTTCACTATTCTTTATTTACGCTATGATAGCTACCTTTCTATTTTCCTAAGAATAATTATGCTCAAAAAATCCAAATTTATCCTTGTTGGTATTACCTTGGTCACACTTTTTGCTTGTACTACAATGCCTAACAAGCAACAGCCCAAAAAATCTGTACAAGCAAGATTTCTAAAAGAAGATATTACACAGTCGGAATTGAATAATCTAAAAGATTACAAACGCTATTACTATGTTTGTAAGAATGTCATGACAGGTGAACGGGCATCGCTGACTAATTATTTCCCGCTTTCACGAGAGAGTCGAAAAAAAGAAAATTTTGGTATCTATTTTCAGCTAAACGGTGGAAAAGCTGTGCCGTTCGATCATATTCAGAATAGGGAATTGAATGCTCGAGGTACGCGTTTTGAGGTTATTTATCGTTCATATTACCCAATTGAAGGGGGCCCAGTTGAGCTTGTAGCTCGTCAACACGGTTCCACTTACTACAAAATCTATCAAGGGCAACGAACAGCTTGGTTGAATTGTAAGGAAGGCTGATTAGAGCTTGTAGATGTATTATAAACATCTACAAGTATTGATTTTATTACATCGCTACAATCACGCATTCTGCCACACTTCTTGCATTAGATTGGGCAGTTGCAGCTGCTGAACGATTCCCGACAGGACCGACAAATACGCGGTTCCAATCTGCCCCGCTAACAATACGGGCGTTGAAACCTGCCATAGCAAGGCGGGCTTGCATATTTTCGGCTTGTGCTTTGTTTTTGAATGCACCGCATTGAAGTCCAAAACTACCAGGTTTGGGGTGAGAAGCGGTCGGTTTTTCTTCCGATTTTGCAGATATTACTTTAGCTTGCTCTGTTTTTGTTGGCTCTACTTTCGCTTTTGCTTTTTCTGCTTCCGCTTTTTTCGCAGCTAATTCTTGCTGTTTTTTTAACTCTGCTTGTTTACGTTTTTCTTCAGCAAGTTTTTGCTCGCGTGCTTTTTGAGCTGCGATTTCAGCATCGGATGGTACTGCTGGTTGCTCTCTTGCGACTTCTGGCTCAATGGGTTCTGCTGCAAGGCGAGCTGCTTCTTCCTGTTTACGTTTTTCTTCTAATTGTGCCAGTTGCTCTTTCGAAAGCTGAGCTGATTTTGGCTGTCCTTTGTTTGGATAGGTAATCACCTCACGGGTTTCTAAATCGCGAATGTAGCTATACACTTCCTCAGGGCGACTAGGCAATGTTGTGCCTTGTGGCAAGGGTTGTGCAATTTGTGGAATCGGAGAATTAGGGGCTGGTGCATTTTCTTTCATCAACCATAAGCCCAGTCCAAGTGCTAACAAAATAATGATAGCCAGCGATAATATGGTGGAAACGCGCATTCCTTTCGATCTTTTTGAGCGAGCCATAGATTGTCGAGACATCTTTTCTTTGAACCTTAAATTAAAAAATATTGTGCTAAATTTTACTGAAAAATAGCCCGTTTGCCTATCAATTAGGCAAGTTCAGTTTTAAAAGTTTTGTAAATTTTTGTTACATTTGCTGAATTTTCCGTTTAAATATGAAGCAAATGCGACAAATACACATCAAATCGGTGATTTTTGGTCATTTGGCTAAAATCAGGTTTTTGTTCAGCAATAAACGGAGCATAATCAGGGCGTTTGACTACCACGCGTTTGCGAGCCACTTGTTTCGCTGGTTGGAAAAAATCATCCGAATCTAAATCTGCACCCACTAAATGTTGGAATACGCGCATCTCTTTTTTGACCAACGCACTTTTTTGTTTATGTGGAAACATCGGATCGAAATAGACCACATCAACTGGTGCTTCATTCGCAGTAGCATATTCACTAATGGTATGAAATGGCAATAAAATCATCCTTGATTGCATAAATTCGCCAATTTCAGGATCTTGATAAGCCCGCTTTAAGCCATCTTCCAGTAAGGCGGAAACCACGGGGTTGCGCTCAATCAATTGCACTTTACAGCCAATTGCCGCCAATACAAACGCATCGCGCCCAAGCCCTGCGGTTGCATCAATTACGGTGGGTAAGTAGCTACCTTTAATGCCGACTGCTTTCGCTACTGCTTCGCCTCGTCCACCGCCAAATTTACGGCGATGTGCCATCGTGCCATCCACAAAATTAACCGCAATTGCACCCAATTTTGGTTCGTCTAATTTGCGTAATTCCAAGCGTTCGGGTGTTTGTACTAGAGCTAAAATAGCATCTGGATTGTGGCGTAGTTGCCATTTTTCACAAATGGCTTGGAAGGCGTTTTCATCGCCATTTTCGTTAATCAATTGAATTGTCATTACAAAATATAATCTTTAAAAAGCGTGTCAAAATGGGCGATAAGTGCTTCTTTACCTGCAACCTCTTCCGTTTCCCAGGCTTGTGTTAGGTGGTTTGTAGCAAATTGTTGTTGATAAAGCTCCGCAATAGGGAAATAACTGATATGCCAAGGCTCAACGCCAATGAGCTTACCTTCGTTGTTTTCAGGCATAAAGGGGAAGTAAAAACCAAACGTTTCAGCATTTGCCAACAACCAGTTGGTTAAACGCTGGAAGTAACCGCCTGTCTGGTATTCCCAAGGTTCAAGCATCAATTTTTTGCCCACAGGCAGCATCTCAGGATCGAAGAAATCGATCTCTGTTCCCCAGTGATGGCGGCTCGCACCTGGTACAGCAGACCAGCGTAAAATAGCTTGGCATTTTTGCCAATCGCTCAAGCCTTCCAGCTCAATCGCATTGCCTTTATCATCGTGTACTTTACGCTCGCCATTAAATTTGGCGTTCCAAATCAGTTTCTGGCGTTCAAAATCACGGAACGTGCTGGCAGGTTGTAAATTAAAGCCTGCATTTTTGGCAGCTTGCTGTAATGCTAAAAAAGCTTTTACCGCTTCTGGTTGCAAGGCGTGTTTGTCCGATAGTGCATTCGGCAATGCAATTAAATGCTCACGGTTTTTGCCCGTGAGAATATCGGTAAGGTTTGCAAAGTTTGGCATTTTTTTGACCGCTTGTTTAGATAAAATGTAGCAACTATGTTGTTTTTCGAGTAGTGGCGAGTGTAATACGCATCTACAATTCTTTAATCAACAATTTTTCCGCAATTTGGTAATAAACTTCACCACATTTGCTTAAATCGTCCACATTTACGCACTCGTTCACTTTATGAATGGTGGCATTGAGAGGGCCGAATTCCACCACTTCGGCACCCATTAGGGCGATAAAACGTCCGTCTGATGTGCCGCCACTGGTGTCTAAACGAGGTGTAATCTTGGTTACATTTTTGACCGCTTGTTGGGCAGCTTGGACTAACTTTCCATTGCCTGCAAGAAACGGTTTTCCAGACAAGTTCCAGCTAATTCGGTGTTTTAAACTGTGTTTTTGCAACATTTCGGAAACTTTTGATTTAATGACTTTATCGGTTACTTCCGTGCAATAGCGTAAGTTAAATTGCACATAAAGCTCCCCGGGGATCACGTTATTGCTGCCCGTGCCTGCTTTGATGTTGGCGATTTGCAGACTGGTTGGTGGGAAGAATTCGTTGCCGTTGTCCCATTGGTACGTGGTGAGTTCTGTCAAGAAACTTAGAGAAGTATGCACAGGGTTTTCGGCAAGATGTGGATAAGCAACGTGTCCTTGCACGCCTTCAATGTAAAGCTCAGCAGTGATTGAACCGCGGCGACCATTTTTAATTACATCTCCCAGCACTTTACCGCTTGAAGGTTCGCCCACTACAGCATAATGGATGGGTTCATTGCATGCCATTAAGGTTTCAACCACTTTTACTGTGCCATCTTTGGCGGCAGCTTCTTCGTCGGAGGTGATGAGTAAAGCGATTTTGCCAGCGTGGTTTGGGTTATTTTTCACAAAATTTTCTGCGGCAACTACAAGGGCAGCGAGTGAGCCTTTCATATCGGCAGCACCGCGTCCATAAAGAATGTTATCCACAATTTCAGCAGAGAAAGGTGGGTAAGTCCACGCATTTTCATCACCCACAGGTACTACGTCAGTATGACCTGCAAAGACTAAACAAGGTGAATCTTTCCCATGCGTTGCCCATAAGTTGAGCGTGTCGCCAAATGGTAGCCATTCGATCTGAAATCCGACCGCTTGCAAGCGTTCTGCAATCAGTTGTTGGCAGCCTTCATCATTTGGGCTGATGGAAGGGCGCTGAATTAAATGTTGTGCTAAAGAGAGGATTTGTTGTTTCATTTTTTATTTCCCAAAAGCCACTTTATACTCTGTTTCATTAAACCCAATCAATGCTTTGCTGTCTTGTAAAATAATCGGGCGTTTGATAAGCGTTGGTTGCTCGGTTAAAACTTGTAATGCAGTTGCACGATCTAAGTTATTTTTAACCGCTTGATCGAGGTTACGCCAAGTCGTCGAGCGTTTATTTACAAGCGTTTCCCAACCAAAGGTTTGTTCTGCTTGTTCAAGCCAAGCGGTATCTAAGCCATCAACGCGATAATCGTATAATTGATGTGGGATCTGGTTATCCGCTAGCCATTTCAACGCTTTCTTAACGGTGTCACAATTTTTAATACCATATACTTTAATCATTTTTCTTCCTTATTCTACGCTATTCATCGCTTGCCAAATACTCAAAGCTTCAGCCGTTTCGGCAACATCATGCACGCGGACAATTTTTGCTCCGTTTTGAACCGAGAGTAATGCCCCCGTTACGCTGCCAATTACGCGCTGATCCACAGGTTTGCCCGTAATTGCCCCAATCATTGATTTTCTGGAAAGCCCTGCTAACACAGGGAAACCAGAATCGACAAAGGCTTTGAGATGTTTCAATAATTGGTAATTATGTTCAACAGTTTTGCCAAATCCAAAGCCAACATCTAAAATAATATGCTCTTTCGGAATACCTGCAAGCGTACATTCTAAAATGCGGTGGTTTAAAAAATCTGCTACTTCTTCGACGACATCCTCATAATGCGGGGCTTGTTGCATCGTTTGCGGCGAGCCTTGCATATGCATAATGCAGACAGGTAAATCAAGTTCTGCGGCGGTCTCTAGTGCATTGAGTTCTGTTAAGGCTCGAATATCATTGAGAATATCCGCCCCTGCTTTTGCTGACTCGCGGAATACTTCTGCCTTTGAGCTATCTACTGAAATCAAGCAATCAAAACGATTTCTAACGGCTTCAACAAGCGGTACAACTCGCTCAATTTCTTGCGAAACGGTTACAGTTTCTGCATTCGGACGGGTCGATTCGCCACCGATGTCGATAATGTCTGCCCCATCATTGAGCATTTTTTCCACTTGAAATAGTGCTTTATCTAGCGAGAAAAATTTCCCCGAATCGGAAAAAGAATCAGGAGTGAAATTCAAAATGCCCATAATATTCGGGCGAGTTAAATCCAACAAGCGGTCAGATTTTTGTTGGTTTTTGAAATGGATTTGCATTTTGTTCTCCTTTTTCGACCGCTATTTTTCTGCTCGTAACTTCGCCAATACCGCTTTCATTTTTTTATCTAAAGGTGCGGTAATTACCATTTCTTCACCCGTTTTGGGGTGTTCAAAACGGATAGAATAAGCGTGCAAGAACAGGCGATTTAAGCCAATTTGTTGCATTTTCTGGTCGAAATCACGGTCGCCATATTTATCATCACAAGCTATCGGGTGCCCAGCGTGTTGGGTATGCACGCGGATTTGGTGGGTTCGCCCTGTTACTGGCGAGGCCTTTACCAAGGTCGCTGACGGATAACGCTCTTCAATCACAAAACGGGTTTCCGACGGCTTGCCTGCTTCGCTCACTTTTACCATTCTTTCACCGCTTGCAAGTTCATTTTTGAGTAGTGGGGCTTTCACTACTTTAACGTGTGATTGCCATTGCCCTCGTACTAATGCTAAATAATCTTTTTGTACGACTTTTTCACGCAGTTGCTCGTGTAAATTGCGTAATGCTGAGCGTTTTTTAGCAACGAGTAGAATGCCCGATGTATCTCGGTCGATACGGTGTACTAATTCTAAAAAACGTGCTTGCGGACGTAATGCGCGCAAGGCTTCAATTATGCCAAAACTCAAACCGCTTCCGCCGTGCACGGCAATGCCAGAAGGCTTGTTGATCACCAACATCACCTCATCTTCATACAAAATCTGGCTTTCTAATTCCGCCACTTTGTTGAGTTTGGTTGAAACGGGCACTTCGTTCTTCTCTGCCACACGCACAGGTGGCACACGCACGACATCATCTTCTTGAAGTTTGTATTCTGGCTTAATTCGCCCTTTATTGACGCGCACTTCTCCCTTACGTACGATGCGATAAATCAAACTTTTCGGCACACCTTTGAGTTTCGCTAAAAGAAAATTATCCAAACGTTGCCCTGCTTCATCATCGGAAATGGTAAAAAATTGCACGTTTGAACTTATTACTTTTTCTACAGTCATAAAATAATCAATTTAGAGATAATATTGTCCTGAATTCTAACACAATAGCCCCTAAATTGCGGGTAATTTCAATAAAAAGGAAACAAAATGTCACAACCAACTCAAACAGAAACGCAAGCAACGCAAAATATTGATGTGATTGCCACCACGGAAAAAATTTTTAATCAACTTGATTCAATGAGTCTTGATGCCATTCTCCGTGATTGGATTATTCCTTATGGCACAAAAGTTTTTCTAGCAATCGCTATTTTTGTGGTAGGTAAATGGCTTGCTAAAGGTATTAGCCAATTACTGAGTAAAGCTGTGCTAGCTTCAACCAAAGATGAAATGTTACAAAGTTTCGTGCGTTCGATTAGCTATTTCTTACTGCTGCTGATTGTCGTGATTGCCTCGCTTTCCCAACTTGGAATTAACACCAGCTCACTTGTAGCACTGATTGGTGCGGCTGGCTTGGCGATTGGTTTATCGTTACAGAATTCATTACAAAATTTCGCAGCAGGCGTGATGTTATTGATCTTCAAACCCTTTAAAAAAGGCGATTTTATTGAAACTTCAGGTATTAGTGGCACGGTGACTCAGATGGGGCTGGTTGTGCTTGAGCTTCGTACTGGTGATAATAAAACGGTACTTGTACCTAACAGTAATGTGTTTTCAAGCACGATTACTAACTATTCTGCGAATGAAACTCGCCGTGTCGATTTTATTTTTGATATCTCTTACGATGATGATATTGCTCAAGCCAAAGAGATTATTCGAGAAATTTTAGAAAAAGATGACCGTGTGTTAAAAGAACCTAAACCTGTTATCGCTGTTAGCACGTTAGCCTCAAGTAGTGTACAAATCATTGCTCGTCCGTGGGTAAATACGCCGAATTACTATGCGGTTTATTGGCAGGTTACTGAAAATGTGAAAATCGCTTTTGACAAGGCAGGTATTTCAATTCCATTTAACCAATTAGATGTGAATTTGAGCGGTTCTATACCAGAAAGCTCTGTAAAATAGAGTTAATCCCATTCCATCTTCAATGGGTTAATCCCAATTCTCGAGCTGTGTAACCCTACTTTTAATTGCTCAATTCGTTGGCAGATGCGGTTGGTTATACCTTCCGCTTCTGCCATTTTTTCAGGCGTAACACCCTCTGGTGGCTTACCAAATAAAATTGAATTTAGCAGGCGTTCGGCGTGCATTCCTTCATGGCAGTAGTGCAATACGCCAGCATCTTGGAAACAGGTTGCAACATTGGCAATTTTAGTTGTCGCAATACCTAAAGCACCATCTTCTCCTCCTAATTCACGGAAAAGGGCATTTTGCGGAAAGCCACCGCAGGCGAAGAAAAAGGCTCTGCGGACAACCACATTGCCACCGCCAGTCATTCGCATATGCTGCCAAGCATATTCAAATTGCGGATGCGTGGCATATTTTTCCGCAATGCCAACAGGTTTTAAATCAAGGCGAACAAGGCTGACATCAGGGCAGAAATCCATCACGGCTTGAGCCACTTGTAAGGCTTGCGGTTCGTAGGCATCATCAGCATCTAAAAAGGCGATAATTTCCGCTTCACTTTGTAATGCTCCCCAATTTCTTGCTTTTGCTACACCGCCATTTTTCGGCATTTGTTCAATACAAATTTTTTCAGGGAATTGCTTTTTTAGCGATAACATCAGTTCAAATGTGCGATCTGTTGAACTATCATCAACTAGCCAAATTTTCCCTAATTCGGCTTGATTTAACGTACTTTGTACTGACTTCAGCAATGTGTTTTCGGCATTGTAACAAGGAATAATTACATCAATCATATAAATTTTTCTCCTGTTTCATTGAGTACTAAGATGGAGGCATAATCGTCTCTCCAATCACCTAAGACAATACGAGTAAAGCCATTTTCTTGATGAATATGTTCTCGGTGTGTATGCCCATGAATAAGTAATTTTGCTTTAAATTCTGCTACTTTTTCAGCAGTAAATTGTGTATTTACATCCATGATCGTTAAAGATTTTGATTGCTTATCTTGTTGACTTTTGGCTCGAATTTTATTGGCAATCTTCAAGCGGATAAAAAGGGGTAGGCAGAGGAAGAGTTTTTGTCGCCATTTTTGATGTACTTTTCGGCGGAATTGCTGATATTTGACATCGTCAATGCAAAGAGTATCGCCGTGGCAAAGTAATATCTTTTTGCCGTATAAATCAAGTACTTGATAATCAGGCAAAATCTCCATTCCTGTTTCTTGAGCAAAGCGTTGACCAATTAAAAAATCACGGTTTCCGCAAATAAAATAGCATTTCACACCGCTTGAGGTAAGTGTTTTAATAGCTTGTTTGATTTGAACGGTGAGTGAGGATTGCTCATCATCACCAATCCAAAAGTCAAACAAATCACCTAAAATATAAATACTTTCCGCAAGCGGTGCTTTTGTTTGCATAAATTGCAAAAATAGCTCCGTTAATTTAGGAGTAGATTTGCTTAAATGCAAATCGGACATAAAGTAGATCATAGTGTTAAATCAAATTGTTAAAATTAGCAGTAATGTAACGAAAAATAGTAGGCACTGCAAAGAGTAAATTTTGTGATTTAGATCACATTTGTGTGCTTAACTTAAGAGGTAGCTAAAGTAAATGTAATGTTAAAATAAATGTCTGTGATGAGGCGATAAAATTCATCGCCTCATGCTGAACGTGAAAGGTTAACTTTTTAAATTTGCTTCTGTAATATGTTTAATATTTTCTAATACAGCTTGATAATCTATCGTTGGCATTCCCGTACCACCTAAAAAGTGCATTTGCACGTTTTCCACACCACAGAAGTTAAATAAGCCGTTACCAAGCGTGTGGTCGAGTGATTGCAAAAAGCCTTTTTGTTCATATTTCTCATTAGTGTTACCCATTGTGACGAATTGTTGCATTTTCTTGCCTTTGAGTAAGCCAATGGTCTCTTTACCTGTTTGGTAAGCAAAGCCGTGGGTTAATACGCGGTCGATGTAGCCTTTTAAAATCGCGGGGAAACCCATCCACCAAAGCGGGTAAACGAAGGTAATCAAATCCGCTTCTTTCCAGAGAGCCTGTTCGGCTTGCACATCTTCTTCGTATTGTTTGCTGAAGGTGTTGATACACTCTTGCCATTTCAGCACAGGCAGGAAATTTTCTCCGTTTAAATCGCGAATGATAACGTCGTGTCCAGCTGATGCTTCAACGACTTTTTGCAAAACTGCTTGGTTGAAACTTTCAGGATTGGGATGAGCATAGATAATAAGATGGGTCATATTGTGTTCCTTTTGTTATTTGCTTTTAGTGCATTTTACCTGCGAAACAAAATTTTCTCTATCGTTCTTTGATTCTCATCAATAAAAGGAAGATTAGCTTTTTAAATACCTCTTTCAGGTAATAAGGGGAAAATCGGAAAAATCGGATAATATCCATTCAGTATTTTGTAAGTGAAAAATCTGTTTTGAGTGATTTAACTGATCAACATTTGCCACGAAGAGCTTTCTTACGAGGACAATTTTTAAATACGCTGAAAACAGAGCAAACCCAGCTACAAGGCTATTCGGTAGTTCGTCCACCTTGGGCGGATTTGGCAAATTTCTTGGAAAAATGCACCGCTTGCGGGCAGTGTGTGACAGCTTGTGAAACCAAGATTATCAAGCAAGGTGCGGGCGGTTTTCCAGAGGTGGATTTTACTCTTGGCGATAAGGAGTGCACCTTCTGCGAAAAATGCGTAAAAGTGTGTCCAGAGCCTGTTTTTTTGTTAACCAGCGAAGTGGCTTGGTCACATAAGGTGGAAATTTCCGAGCAATGTTTATTGCAACGAAAAATTGAGTGTCGTTCTTGTGGTGATTATTGCCCTGAGCGAGCCATTCGATTCCGTCCAAGTTTAGGCGGAATTGCAATATTATCTTTAGATTTAACCGCTTGTAACGGCTGTGGGGCTTGTTTAAGTGTTTGTCCTGTTAAGGCAATTAGCCTTGTGGATAATTAATATTTTAGTGATTTCTGATGAGTCAATTTAGCGAAAACGAAAATTGGTATGTGTGTAGCATTGTAGTGCAAGCCAGACCAGAAAAATTAGAACAGGTGAAAGCTGAGATTTTAGCCATCCCAACGGCAGAAATCCATGGTGAGAAACCTGAGGAGGGAAAATTGGTGGTGACTCTTGAAAGTAACCGTCAATTAGCTCTTGCTGATTTAATGGATGAAATTAAAGGCATTTCAGGTGTGATTGTAGTGTCATTAATTTCAAATTATTTAGATGAAAAATAATAGCGTGGGAAAAATTATGGAACTCAATCGTAGAGATTTTATGAAAGCCAATGCAGCGATGGCGGCAGCGGCGGCGGCGGGAATGACGATTCCTGTGAAAAGTGTCTATGCGGAAGATATGGGCATTAAGTGGGACAAAGCCCCGTGTCGTTTCTGCGGAACAGGCTGTAGCGTATTGGTCGGCACCAAAGATGGTCGTGTGGTGGCAACCCAAGGCGACCCAGATGCAGAAGTAAACCGTGGCTTGAACTGTATTAAAGGCTACTTCCTGTCCAAAATTATGTACGGTGCAGACCGTGTACAAACGCCTTTATTGCGTATGAAAGAGGGCAAATTCCATAAAGAGGGCGATTTCACGCCTGTGACTTGGGATCAGGCTTTCACTGTGATGGCGGAAAAAGTGAAAGATATCTTGAAGAAAAAAGAACCGAATTCTGTTGGTATGTTCTCTTCGGGTCAAACCACGATTTTTGAAGGCTATGCGAAAGTGAAACTGTGGAAAGCGGGTTTGCGTTCTAATACTATCGACCCGAATGCACGC
Source organism: Haemophilus parahaemolyticus (assembly GCF_002015035.1). Lineage (GTDB taxonomy): Bacteria > Pseudomonadota > Gammaproteobacteria > Enterobacterales > Pasteurellaceae > Haemophilus_A > Haemophilus_A parahaemolyticus. Next base: position 37,691 of record NZ_MUXY01000022.1, on the reverse strand, counting down.
CACTGTATGGCATCTGCTGCGGTAGCCTTTATGCGTACCTTCGGTATGGATGAACCAATGGGTTGCTATAACGATATCGAAAAAACCGATGCTTTTGTGCTTTGGGGCTCTAATATGGCGGAAATGCACCCTATTTTATGGAGTCGTATTTCTGATCGCCGTTTATCTAATGACAATGTCCGTGTGGTAGTCATGTCTACTTTCGAACATCGTTCATTTGAATTGGCGGATACTCCAATCATCTTCAAACCGCATTCAGACTTGGCAATCCTCAACTATATTGCGAACTACATTATTCAAAACGATAAAGTGAACTGGGATTTCGTCAATAAACATACTAAGTTTAAACGTGGTGAAACCGACATCGGTTACGGCTTACGCCCAGAACATCCGCTTCAAAAAGCGGCGAAAAACGTGAAAACCGCGGGCAAAATGTACGATTCTGACTTTGAAGAATTCAAGAAAATCGTTGCCCCTTACACGCTTGAGAAAGCACACGAAATGTCTGGCGTACCGAAAGATCAGCTTGAAACACTTGCAAAAATGTATGCAGATCCAGAGAAAAATATTGTTTCTTACTGGACGATGGGCTTTAACCAACACACTCGCGGTGTGTGGGTAAACCAAATGATGTATAACGTGCATTTATTGACAGGTAAAATCTCAAAACCAGGTTGTGGACCGTTCTCGCTAACAGGTCAGCCATCAGCTTGTGGTACGGCTCGTGAAGTAGGGACTTTCGTTCACCGTTTACCAGCGGATATGGTGGTCACCAACCCTAAACACGTTGAAATTGCTGAGAAAAAATGGAAATTACCAAAAGGCACGATCCCAACTGTGCCAGGCTATCCAGCAGTACAACAAAGCCGTGCCTTAAAAGATGGCAAGATGAATTTCCTATGGCAGATGTGTACCAACAATATGCAAGGTGGCCCAAATATTAATGAAGAAATTTTCCCAGGCTGGCGTAACCCTGAGAACTTCATTGTGGTTTCAGACCCTTACCCATCAGTTTCAGCAGTGGCAGCAGACTTAATCCTGCCAACCTGTATGTGGGTAGAAAAAGAGGGTGGTTATGGTAATGCAGAGCGTCGTACACAGTTATGGCGTCAACAAGTTAAAGGTCCGGGCGAATCTCGTTCAGACTTATGGCAAATTGTGGAATTCTCTAAATACTTCAAAACTGACGAAGTATGGGGCGAAGAATTATTAGCACAAATGCCTGAATATCGTGGCAAAACACTTTATGAAGTGCTTTACGAAAATGGCGAAGTAAACAAATTCAACGTGCCAACCGATATTCCTGGTTATCTCAACGATGAAGCGGATCACTTCGGTTACTACTTACAAAAAGGCTTGTTTGAAGAATATGCTTCATTCGGTCGCGGTCACGGTCACGACTTAGCCTCATTCGACACTTATCACCAAGTGCGCGGTTTACGCTGGCCAGTGGTGAAAGATGAAAAAACAGGCGAATTTAAAGAGACCTTATGGCGTTATCGTGAAGGCTTCGACCCGTATGTGAAAGCGGGCGAAGAAGTGGCGTTCTATGGATACCCAGACAAAAAAGCGATTATCTTAGGTGTGCCGTATGAGGGCCCTGCGGAAAGTCCAGACGAAGAGTACGATTTATGGCTCTGTACAGGTCGTGTGTTAGAACACTGGCATACAGGTACAATGACTCGTCGCGTACCTGAATTGCACCGTGCATTCCCGAACAACCTTGTTTGGATGCACCCAGCAGATGCGAAAAAACGTGGTTTACGCCACGGTGATAAAGTGAAATTGATTACCCGTCGCGGTGAAATGATTTCACACTTAGACACCCGCGGTCGTAACAAATGCCCAGAAGGTTTGATTTTCACCACCTTCTTCGATGCAGGTCAGTTAGCCAATAAATTAACTTTAGATGCAACCGACCCTATTTCAGGCGAAACCGATTACAAAAAATGTGCGGTGAAAGTGGTTAAGGCGTAAATATACTCCCCTCTTTAGAAAAGAGGGGCAGGGGGAGATTTGATTACGATGTCTCATCTCCTATGAGGTTGAAGTTACTTCTACCAAATCTCCCCTAACCCCTCTTTGCTAAAGAGGGGGATCTATATCACTAAGCGGTCAATTTCCGCAAATCTTTTGCAAAATCCGACCGCTTGAATACCGCAAAAAGGAAACGCTATGAAACTAGATCCAAACCGCCGTCAATTTTTGAAAAATGTGACACGAACTGCGGCGGGGGTATGTGGAGCAGGCGTTATTCTTGGATTGCAACAACAGCAAGCTAAGGCGAAAGAAGGCGTGGCTCTGCGTCCACCTGGGGCGTTGCCAGAAAACGAATTCTTAGCTGCTTGTACCCGTTGCGGGCAGTGTGTGCAGGCGTGTCCTTACGATATGTTGCACTTAGCTTCGCTGATTGCTCCGATGGAAGCAGGAACGCCGTATTTCGTGGCACGCGATAAGCCTTGCGAAATGTGTCCCGATATTCCTTGTATGAACGCTTGTCCGAGTGGTGCATTAAGCGAAGAGCTTAAAAATATCAACGATGCCCGTATGGGCTTGGCTGTGTTACTTGACCACGAAACCTGCCTCAACTGGCAAGGATTGCGTTGCGATGTGTGCTACCGAGTTTGTCCGCTGATTGACAAGGCGATTACGCTTGAGAATGTCCATAACGATCGCACAGGCATTCACGCCAAATTGATTCCAACCGTGCATTCTGATACTTGCACAGGCTGCGGTAAATGTGAACAAGCATGTGTGTTGGAGGAGGCGGCGATTAAAGTGTTACCGATGGATTTAGCCAAAGGCTTGCTCGGGCGCCATTATCGCTTAGGTTGGAAAGAGAAACAGAATGCAGGTAAAGCTCTAATTGAGGAACAGCACCCTGACGGATTGCGTCCGCAGTTTGAGGCAAGAATGCCAGAGGGGATGAGTGAAGCAAGCTATAAACCAATGCAAGTGAAGCCAAATCAGAAAGTGGCAACACCAAGCCGTGCTTCTATGGATTATGTGCCAAGTTCAACCACTGTGCCAGAAGCGGAACATTTCCCAAATTTAGACTTAAATATTAAGGGGGTGAAATAGTGGCAGTTGCTCCAAAATATACCCCAAATAAACCCAAAGATGCGGGCTTAGAAGCTCGGCAAAAATTGGGATGGTGGCGAGCTTATCGCTTCCTGATTTTAAGACGGCTCAGCCAATTGAGCATCATTTTGATGTTTTTGAGCGGGCCGATGTGGAATGTCTGGATCTTAAAAGGCAATTATAGCTCGAGTATGTTATTCGACACCGTGCCGCTGACTGATCCGCTGATTACTGCAGAAAGTTTAGCCACAGGTTACTTTCCTGAAATGACTACGCTTATCGGTGCGTTCATCATTGTGCTGTTTTATGCGGTTGTGGCAAGCAAAGCCTTTTGTAGCTGGGTTTGTCCAATGAATATAGTGACCGATGCCGCTGCGTGGCTCAGACGCAAACTCGGCATTCGTCAATCGCTAAAAATCTCCCGCGAATTACGTTATGTGATTCTAGGTGTGATTTTAGTCGGCAGTGCTTTCACAGGCTCGTTGCTGTGGGAATGGATTAACCCCGTTGCTGCTATTGGACGTGTTTTCGTTTATGGCTTAGGAGCAACACTCTGGCTAGTTGCAGTTATTTTCCTGTTCGATTTACTAGTTGCTGAACACGGCTGGTGCGGTCATCTCTGTCCGATTGGGGCAATGTATGGCGTAATTGGAGCAAAAAGTTTAGTGAAAGTGAATGTGGTGGATCGCAGCCGTTGCGACCGCTGTATGGACTGCTACAACGTCTGCCCAGAGCCACAAGTGTTGCGTATTCCACTGCACGGTAAGCCTGAAGATAGCCAAATTGTGTTGGCGAAAGATTGTATTACTTGCGGACGTTGTATTGACGTTTGCGCTGAAAATGTTTTTGCATTTGGTTCTCGGTTTGAGAAGCAAATTAACATTAAAAATTTGTAAAATTGTAATGGAGTGATTTATGAAAAAATTCCTTGCTGTAATGCTAATGGCACTTTCGGGTGTGGCTTTAGCAGATGCCCCAAAAGTGGCAAATAATATTGAAGGTGCGGCAGAAAGTATTGCCCCAGCTTTTACCACCCCTCCTAAAGATGTGGGTAATATTCCGATTACTTTCCCACACCAGCCGCCACTCGTGCCACATAGCATTCGTGGTTTACAAGTAACGAAAAATGCCAACCAATGTTTGGGCTGCCACTCACCTGATGTTGCCCCAACTACAGGTGCCCCACGTGTGCCAGAAAGCCATTTCTTAGATCGCGATGGTAAACGCACTGAGGGTACATCACCGCGCCGTTACTTCTGCTTACAATGCCATGTGCAGCAAGCAAACGTAAACCCAATTATTCAAAATAAATTTGACACTATTCGCCAGGCACAAGGCAAATAAGGAGCAACGAAATGATTAAAAAAATTTGTACTTGGCTTCGTACGCCAAGTAAATTAGCAATTGGTACATTAATTATTATCATCGGTGTTGGCACCTTAATTGCCTCAGCTGGCTTTAACAAAGGGATGGAAATGACTAACACAGAGCAATTCTGTTCGGATTGTCATATGAACGATGTTGTGCCGGAATACCAAGCATCAATCCACTTTAGCAATCGTTCAGGCGTGAAAGCGATCTGTTCTGACTGTCACGTGCCACACGAATTTGTGCCGAAAATGATCCGCAAAATGCAGGCTTCGACTGAAGTTTATGCACACATCACAGGCAAAGTGGATACCAAAGAGAAATTCGAAGCACACCGCTTAGAAATGGCAGAACGTGAATGGGCACGTATGAAAGCCAACAACTCAAAAGAGTGCCGCAACTGCCACAACTTTGATGATATGGACTTCACCCAACAAAAAACGGTAGCACAACAAATGCACGCCTTGGCACAAGAGCAAAACAAAACTTGTATCGACTGCCATAAAGGTATTGCCCACAATCTGCCACATATGGAAAAAGTACAAAAATCCTTTATTCCTGCGGATATGATTAAAGCGGAAGAGAAGAAATAATTTCTATAGCTAGAAACAACAAGCGGTTCAATTTGGTAAAAGTTTTACCATTTTGAGCCGCTTTTTGTTAAAGTGAAAAAAACAGAATGAGAATAATATTATGACACAACTTCATCTTCAAAATGCCACCTTTCTACTCGATCAACGAAAAAAACTCAACATTGAAAATCTGACGATTCAAACCAACGATTTCTGGGCAATTGTGGGCGGAAATGGTTCAGGGAAATCTGCCTTAGCTCAAGCATTATGCGGAAAAATTCTTTATTCGGCTGGTGAGCTGCAAAATGATTTTCAACGCATTGTGATGCTCTCTTTTGAGCAGCAACAGAAAATAATGGAAGCGATTTTTAATGATCGCAATAACGATACTGTAAGCCCTGATGATTTTGGACTCACCGCTCGCCAAGTGATTTTAGCAGACACAAAAAATGAAAAGTTATGTGAAGAATACGCAGCAAAATTAGGGATTACCTCTTTGCTTGAGCGCCCATTTATGCAACTTTCTACGGGTGAGAGTCGCAAAGTACTGTTTTGTCAAATGTTGGTCAGTGAGCCTGATTTATTGATTTTGGACGAGCCCTTTGAAGGGTTAGATCAAGCCTCTCAACGTTATTGGCAGCAATTAATGATGGAAATTCGTAAGAAAATGACAGTAGTACTGATTGTTAATCGTTTTGGAGATATTCCTACTTGTGCAACCCATATTGCACTGTTGGATAGTTTGCAGCTGATTTTGCAAGGTAAAAGGGCGAATGTTGAGCAACAAGCGGTCTATTCTCAGCTAAAATTTGCAGAAGAAAATATGCACGCCTCTCTGCCAGGAAGCCTCTCGGCAAAAGAGAAAATTGAAGGGAATCCATTTGAGCTAGAAAATGTAACTATTCAATATGGAGAGCAAAAAATTATTGATAATTTAACTTGGACGATGCAACCGCAGCAACACTGGTGGATTAAAGGCCCAAATGGTGCGGGGAAATCTACCTTGCTTTCGATTATCACAGGCGATCACCCGCAGGCTTATGCGAACAAAGTTAAATTGTTCGGTCGCCAACGGGGAACTGGGGAAACCATTTGGGAAATCAAAAAGCACATTGGTTACGTAAGCAGCCAATTGCATATGGATTATCGCGTGAATTGCTCTGCGTTAGAAGTGATTGTTTCGGGCTTTTTTGACTCCATCGGCGTTTATCAACGTATTCCCGAAAGTGTGAGAATGAAAGCGATGGAGTGGCTTGCTCGATTAAACTTGCAAAATCTTGCCCAAACGCCATTCCGCTCTCTTTCTTGGGGGCAACAACGGTTGTTGCTGATTACACGGGCGATGATCAAACACCCGCCCATTCTGATTTTAGATGAACCACTGCAAGGTTTAGATGGGTTAAATCGCCAACTCGTGAAGCAATTTATCGAACAGCTGGTACAAAATAGTGAAACACAGTTGCTATTTGTTTCTCACCAAGATGCTGATGCACCAAACTGCTTAACCCATTTATTAGAGTTTGTACCGAGCGAAATAGGCTATGTTTATCGACAGGCAGAATTGGGTTAATTTTTTCAGGTTGAATTTCTTATCATTGAAGGGCAGAGATGCCCTTTATTATTTCTACTTCTCTTCTTAGTATCTTTTTTACCTTCCCTTCATATAACTTTATGGAATATTATGGCTAGATAAATTATTAGATTGGTATAAAAAAGATTTATAGAATCAAGCCATTCCAAAATTTATTTAGTAAAGGTAAAACAAAATGGCTGCTCACGTAATTGATTTTCTAACCCTTGGTAATAACTTTGGTACGCCTGAAATGCGTGCTGTTTGGTCGGAAGAAAATCGCTTACGTCAACAAATTGAAGTTGAAGTCGCACTAGCAAAAGCGGAAGGCGAACTGGGTGTTATTCCTGTAGAAGCGGCAGAGAAAATCGCAAAATCTGTAGATGCTAATGCGCTCGATTTTAATCAACTTGCAGATGAATCTGTCAAGTTAAAGCATACCTTTATGGCAACCATCAATGCGTTGCAACGCCAATCTGGTGAAGCGGGTGAATATATTCATTATGGTGCAACCACCCAAGATATTGTGGATACCGCAACCGCTCTTCAATTAAAACAAGCCTTTGATATTGTGCAACGTGATAGCTGTTTAGTGGCACAAGCCTTAAAACAACTGGCAAAAAAATATCAATATTTACCAATGGTGGGGCGCACGCACGGAATGCAAGCATTACCGACAACTTTTGGTTTTAAACTGGCGGTGTGGCTAGATGAGTTTGTTCGCCATTTACAGCGCTTAAATGAAATTCGTGAACGTGTTTTAGTGGGCAATATTAGCGGCGCAATTTGTACATACGCTTCTTTTGGTGAAAAAGGCCCAGAAGTGGAGGAGCGAGCGTTAACACTACTTGGCTTAAATACACCGAATATTGGCTGGCAAGCAGCACGCGATCGTTTCTCTGAATATGCTTCAGTCGTGGCGTTAATTAGCGGTACTTTAGGTAAAATCGCTAATGAGTTTTACAACTTAATGCGTACCGAAATTAACGAAATCGAAGAGCCGTTTTCAGCAGGAAAAATTGGTTCTTCCACAATGCCACACAAGCGTAATCCTGCGGCACTAGAGGGAATAGCAAGTTTAACCTCACCGATTTTTAAAAGCGTTGCCCTTATTCACGAATCTATGCGTGTAGAGCACGAGCGTGATGCGATGAGCTGGCGTGCAGAATGGATTGCTTTGCCAGAAATGAATATTTATCTCTCTGCGCAATTACAAATTGCCCTTGCGGTTTTGAAGGGAATGAAAGTGAATGCCGCTCAAATGATGAAGAATTTAGAGTTACAAAACGGTTTACTTCTTTCCGAAAAAATTATGTTTGAATTGGGAAAAAAATTAGGAAAACAGACCGCTCATCACCTTGTTTATGAATGTTCAATGCAGGCTTTTGAACAAGAGCAACCATTCAAAAAAGTACTTTTGGAAAATGAAGCGATTAAAGCGGAATTTAGTGAAAAAGAAATTTCTGAGTGGCTCATTTCACAAAATTATTTAGGGAGTGCACCTGAAAAAGTGAATGTCGTTATTCGTTATGCAGAGCAGTCTGGCTTGTTAGAGGAATAATTGCGATATGGAAATTCGAGCACTAGAGAGAGAAAATGCGGAAGTCTACCAAAAGTTACTGCATCAGGCTTATCGCCCCGTTTTAGATTTAGGTATTCATTTTGCCGCTGCAACGGCAGATTTAGCCACGATTTCACAACATTTACGCACAAATTTAGTTTTTGGCGGTTTTATTCAAGGCAAATTAGTTTGCTCGATAAGTTTGCGTTTACCTTGGGGTAATAACCCAGGCCCTTTTGGGGTACCGCATATTGGCTGGCTTGCTACTCATCCTGACTATAAAAAACAGGGCTTAGCCATACAGCTATTAAACTGGGTGGAAAAGCACATTTTATTACAGCAGCTTAAAGTGCCTTTTGTGACTTTAGGTACTGCAGAAAATCATCCTTGGCTTTCTCAGTTTTATTTAAGCCAAGGTTTTGAAGAGGTTGGGCGTGCAGATTTAACTGCAGATCATACAACGATTTATTACCGTAAAATTCTAAACCAAACTTTATTTGAAGATTATCAACAACATCATACCCAAAAAAATTAGGAGATCATTATGTCTTTTAAAACTACCGCAATCACTACTTTAGTTGCAGCCACTTTTATTCTTGCAGGTTGTGATGAAAAGCAAGTAGAAACTGCAAAAGCTGAAGCCACTAATAAAGTACTTAAAGTTGGTTCTACAGGACAAAGTTATCCAAATGGCTTCAAACAAGAAGGGAAATTAGTCGGCTTTGATGTCGAAACAACCGAAGCAATTGCTAAAGAGCTGGGTTATACAGTGGAGTGGACGACGGCAGAATTTTCGGGTCTAATGGGGCAGCTTGATTCAGGTCGTTTAGATACGGTGGCGAATGCCGTGGCAATTACAGATGCGCGCAAAGCAAAATATCACTTTACCCAGCCTTATAGCTACTACGGTAGCCAAATTGTGACCCATAAAGATAATGCAGACATCAATACTTATGAAGATCTTAAAGGCAAAACGATTTCGGGTGTGTTGGGCTCAAACCATTTAAAAAACCTTCAAAAACAATTCCCAAATGACGAAGTCAACGTAAAAACATATGAAACTCGTGATGGCGCAATGTATGACCTTGTTTATCAACGTGTAGATGGCTACGTAAATTCTAAACCTATTTTATTAGCAGAAATTAAACGCGGTAATTTGCCTTTTAAATTAGTGGGCGATCCGCTTGTGATTGAAGAAGTAGGTTTCCCATTTGAGAAAAATGAGAAAGGTGAAAAATTAAGCCAAGAATTTAACCAAGCTATTCAGAAATTAAAAGAAAATGGCACATTAAAATCACTTTCCATTAAATATTATGGCGAAGATATTACTGAACCAAGTAAATAAAATACTCTCCCTTTATTTTTAAAAGGGTGAGTGCAAGCGGTTATTTTAGACGAAATTTTTACAAGGTAAACCTAATGAATTTTGATTTTAGCTATTTTGTTTCTGTGTTTCCAGAGATTGTTACTTATCTACCTACTACACTCTTTATTACAATTATTTCGATTGTTATTGCTATTATTGTTGGTTTATTTATTGCGTTAATTCGAGTGCAAAAAGTGTTGGTTGTAGATAGTTTACTTGCGTTATATATTTCATTATTTCGCGGTATGCCAACGGTAGTGTTACTTTTTATTATTTATTATGGTTTACCTCAATTATTTCCAAGCCTAAAAGGGATTTCAGCGATGGCTGCAGCATTATTATGCTTTAGCCTGAAATATTCTGCTTATCTTGCTGAGATTTTCCGTGCGGGTTTGGAGTCTGTCGATAATGGTCAGCGTGAGGCAGGGATGGCAATGGGTTTATCGCTTACCAATATTTATCGCCATATCGTTCTGCCACAAGCCTTTGTAAATGCTTTGCCAAGCACAGGGAATATGTTTATCTCGCTATTAAAAGATTCATCTGTAGCCTTCTTTGTCGGCGTGCCAGAATTATTGTCGGCAGGTAAATTGATTACGGCAGAATCTTATAAATTCTTTGAAACCTATTTAGCCGTTGGCATTATTTATTGGTTGACAGTAGTGCTTTATTCTTGGGCACAAAAATGGTTAGAAAGCATTCTCTCTTCCCCTTATAAACGTTAAGGAATTAAGATGACTACAATGATTTCAGTTGAAAAACTTACCAAGTCTTTTGGTAAAAATATCGTGTTGGATAATATTGATTTATCTATTCAAGAAGGGGAAGTGGTTGCTATTATTGGTCCATCTGGTTCGGGTAAATCTACGTTATTGCGTTGTTTAAATTTATTAGAAAAACCAGATAATGGCATAATAAAAATTGCAGAAACAGAATTAGATGTAAAACAGCATTCTAAGAAAGAAGAATTAGCTTTGCGCAATCAATCTGCAATGGTTTTCCAAAGTTATAATTTATTTAAAAATAAAACTGCATTGGAAAATATTACGCTTGCACCTTTAGTCAATCAAAAATTAAATAAAGCCGAAGCAACGGATCTTGGTTTAAGTTTATTAAAACAAGTTGGGCTTTCAGAACAAGCCAATCAATATCCCGTTACCCTTTCAGGCGGGCAGCAACAGCGTATTGCGATTGCGCGTGCACTTGCGGTAAAACCAAAAGTATTATTGTTTGATGAGCCAACCTCAGCGCTTGATCCAGAACGCGTGAATGAAGTTTTACAAGTTATTCAGCAGTTGGCAAAACAAAAGATCACAATGGTGATCGTGACCCACGAAATGGATTTTGCGAAACACGTTGCCGATCGGATCATTTTTATGGCAGATGGGCATATTGTTGAGCAAGGGCCGGCAAAACAAGTGATCGATTTTCCACAGCAAGAACAAACCAAACGTTTTGTTCGTCAATTTGCAGATCCAGTCGAGTTTTATATTTAATGAATGCTTTTGATTTTGCCGAGCAGATTTTATCCATCCCGCTGATTACCGACTCTGCGACATTAAAAAAAGCACAGCAAGGCATAATGGATTATTTTGCAGCAAGCCTTCAAGCTCGCAATCACAAAAAATTGCAAGATTTTAAAGCGTGGATAAATCAAGAAGGCGGTAATCCACAAGCTTGGCTTATTGGGCAAAAGCAAAAAGCAACCGCGCGCCAAGCTGCACTATTTAACGGTTTTCAAGCCCATTTATTAGATTATGACGATGTGCATTCTGATGTTCGAGGGCATCCTTCAGCAGTGATTTTAAGTGCATTGTTTGCCTCGCTTTCTTCTGAAAAATCGTCTTTGGTAAATAGCCAGCGTTTTTTGACCGCTTACATTATTGGCGTTGAAGTGATGGCACGTTTAGGAAAAGCGGTAAATCCTGCCCATTACTTAAAAGGCTGGCACAGCACAGCAACCCTTGGCGGAATTGCGGCAACCTGTGCGATATGTTACTTGCATAAAAAGGATTTTTTGGCTCAAGCCATTGCATTAGCTGCTACTCAAGCATCAGGTATGCGAATGGTTTTTGGCTCTCCTATTAAAGCGTTGCACGCAGGAATGGCAGCACAATCTGCGATTCAAGCGGTGGAGTGGATAGAGGCAGGATTATCGCTTGAGCAAAATGCTTTTGATGAAAATATTGGTTTTTTTGCCCTTTTTACAGAGAAACGTTCTCCTCAAGCCTTGCTTGAAAAATGGGGCGAAAATTGGCAAATCGATCAGCTCTGGTTTAAAACTTATCCCTATTGCTCAGCAGCTGCGGGCATTGCGGATGCAGCTTATCAGCTTAGAGAAGAATTGGATGATCCTAATGAGATTAAGCAAATTTTGCTCTTTTTTCACCCAAATGCAGATGCAGCATTGATTTATCGAGCGGTTCAAAAACCAAGTGAAGGGCGTTTTTCTGCGGAATATCTGGTGGCAGCCATTTTGCTCGGTAAAAGGCTAGATTTTCAGCATTTTGAACAAGCAGAATGCGAGCCTGATATTTGCAAGTTGATGACAAAAATCGACCGCTTGTATCAAGCAACGCCCGAGAATAAAAGAGCCGTTACTATTGTGATGCGGTTAAAAAACGGTGCAGTTTTACAAGCGCAATCTGATTACCCTAAAGGCAGCCCAATGAAGCCTTATTCTGGTGAAGAACTCAACCAGAAATTGGCTCAAGCAATAAATAACGAAGCCATCTATCGCGATTTTTCTCAAGCGCTTTCTGCTTTACCAGAAGGCGTCGAAATGAATGCATTTATTCAAACCTACCAATCTATTTTGTGAGAAGCAGTATGGAAAAATTACATCAGTTAATCCGACAATACCAAGAACTAGCCGATTTCTTACGCCAATTTCGTCAAGAACGCCATCGTTTTCCTGAGCTTTCAAATGAGGAGTTTGAAACGACCGCAAAAATTAAAAGTGAGTTAGAAAAACATCACATCACGATTTTAGATTTACCGTTGAAAACAGGGTTAGTTGCCGAAATCAAAGGCGCAAAACCGGGCAAAACGGTGATGTTACGTTCAGACATTGATGCCTTGCCTATTTTGGAAGAATCAGGCGTGCCTTTTAGTTCCGAGCGAGAAGGCGTAATGCACGCTTGCGGTCACGATTTCCATCTTTCAGCAGCATTAGGGGCGGCTATTTTGCTTAAACAGCACGAAAATAAGCTAGAAGGCACCGTTCGAATTCTTTTTCAAGCGGCAGAAGAAACAGGATTGGGTGCACTGAATGTGTTAAAAGCAGGGGCATTAAAAGGTGTTGATGCGATTTTTGGCTTGCATAATGATCCTACCTTACCTGTTGGTACGCTTGGCACAAAGCCGCACGCACTCACTGCGGGTGTGGATCGTTTTGAAGTTCATATTCATGCGAAAGGCGCGCACGCTGCTCGCCCGCAAGATGGAAAAGATCCGATTATTGTATTAGCTCAGGTTATCAGCAGCGTACAAACTATTATTAGCCGTAATGTGGCGACCCACGAAAATGCGGTAGTTTCCATTACCCACGTGCAAAGTGGTAACACTTGGAATGTGATTCCTGATAGTGCTTATTTAGAAGGGACGGTGCGAACCTTTAATACTGAAATTCGCACGCAAATTGAGCAACGTTTCCGCACCCTTTTAGCAGGGATCGCTGCGGCGTTTGAAGTTTCAATTGAACTAGAATGGCACGCAGGCCCACCATCAGTGAATAATGCCGAACAATGGGTTCCGCTCACGCTAGAGGTTGCACAAGCGGTCGGTTTTGAGGCAAAAATTGTCGAAGCTAGCCCAATCGGTGAGGATTTTGCCTTTTATCAACAAGAGGTACCAGGTGTATTTGTGATGGTCGGTTCTGGCGGCCCTTATGCGTTGCATCACCCCCAATTCCGTGTTGACGATGATGTTTTATTTCCAACGGCTTATTATTTGGCGGAATTAGCCATTCAATTTCTGAATCAATTTATGATGAATACCTCCAAAAGCACCGTTGCTCATCACTAAAATATGATCGCCTGTTTTTGCTTCTTGGGCAATCATTTCAACTAACGTATCAATGCTTGCTGACCATTTCGCTGGTTGAGTTAATGCATCAGTGATTTGGCTCACTTTCCAAGGAATGGTATCAGGCTGATAAATAAAGACCGCTTGTGCATCGTGTAGGCTTGGTGCAATGTCATCTTTATGCACACCCATTTTCATTGTGTTTGAACGAGGCTCTAAAACCGCGATAATGCGGGCATCTTTGCCAATCTTGCCACGAAGTGCATCGATTGTGGCTTCAATTGCGGTTGGGTGGTGGGCAAAATCATCATAAACGGTGATGCCATTTACTTCGCCTTTCACTTCCAATCGGCGGTTAGCATTGATGAATGAACCTAATGCTTTGCAAGCCCCTTCAATGCTCACTCCTGCATGCTGTGAAGCGGCAATTGCCATCAATGCATTATGCATATTGTGGCGGCCAATGATATTCCAATGCACTTCGCCTGCTTTCTCACCCAAATGATATACTTCAAATTGTGAACAATCGGCATTCAATGGTTTAGCAAACCACTCTTTGCTTTCACCAATCGTTTGCACTTCACTGTATGTTCCCATTTTTAGTGTATTTTGTACGTTTTGATCGTCGCTTGCTGCCAAAATACGTCCTTCGCTTGGAATGGTACGAATGAGATGATGAAATTGGCGTTGAATCGCATGTAAGTTCTCAAAAATATCGGCGTGATCGAACTCGATGTTATTGATAATCAGGGTTCTTGGCGAATAATGCACGAATTTCGACCGCTTGTCGAAGAAGGCAGAATCGTATTCGTCCGCTTCAATCACGAAGAATTTGCTTGAACCTGCTCGTGCGGAAATGCCGAAATTGCCCGCAACGCCACCAATTAAAAAGCCTGTGTCGATTTGGTTTTGATCTAAGATCCACGCTAACATTCCCGTAGTGGTCGTTTTTCCGTGCGTGCCTGAAACAGCAAGCACCCAGCGATCTTTAAGGAGATGGTCGTGTAGCCATTGCGGACCTGAAGTGTAATTAAGCTGATGATTTAAGACATATTCCACACAAGGGTTACCGCGGCTCATTGCATTACCAATCACGACTAAATCGGGTGCGGGTTGGAGTTGAGCCACATCGTAGTTAGGGATAATTTCAATGCCATGTGTTTCTAAAAAGGTGCTCATTGGCGGGTAAACATTGGTGTCTGAGCCTGTCACTTTGTAGCCTAGCTCGCGTGCGATCATCGCCACACCGCCCATAAAAGTGCCACAAATACCAAGAATATGGATGTGTTTTCGGTTCATTGAAGTCTTCTCTTAATTGTAAAAATAAATCCCCTTCTTTACTAAAAAGGGAGAATTGAATGAAGTATAACAAAAAAGGCTAAATTCCCGAAGAATTTAGCCTTTCTCTATAAAGTTATTTCAATTATTTTACATCGAAATATGCTTGTAACTCGTCGCTACCGCCAATGTGTTTACCACCAATGAATACTTGTGGTACAGATGTGCGACCAGTGATTGCACGTACAGAAGTTGTTGAAGCATCTTTACCTAATACGATTTCTTCGTATGGGAAACCTTTCACTTCTAACAATGCTTTCGCTTTTGCACAGAATGGGCAACCTGGTTTAGTGATGATTGACACAGATGGTTTTGCTTCCCAAGATGGATTTAAGTATTTGATCATTGTGTCTGCATCAGATACTTTGAATGGGTCACCTGGTTCTTGTGGTTCAATGAACATTTTTTCAACTACGCCGTTGTTCACGAACATAGAATAACGCCATGAACGGTCACCGAAGCCTAAGTCATTTTTGCTTACTAACATACCCATACCGCGAGTGAAATCACCGTTACCATCTGGAAGCACAGTCACGTTTTGGCACTCTTGATCCGCTTTCCATGCGTTCATAACGAATGTATCGTTTACTGATAAACAAACGATTTCATCTACACCTAATGCATAAAACTCTTTTGCTAATTCGTTGTAACGTGGTAAATGAGTTGATGAACAAGTTGGGGTAAATGCACCTGGTAATGAGAAAACAACCACTTTTTTGTTGTTGAAAATTTCATCTGTAGTCACATCAACCCATGTGTCGCCTTGACGTGTGTGGAATGTAACAGAAGGCACTTTTTGACCTGTCATATCTTTTAAAGACATATTTTTTCTCCAAAAAATAAATAAGAATTAAAAATCGCACGCATTTTATAGATAAATATGCCATAATTCATCTTATTCTATTGATAGGTAATATTTATAAATAAGTAAGGAAAAGGTTATCATGAACATCAGGGATCTGGAATATTTAATTTCATTAGCAGAATATAAACATTTCCGCCGTGCTGCCGATGCATGCAATGTGAGCCAGCCAACATTAAGCGGTCAAATTCGCAAATTAGAAGACGAATTAGGCACGATTTTACTTGAACGTACCAGCCGCAAAGTGCTTTTCACTCAAGCGGGTTTAGCATTAGTCGATCAAGCCAAATCTGTATTACGTGAAGTGAAGGTGTTAAAAGAGATGGCAAGTAATCAGGGCAAAGAGATGTCGGGGCCACTTCACGTAGGCATTTTACCTACGCTCGGTCCATACTTGTCACCTATCATCGTACCCGCAATGAAAGAGACATTCCCTGAGCTTGATCTTTATTTATACGAATTACAAACATCCCAAATGGTGGATCAGCTCTCTGCAGGTCAGCTTGATTGCGGTATTTTGGCTTTTGTTAAAGAGAGTGAGCCTTTTATCGAAGTACCGCTTTTTAACGAAGAGATTTTGCTTGCGGTATCAGATAAGCACGAATGGGCGAAAGAAAAACAACTGCCGATTTCGGTTTTAAAAGATAAAGAACTACTTTTCTTAGATGATGGGCATTGCCTACGCACGCAAACGCTAGATTACTGCTTATCGGTTGGTGCGAAAGAGAGTGCCCATTTCAAAGCAACCAATTTGGAAACACTCCGCAATATGGTGGCAGCTAATGTGGGCATTTCGCTGATTCCAAAATTTGCCGCGAAAGAAACAAGCGGTGTGAAATACATCTCATTTTGCAATCCAACACCGTTCCGTGCGATTGGCTTAATTTATCGCCCAGGTTCACCACTTCGTACCCGTTATGAACGCCTTGCCAAAGGTATCGAAGAAGTGATGAAAAAACAAGATGTTGAATAATCGATACAGAGATAAAAAATGAGTCATGTAGGTATTCGAGCACAACAAAAAGAGAAAACCCGCCGTGCCCTTGTAGATGCAGCGTTCAACCAATTGAGTGCCGAAAAAAGTTTCAGCAACTTAAGTTTGCGGGAAGTCGCTCGAGAGGCGGGCATTGCTCCAACCTCGTTTTACCGCCACTTCAAAGATATGGACGAATTGGGATTGGCAATGGTAGATGAATCAGGCTTAGTACTCCGTCAGTTAATGCGTCAAGCTCGTAAACGTATTGAGAAAGGCGGCGGCGTGGTTGCCCTTTCGGTTGAAACTTTCTTTGAACTGATTAACGACCGTCCAAACGTTTTCCGCTTATTATTGCGTGAAAGTTCAGGTACATCACAAGCCTTTCGTACCGCAGCTTCGCGTGAAATTCAGCATTTTATTGCAGAACTTACTGACTACATCTTAATGAAAAGCCCTGAATTAGGGCGTGAAATCGCTCATATTCAAGCAGAAGGTTTGGTCACTCTTGTTTTTACTGCAGGCTCACACGCTTTAGATATGAACAACCAACAACGTGACGAACTCAAGAAACGGGTGATGACCCAACTTAGAATGCTGATGCACGGTGCATCCGCTTATGTCAGAAAATAGGGTGTTATTTATACACCCTGTCTGGCTTAATTTCGTGCCGAATACACTTTAAACTTAGTCGATTTCGCCACCACTTCGTGCTTGCCGAATGCACTGTCTAGCAAGTTTGGATAAGGCAAAAAGGCATTCGCTACGATGCGTAATTCTCCACCTTTGGTTAAATGGTTTTTCGCTTGTAAGATCAAATTTTCGACCGCTTGATAAGCTGTATCCACGCCATCGTGGAACGGTGGGTTGGAAACAATCAGGTCAAATCGCCCTTCAATATGCGAAAATACATCGCTTGCCAACACTTCACCTTCTAATGTATTTTTTGCCAAAGTACGTTGGCTAGAAGCAATCGCCATGGCGTGAATATCACTCATCGTCAGTTTAATTTTCGGGAATTGTTTCTTTAAGCTCGCCCCAATCACACCTGCACCACATCCTAAATCCAACACTTTGCCTTTTAATCCATCAGCTTTATGGAAGGTGGAAAGTAACAGCTTTGTGCCGCCATCCAATTCTGCCGAGCTAAACACCGCTGGCAAAGCAGAAATCGTTAAATCGTTGAGTACGTAGCTTTTCCAGAATTTTTCTGCATTGAAAGTCGGCACGTTTTGTAGCTCAAAATGGTACAAACCACAGCGACGAGCCGAATCAATTTTGGCAATATTGCCAAACGGTTCGAGCATTTTTTCCACCGAGCGCACTCCGGCACGATTTTCTCCAATAATCAACAGTTCTTGCCCAACTTGTGCTTGAGCCAGCCATTCTAACAATTGATATTGGCATTCCTGCTTGTTCTTTGCCCAATAATACACAGCTAAATCAGCTTTTTTGCTGTTTTCTACACCAAATTCGACAGCTTGGCGTGAGTGAGCGTAGTCAAAATAGCTGCTAAACACAGCAATATTTTTGGTATCTTTTAAACTTTGGGCAAAATCGTCACGTACATAACCGAAAAATAGTACCGATTTTTCAGCAAACAGAGGCAAATGGCGAGCTAATACCTCGCTTTCAAGAGAGAACATAATTTCCTTTCCTTTAAAAATAATTTCCGCATTTTACCCAGTTTTGCTACTATTCCCTATCAATTTTTTGCGAGAACAAGATGAATAGACGAGATTTATTATTGCAAGCAATGGGCGTGACACAATGGCAGTTGGTTAAGCCACAAGTGCTGAAAGGCGATGCTCAAATTCGGTTAGATCAAGCGGTCAAATTAGTGGTGATTTGTGAAGAAGAACAACAAAAAAGCAGTCTTTTTCAAGACTTGCTTTTTGCACTTTCATTGCAATCGAATGAATTTTACTGGGTAAATTACGAGCAATTTCATCGAATCCGTTTCGAACATAAGCCATTTTTCTTGGTGGTAGAAGCCGAAGAGCAAGCGGTCAGAATTCAGGAAAAATATGCAAATCAGCCGCAGTTACATGTCGAAAATTGGGCAGAATTGTTGAAGCCAGAGAGCAAAAGGAAGCTGTGGAAAGGACTTGATATGGCGTTTAAATACCAATAACTTTTGACTTGCTCAAGAGTCCGTTGTATGAACTCTCCTTTATTTTACCATTGAATCTTAATTCACATTGATTTTATGAAATTTGCTCAGTTAAGAGCTGCCAGCCTTGTTGACGATATTGTTTGTAACGCTCACGGGCTTGAGCTTTTTCGGTTTCGTTCACAGGTACAAATTCAATCACTTTATTAAAACTTGTCACAAATTCAGGAATTTGTGTTTGTAAGCTAATCAACAAATCTCGGCGTTGAGCGTTTCGTTTACCTTTCCAGCTAATTTCAATAGGCGTTGGATATTGTGTCGCTTCGCCCGAAAGATTGTGCGGTACAAAAGAGTCAGGCTCCCTTGCCCACAGTAGTTCATCAATTTCAAAGGCTTGTTGCTCAGTTTCACATGTAATCAATACACGCTTGCCAAGTCTCCATGCTTTTGCTGCTAAATCACACGCTTGTTCGTGAATATTATCTTTGTTTAAAACGTAAAATTGAGCCTGTTTCACTACTATTTCCTACTTAAAAATCCCCTAACCCACCCTTCCAATTCAATCAATACGTGGTAGTACAAAGTACGCAATCACAATAAAAAGTCACTTGTACGGGGCTACACGGTATGAAGTGAAACTGCCCGCGGTTTCTGCTTTTATTAATTGCTATGCCTTAAGCGAGGTTGTATTCGCTTTGAATTGGAATGCCTGATTTTATCTAAATCTCACTCAACCAATTCGCCTGTTGAATTTGAGTATCTAACTGGCGGTGTTGTTTCGCGATTTCATCAATTTGCTTGCGGATATTTTTCACGTCAATTGCCGCAAGGGTTTTGATTTCGCTACGACTGTAGCGGTCAAAGGTTTGAGTAGCAGCATCCGCAAGATTAATTAGCGTGTTATGTTCGGCTTTCAAACGATCACGTTTTGCCAATGCTTCAACCATCAATTGTCCGCTTTCAAGTTGAATACGGTTGTTGGCTAAATTGATTTTAACGATAAGCTGCTCAAGTTTTGTTGCCACTTGGCGATATTCTGCTAACAATGCTTCTGGTGATTCTGCAGGTTCTTCGCCCTCTTGATATTGGGCATTTTGGTTTAAGCGTTGTTTTAGTTGCTCTACACGGCGTTGTGAATCGGCACGTTCAATTAAGGCTTCTGCTAATTTCATAGTGTGTCCTTGAACTAAATAAATTTACAATACTCTAACACAACACTTACACTATTTCGATAAAAATAGTGGTAAGATCGCATCACTTTTATTTATTTTAAGGAGTTATTATGGGGTTATTTGATTTTGTTGGCGACATTGGTCGTAAATTATTTAATAAAGAAGAAGACGCATCAAAAGCAGTTACTGAACATTTAGCAGAAGACAATCCTGGTATTGAAAACGTGCAAGTGACAGTTGAAAATGGTGTGGCAACTGTATCTGGTGCAGCAACGACAGCCGCAGCGATTGAGAAAGCGGTGTTAATGGCGGGTAATGTAGCAGGGATTATTTCTGTCAATATTGATAATGTTCAGCTTGCAAGCGGTGAAAAAATTGGTATGGATGACGAATTTTATGTGATCCAAAAAGGCGATAGCTTATGGAAAATTGCAGAAAAAGCTTATGGCAACGGAGCAAAATATACGGCTATTTTTGAAGCAAACCGTGAAGTGATTAAAGATGCAGATAAGATCTTCCCAGGTCAAAAAATCCGTATTCCAAAAGGTTTATAATTTCATTTAATATAGAAAAACGGAGAAAATTTTATTCCTCTCCGTTTTTTTATTTTATGTATTAAATCCCCTTGCATTGTTAGTGCTTGCAAGATATGGCTTTGAACGTTACAATACCTGTCTATTTATCTATCTTTTATATACTCACCATTGAGGTTTAAGAATGTCAATTTCTATCGAAACTTTAGAAGGCTTACAACGCCGTGTAACAATTACCGTAGCTGCAGATAAAATCGAAGCAGCTTACAAAGAACAGTTAAAAGGCTATGCGAAAAACGCTCGTGTAGATGGTTTCCGTAAAGGTAAAGTTCCTCACTCAATCATTGAACAACGTTTTGGTGTGGCAGCTCGTCAAGATGTGTTATCTGATGAAATGCAACGTGCATTCTTTGATGCCGTTATCGCAGAAAAAATCAACCTTGCAGGTCGTCCAACTTTCACACCAAACAACTACCAACCAGGTCAAGAGTTCTCTTTCTCTGTTACTTTTGAAGTGTTCCCAGAAGTAGAATTAAAAGGTTTAGAAAACATCGAAGTTGAAAAACCAGTGGTTGAAATCTCAGAAGCAGATTTAGACAAAATGGTTGATGTTTTACGCAAACAACAAGCAACTTGGGCAGAAAGCCAAGAAGCTGCGAAAGCAGAAGATCGCGTAACAATCGATTTCGTAGGCTCTGTAGATGGCGAAGAATTCGAAGGTGGTAAAGCAACTGACTTCGTACTTGCAATGAGCCAAGGTCGTATGATTCCTGGTTTTGAAGAAGGTATCGTAGGTCACAAAGCGGGCGAGCAATTCGATATTGATGTGACTTTCCCGGCAGAATACCATGCTGAAAACTTAAAAGGTAAAGCAGCGAAATTTGCGATTACCTTGAAAAAAGTAGAAAACATCGTATTACCTGAATTAACTGAAGAGTTCGTGAAAAAATTCGGTAACGCAAAATCAGTAGACGATTTACGTGCAGAAATCAAGAAAAATATGCAACGTGAATTAAACAACGCAGTCACTGCACGTGTGAAAAACCAAGTAATCAACGGCTTAATTGCTCAAAACGATATCGAAGTGCCAGCGGCTGCAGTAGCGGAAGAAGTGGATGTATTACGTCAACAAGCGGTTCAACGTTTTGGTGGTAAACCAGAAATGGCAGCACAATTACCAGCTGAATTATTTGAAACAGAAGCAAAACGCCGTGTTCAAGTAGGTTTATTGCTTTCAACGGTAATTGGTGCTAACGAATTAAAAGTGGATGAAGCACGCGTTGAAGCGATGATCGCAGATATCGCATCAGCTTACGAGCAACCAGCTGAAGTAGTAGAATACTATGCTAAAAACCGTCAATTAACTGAAAATATCCGTAACGTAGTATTAGAAGAACAAGCGGTTGATACAGTATTAGCGAAAGCGAAAGTGACTGAAAAAGTGATGTCATTTGACGAGTTAATGCAATCACAAGTTCAAGCCTAATCTTTAAAGCCGCTCAGTTGTGAGCGGTTTTCATGTACAAGCGGTTTGTTTTCGCAAAACTTTTGCAAAATCTGATCGCTTGATTTGCATTATTTGCAACCAAAGAGAGGATTTATGGACTTAACGTTTACTCAACAACTTCAACAATTTATCGGAAATCATCCTTTGCTGATTGCAGCGTGGGTGGCAGTATTTGTGATTACCCTTTATACCTTATTTAAAGGGGCAACCAGCAAATTCAAAGTGATTGAAAATGCTCAAGCAGTGCAGCTAGTGAATAACGAAGAAGGCGTATTCTTAGATGTGCGTACTGACGATGAATTCCGTAAAGGGCACATTGTAGAAAGCCACTTAATTCACCCAAGCGACATCAAAGAGGGAAAAACCACTGCAATCGATAAATTTAAAGTTCGTCCAGTAATCGTGATAGATGGTAACGGTTTTGGTGCAACTAAAATCGCAGAACAGCTTGTTAAGCACGGTTTCGAGAAAGTTTATGCACTGAAAGAAGGTATGATGGGCTGGAAAGCAGCAAATCTGCCAACAGTAAAAAAATAAGGAAATATTATGGCTGAAGAAAACAAAGTTGCTGAAGCAACAGAACAAGAAGCACAACAGTTTGAATTCCAAATTCAACGTATCTATGTAAAAGATGTTTCTTTTGAAGCACCTAACCTACCAAATATCTTTAACCAAGAGTGGGCACCAAAATTAGGTTTTGAACTGGATACTGAAACGCGTGAATTAGGCGAAAATCTTTACGAGGTAGTATTACATATTAATGTTTCAACTACATTAGAAGGCAGTGGCGACACCGCATTCATTTGTGAAGTAAAACAAGCGGGTGTATTTACCATCAAAGGCTTAGAAGGATTACAATTAGCACATTGCTTATCTGCACAATGCCCAGAAATCCTCTACCCTTACGCTCGTGAATTAATCGCAAGCCTAGTAAACCGAGGTACATTCCCAGCATTAAATCTTTCTCCAGTAAACTTTAATGCATTGTTTGCGGACTACCTTGAACGTTTAGAAGCTGAGTCTGAAGAAACTACTACAAATTAGTATTGTAAAAGCCATTTAACTTTCATGTTAAATGGCTTTGATTTATTGGAAAGGCTAAGCAACAGCAGCTGTTACCACAATCTCTACTTTCCAATTTGGATCGGCAAGTCTTGCTTCAATTGCTGCACGAGGTGGGGCATTATTCTCAGCAACCCATTCATCCCACGCACGATTCATTTCCGCATAATCGCCCATATTTGCCAGATAAACGGTTGCCATTAAAATTTGGCTTTTATCTGTACCCGCTTTCGCAAGAAATTTATCAATCTCGCCCAATACTTGTTTAGTTTGCTCGTAGGCATTTTTGCTTGCGTCGGTTGGCACTTGCCCTGCTAAATATGCGACACCATTGTAAATCGCCACTTCTGAAAAACGATGGCTAACATCAATTCGTTTAATCATATTTTTCCTATTTTGCTTTTAACAACTCAATAATCTCTTTTAATGCCACAATTTCCGCATCTTTTTGAGCTAATAACGTATCTTTCATTGCCAGTAAACTATTTAATTTTTCATTTTCCACTGTTAAGGCTTCATTTGTGCCAAAATGCCCATTTGTCACGTTATTTGAATTATCACCACCTAGAGAAAAGAATATTGTTCTATCCTTACAAGTAATCAATTCGCCCATATCAATATTAAACACATTCGCAATTTGCTGTAATTTATCTAAATTAATACTACTTTGTCCACGCTCAATTTTGGCATATCCATTCGGCGACATCGAAAGTTTTTCCGCCATTTCTTCTTGCGACCATTGATTGATTTCTCTCATTACGCGAATTTTATCATGGACTTCCATTTTATTTCCTTAAAGTGCGGTTTTAGGTAGTGACAGATAAGTTTTTGACACTGTTCGTTTGTGGTGAAAAATTGGGGTTGAGTATAACATTTACGCGAAATTTATCCAATCTTGAGGACGTTTTTATGACAATGACATTTACTAGATCATTATTAGCAACAGCCGTAATGGTGGGATTAACTGCTTGTGGTTCAGGTGGTGGTAATAGCGGTAATAATGGAGCCACTAATTCATCAACGAATACATCAAATGGTGTATTTAATGGCGAAAAAGTTTCTGAAGTTCAAAGAGAACAACCAACAACCCCAAAAGTTGAACCTGCTAAACCTACGGAAACAGCAACGACTCCAAACGTTGAACCCGCTAAACCAGTGGAAACAGCAACGACTCCAAACGTTGAACCCGCTAAACCTTCGGAAACAGCAACAACACCTACAGTTGAACCTGCTAAACCTTCAGAAACAATTACAGTTCCTGTTGTAACTCCTACAACTGAAAATACGCCAAAAGAAGTGGTTTGGGATAAATTGCCTGCAGTACCAAAATTTGAAGAGTCTTCAATATCTGGTTATGGCTCTAATTTAAAAGGCAAAGCAACCTATCTTTCTCAGAATATAGATGCTAGTGCAAAAATTAATGGTAACAATATTTCTTCAAAAGTCGATGGAAAAAGTTATGTTATCTTAAATGCTGATTTTGATAATAAAAAAATCAACGGTTCTGCAGTCTTTAATTTTTATTCATCAGATGATGTGAAAAAAGCTCAAGCTGAACTTGAATTTAAAGAGGCTGCTCTCTATAAAAATGATAATCGCGTAGCATTTAATAGTGAGGCAACGGGTAAAATCCTGACAGAAACGTTAAAAACAGAAAACTTATCAGGTTCATATGGAGGTGAAACTAATCGATATGATGGAGATGATATATACTTCAAATATGATGTATCTTCATCTGATAAAAATATAGAAATAATCGGCTCTCAAACTTTATATAAACAATAATTTATTTAAAAGGCTCTAGCAATAGAGCCTTATTTCTTTAATATCATGAAAAACACACTTCTTTTTATTTTAGTCTCAAGTATTTGTTGCAATATTTTTGCTAACGAAAAACAAGAAAACACCTATTCTATTTCCGATTTAGAAAAAGATCCTAAAACAACCGAAAAATTACTTTCAGATATGCTAAGTATTGATCGAATGGATTTAGTAGATCGTTTATTACCGATTTATCAAATTTTTCCAGAAAACAATCCAAGATTGGTTAATTACGCCAAAATAAGACAAGTAAGATTATTATTCTTAGATTATCAAAATAATAATGCCAAAAAGGCTTTTCAGTTATTGCAAATGGAAGAAAATTTAAATCATGAAGAGCGGTCGATTATTCAAAATTATTTGCAAGCAATTGAAAACCGAGAACGTTGGCAATTTTCTTTAGGTGGGAATTATTTACAAACTAAGAATGTGAATAATACATCTAATGAGCGACATATCGAAAACACGGGTTTTGTGAAAAATGATGATATGTTGCCACAATCGGCACACGGCTTTGCTTATTATTTTGATGCTCAGAAAAATTGGAACATAGCAGGTTCGCATTATCTGTATTTTACGAATAATCTATATGGCAAAAATTATTGGGATAATCATAATTATGATGAAATCACTAACCGCACTTATTTAGGCTATCAATATCAAAATGCTAAATATAAATTGGTATTAAAACCGTTTTATGAGCGACAATGGTTGGGCGGTTATCGGTATAACTGGGCAAATGGGGCAAGGGCGGAATATGGGCTGAGTTTTGCAAAACATTGGCAAATTTCGACCGCTTTTGAGTTCAGTCAGCCTCGTTATTTCACTCAACCTGATCGCAATGGTAACATTAAACTGGCTTCCACCACGTTTATTTGGCAACCCACCGAAAAAGGTTATTACTATTTAGGTACGGATTTTATTCGAGAAACCACACGTATAAAACAATATAGTAATGATATGAAAGCCTTGAGAATAGGTTGGAGGCAAAATTGGGGCTATGTGATTGCTACTCAAGTCAATGGTTCAATTGCGTTAAAACAATATAAAGATTTTGCTTCTCTTGGTGGAATTTTGCCATTAAATAAAATTCGTCGTGATAAAATCTATTCTCTGAATTTAACTTTATGGAAACAAGATTGGCAGTATTTAGGTTTTACGCCGAAAGTGCAATTCCGTTGGAAAAAACAAGAAAGTAACATTCCTTCAATGTTTTCTTATTCAGAAAAATATGTGCAGATGTTGGTGGAAAAGGATTTTTAACTCCAGAAAAACAGAAGCGGTCGAGTTTGCAAAATCTTTTACAAATTCGACCGCTTGACAATTGTAGGGTTATTCTACTTTCACAATCCAGCCTTCAGGTGCTTCGACATCACCGAATTGGATGCCTGTTAGTTCATCGTAAAGACGACGGGTAACAGGGCCTACTTCAGTTTCTGAATAGAAAACGTGGAAGTTGCCGTTGTGTTGAATACCGCCTACAGGGGTAATTACTGCTGCAGTACCACACGCACCAGCTTCAGCGAATTGGTCGAGTTGGTCGATATACACATCGCCCTCGATTGTTTCCATTCCTAAACGCTCTTTTGCGATATGTAAAAGAGAGTATTTGGTAATACTTGGTAAAATAGATTCTGATTTTGGCGTGATAAATTTATTATCTTTTGTGATCCCAAAGAAGTTTGCAGCACCGACTTCTTCAATTTTGGTGTGAGTTTTTGGATCTAAATAGATTGCATCCGCAAATTTACGTTCTGGCGTACCTTGTTCTGCGGCTAATTCGTGTGGAAGTAAGCTTGCTGCGTAGTTTCCGCCCACTTTCACGCCGCCAGTGCCCATTGGTGCAGCACGGTCGTAATCAGTCGTGATGAAGTTTGATGGAGCCAAACCGCCTTTGAAGTAAGCACCCACTGGGCAGCAGAAAACAGAGAAAATAAACTCTGGTGCTGCTTTCACGCCGATGTTTTCGCCCACACCAATTAAGAATGGACGTAAGTATAAGGTTGCACCAGAGCCGTAAGGGCCCAACCAATCTTGGTTAGCTTTAACCACTTCTTTACACGCACGTACGAATAATTCTGTTGGTACGCGTGGCATTAAAAGACGGTCTGCGGTACGTTGCATACGCTCTGCATTCGCCTGCGGACGGAATAAGTTGATTGAACCATCTTTGCAGCGGTAAGCCTTTAAGCCTTCAAAACATTGTTGCCCGTAGTGAAGAGCGGTTGAACCTTCGTGAATATGTAATGTGCTATCTGTAGTGAGTTTTCCTTCGTCCCATTTGCCCTCTTTCCAGTGAGCGATGAAACGGTAATCTGTTTTAATATATGAAAAACCTAAATTTGCCCAGTCTAAATCTTTTAAAGCCATTGTTGTGTCCTTTATTTTTGTGAGTGAAAATTTGAGATGTTTTGCATTGTAAGATAAAAAAGATGAGGAATGTAGAGGCAAGCGGTAGATTTTTGTGAAAATTTAGTGAAAAAAGAATAAAAGGGTTAAGCATTCCACTTAACCCTTTTTCGCGTGTCTAAAAATTAACTATTTTTTGCTTCTTCTGCAGCTTTTACAATCACCGCAAATGCTGGTGCTTTTAATGATGCACCGCCCACTAATGCACCGTCGATATCTGGCTGAGTGAATAATTCTGCTGCGTTAGCATCGTTTACAGAGCCACCGTATTGAATAATCACTTGATCCGCTACTGCTTGAGATTTTGCTGCGATATGACCACGAATGAATGCGTGAACTGCTTGTGCTTGTGCTGGCGTTGCAGATTTACCTGTACCGATAGCCCAGATTGGCTCGTAAGCGATTACCGCACCGTTAAAGGCTTCTACGCCTAATGCATCAATTACTGCATCAATTTGGCGTGCACATACTGTTTCAGTTTGACCTGCTTCATTTTCAGCTTCAGTTTCGCCGATACATAATACAGGCACTAAACCAGCGGCTTTTAATGCACCGAATTTTTTCGCAATGAATTCATCGCTTTCTTTGTGGTAAGTACGACGTTCAGAGTGACCGATGATGATGTATTTAGCACCAAAATCTTTTAACATTTCTGTTGAAATATCACCTGTAAATGCACCTTGTACGTTTACATCAACGTTTTGTGCACCTAATGAGATTACTGATTGGCCTGCTAATGCTGCTTCTGCTTCTGCTAAGTACATTACAGGTGGAGCGATTGCCACATCACAACCTTTAACATCTGCTAATTCTGCTTTTAAACCTGCAACTAATTCTTTTGTGAATACTTTGCTGCCGTTTAATTTCCAGTTACCCATAACAAGTGGACGACGTGCCATTTTTATTCTCCTGTTAAATTAGAAATACGAACGGGGAAAGTGTACCAAATTTTGTGTATGCTTGCATAACTATCTTAACTTTATTTGACATGGGGCAAGATAATTTAACCGCTTGTGTCGGGTATAAAAATCATAATGGTTAGCAAGGGGCAAGCATAGTCATAGCCTTAATATTGGCGTAGGGGGAGTTTTATCCCCATCCTATATCTTTTTAAGGGAAGGATAGCCCCTACAAATTTTTGTTATTTTTTACGATGTGCTCGCGGATGTGCTTGGTCGTATACGTGAGCCAGATGTTGGAAATCCAAATGCGTATAAATTTGAGTGGTTGAAAGGCTACTATGCCCAAGCAATTCTTGCACTGCACGTAAATCGCCTGATCCTTCCAACATATGCGTTGCAAAGGAATGGCGGAGTTTATGCGGATTAAGATGGGTTTCCAACCCCTGTTTTTTGCCCCATTTTTCCATAATTAGCTGAATTGAACGGTGCGATAATCGCCCGCCTCGTTGGTTCAAAAATATGGCGTTATCTTGCGGTGTAAGGCTTCCACGCACTTCTAGCCACGCTTTTAAAGCTTGTTTAGCTTTGGAGCCAACAGGCACGATTCGCTCTTTGTTTCCTTTCCCAAGCAAACGCACTTCTCCTGCTTGTAAATCGAGCTTATCTAAATCCAAACCTTGCAATTCAGACAACCGCAAACCTGAGCTATACATCAGCTCCATCATCGCTAAATCGCGTTTTTCAAGCGGTGAATTTGCCTCGACATTTAGCAATTGCGAAAGCTGTTCTGCCTCCACATTTTTTGGTAAATGTTTTGGCTGCTTTGGTGCTTTTACGCCTACCGCAGGATTCACGCTGATTTCGCCCATTTTTAAAAGATAAGCAAACCATTGCCGCAACACGGCCAACCTCAAGCCAATACTTTTGGCACTCAACCCTTGTTTATGGCTTTGGCTTAACACCCAACGTACGGTTGAGCTATCCACATCCAACCAAGATTGGACTTGCTCACGATCAAGCAATTCACAAATGGCAAACAATTGGTGCTGGTAATTTTTGAGCGTATGGGGACTAACCTGTTTTTCAAGGCGAAGAAAGGCCCAATAAGGGGCGGTTTGTTGGAATAAAGGATTCGTTGTGCTTGGCATAAATTTGTTATTTAAAAGATTACTTCGCCCCTATGCTTGTAGAGGCTGTTGCAAAGCAACGGAGGAGGGATTGTAGTGGAGTTGCAAAAAATGAGTCAAATTAGACCGCTTGTTTTACTGCCCTCCGCCTTCGACCTCTCCCTCCACAGAAAGAAAGCTAATTACGCAAGATTCAACTGACCAATCTTCACGCCGACATTGCCCAATGCAACAGGGCTTAAATATTGACCTAAGAACTCGAAAAGCTCGTCTAATTCGGTGAATTGACGTTGTACTTTCACATCATCTTCCACTTTACGCACGAATTCATAAATCGCTTTGCCGTTCTCAATTTTTGCTTCAAGCGTAAGATAAACAGTTTCAAAAAAATGGTTTACATTGCCTTCCTCGCCTGGGTCACTCACGCGAACATTCCAGTTATTGCTAAATAAAATTTCAGTTTTTGACATTGTGTTTTCCTTCTTATTTTGGGGTAAATGAAAGGGCAATTTTCATTGCCCTTTGTTTTTTTATTGTAAAACAGAAATATCCGCCACTTGTAAGAACAAGCCTTGCAACGTGTTTAAAATCGCTAAGCGGTTTTGGCGCAATGCTGGATCTTCAGCATTTACCATTACGTTATCAAAGAAACTGTCTACTGGTGCACGTAAGTTCGCTAATTTATCTAATACTGTCGTGTAATCGCCTTGTGCGATAAGCGGTTGAACTTCAGTACGTAATGCAAGTACCGCTTCAGCAAGGGCTTTTTCTGCTGGTTCTACGCAAGCAGTTAAATTGATCTCGCCAATTGCAGCATCCGCTTTCGCTAAGATATTACTTACACGTTTATTTGCTGCCGCTAACGCCTCTGCTGAATCTAAAGTACGGAAGTGTGAAACCGCACGTACACGCGCATCAAAATCAGCAGGGCGAGTTGGACGACGCGCCAATACCGCTTGAATCACATCTACCGCAATACCTTCATCTTGATACCATGCACGGAAACGACCGAGCATGAAGTCCACCACATCGGCGACCACATTTTGATTCGTGAGTTTATCGCCGAAAAGTGCGGCTGATTTTTTCACTAAATCTTCTAAATCAAGTGGTAAGTTTTTCTCAACAATAATACGTAATGCCCCTAATGCCGCACGACGCAATGCAAATGGGTCTGCGCTACCTTTTGGTGCTTGGCCGATACCGAAGATACCTGTTAGAGTGTCAAATTTATCCGCTAAAGCGACCGCACTTGCCACGAGTGATTTAGGTAATTCATCCCCCGCAAAGCGTGGCATATATTGTTCGTTTAATGCCACTGCAACTTCTTCATCTTCACCATCATGACGAGCATAGTGCATACCCATTACGCCTTGTGTATCGGTGAATTCGAATACCATGTTGGTCATCAAGTCACATTTTGACAGTAAGCCGGCACGTTTTGCTTTCGCTTCGTCTGCACCAATTTGTTTTGCAATTTCGCCTGCCAGTTGCTCAATGCGGTCTGTTTTGTCTTTTAATGTACCCAGTTGTTGTTGGAATAACACGGTTTCTAAGCGCGGTAAACGATCAACAAGTTTTTGTTTTAAGTCTGTTTTGAAGAAGAATTCCGCATCGGTTAAACGTGGACGAACCACTTTTTCGTTACCTTCGATGATCGCCGTTGGGTCTTCAGGATTGATGTTAGATACAAAGATAAAGTGCGGTAATAATTTACCGTCTTTGTCATAAATTGGGAAATATTTTTGGTCACCTTTCATGGTGTAAACTAAGGCTTCCGCAGGCACGGCTAAGAAACGTTCTTCAAATTTAGCCGCTAAAACGTTTGGATATTCCACCAACGAAGTCACTTCTTCAAGCAAGCTTTCTTCAATGTCAGCCACACCGCCAAGTGCGGTTGCTTTTGCTTGAGATTTTGCCAAAATTTCTGCTTTACGCTCGTTGAAATCAGCCACTACAGAACCTTTTTCACGTAATAATTGTGGATATTGGTCTGCATGTTGAATTTCAAATTCTTTCTCGCCTAAGAAACGGTGACCGCGAATAGTGCGAGCACTTGCCACACCTAAAATTTCGCCTTCGATTAACTCATCGCCTAACAGCATAGTTACCGTGTGAACCGGGCGAATAAACTGCACGGTTTTATCAGCCCAACGCATTGGTTTTGGAATTGGCAATTTCGCCAACGCATTTACCACAATATCGTTCAGCAAGTTTTTGGTCGGCTGACCTTCAATTTTTGCACGATGAACAAGCCATTCACCTTTATCGGTCGCAATACGTTCTGCTTGCTCAACGGTAATGCCGCAACCACGCGCCCAACCTTCTGCCGCTTTGGTCGGTTTACCTTCTGCATCAAAGGCTGCTGACACTGCTGGCCCGCGTTTTTCGATTTCTTTGCTTGGTTGTTGGGTTGCTAAGTTCAACACTTTCACCGCCAAACGACGCGGCGCCGCAAACCATTCGATTTTGTCGAATGATAAGCCAGCTTGATTCAATTCCGCCTCAACGTTATCCGCAAAAGAGGTCGCTAATGTTTTGAGAGCTTTTGGTGGCAGCTCTTCTGTGCCGATTTCTACTAGGAAGTTTTGGGTTGTCATTTTGAGTTCTCTTTTATTAAATCTATCTGTTCTAACAGTTCTAAACAATCTATTTTACAAGCTCTTATTACTACTTGATTTAAGGATTCTCCACAAATTACCCCATCCAGGTTATTTTTTTCGCAGAATTTATTTAGAGCAATATTCAACTGTCCATGGTCAGCAAGATATTTAGATGCTATATCTAAAAATGGATATTCATAAAATTTAGCCAAATTAATTTTTCTTACTAGCTTTAATTTAGTCTTATATACTTTCACATTATTCTTCTTGGCATTCATTAATGCAAAACCGTTATAATAGTTTTGCTTTTCTTTATCTTTTGTAAACCATATAACCTTATCTAAGTCCAAAGCGGGATTTTTAAAATCAATATCCCCCGAATGCCATAATTCAATATTAATTGGCAATGTAATAACACTTTTACCTTGATTTACCCAAGAATTTTCTATAGCTGAAATAGCTTTAAACATAATTATCTTCGTCCTTCAAAGTTTTCATTGAATTTATTTTCTAACGGTTCCGTTTTCAATACTCTCCCTCAACACCTGTTGAAAACGCTCATAATCACAAAAACCATATTCATCTTTTTTACAGTCTTTGAGGGTTAATGCCGTTTGGTTTGGTGGTGTCGCTAAACTTAATGGCGTGATATTAATCAGCTGTTCAGTGCTTTGATAAACATAATCCAACTTAAATTTGAGCTTACCGCTCGGTTTATGTTTCCACACTTCAAACAGCAACTTCCCACCGATTGGGATATTTTCCAATGAATCATTCAACTCATAAGGCTCGGCACCTAGTGCTGCAAGCAGAGCAACGATATTAGAATCGTGTCCAACTAATAAGTTAATTTTGTTTTCACTATTTAGCTGTTGCTGAATAAATGCTAACAACGGATATGAGACATTTTGTGCTAACGCTTCGTTATTTTTAAATAACGTGCGGTAATATTCGTTTTTAATTTCGTTAATTGCACGCCATTTTTCTTGGCTATCCACACGACCGTTTGCAATTTCTGCATCAGGTTTGCCCACATAATGGGCGAGCAATAATGCACTGACAATTTTCTTTCCTGTGCTGATAGAGCCAGTAATCTTGACCGACTTGCCATCTTTAATACTGTATTCACCGACTTTTCCACCTAAATCACACTCGCCTTTTTGCAAGCAGTTTGGTGAGTTTTTGTAATCAATGATTTCACTCAATAGTGCATAATTTGGTGCTAATTTTTGCTGTAAAGCGGTTAAATCAATCTTATTTTTTGCAGAT
This sequence comes from Haemophilus parahaemolyticus, assembly GCF_002015035.1. Lineage (GTDB taxonomy): Bacteria > Pseudomonadota > Gammaproteobacteria > Enterobacterales > Pasteurellaceae > Haemophilus_A > Haemophilus_A parahaemolyticus. The sequence goes on along the minus strand of NZ_MUXY01000022.1, from coordinate 4,459 downwards.
TCAATCAAGGCTTGACTTGGATTATGCGCTTGTGTATTAAAAATCGGATCTTTTTCTGAACCAATTTTACCGTGATGTTGCAATTGAACATTACAGCCCGCAAATGCACCAGAAACAATCGCCTGACCTGTTGCAATGGTGCGTTGCACACCATTTGCATAAGCAAAAATGCCTTCGCCCGATGCACAACGTTCTGTTGTTAGTAACCCTTTATCTGCAAGCCATTGACCTAAATACTGTCCGAAATAGGTTTCTAGCACCGTCCCTTTTGCAGTGAGATAGCCAGAAGGTACATTCCATTTTGCCCATTCATAAGGGGAATATTTCGCCATTTCTTGCGGATCTTTTTCCACTGGTGAACGCAATCCGTGTCGGCTGAAAATCAATACTTTCTCTAATTCATAATCAGAACTTGAGGAAGTTTGACCATTTTCTGTTGCAAACGCACTACTTGCTAAAGCTGAGCCAAGCAAAAGTGCGGTGAATTTTAGGGTTATTTTTTTCATATTCGAGACCTAATCATTTAATGTTGAAATTGAGCTATAAAAATTCAAGGCATATTTGGTGCCGTAAACTAACACCATAAATACTGCAACAATATTGACTACCGCAAAAAAGATTAGTTGTTTACTGTTGCTCTCCACCCAGAGCATTTTAAATAATGCGAGCGTACCAATATTTTCATCAAGTTCGCTCTCTCCGCTTAGTGTTCTTAAGGTTTTCAGCATCTCGCGTACAAAAGCGACAGTATTGATTGCCATGACGCTGAGTGCAATAAATCCAGAAGCGAGGCATAAAAACAGCACTGGTACATCACTCCACCCCCAATGTACCCAATCCATCTCAGAAAACATAAATAATGCCAGTGATAAAAATAACACTGCAGGCGTTAAATTTCGCAAAAACATTAAATAGTCATCGCCAATTTTAAATAAAAATTGTAAAAAACTGACCTTCTTCATTACTTACGAATCTTCCAACTTGTCTTGGTTTTCATTAAACTCACTTTACCATCTTTTGAGATATAGCCGCCTTTTACCACATCTAAAACCGTATTTTCTGGCAAATCAGACGTAAACACTTCAACCTGTTGTTTATCTTCCGAAAGAATGCCGTAAACCGTTTGGGTTTTATTGGTTGGGTCGTCTAGCTTAATATCCGCTACATCAAACACTTGTACACAGGCTTTTTTCAAATAAGAATAAGACTGTCCCGCACTTAGTAAGCAACTGTGAGCATCTGTTTCACTGCCCACAGTTGGCATTTCAGCTTGCGGTTGAGCATTGCTACAAGCGGTTAAAATCATGGTAGAAGTTGCAAGAGCTAACGTTTTTTTTATCACTTTAGAAAATCTCTTTTAATTTGGATTCATCTAAAACAACATCGCCATTTGGTAATAACAACGCAGGAATACCTAAATAGCCATTTGCTTTCGAGTTATCAAATTCTGCATTGCTATCGCGTAAACGAATGAATTGTTTGAGATTAGGTAATGAAGTCATAATTTCTACTTCATCGTAATCCACGCCTAAGCGATCCAACTCCGCGACAAATGGTGCGGTATCTGGGCATGTTTCTGCATAAAAAAGAATGGGTTTGCTCATTTTTCTCTCCTAAAGTACGGTCAAATTTCACCGCACTTTTCACCTCAATAAAGTTAGCTCTTGCGTAATGGTTTCATCGGCTTTTTGGAAATAGCCGTGTGTTCAACGTAATTGTCTCTGCGGTGTAGAGACAATTTCTTCACTATAGATAACTTACTTTTGAGTTTGTAATTTTTAAATACTTTTTGAGAATAAGACCATTAATCACTTTTGTGATGGTACTTAATTCATGTTGTTTATTTAATTCTCTTAAGCAAGTTCTACTATGAATATCATTTTGTAATGAAGAAAGTTTCGTAGGTAAATGTCTTTTATTACTAGGAGTATTGTTTTTAATGATATGAGCAACATACTCATTTAATGCTTGTACAGAAATATCTATTATTTCAGGATTAGATATAATTGTTTCTGTAATAGCTTTATCAACTCCAATTCCTTCTTTCATTACTGATTTTCGAAGACAAATTCTCCCATTTTTCTGATTTGCAATAAAATTACAAATCCCATCATAACCGCGATCATTTGATAAAATATAAAACTCAATATTTTTATCTATCGTTTCATCCAACTTACCAAGGTAATACGCAATGTGAAAATCCACATTATTCTTGGCTATCGCTTTCACGGTAATTAGAGTGATGTTAATTTCATCCGTGAAGGATTCGGATAAATTAATTGATTTAGTTGTTGAACCTGTAAATAAAAATACACGCTCATACTCTGCTAAATTTAATCCATCTAATTTATTTAGATTTTCATAATCTATAAAAGCATACTTCATACTTCTTCCTTAATTTTTTGAGTTTAAAAGTTAAGAAAGGAATTGGAACTTTCTGAAGTTTTTTGACCGCTTATTATTTTTGCATTACCACTTAAGCGGTCAAATTCCTCTGCTATTTTGCAAAAATTATTTTTTACAACCAGGGAAACCTAAGGCTTCACGGCTTGCATAATAGGCTTCCGCCACGCCTTTGGTTAAGGCACGAATGCGTAAAATATAGCGTTGGCGTTCGGTTACCGAAATCGCTTTACGTGCATCTAACAAGTTGAAGCTGTGTGCTGCTTTCAAAATACGCTCATAAGCTGGCAATGGTAACGGTTTTTCTAAGGCTAATAACTCTTGTGCTTCTTTTTCGTATTGATCGAAGCAGTAGAATAAGAAATCTGTGTTTGCGTGTTCAAAGTTATAAGTTGATTGCTCAACTTCATTTTGATGGAAAACATCGCCATAAGTGGTTTTGCCCAATGGACCGTCAGACCAAACTAAGTCATACACAGAATCTACGCCTTGAATGTACATTGCTAAACGCTCTAAACCGTAAGTCACTTCGCCCGTGACAGGTTTACATTCTAAGCCACCCACTTGTTGGAAATAGGTAAATTGGGTTACTTCCATGCCGTTTAACCATACTTCCCATCCTAAGCCCCAAGCCCCTAAGGTTGGGTTTTCCCAGTTATCTTCCACGAAACGAATGTCATTTTTGGTCGGATCGAAGCCAAGCATTTCAAGCGAGCCTAAATAAAGCTCTTGAATGTTATCTGGAGAAGGTTTGATTACCACTTGGAACTGGTAGTAATGTTGTAAACGGTTTGGGTTTTCGCCATATCGACCATCCGTTGGGCGGCGTGAAGGTTGCACATAAGCAAATGCCATCGGCTCTGGACCTAATGCGCGTAATGCGGTCATTGGGTGAGAAGTACCTGCGCCCACTTCCATATCAAAAGGTTGCACAATGGTACAGCCTTGGTTTGCCCAATATTCTTGCAGGGCTAAAATCATACCTTGGAATGTTTTTACGTTAAATTTTGTGCTCATAATCGTTGATCTAATGTGATTAAAAATATTGGTATTATACTTGAATCCGTAAAACGGATAAAGGCGAAAAAATGCAGTTGAAAAGAATAAAAAAGAGGCTTTTACATTGTTTCAGTTACAACATAAAAGCCTCTTTAAGAACAGATCTTAGGCTACCAACGATACCCTAATTTCACACCAATTATTCTCTGTTTACTTAATTGTGAACCTTGAGCTTGAGTCGCATATACCGACATATGGAAATGCGAGATCTCACCACTTACACCCAATTCTTTTTGCCAATAACGCCCGAATTGTTGTTGTAAAGTCGCCTGATTGACTTTAGTTTGCACGCGAGCATTTGAAGCATCGACATAATTTATTGAGAAATACGGTTTAATTGTTACATCTTGAGCTGGTGTAAAGGTGTAATCTACTTTAGCCCCTGTAGTATAACTATTAAATGCTATTTTTGGTGTCTGAATATTCACACCTTCGTATTGGTAATTTTCACCTTCAACAAAATGGCGATTTACACCAAGATAAGGCTGAACACCTAATTCTCCTAAACGGAACTGATAATTCGCATTAAGACCATAACTCATCACACGACGATGGATTTTTTGGCTTTGTTCACCTGAAATTTTACTTGAACTCACCCCATAACCTGCGTTGAGACCCAATTGCCAATCATGCCATTGATATTGTGCAAATGCTGACACCATCGTGAGATCCATATGATTGGAGATCTGCTCATCAAAGGTATTATTAGCACGACCATGTGAGAAAATCGCCCCTATCCGTCCATTCTCAACTTTTTTCTGAGCACCAATTTGGCGTAAATTCATATTTTGTTGATAAGCACGGAAGTCATCTGAGTCATAACGTTTTTTATCTTGCGTAATATTCGTCCATACTGAAAGATCTGAATCGGAAACTAAAACTTTATCAAGCTCATGTTGAACCGAAAGCATACTATTTACCGTTGCAGACAATTCAGAAAGAGCACTATTTGAATAACGACTAATAAGCTCTTTTCGCTTGCGTGCCTCTTCAGCCT
>NZ_MUXY01000021.1 GCF_002015035.1 Haemophilus parahaemolyticus | reverse complement strand
TCTGAATTTTGTAAGTTATTGATTTTAAATGACTTTTTAATTTTCTCTCTATCTATATCTAAATACTCGCAAATTTGCGAGTATTCTGCCTATTTTTTAATCGAAATTTCCTCTGTTTGGTAATGTTAGGCTGGGGGGGCAAAAGCCCCCCCAGACCCCCCCGCAGAATTGCGGGTAAAACGGAGCGGAGGGGAGTGGCGTAGCTCCGACCCGTAGATCCGTGCAGGGGGTAGGTCAAGGAGGGGGATTCCCCTCTCCTGCGAGCGATTCGGTAGGTTTTCAAACCGTACGAATCTATGCTCGCTTAAATAGGCAAATCGGAGTGCGGTGGGTGGTTCAGAAAGCCAACGAGCTGAAGGCGAGGCGGAATGAGCGTAGCGAATGGAGAACCCCATAGGGCTTACCGAGCGTAGCGAGATATTTTGCTTGCAAAATGTGGAGTAAGTCCACAATCTTGCAAAAGATTGGGGCTAGTAATTGAAGCTTGGACGGAGTGGGATCGGTTGGTGGAATGCCACCGAAAAACGCAATAGGAAAGCCATAGAAGTGATTTTGCAGGTAAGGCTTATTTTAAATCGAAGGATTTGGTTTAAGTGCCTTAAAATCGATTTGAGGAGGTTTAAACATCATTTTTAAAATTCTTAGACGGAGTGAGAACCTTGGATAGGGCTGTTCGCCCGTAAGAACAGGCGTGGGGCTTGTCTTGGTGAAATGCAGGGTGTGGAGCGGTTAGCGGTCAAGGTTCGCCAAAGGCGACCCGTAGGGCTTGACCTTGACGGCTAAGGGAGCGAAACGCCCATAATGACACCAAGACAAACCCCAAGACGTTATTTCACGCTCTGAGCGTGATTCTGTATCGCTTTGTTCAGCAGGAGGGGGGCAAGGCTTGTGATTTTATCTCGAACGGCACGCCCAACGTGTCAGCCACTCCGAGCAACTACCGAGCAGGGTTATCGGGCGAATAAATTCGCCCTACCGTCAGGAGGAATTGCACGGCAATTCCCCCCGACACCCCCTACATCAACGTGCGGTAATCAAGTTCGGGATCTTCTAGCTCTTCAGGTTCGTATTCGTCAATATCGTCAGGAATGCCCTGCTGGATTGATTTTCCGATTAACGAGTTAAGTTCGTGAGGAATGTTGCGTAGCTTGCGATCTCCCTCGAAGTCTGGATTTTCGGTAGAAGTTGCAACTACGGTTGATGAAAAAATCGCATAATGCCGCTGATTGTTAGCAGCTCTCCAAGCTATTTGAGCATTGACGCAATACGCCGTAGCACTTCCAACTTTGACAGTATCGATCCAATTATTGTCCTTGAGGTGCTTGATCGCTCTTGCGACTGTAGGTCTAGAATAGCCTGTAACCTCCATAAGCGTCTGATATGAGCATATTACGGAATTGTTGAGCTTACCCATCTTTTCGATGAAGAAAAACAAAATTTGAGCTGATACAGGGCTTTTCTGAATAAGTCCCTGAATAGCTCTGAGCGAGTTATCCTTGATTTGAACAAAATTGGCATTTTCCTTTGGTGCTAACTTAGGATCAATATGATGTGTACTTGATTGTTTTTCGGTCGATTTTTGATTATTATTTGAGCTATTTTCCATAGATACTCACTAGTTAAAAATATGATACAATCAGTATCACATACTTTACATTATGTATCAAATATTTTCATTTTTTAAAATCAGAGTATCATCAATAGTGATACTCCCCAGTATCATCTAGATGATAC
>NZ_MUXY01000020.1 GCF_002015035.1 Haemophilus parahaemolyticus | reverse complement strand
TTGTAATCTGAACAAAGTATCATAGTGCAATCAACCTGATTAGACACTGCATTGACAAGGATAGACACAAATGAACGTTTTACATTTTATCGGTATTGATGTTGCTAAAAAGAAATTTGACGTGGCTTATCTTAAAGATAAAGACCGTCAACTCGTAAAAACTAAAGTGTTGGAAAATAAGCCCGCAGGCTTTAGCCAACTCCTTGATTGGATGAAGAAAAATGTCACTGATGACTTCTCTCAAATCCATATTACGATGGAGCCAACCGGTGTGTACCACGAGGCGTTAGCCCACTTTTTACACGATCACGGCTGTATCGTGAATTTAATCAACCCCGCTCGTTTGCCTAAATTCGCTGCTTACAAAGGTTTTGTGCATAAAAACGACCGTGGTGATAGCAAATTACTTGCCTTATTCGGCACGGAAAATCCGCAAGAACGTTGGCTACCTGAGTCTAAAAGCATTCGTGAGCTCAAGGCTAAACTCGCACGTCTCGAAGCCTTAAAAGGCGATTTATTGCGAGAAAACAACCGTTTGGAGCAAGCTGAGGCGACAGAAAGTCCAAGCGAAGTTATGCTGTCCATTCATCATATCCGTAAGGCATTGAATGAAGCGATAGCCTTACTTAAAAAAGACATTAACGACCACATCAATGGCAATCCGGAGCTGAAATCAGACAAAAAATTGCTTGAAAGCATCCCTGGTGTTGGCGATGTGGTGGCAAACCAAATGCTGGTGGTTTACCACAGCAAAAACTTCAAGAAAGCGTCGGAAATGGCAGCTTTCTTAGGCTTAATTCCCAAAGAGCGTGCATCAGGAACACTCAAAGGTAAAACAACATTGAGCAAAGCGGGCTCACCGCATCTTCGAGCCTTGTTGTTCTTGCCTTCAGTTAAAGCGACAAGCTGTAATCCTGATATCAAAGCCCATTACAATCGCCTGCTTGAACGAGGTAAAACCAAGATGCAAGCCGTTGGTGCGGTAATGCGTCGCTTGGTGCACATCTGCTTTGGGGTGTTAAAAAATCAATCTGTTTATCAACCGCAAATTATTTTTGCATAATGCAAAAAAGAATTTGACTTTGAGGTTGGGAGACAGTATCTAC
>NZ_MUXY01000019.1 GCF_002015035.1 Haemophilus parahaemolyticus | reverse complement strand
CGACGCACTGCATATCAATCTAAATCGTTCACAACAGTGCGTCGTTGTGTGAGGTGCATTATAGAGAAAAATCAAAACCGTGCAAGCACTTTTTGCAAAAAATTTTAAAAAATTTACCGCTTGTTGAAAACACATACATAAAACACAAAATTACGCCAACAAGCGGTTTATTTTTCTCCAAATTTTGTAAATTAGAGTTTGCTTAAATCCACTAATGCATCTGGTTTAATATCAGCAATAGTACGATTGCTGGTTAATGTCATCGCTACACGCATCTCTTTTTTGAAAATGTCGAGCATATTTTCAACACCTTGGCGACCTGCTGCCCCTAAGGCATAAACAAATGCTCGACCTAACATTGTTGCATCTGCCCCCAGTGCTAACATACGTACTACATCTAAACCATTACGAATACCTGAGTCAGCAATAATTTTAATATCCCCTTTTACCGCATCAGCAATCGGTGGTAACGCTCTTGCACTTGAAAGCACGCCATCTAATTGACGACCGCCGTGGTTAGAAACCACAATGCCATCAGCACCAAAACGCACGGCATCTTTCGCATCTTCTGGATCGAGAATGCCTTTAATCACCATCGAACCATCCCAAAACTCACGAATCCACTCTAAATCCTTCCACGAAATCGATGGATCAAAGTTCTCGGTGAGCCAGCCAATATAATCATCTAAGCCAATTTGTCTGCCCATATAAGTTGAAACATTGCCCAAAGTGTGCGGTTTGCCTTTGATACCCACATCATACGCCCAGAAAGGGTGAGTAAAGCCTTGCAACACACGGCGAATTTCTTTGTAAGGACCGCTCATGCCTGAGTGCATATCACGATAACGCGCCCCTGGGGTTGGCATATCTACGGTGAATACTAAGGTTGAACAGCCCGCGGCTTTGGCTCGCTCAAGGGCATTTTTCATAAAGCCACGATCTTTCAATACATAAAGCTGGAACCACATCGGGCGTTTAATCGCCGGTGCCACTTCCTCAATCGGGCAGATTGATACCGTTGAAAGCGTAAATGGTACGCCTTTGTTATCTGCCGCTTGTGCTGCTTGCACTTCCCCACGGCGTGCATACATACCGCACGCCCCAACGGGTGCAAGAATGGTTGGCATTGAAAGTTTCTCGCCGAATAATTCAATGCTAGTATCCAACTCCGACATATCTTTCAACACACGTTGTCTTAATGCGATGTTTTCCAAATCGCTCACATTGCGGGCGAGTGTTTGCTCGGCATAAGAGCCACCATCAGCATAGTGGAACATAAAAGGAGGAACACGGCGGCGTGCCGCTTCACGATAATCGCTGGCTGATGAAATAATCATTTTAACCTCTTTGAACTCTGTTAATAAGAAAGTTATCAGAGTGTAACACTAATTTAACAAGATTAAATGCTAATTATTCTTATTTTGAGATCTAGATCACAGTTTATTTTGAAGGAATAACAAAAAACCGCCCCTAAAGGCGGTTCTATGATAAAATCATTCCCGTGCTATCGGCGACCTAGGTAGAATGCTACCTGACCGTAGCATACTGCTTAGCCGCTTAGTCTTGTAGCACTAAGGGGGTGATTTATGTGAAAACATCAGAAGTTATTGCTCTGACAATTCTAGCTTTATTGCTAGTAGGGGCAATCAGTATAAGAGTATTAGCGATACTGGATTTACTGGTTGCAATGTTTAACTAAATAGCCTAACGGCTAGGAAGGGGATAGGGTCGCAACCTGTCCCCGACCTTCCGATATTGTATGCCCTACCCTATAAAATATCAAGATAAGATATTTCTTAATACAACAAGATTATTATTGGATAAATGTAATTCCAACCCCAAAGGGGTTGAATTGTGCCTAACCGAGGGTAACTTGTTACCCTCGGCAACACATTAGCTTATCGCCATTGAACGACAATCTGCCCTTTAGTAGCATGCTTCTGCTCAATAATTTTTTTAGCCGCACTTATGCTCTCTGCTTTTACTTTTTGAGTTGTTTGTGTTCTACTTGTGCCATCGGCTTTCGCATAAGTATAAGAAATGTTAAACTCCTGCATTGTTTTTACCTCATATTAAAAATTAACTTTTAACCACTGCAATCACGCTTCCCATCGGGTACATTGATTTTGCTTTTTGACGAGCCTCACTCACACTATGAGCTAGAATGTTAACCAACATTTTTGAACCATAATCACCTTTCGCTTTGAGAATAGTAATTCGATAATTGCTCATAATTATTTCTCTAGTTTATCAATCACTTTTCTAGCAGCTTCTTTTTGCTCCGATGTGGTGTTTGGATTATCTAATATTTGTTTAGCCGCCTGTGCAGTCATTGCAATCCCAATATTCCCCACACCTTTAACTAAAGCTGCCGTACCATGAAATGCTTTATTCATAAGACCTTCTTCTTCACAGAATTTTTTAAAACTGCTTGAAAAATCAAAAAATGCCATAGTTTTCTCCTAAAATGGGTTATTTCTTGATTCAAATTGTAATTCAGGCTAAAAAATGCCACAATCAACAAAATGTGAAGATTACCTACCCAGATTTTGTATATATAAATCCAAAAAGTAGTGAACAATGAAAACAAATGAAAAGATCCGTCAGCTAAGAGAAAGTCGTCAATGGACGCAAGAAGAAATGGCAACAAAATTAAGTATGTCAACTAATGGATATGCTAAAATTGAGCGTGGCGATACACGTTCAAACTTGGATAGATTAGAGCAAATTTCAGAAGTTTTTGGCATTGATATCGTTGAATTATTAGCTTATGGAGAAGATGGAAAGATTAACTTAACTAATTCAGCAAATAACAACCATTATTCTTGTATCGCTTTTGGCGATACAGATTTAAAATCAGAAATTCAACGTTTATTGCTTATTATTTCTCATAAAGAAGAAATAATAGAAAGCCAAAAGAAAGAGATTAAGCTATTAGTAGAAATGAATGAACTCTTAAAAAATAAATAGATAAGATTTATTGGTAATGTGTGCGGATTAGTATAATCCACACATTTTTTGCAAATCTCTATAAAAATCCTACCGCTTGCGTGCATGAACTTCGTCCACACCCCCTACAAAAGAAAACCCCAACCGTTTAGTTGGGGTTTGGTTTAACTGGAATAAGTTATCTTCTGCGAGAAAGTTGTGAATTAACGATATCGTAAACACGTAATTTCGCAATTTCACGCGAGAGTTTGGCAGAAAGATCTGCGTTGTTGCTATTGCTGAGCTTTTCTTCGGCTTTGCGTTTAGCGGCTAAGATACGTTGTTGATCTAGCTCTTCACCGCGGATTGCCACGTCTGCAAGAACGGTTACAATCGTGGGTTGCACTTCAAGGAAGCCACCTGATACATAGATGAACTCTTCTTTGCCATCTTCTAACGTATATTTAACCATACCTGGTTTGATGGAGGTAAGAAGTGGAACGTGTCCTGCATAGACACCTAATTCCCCATCAACACCTGTTACTCTAACGCTCACGACTTGCCCTGTGAAGATTTTTTGCTCAGCACTCACGACATTGAGTTCAAATTGCGTTGCCATATTGTTCTCCTATTTTCCTCTTCGGATGTTCCTAATCGGGTTAGAGAACAATTACATTTTGCTCGCTCTTTCAACTACTTCGTCGATTGAACCTGCCATATAGAACGCTTGTTCTGGGATGTGGTCGAACTCGCCTTCTAAGATACCCTTAAAGCCACGGATGGTGTCTTTTAATGATACATATTTACCTGGTGAGCCTGTGAATACTTCAGCAACGAAGAACGGTTGTGATAAGAAACGTTCGATTTTACGCGCACGTGCTACCACAAGTTTATCGTCTTCAGAAAGTTCGTCCATACCAAGAATCGCGATAATGTCTTTTAACTCTTTATAACGTTGTAATGTACCTTGTACACCGCGTGCTACGTTATAGTGTTCTTCGCCTACCACTAATGGGTCTAATTGGCGTGAAGTTGAGTCTAATGGATCCACCGCTGGGTAGATACCAAGAGAAGCAATGTTACGGCTTAATACGACGGTTGAGTCTAAGTGTGCGAAAGTTGTTGCTGGCGATGGGTCAGTTAAGTCATCGGCAGGAACGTAAACCGCTTGCACCGAGGTGATAGAACCAGTTTTGGTTGAAGTGATACGCTCTTGTAATACACCCATTTCTTCTGCTAAGGTTGGCTGATAACCTACCGCAGATGGCATACGACCGAGAAGTGCTGACACTTCCGTACCTGCTAGGGTATAACGGTAGATGTTATCGACGAAGAATAATACGTCACGACCTTCATCGCGGAATTTTTCCGCCATGGTTAAGCCTGTTAAAGCTACGCGTAAACGGTTACCTGGTGGTTCGTTCATTTGACCATACACTAACGATACTTTATCTAATACGTTAGAGTCTGTCATTTCGTGGTAGAAGTCATTACCTTCACGAGTACGCTCACCTACCCCTGCAAATACAGAGTAACCAGAGTGTTCGATCGCGATGTTACGGATTAACTCCATCATATTTACGGTTTTACCTACACCTGCACCACCAAATAAACCAACTTTACCCCCTTTTGCGAATGGGCAGATTAAGTCGATAACTTTGATACCTGTTTCGAGTAATTCCGTGCTATTTGATTGCTCTTCGTAGCTTGGTGCTGCACGGTGGATTGCCCAGCGTGCTTCTTCACCGATAGGACCTTTTTCGTCAATCGGCTCACCCAATACGTTCATAATACGACCAAGGGTTTTAGTGCCCACTGGCACTTCAATTGGGTTGCCTGTATTTTCTACTTTTAAGCCACGTTTTAAACCATCAGACGTACCTAATGCGATACAGCGCACTAAGCCACCGCCTAATTGTTGTTGAACTTCAAGCGTTAAACCTGATTCAACTTTTAACGCATCATATACTTTTGGTACTGCATCTTGTGGGAATTCAACGTCAATCACCGCACCGATGATTTGTACAATTTTTCCTGTTGCCATTACCGTTCCTCTTTCACGTTTAAATTGCTGCGGCACCCGCAACAATTTCATTTAATTCATTTGTAATGCTTGCTTGGCGAGCTTTGTTGTACACTAATTGTAATTCGTCAATCAGTGTTCCCGCATTATCTGTTGCGGCTTTCATTGCTACCATTCGAGCGGCTTGTTCTGATGCCAAGTTATCAACGATTGCTTGATATACCTGCGTTTCTACATAACGAACGAGCAAAGTGTCTAACAACACTTGCGGATTCGGCTCATAGAGGTAATCCCACGAACCTTTGCTGTCTAATTCGTCATCGTCTAACTGCGGTAATGGAAGTAATTGTGCAACAACTGGTTTTTGCGACATCGTATTTTCAAAACGGTTATAGGCAATATACACCGCATCAACTTCACCTTCACGGTAAGCGTTGATCATACCGTTTACTAAGCCTACGATATTTTCCATTTCTGGTTTATCGCCTAAGCCTGTAACTTGTGCTTTAATGCTTAAGCCAATGTTTTGGAAAAAACCGACACCTTTTGAACCAACAATACCTAGCTCGACACTTACGTCTTTATCTTTCCACGCTTTAAACTCATTTAAAGTGGCTTTAAATAAGTTGATATTCAGACCGCCACATAAGCCACGGTCTGTTGAAACGATTAAATAACCGACTTTCTTAATCTCACGAGGGGTTAAAAACGGGTGCTGATAACCAATGTTACCTTTCGCGATATGGCTGATCACCTTACGAATCGTTTCAGAATAAGGGCGACTTGCTGCCATACGCTCTTGCGTTTTACGCATTTTAGAGGTTGCCACCATTTCCATTGCTTTCGTAATTTTTTGCGTATTACGAACACTCGCAATTTTGGTTCTTATCTCTTTAGCACCTGCCATAATTTTTCTCCGCTAACTGTGATTACCACACACCGTTTTGTTTGAAGTTTTCAACAATGGCTTTTAATTGATCTTTTATTGCGTCATTGTAATCGCCAGATTTTGCTAAATCCTTCATAAAATCAGCATGGTTGCTATTAGCATAAGCTAATAAAGCGGATTCAAATGAACCGATACGCTCTAACTCAACATCATCTAAGTAACCAAATTCAGCGGCGAATAACACTAACGCTTGTTCACTCACTGGCATTGGTGCGAATTGTTTTTGTTTTAACAATTCAGTTACTTTTTGACCATGTGAAAGCTGTTTGCGTGTTGCATCGTCTAAGTCTGATGCAAACTGTGCGAACGCTGCTAATTCACGGTATTGTGCCAACGCAGTACGGATACCACCTGATAATTTTTTGATCGCTTTTGTTTGTGCTGCAGAACCTACACGAGAAACCGAGATACCAGGGTTTACCGCAGGTCGGATACCTGAGTTAAATAGGCTTGACTCTAAGAAAATCTGACCATCGGTAATCGAAATTACGTTGGTTGGAACGAACGCAGAAACGTCACCCGCTTGAGTTTCAATAATTGGTAATGCCGTTAAAGAACCTGTTTGACCTTTTACCGCACCGTTTGTGAAACGCTCAACATAATCTGCATTTACACGTGCTGCACGCTCAAGTAAACGAGAGTGTAGGTAGAATACATCCCCTGGGAATGCTTCACGACCTGGTGGACGACGTAATAACAATGAAATTTGACGGTAAGCAACCGCTTGTTTTGATAAATCATCGTACACGATCAACGCATCTTCACCGCGATCACGGAAGTATTCACCCATTGCACAACCAGAGTATGGTGCAAGGTATTGTAATGCTGCTGATTCTGATGCTGAAGCAACCACAACGATTGTATTTGCTAATGCACCATGTTCTTCTAATTTACGCACTACGTTTGCGATAGTTGATGCTTTTTGACCGATTGCCACATAGATACATTTTATGCCTGAATCTTTTTGTGCAATGATCGCATCGATTGCTAATGCAGTTTTACCTGTTTGACGGTCACCGATGATCAACTCACGCTGACCACGACCGATTGGCACCATTGAGTCCACCGCTTTATAACCTGTTTGTACGGGTTGATCTACCGATTGACGGTCAATTACACCTGGTGCAATCACTTCAACGGGTGAGAAGCCATCATGTTCTACTTCGCCTTTACCATCAATTGGCTGACCTAAGGTGTTTACCACACGACCTAATAAACCACGACCTACTGGTACTTCTAAGATACGACCTGTACATTTTGCCGTCATACCTTCTGCTAAGTCTGCATAAGGTCCCATTACTACCGCACCCACTGAATCACGTTCTAAGTTCAATGCGATAGCGTAGCGACCACCTGGTAATTCGATCATTTCACCTTGCATTACGTCTGCAAGACCGTGAATACGAATAATACCATCGCTTACTGAAACGATTGTCCCTGTGCTTTGAGCATCGCTCGCCACGTTAAACTGGGCAATTCGTTTTTTAATCAATTCACTAATTTCAGTTGAATTTAGTTGCATTTTTTATTCCTCTTACAAGCTCAACGCTTGGCTTAATCGTTCTAACTGACCACGGCTACTACCATCAATCACGACATCATCATATTGGATGATAACGCCCGCAATTAACGATGTATCAATTTGGCTCGTTAAACGCACTTTCTGACCTAAGCGTTTCTCCATCGCTTTCGCAATTTTATCGGTTTGTGCTTGACTTAATTCGGTTGCTGAAACCACTAAAACGTCTTTTACTGCTTCATGTTCTGCACGCAATGCAAGATATTGTGCATAAACGGTTGGTAAAACAGCTAAACGTCTGTTTTCAGCCATCACACGAATGAAATTTTGCCCATATTGGTCAAGTTGGTCGCCACAGATATTGCAAAAGAAATCTGCAATTTGACCGCTTGCAAGCGCACCGCTGATGTACTCTTCCACCTGCTCATTTTCAGCAACAAGGGCTGAAAACTGTAACATTGCTTGCCATTTATCCAACTGACCTTGCTCTAAAGCAAAATCAAAAGCTGCTTTAGCGTAGGGGCGAGCTACTGTACTGAATTCTGACATCTGCCCCACCTTATTATAGTTCTGCAACTAGCTTATCAATAATGTCATTGTTTGCCGCACTATCTACTGAGCGACCAACAATTTTCTCTGCACCAGCCACTGCCAATGCAGCCACTTTTTGCCGAAGCTCTTCTTGAACTCGTTTACGTTGGCTTTCTACTTCTTCGTAACCTTGCTCAATAATACGCTGACGTTCTACTTCAGCTTCTGCTTGTACAGATTCCAAAATCTCATTACGTCTTTTCGTTGCTAAATCAATAATTTTTTGAGCTTCTTCTTTGGCTTTAAGGATTTCTTTATCAGCTTCAGCTTTTGAATCTGCTTGCTCTTGTTTCGCTTTTTCCGCTGATGCCAAAGCGTTAGCAATGTTTGCTTGACGCTCTTCAATCGCTTTAATAAGCGGTGGCCATACATATTTCATACAGAACGCCACAAAAAGGACGAATGCAATAAGTTGACCAATTAGTGTTGCATTTAAGTTCACAACGCCTCCTATAAAGTTAGTTAAATTACCCGAAGGTAACGCCTATTATTTATAGGGATTAGCCTAATAAACCAATAAATGGGTTTGCGAAGATGAATAATAATGCGATACCAACAGCGATCATTGCGATAGCATCTAAAAGACCAGCAACGATGAACATTTTAGTTTGTAAGCTGCTTGCTAACTCAGGTTGACGAGCAGAAGACTCTAAAAATTTGCCACCTAAAAGTGCGAAGCCAATTGCAGTACCAAGTGCTGCGAAAGCTAATAAAATTGATGCACCAATAATAGTTGCTGTGATTACTGATTCCATAATGTTCTCCATTAAAAGATTGAGGAATTAGCCTAACGGCTAGGGTTTTGTTTAAGTTAAAGAAAAATACAAGCGGTCTAATTTTTGCAAAATTTCACTAAAATTCCACCGCTTATGGGTTCGTTTAATGATCCGCTTTGTTATAAGCGATACTCAAGTAAACAATCGTTAGCATCATAAAGATAAAGGCTTGGAGTGTAATAACCAAAATATGGAAAATTGCCCAAACTAAATGCAATGGAATACCCAATGCTTGCAATGCAAAATTGTCCGCCATATACATTACTGCAATTAAGATGAAGATTAACTCACCTGCATACATATTACCGAATAGACGGAACGCTAATGAAATCGGTTTTGCTAATAATGTTACGCTTTCAAGAATGAAGTTGACAGGAATAAATGCCCAGTGATTAAAAGGGTGAAACGTATATTCTTTTACTAAACCACTAAAACCTTTTGATTTCACTGTATAGAAGAGAATTAAGGCAAACACACAAATTGACATACCCAGTGTTGCACTAATATCTGCCGTTGGTACCGCACGTAAATAGTGAACACCGAACAATCCAGCAAATTGAGGAAGAAAATCAACAGGAACTAAGTCGATGGCATTCATCACAAAAACCCAACAGAAAATAGTTAATGCTAATGCAGCCACTTTATGACGAATATGGTGTGATGCGTGAAGGTTATCTTTTACTAAACCATCCACCCATTCGACCACCATTTCCACAAAACATTGCAACTTACTTGGCACGCCAGTCGTTGCACTTTTTGCCACTTTGCGAAATACAAATAAGAAAATCAGAGCGGATACGATAGAGAAAAATAACGTATCTAAATGCACATTCCAAAAGCCTTCACCTGTGGTTGCAAACGTAAGGTGGTGACCAATATATTCAGCGGTATTTCCAGCCATAATTTATCCTTGATAAAAATATAAAAACTAGGTTGTATGCCGTTCGAGCACTACGGGTAACACGATATTTAACAGTAATGCCACAAAATAACCAGCAAAGAAAAACAGCACTTTTAACGCAGGAAGTAATATAAAACTCAAGATAATTAACACAATTGTTATCAACCATTTCATTCCCTCGCCCCAGTAGAAAGCGGTCATTTTTTGTTGAACTTTTGCTGATTTAAAGAAAATCCAGTAAACAAACACGCAATGCGGTAAAAAACTTGAAATTGCCCCCGCTAAAAACGAAAAATTAAGCTCGGATTGCACCGCAATCACAGCAAAGAAACTAAAAAAAATAATTACAGCTTCCCATTTTATCGCTTTGATATAACGCTGTTTGGCTCGATTGATCACAGCCGACATTGGCGTTCCTTTTTATTTTGTTTGTTCATTCAGAAAAATCTCCCGAATTATACGCTACCATTGTTGAGTTTCAACAAAAATCATACTAAAAAAGGGGAAGAAAATTGCGTTTTGTTAAAATTTAGTTAAAAAGTTCCTTTTTTAATTTTTTTATGTTTTAAAAGAATTACAAGTAATTACTTTTTTTGATTTTTTGTAAAAGATTAACTTATTTGAAACAGAAAAATAAAAGATGAAAAAGCGAGAAATAAATTCTCGCTTTATCTAAAAATTAAATTGCACGTGTGCCTAATTGGAAAATGACCACTTCGGCTTGACAGCTAAAGGTAAAGTTCGCATCAAGTTTGAAACCACCTTCTACCGCATTGATTTGACTTTCTACTTGATAGCCTTCATCAACCTCTTTCGCTTTTGCATTTAAACGTGCTAATGCTTCTTGAGCTTCCGCTTCAGAGCCATAAACACGCTCAACTTGAGCCGTCACTTCGCTATTATCTAAAATAGAACCGACATCAAAAGTGTTGCAACCTGTGCATTCAATTGGTTTTTCGTTTTTCATAACATATCCCTTTTTAAAAAAGTGGATATAACTTTAATACTAATTAGTTAGAGGGTCAAACGCAGATTAAAAATTCTATGATCTAACGCAAAAGACTAATCTAAAAGATTAATGATCCCGAATTTGATGCAAGAACCGTTTAGTGCGTTCGTGTTGCGGATTTTCAAATAACGCTTTCGGCGACCCCTGTTCCACAATCTCCCCGCCATCCATCACCACAACCACATCAGCAACGTCTAAGGCAAACTTGATCTCATGCGTGACCACTACCATCGTCCAGCCTTCATTCGCCAACTCTTTCATTGTGTTCAACACATCTTGTACAAGTTCGGGGTCAAGTGCCGAAGTAGGCTCATCAAATAGCATCAGTTCGGGCTGAATTGCCAACGCACGGGCAATCCCAACACGTTGTTGCTGCCCGCCTGAAAGTTGGTAAGGGTAGAGCTCTGCTTTATCCGCTAACCCCACTTTCGCCAACAACGCCATTGCTTCTTGTTTAGCTTGTGCAACTGACTTTCCTTGCACAAATACAGGACCTTCCATCACATTCTCAATTGCCGTTTTATGCGGGAAAAGATTGTAATTTTGGAACACCATGCCCGATTTACGTCGCAATGCTAAAATGGCTTTTTTTGTAGGATTCACCCCAAAATCAACCGCTAGCGGTTGCTCATTTTCAAATTTAATTGTACCTTGCTCAGGCATTTCTAGTGCATTCAGACAACGCAAAAACGTCGTCTTGCCCGAACCTGAAGGCCCTAAAATCACGACCACTTGCCCTTTTTGAATATTCAGGTCAATACCACGCAAAATCGTATTGTTGCCAAATGTTTTATGGATATTCTTAATCTCGATCATCATTTTTCCTTATTTTGCAACAAAACGGTTAAAACGGGTTTCTAATTTTGCTTGAATGAGAAACAGCACCCAACAGAAGCACCAATAAATCACACCCGCTTCAATATAAACGGGCAAGAAATCATACGACATATTTGCCATTTGTTGAGCCACGCGGAACATCTCCGTTACGGTTACTACCGAAGCCAGCGAAGTATCTTTAAATAAGCCGATGAAAGTATTACTCAACGGCGGAACTGCCACACGAACCGCTTGCGGAGCAATTATACGACGGAAGGTTTGCATATAGGTCATCCCAATCGTATAGCCTGCCTCCCACTGCCCTTTCGGCACAGAAGAAATCGCCGCACGCACCGTTTCCGACGCATACGCCCCTATATTGAGCGAGAAGCCGATAATCGCCGCGGGAATTGGGTCAATAAATACCCCAATCGCCGGCAAGCCATAGAACACTACCGAAATTTGCACCAACATTGGCGTACCACGAATAATCGAAATATACACCTTCACAATCGCCAACGCGATGCGATGCAACACCCCATTCACAGGCGTTACACGAATTAACGCCACGCCCACTGCTAAAATCATCCCAATAATAAAAGAGGCAATCGCCAACGGAATAGAGACCAACACCGCCGCTTCCACCATCGGCCAAAAAGCATCAATTACCAATTTGACCCGCCCTTCATCCATAAACGGGATTTGAAGTAATAACGTTTCTAACACAGAAAATCCTTAAAAAATTGTTTTTCCCGATTGTAAGGAAAATTGACTGGGTTGCAAGGGGAGATTAACGAATTGTTACAATATAGAAAAACAAGCGGTCGAATTTGCAATTTATTTTACAAATTCGACCGCTTATTTATTTAGCTTAATGATGGATAAGGCATAAATTCGTTATTCTCGCCCCGTAATAACTCCATCAATTTAGGATGAATAAATAATTTATCTCTCCCAACAATTTGCTCACTCAAAACTCCTACATCACAAAGCTCTTTTAAGTATTTGGAGGCAGTTTGTCGTTTAGCAATGCCCGCTTGCTCTAAATTTGCTATGCGGGTGTAAGGCTGTTCAAATAATAACTCAATCAATTCCAAACTATAAAGATGAGGCAAAGATTGCTGAATATATCGCCGAGTTTCAACAGCCAGCGCCTTAATCGCTTCGATTTTATTTAGCGTCCATTTTGCGGTATTTTCAATCCCTTTTAAGATATAAATAACCCAATCTTGCCAGTTCTGATTGGCAGTTACCTCTAGTAACAAACGGTAATAATCCGCTTTATGCTCAATAATGTAACGACTCAAATATAAAATAGGTAAATGTAACAGTTCCTTTTCAATCATCAACAAGCTATTTAATACGCGTCCAGTACGTCCGTTTCCATCAGTAAAGGGATGAATTGCTTCAAACTGATAATGGGCGACAGCTAAAATAATCAGAGGATCTAAATCTTCATTGTAATGGATAAATTTTTCCCAATTAGCTAATTTATCACGAATAAGCTGTTCACCTTCAGGTGGCGTATAAATTACCTCCCCATTTGAACCATTACGCAATGCTGTTCCTGCCACTTTTCGGACATCCATTGCTCGGTTTTTAATCTCACTACAAACCAGTACCGCTGTTTGTGTGCAAAGCGGACGTTCTTTTAAGCTATTAAATCCAGAAAACAGAGCTGTACGATATTGCAGTACTTCTTTCGTTGCTGAGTCTTGTTCCTCACTATCAAGTTGCAATGATTGAAAAAGTTTATCTGTCGTAGTAACAATATTCTCAATTTCACTACTGGCTCGAGCTTCCATAATCGGTAAGGTATTGATTAACATCGATTGATTAGGAATAAGCTCCGCAGCCTGTTTGAGTTCAGCTAATGCGGCTCTAGCGTTAATGGCTTGCTTTAAAATTTCTTTGGTTTCCAACTCATCAACAGGAGGGAGATCGGGAAGTTGATTGTAAGCAAGTTTAGGATTCCAATTATTCATCTTTAAAAACCTCAATTTTTTAAACATATTTCGAGTATATGTTTATCCGATAAACATATCAACAAAATATATTTAAAATTATCCGATTTTTAAACATATACAAAAAATGAGCAGTCTGATTTTACAAAAGTTTTGCAGATTCAGACCGCTTGCCTTTTCCATATCACATCACTTTAGCAGTGTAATGCAACTTTTCAATCGCTTGAATAAGTTGTTCATTGCTCACTTCAGGTTTTGCAACCACTTTTACGTTGCGTTCTTTCATATTGGCTTTGGTTGAAATCACACCATCAATGGAGCGTAATTCACGATTTACC
The DNA here is from genome assembly GCF_002015035.1 of Haemophilus parahaemolyticus. Classification (GTDB taxonomy): domain Bacteria; phylum Pseudomonadota; class Gammaproteobacteria; order Enterobacterales; family Pasteurellaceae; genus Haemophilus_A; species Haemophilus_A parahaemolyticus. The sequence goes on along the minus strand of NZ_MUXY01000019.1, from coordinate 15,542 downwards.
AAATAAATACAAAGTTGGCAGTTCATTTCAGGCACACTTAACATCACCTCGCGTTGCGATTGGGTTTGCGTGGTTTCAGTCGCTATTGATTGGTTTGCAGAAATAGTCGCGAATGCAAGGCTTACAGCCAAAAGTAGAGATTTCATTTATTCCACCTGTTCCAAAATCCAAGGTAAAAATGTTGGATAAAATAAAAAGAAAAGGATAACGGCAAACGCCAGCCAATAAAGCACTGTTAAGGTTCGGCGTGATAAATATCGGGTGCAGATGATTTTTTTAGAGAAAACCAAGAGCCAGAAGCCGTAACTAAATGCCGCAAGCGAAAGCACCAACATTGGGATGCGTAAAAAATCAAATTGATTTAATTCGATAAGCCACGTGGAGGAAACGCCAAACAGCAAATAAATCAGCGGTGCAATGCAGCAAAGGCTTGAAGTCACCGCAGCGACGACCGCAGTGACACAAGTTGCAATAAAACGATTATTTGATTTCTTTAGAGATAAATTCATAACCAAACTCTTTGGCATCAAATGAATTTAACGGCTCACCGCCCACTTCTGCATACGGATAGCCAAAGTTGTTAAGCGGAGTGAGTTCTGGCGTTGGGTATAAAGCGAAATCGCGTGCGTGGTTAAAGCCAACCCAGTTTGCTTCCCAGTTACCAAATAGATAATTAGCAACTGCTTGTGTCTCTTTATCCTCCACCGATTTTTTCTCTGCTAGACGCATTTTTGCCACGTCCGCCGAATCGACTGGCACCCAGCCAAAGCCTGCAAGATAAAATTCTGCTCGGCAATGTTGTCCACCATTTACGTTCGCTACGCCATCTTTAGCACTCCCGAATGCGGTTGCGGAATAAGCAGACATTTTCGGTGCAGCACCTAAGCGAATTCCGAAAATTTCACGTGCAGGAATATTTACCGCTCGAGCCAATGCTACAAAGACAGAATTAATGTCGGTGCATTTGCCTTTTAACACGCCTGTGGTCAGAATTTTTTCCACATCACCATCGCCACAGCCTAGCACGCTATTATCGCGTTCCATATTTTTGACGATCCATTGGTGAATTAACTCCGCTTTTTTAAGCGGATTGGTTTCATTTCCGACGATTTTATCAGCTGTTTCTTTCACAATCCCGTCAATTTTAATGTGATCGGTCGCTTTTAAATATGGCTGAACATCAATACTATATTCAATTTTTTCAGGCATTTGATACTGGCTTAACGCCCCTGTTTTACCATATTCACGATCTTGGGTTTGCACCACCATTTTCACTTTTAACAAGCGTTTTTCGGCTTTGTCATTCCAGTTTGCATAAAGTGTTTTCGCACCGTATTGGTTATTTTCAGTAATAAACGCTTTGTTGTAATTCCCTTCAAACTCAATTGATTTTACGTTTTGATAATCGCTGTCAAACGGCAATGGCACCCATAAATTAGTTTGTCCAGACGCCCCTTTCGGCACAACAAGATCGTAAGTGTTGGTGAATTCGTAAGTATGAAGTGTAGTGTTTGGATTAGTAAACGTTTGAGGTTGGTTTGCGTAGGCAAAACCTGTTGCCATTAGAGAGGCGAGAAGCATTTTCTTCATTGTAATACCCTTAAAATAAACATAACTTGCTATATTTTAGCGTGAGGTTCGCTGCAAAGAGCGAGCTATTAGCATAGCGAGAACCGTAGAAGAAAGAAAGGGGTTTGATAAAAAATAAACCACAAGCGGTCTGATTTTGCAAAAGTTTTACTGATTCAGACCGCTTGTTTTTCTATGCTAAGTACAATTATTTCACGCTCACATCACGCCCAAAGAATTGTTCACCTAACGCTTTTAATTTACCTTCGTTACGAAGTTCAACAATCGCTTTGCTAATTTTGCTTAACGCCTCGTCATTTCCTTTATCAACTACTAAACCTGCCCCGACTTTATCATCTGATTCCCAGAAGATTTTTAAATCTGATTTTGGGTTTTTCTTGATGTAATCTAAGATAGCCAATGAATCGTTAAAAGTGAAATCTGCACGTTTGGTTTCAATCACTTTAATACTTTGTGCTAAGCCATCTACTGGAACAAGTACTGCTTCATATTTACGTGCTAATTCGCCATAATTTGAAGTAAGGGATTGTGCTGCACGTAAACCTTTTACATCTTCAATTTTTTGAATACGTGTTTCTGTTTTCGGTGCAGCTAAAACAGCACCAGACCAGTTATAAGCCTCAGATTTATCAAAAATTGCTTGGCGTTCTGGGGTTGTCAATGCCACTTGGTTTGCCACTAAGTCAAAACGACCGGCTTTTAAACCTGCTAGCATTGAATCCCAGTTAGTTTCTTTAAATTCAACTTTCACGCCTAATTTGTCAGCTACCGCACGGGTCACTTCCACATCATAACCTGTTAATTTGCCGCTTTCATCGTGGTAGGTAAAAGGAGCATAAGTCCCTTCTGTACCCACGGTAATCGTACCTTTTTGGTTAATACGATCTAATAAGCTATCTTTTGCAGATGCGACAGTCGAAGTGGCTAATGCTAAGGTGGTTAATGCGATAACAGATAATTTTTTTAACATAATAAAATCCTTAGTTTTAAACAAAATAACTTTTGTGCGAATGTACGGGCAAATTAGACCGCTTGCAAATAACTAAAAGGAATAAGTTATAGCCAAGCCCCACAACAATGCTTAAATTTTTTGCCCGAGCAGCATACGCAAGGCTGTTTTTGCGTTGGTAAGGGCACAGTCGGATCAACAAAATACCAACGTCCACCAATCAAGACAAAAAGCGAACGCTCGTGATGTGCATCAATGCCATTTTCAATATTAAAGAAGGCTTTAAACTCAACCCAACTATGTATTTTCGATACAAATGGTTGATGTGTAATGATTTCCAAGCCTGCCCAATCTGTTTCCTCGCCCCATAGTTGCATTGATGTCTGATCTAACAATGCCTGTTGAGCAGGTACGGTAGTTTCCACAATATAAGGAATATTGACCTGCGTATAAGCCGTATAACGGGAACGCATCAGTTTTTCCGCTGTATCAGGAACAGTTTGATGTAAATGGAAAGGCTGGCAGCAATCAAAATAAGGTTTGCCTGATTGGCAAGGGCAAAGAGAAGTTCGATTTATCATAAATTAACCCGTTATCTAAATATGATGATGCGTAATAAGATAAAAAATCAGCAAATAAACATTAAAAGCGTGACAACCCTATTGTGGATAACTTTGTGATTAAATCCGGAATAAGGTGAGATCTTTATTTAAGTAACTTTTAATGAAATTTTCCTTGTGGATAACCACTATAATTATCCACAACATATTCTTTCTTTAAAAAGACGATCTTAAACGGTTTTGATCGTCTTTAACTTATTGATCTAACGTGAAAAAATAGGTTTATCCGCAAATATGAGCTCTGCTAATAATTATAATAGTAAAGATCTCTTTATATAAAGATCTTTTATAATATTAGCACTTAAAAGATCTCAGTTGTGTTCGAAAAATGCTTTTCCTGATCATTTGATTTTAAGGTAAAATGATCATCCTTAATACAGATAAAATAAAAATAGGTTAGATATGATTTACAATGAAATTTATGATGTGATCGTGGTTGGTGGCGGTCATGCGGGTACCGAAGCTGCCCTTGCGCCCGCTCGGATGGGGCTAAAAACCTTACTTTTAACGCATAATGTAGATACCTTAGGGCAGATGTCGTGTAACCCTGCGATTGGTGGGATTGGTAAAGGGCATTTGGTCAAGGAGATCGATGCCATGGGCGGGATTATAGCATTGGCAACTGATAAAGCCGGGATCCAATTCCGTACCTTAAATAGCTCAAAAGGCCCAGCGGTGCGTGCAACCCGTGCACAAGCAGACCGTGTGCTTTACCGCCAAGCCATCCGAACCACACTTGAAAATCAGCCAAATTTAGATATTTTCCAACAAGAAGTCGTTGATATTTTAATCGAAAATAACCGTGCTTGCGGTGCAGTAACCAAAATGGGATTAACCTTTAAAGCTCGTAGCGTCATTTTAACTGCAGGCACTTTTTTAGCGGGTAAGATCCACATCGGTTTGGATAACTACGAAGGCGGTCGAGCAGGCGATCCTGCTGCAACTACTTTAGCACAGCGTTTACGTGATCTAAACTTACGTGTTGATCGCTTAAAAACAGGAACGCCACCGCGTTTAGATGCTCGTACCATTAATTTTGATGTCTTAGCAAAACAGCATGGTGATGCACAATTGCCTGTCATGTCGTTTATGGGAAGCGTTGATTTACACCCTCGCCAAATTCCTTGTTATATCACGCATACCAACGAACAAACGCACGATTTAATCCGTAACAGTTTGGATCGTAGCCCGATGTATACGGGAATTATTGAAGGCGTTGGTCCTCGTTATTGTCCATCTATTGAAGATAAAGTGATGCGTTTTAGTGATCGTAATAGTCACCAAATCTACCTCGAACCTGAAGGTTTAAGCACGATTGAAGTTTACCCTAATGGGATCTCAACCAGCTTACCATTCGACGTACAAATGGGGATCGTGCACTCAATGAAAGGCTTAGAGAATGTGCGGATCATCAAACCTGGTTATGCGATTGAATACGATTATTTTGACCCACGCGATCTTAAACCAACGCTTGAAACCAAAGCAGTGGAAGGCTTATTCTTTGCTGGGCAAATCAACGGCACTACAGGTTACGAAGAAGCCGCTGCACAAGGTTTATTAGCTGGTATTAATGCTGCACTTCAAGTGCAAGGTAAAGAGGCTTGGTATCCAACGCGTGATTTAGCTTACACAGGCGTATTGGTGGATGATCTCTGTACGCTTGGCACCAAAGAGCCATACCGTGTGTTTACCTCTCGTGCTGAATATCGTTTATTATTGCGTGAAGATAATGCCGATATGCGTTTAACGCCAATAGCACATGATTTAGGCTTGATTGATGAAGCTCGTTGGGCTCGTTTTAATGATAAAATGGAAAACATTGAGAAAGAGCATAGTCGTTTAAAACAGACATGGGCACACGTGCAAATGGCGAATTTAGATGAGCTAAATTCAATGCTTAACAGCCCATTAACGCGTGAAGCAAGCGGCGAAGATTTAATTCGTCGTCCAGAAATGAGCTATGGGCGTTTAACCCAAATTGCCCCATTTGCACCTGCTATTGAAGATAAAGAGGCAGCAGAACAAGTTGAAATTTCGATCAAATATCAAGGCTACATTGAACATCAATATCAAGAGATCGAACGTCATAAACGCCACGAAAATACTGCGATCCCAGCGGAATTTGATTACGACAAAGTAGAAAGTTTATCGAACGAAGTACGAGCGAAATTAATGCAACATCGCCCTGTGACGATTGGTCAAGCAAGTCGCATTTCAGGCATTACCCCAGCTGCCATTTCAATCTTGCTAGTGAACTTGAAAAAACAAGGTATGCTTAAACGCGGTGAGTTGTAAGTGTAATTTTAATGTAGGGGCGGGGTTTATCCCCGCCCTTTATCTATGATGTTAAGATAATAGAAAGCAAAATGAACCAAAAATTAGACCGCTTGCTGAGCCAAGCGAAGATTGAAATTAGCAAACAACAAAAACAGCAACTGATTGATTTTGTTAAACTTTTAGATAAATGGAATAAAGCATATAACCTTACCTCTGTGCGTGATCCTGAAGAGATGTTAGTCAAGCATATTATGGATAGCCTTGTGGTTAGCCAGCATCTTGAAGGTAATCAATTTATTGATGTTGGTACAGGGCCTGGCTTGCCAGGAATTCCGCTGGCAATCATCAATCCTGATAAACAATTCACACTGCTGGATAGCCTAGGCAAACGTATTACTTTTATCAAAAATGCGGTTCGAGAGTTGAAATTGACTAACGTAACGTCCGTGCTAAGTCGTGTCGAAGAGTATCAAGAGAAGCAATTTGATGGTGTATTAAGCCGTGCATTTGCTAGCCTGAATGATATGGTTAATTGGTGTTACCACCTACCAAACGCAAGCGGTCGTTTTTACGCCTTAAAAGGACAATATCAGCCTGAAGAGGTTGCTGAAATCAACCAACCAGTAAAACAACTAGATATAATTAAACTTCAAGTGCCAGAGTTAGTTGGTGAACGCCATTTGGTGGTGTTGGCAAAAAATAGATATTTGAAAATGATTAAAATATCTAATTTTAAAAATTAAAAAAACTAAGTAATAATTCCCATCAATGTCTGTCACTAGGAGGATTTTTATCAATGAAATTGACATCTACGCTTATCGCAACTTTACTTTTCTCTGGTGTGGCTTCGGCTCATAATGTCTGGTTAGAACCCGAATCAAATACGGGCGGAATTCAACGTTATGTTGTCAAATTTGGACACGAACAAACTGAGTTTTATCCTCAAGCAAAATTAAAACGAGTGAGATATATTGATGAACAAGGGCAAGTTCAGGACACTACGTTTGAATTTAATGCGAAACAAGGCGATAAAGGGGAAGCAGTTGTTGGTGATAAAGGAGCTAAAATTTATTACACCTTATTTAACAATGGGATTTGGTCTAAATTGCCTAGTGGCAAATATGTTGAGAAAACGAAGCGAGAAGTGCCTAATGCGGAGTTTTCGATTAACCCGATTAAATTAAGTAAATCGATTGTGAAATGGGATGATGATGCGATGAAATATCATCATATGGCCTACGAGCTTGTTCCACTTTCTAAACCTGAGGCAGGTAAAGTTCTTGATATTTTGGTTTTAAAACAAGGTAAACCTGTTCAAGGCATTAAAGTAGGATTAGGGGAAGATCAGTCCTTTAATCTTTCAAATGCACAAGGAATAGCCCAATTTACCCCAACCCAAGGCTTTAATAAAGTGTGGGCGGAATTTGAGGAAAAAGTGGCTGGCAATCCTGATTATTCTGACCGTTCTTATGAATATATGCTGACCTTTGATGTACCATAATTCTATAAAGTCGATGATAAACAAACTCTTACAAGCGGTCATTTTTCTATTTTTTTCTGCTAATACTTTTGCCCATGCGTTGCACATTACTGCCCAATATGATGGCATGGCGATTTCGGGTAAGGCATATTATTCCGACCAGACTCCTGCAGTGGATACTTATGTGGAGGCGGTGAAACAGGGTGAAACTGATCCTGTGGTTTATGGTAAAACCGACCGTGAAGGACGGTTCAATTTGCCGTTTAATCAAGAGGGTACATTCAGTGTGATTATTGAGGGGATGGAAGGGCATCGGGCGGAAACGCAGGTAACGAAAATACAGGCTCAAGCGGTTTCTAGCCAAGAAATTCAACTATTGCGAGAAGAGATCTCTCAGCTTCGAGATAAGATCTACTGGCGAGATATTTTCGGTGGTATTGGTTATATTCTCGGTATTTTCGGGACGGTTGCTCTGCTGAAAACAAGGAAGGGGCAATAATGCATTTATCTGAAGGCGTATTGCACAGTCAAACCTTGATTGTTGGGGCTGCCGTAGCGGTGACGGGCATTACACTTGGCTTAAAACGGCTGCAATCCGACCGTTTGTCCCTCACTGCACTCTTTGCCGCAGCTTTTTTTGTGGCAAGTACTATCCATATTCCCGTAGGCATCGGTAGTGTGCACTTGATTTTAAATGGCGTGGCAGGCATTTTCCTCGGTTGGGCGGTGTTTCCAGCCTTTTTGATTGCTTTGGTGTTGCAAGCTTTGCTCTTCTCCTTCGGCGGTTTCTCCGTGTTAGGCGTGAACCTCTGCATTATGGCGTTGCCTGCGTTGGTAGTGCATTATTTGAGCCGACCGCTACTAAGAGAACTTACTCGTAAGCGGTTAATTTCCACAGGTATTTTGGCGGGTGTGCTGGGTGTTGGTGGTTCAGCTCTGATTGCCTCTCTGGTACTGGCGATGGACGGTGGCAAGCAGTATGCCGATCTCATTGGGCTACTTATCGTTTCTCACTTGCCCGTGTTTTTGGTCGATAGTTTGATTAGCGTAGGTGTGCTATTGACGCTTGCTAAAATGATGCCCGAGGCGTTGCGTTGTGAATAAATGGTTAGAGCCTCATTACCGCTTGGCTTACGCTTGCTTGTTCGGCATCATTGTTAGTAGCCTGACATCGGTAAAACTACTGGCAATTTTAACCGCTTGCGCGCTGTTTGTAGTCTGCTTTTTGCATAGCCATCAGCCGAAACATTTGCTGAAACGCTGGCTGAAGTTCAATTTGTTTTCTGTGCTACTATGGGCAACATTAAGCTGGAAAATTGGTGAGCAGGACATAATGTGGAACGTACACGGCATCGAACTTGCCACACTGATTACACTTCGAATGAACCTGATTGTGTTGTCGGTTTGGCTGTTTTTGCACCACGTTACTGACACTCTTTTAGTGCAAGCGATCGCTAAACTGCCACTACCGACAAAGCTGATTCATCTGTTTATTTTAAGCGTGCGTTATATTTCTCTGCTGGCGGAGCTCAATCAAAAAATGGATATGGCAATGAAAGCCCGCGGGTTTCATCCAAAATTTAACCTGTTTACGATGAAAGTCTATGCCCAACGGGTCGCTCTATTGCTGATTCACTCAATGCTCAAAGCTGAAAAAGCGGAAATAGCGATGAAAGCAAGGGGATTTAAACTTTAATAAAAAAATGGTACTCAACGTCAATCACTTAACCCTTTACCGCAACCAACAAGCAGTGATTTCTGACTTAACTTTTGCGATTGGTGAATGCCAAAAGTTCGTGCTGCAAGGCGAAATCGGCAGCGGGAAATCAACGCTATTGCTCGCCTTGCTTGGCTTTGTGCCTCTACATTCGGGCGAGATCAACTGGTTTGGTAAAAGCTGCCGCCAAGAAGCGGATTTTATGCCGTTGCGAGGAAACACGGTGGGGATTTGTTTCCAGCAAGCGGACGATCAGTTATTCGGTCCAACCGTGTTAGACGACGTGGCATTCGGCTGTTTGAATCAAGGCAAAAGCAAGGCGGAATCCTATCAGATCGCACTCGAACAGTTGGAAAAATTGGGCATTACTCACTTAAAAGATCGCCCCGTGAACTTACTTTCAGGCGGAGAGAAAAATTTTACCGCCTTGGCAGGCGTGCTAGCTATGCAACCGAAAATGTTGCTGTTAGACGAACCCACCAATGGGCTAGATGCAAAAAACAAAGCAAAACTGACCGCTTTATTGCAAGCGTTGGAGCTACCTATGCTGATTGCTAGCCACGATTTGGCGTTTAGTGAGGCGTTGGCGGACGAGGTGATTTGTTTATGATCGCATTTCTTCCCTCTGCAAACGGAAGGAAAGAAAAAAGTATGTGAAGAATTCTTAAAACAACAAAAACGAGGACGTTATGCAAACACCCATTAAAGAAACATTCACAGGTATTGGGCAGATCTTTCTGCAGGAAAACGGATTAACGGGGCTCGTGATTACGGTCGCAATGTTTTTTAGCCATTGGACGCTCGGCGTGGCGTGTTTTCTCGGCTCGTTGGTCGGCACGCTGACCGCACGAGCATTAAAATACCCGATCAGACAAATTCAACAAGGGTTATTCGGCTTTAATAGCTCACTCGCCTTTATGTGCGTGATGTTCACCTTCGGAGAAGAGAGTGCAGATAGCCCTCTGTTGTGGCTGTGGGGTATTCTGGCTTCCGTTGTCGCCACGTTGATAATGCGCACTTTTTTACAACGCCGAAAAGTGGCGTTCACCTTCCCATTCGTGCTAACTTGCTGGTTACTTTGTTTTCTCACTGCCAAATTTCAACTCTTTGGTTTGGAACAAACTACGCCTGAGTTATCCGATTACACTGATACTTTTAATGCCATTCAAAGCCCACTCTACGCATGGGCGGAAGTCAATTTCGGCTCAAGCGTAATTACGGGGGGGTTGCTGTTCGTGGCAATCGCGATTAGCTCCCCCATGGCGGCTATGTACGGTATGGCAGCCGCAGTATTGGGAACAGCATTTGCTCATCATTTATTGGCGGTCGGACACAATAATCTTGCCAACGGCTTATACGGCTTTTCACCAATTTTGGTTGCCTGTGCCTTTGCGGGCGAACGGTTGTGCCACTTTTTTTATATCTTAGTTGGCACTTTGCTTGCGGTGTTAATCCAATTCGGCTTTTCTGTCCTTGGCATCGCACCTTACACCATCGGTTTTATCCTCGCCAGTTGGCTGATTTTATGGATGAAATCGAAGGTTGAAAAGGTTGATATCAATAAAGAAAAATGGTTGAAATGGCTTAACCCTTAACACAAACAACCGTACAAGCGGTATAATTTTCACAACTTTTTGCAAATCACAATAGAAGGAATTAATTATGCACTTAACTTCCAGAGAACAAGAAAAGCTGATGCTTTTTCTTGCGGGCGAATTGGCGGCAAAACGCAAAGCGCGCGGACTAAAATTAAACTATCCAGAATCCATCGCTTACATTGCGAGCCACTTGCAAGAAGCTGCTCGTGATGGGATGTCTGTGGCGGAAGTCATGCAATATGGTGCAACATTGCTTACCGTTGAAGATGTGATGGAAGGCGTTGCTGAAATGGTGCACGAAGTACAAATTGAAGCAACTTTCCCAGATGGCACAAAACTTGTTACCGTGCATAATCCAATCAGATAACCGTAGGGTGGGCTTTAGCCCACCAAAATAAAAATATCAATGGTGGGCTAAAGCCCTCCCTACAAGGAACAAAGATATGATCCCAGGCGAATACCAATTAGCCGAAGGCGATATTATTGCTAATGTCGGCAGAAAAACAGTGATAATTGAAGTAACCAACTCGGGTGATAGACCCATTCAGGTGGGTTCTCACTACCATTTTTTTGAAACCAATAATGCCCTTAAATTTGACCGCACTTTGGCACGCGGTATGCGTTTGAATGTGCCATCTGGCAATGCAGTGCGTTTTGAACCGGGCGAAGCCAAAACCGTTGAGTTAGTGGCTTTTGGTGGTAACCAAATTATTTACGGCTTCCATAATCAAATTGATGGCAAATTATAAAGTAGGGCAAGATGACATTAACAATTTCAAGAGCACAATATGTAGCAACTTATGGCCCAACCGTTGGCGATAAAGTCCGTTTAGGCGATACCAATTTATGGGCAACCATTGAACAAGATTTATTAACCAAAGGCGATGAGTGTAAATTTGGTGGCGGTAAAAGTGTACGTGATGGCATGGCACAAAGCGGCACCGCAACTCGCGATAATCCAAATGTATTGGATTTTGTGATCACTAACGTGATGATTATTGATGCCAAATTAGGCATTATCAAAGCCGATATTGGTATTCGTGATGGTCGCATTGTGGGCATCGGTCAAGCTGGTAACCCAGATACGATGGATAATGTCACGCCAAATATGATTATCGGTGCTAGCACAGAAGTACATAACGGTGCACATTTAATTGCAACCGCTGGCGGTATCGATACGCACATTCACTTTATTTGTCCTCAACAAGCACAGCATGCGATTGAAAGTGGGGTTACCACGCTAATTGGTGGCGGAACAGGCCCTGCTGATGGTACACACGCGACTACTTGTACACCGGGTGCGTGGTATATGGAGCGTATGTTCCAAGCGGCAGAAGCATTGCCTGTAAACGTCGGATTTTTTGGTAAAGGCAACTGTTCAACCCTAGATCCGCTACGTGAACAAATTGAAGCGGGCGCATTAGGCTTAAAAATCCACGAAGACTGGGGCGCAACGCCAGCAGTAATTGATTCAGCATTAAAAGTGGCTGATGAAATGGATATTCAAGTGGCAATCCACACCGATACGCTGAACGAAAGTGGCTTCTTAGAAGATACGATGAAATCGATTGATGGACGTGTAATTCATACCTTCCATACTGAAGGTGCTGGTGGCGGTCATGCGCCTGACATCATTAAAGCGGCGATGTATCCAAACGTATTGCCAGCTTCAACCAACCCGACTCGTCCGTTTACGAAAAACACCATTGATGAACATTTGGATATGTTGATGGTTTGCCATCACTTAGATAAACGCGTGCCGGAAGATGTGGCATTTGCCGATAGCCGTATCCGTCCTGAAACTATTGCAGCAGAAGATATTTTGCATGATATGGGCGTCTTCTCGATTATGAGTTCAGACTCTCAAGCGATGGGACGTATTGGCGAAGTTGTTATTCGTACTTGGCAAACCGCTGATAAAATGAAAATGCAACGTGGCGAGTTAGGCAATGAAGGAAACGATAACTTCCGCATTAAACGCTATATTGCGAAATACACCATCAACCCAGCAATTGCACACGGTATTGCGGATCATATCGGTTCATTAGAAGTGGGTAAAATTGCAGATATCGTGTTATGGAAACCGATGTTCTTTGGGGTAAAACCTGAAGTCGTAATTAAAAAAGGCTTTATTAGCTACGCGAAAATGGGCGATCCAAATGCCTCTATTCCAACACCGCAACCTGTATTCTACCGTCCGATGTACGGTGCACAAGGCTTAGCGACAGCACAAACCGCGGTATTCTTTGTTTCACAAGCCGCTGAAAAAGCAGATATTCGTGCTAAATTTGGCTTGCACAAAGAAACCATTGCGGTGAAAGGCTGCCGCAGCGTGGGTAAAAAAGATCTCGTTCACAACAATGCAACACCTGAAATTACAGTGGATCCAGAACGCTATGAAGTGCGTGTAGATGGCGAACTCATTACCTGCGAACCTGTGGATACCGTGCCATTAGGACAACGATATTTTATGTTCTAAGCAGAAAAGAGCGGTCAAATTTTAAGGAGAATTTACAATGAAACTTTGGTACTCCACCACCAGCCCGTATGTACGTAAAGTGCTGGTAACGTTGAAATATCAACAACTCTTAGACAAAATAGAACTGATTAAAATCGGTTCATCATTTGATGCAAGCTCTCCGCATAATCAGGCAAATCCACTAGGTCGAGTGCCAGCGTTAGAACGTAATTGTGGTAATTGGCTTTATGGCAGTTTGCTGATTTGTGAATATCTTGATCAAAAAGGCAAGGTAGAGCCTAAACTCATTCCAGAAAGTGGCAAGCCACGCTGGGCAGCGTTAGCGTTGCATAATTTAGCCGATGGCATTATGGAAAATACCGTGCCGATGATGGCTGAAAAAATGCTTCGCCCTGAAAGTGAATGGTGGGCAGCTCGCCATCAACAACTAACTGAACGTAATCGTCAAAGTTTTGTAAGACTTGAGCAAGACTTGAAACCGTTTGGCATGGAATTAAACATTGGAACGTTAACGGCAGTTGCAGTCATTGATTGGTTCTTGTTTAGAGCAGAAAAAATTGGATTAGATCTTGCAAAAGAATTTCCAAATTTAACCGCTTGGGCGGCAGAGATGAATGAAAAATATGAGGTTTTAAGCGAGACGACGCCGACTTTGTAACCATTTTTTGCGTTACGAAATTGGTCTAAATAACCTAATCTCTCCGTTTTTTCTTCTGCCAAATCTCCCCTTCCNNGGAAGGGGAGATTTGGCAGCCTTAATTAGCGAAGAAAATAAGTAATACAAAAATGAAAATCCTCAACCCCATTCTGCCTATTATGGATACCATTTTAGGCGATTTAACTAGCCTTCAAGATGAAGGCAAAATTACACATCAAACTATTGAACGTGTGGCATTGCAGTGGTATGAAAGCGAACGGAATATTTTGCGTAAAACGACGAATATGGGGCGAGAAGTCGCCTTTCGCCTACTCAAAGAAGGACAACGTTTAAAACACGATGATGTGGTGTTTATCAGTGATGAGTTGGCGATTGTGATCGAAATCTTGCCAAGCGAAGTGATTGTGCTGTCGCCAAAAACCTTGCCTGAAATGGCTCGAGCTTGTTATGAGATCGGTAATAAACATTCGCCTCTGTTTTTAGATGGCGATGAAGTAACATTACCTTACGATAAGCCTATGTTTGAATGGTTACAAGCCGCAGGATTTTATCCTCAAAAAGTGGAACGCCGTTTAAGCCAAGCATTACGAGCAAATTCTGCACAAGGGCATGGGCATTCACATAGCCATTCGCACGATCATCACGGTTATCATCATCACGGAGACGGCAATTGGCATCAACATTAAACCGCTCTTTAACGGATTTAGGTGCGTTGCTGCACTTGGTCGATCCCACCTTGCCGATTGGTGGATTTAATCACTCCAACGGCTTGGAAACTTTCGTTCAGCAAGGTGTGGTGGAAAGCAAAACGACCCTCGAAGAGTATGTGCAAACCCAGCTTTTACAAAACTGGATTTACAACGACGGGGCGTATCTTTCTCTTGCCTTCGATGCAATGAACGAGGGTAATTTCGACCGCTTGTGCGAACTAGATTGGCAACTTTCCGCCACCAAAGTGGCACGTGAAAGCCGCGAAGGGAGTTTTAAACTCGGTGTACGCTTGCTGAAAATTTTTATTCGCTACGAAACACATACGCTGCTTACGACTTACCAACAAGCGATTGTCGAAAAACGAGTACAGGGCTATTTCCCAATAGTGTTTGCAATGGTTGCTCAAGCCATGGGCTTAACCAAAGCCGATACGCTCTATGCGTTCTACTACAATGCAGCAGTTGGTGCGATCACTAACGGCGTGAAGCTAATTCCCCTCAGCCAAATGGATGGGCAAGATATTCTATTCGACCTGCGAGGATCACTCGTGCAAGCAGTGGAATTAAGTTTAGAGCCAGATTTAGATTGGCTTGGTGCAGCAACTCTCGCAAATGACATCCGTTCTATGCAGCATGAAGTGCTTTATACGCGACTTTATATGTCATAAGAGCGGTCATTTTTTATTAAATTTTTACATATCGCAGAGGTGATAAGAATGAGCCTCTACGATAATCAACAAAAGGAATATTATGCGTAACTACATTAAAATCGGCGTGGCTGGCCCTGTTGGCGCGGGTAAAACGGCGTTAATTGAAAAACTCACTCGCGAAATAGCGAGTAAATATAGCGTGGCAGTGATTACCAACGATATTTACACCCAAGAAGATGCAGAATTTTTAACTAAAAATAGCCTACTTCCGCCTGAGCGAATTATGGGCGTGGAAACAGGCGGCTGCCCACATACGGCAATTCGTGAAGATGCGTCAATGAACTTGGAAGCGGTAGATGAAATGGTTGCACGTTTCCCAGACGTGGAAATTGTGTTCATCGAATCGGGCGGCGATAATCTCTCGGCGACTTTCAGTCCAGATTTGGCGGATGTGACCATTTTCGTGATTGACGTGGCTCAAGGGGAAAAAATCCCTCGTAAAGGTGGACCAGGTATCACTCGTTCAGATTTGTTAGTCATTAATAAAACCGATCTTGCTCCGTTTGTAGGGGCAGATTTAAGCGTGATGGAACGCGATGCTCGCCGTATGCGTAACGGTCAGCCGTTTATTTTTACCAACTTAATGAAGAAAGAAAATTTAGATGGTGTGATTGGTTGGATCGAAAAATATGCGTTGTTGAAGAATGTGGAAGAGCCAGCATCTTTGGTTCGTTAATCGTAGGGGCAAATTACATTTGCCCAATTATTGGTGAAATATCGGGGCTAATATAATTAGCCCCTTGTATCTCAACCG
>NZ_MUXY01000018.1 GCF_002015035.1 Haemophilus parahaemolyticus | reverse complement strand
AGTAGGGCATCGCCAGATTTTATTTCCTTAGTTTTCTTAAGATAGAGAATTAAGGAAATAAAGAATTTGATTGATAATCATAGTGCAGTAGTTCTACCTGATTCCATTCCGAACTCAGAAGTAAAATGCTGTAACGCCGATGGTAGTGTGGGGTTTCCCCATGTGAGAGTAGGGCATTATCAATCTTACAAATTTGCGGAGCGGTAGTTCAGCTGGTTAGAATACCTGCCTGTCACGCAGGGGGTCGCGGGTTCGAGTCCCGTCCGTTCCGCCACTTATATTAGAAGCGAGTAAAATGCTCGCTTTAACTTTAGGGGCGTAGTTCAATTGGTAGAGCACCGGTCTCCAAAACCGGGTGTTGGGAGTTCGAGCCTCTCCGCCCCTGCCATTAATTTATAATAAAGAAAACCTACTAAATTTTTTAGTAGGTTTTTTATTTATATATTCTCACATACATTTCTTAGGTAATGATTCCTCCCCTACAGACTGGTAGTATATTAGCACCGGTCTCCAAAACCGGGTGTTGGGAGTTCGAGCCTCTCCGCCCCTGCCATTAATTTATAATAAAGAAAACCTACTAAATTTTTTAGTAGGTTTTTTATTTATATATTCTCACATACATTTCTTAGGTAATGATTCCTCCCCTACAGACTGGTAGTATATTAGTTTGTTTATATCTCTAATTTTGTAAGGAGTTTTGAGATAAATTTTTGTGCTTTAGCTACTTTCTTTATCAAATCAGAATCATCATTTTTAGGAAAATGTTTGCATAGGGTTTATAAGTATGCTATTTAGTGTCATTGTGTATATATCCAAATAAATATATAAATGTCAAATTTGTACCTATAGCAGTACTAATTTGTCAAAATAAGTTTAATAGATTTTCATATCTAAGAGTGTTATCAAATATATTATTTTTCACTCTTTTTATATAATACGTTTTCTAATTGATACTTTCTTTTTGCTATAATATGACTTCATAAAAAAGGCAATAACTTTTTTATTATTGCCAATTAATCACAAAGTATGAATAAGTTACTTCAACGCTACTCTCACATTTCTAAACAATCTCATCCACGCACCGTCTTCTGTCCAATCTTCTGGATACCATGAGTTGCTCACAGCACGGAATACACGTTCTGGATGAGGCATCATAATGGCGACACGACCGTCCACATTGGTAATCGCAGTAATTCCTTCCACCGAGCCGTTCGGGTTGGCTGGATAAACTTCGGTTGAGTTGCCGTTGTTGTCGATGTATTGTGCTGCAATTAATCCTTGGGCTTTTAAGCCCGCTAGTTGTTCAGCAGAGTTGAACTCAACTTGACCTTCCCCATGAGAGACGGCGATTGGCATATGAGATCCCGCCATACCTGCAAACCAAGGTGATGCTACTTCATTGATTTTTACTAAGCCCACGCGTGCTTCAAAACGTTCAGATTTGTTGCGAACGAAACGTGGCCAGTTTTCTGTGCCAGGGATAATTTCTGCTAAGTTTGATACCATTTGACAACCATTACATACGCCTAAAGCAAGGGTATTCGGATTCGCAAAAAACTGGCTGAATTGGTCACGTAGTTGTGGATTGAAGAGAATTGATTTCGCCCAGCCACCACCTGCACCTAATACGTCGCCGTAAGAGAAGCCGCCACACGCCACTAATGCATTGAAGTCGGCAAGATTACGACGATTAGCCATTAAGTCAGACATATGCACGTCAATCGCATTAAAGCCTGCGCGGTCGAATGCAGCTGCCATTTCATAATGGCTGTTTACGCCTTGTTCACGCAAGATCGCAATGGTTGGTTTCACACCTTTGTTGATAAATGGTGCGGTAATATCTTCGTTCACATCGTAAGTTAAGAATGCTGATAAACCTTTATCTGCTGGGTTTTTCTTAGCTTTAAACTCTTGGTCAGCACACTCTGGATTATCGCGTAAGCGTTGCATTTGGTGGGTTAATTCTGCCCAAATGCCACGTAATTCAGAGCGTTTTTCGCTGAGTAATTTACGGCTACTACGGCTGATCTCAAAGTGGTCATCAGCCGTTACCGCACCAAGTTCGTGGGTGATGCCAAGCAAGTTATGTGCTTTTAACACTTCACGCACGCTTTCTAATTGACTATCAGCAACTTGGATTACCGCACCTAACTCTTCGTTGAATAATACTGCTAAGTCGTTATCGCCCAAAGCTGAAATATCCACTTCCACACCGCAATGCCCCGCAAACGCCATTTCTGCTAATGTCGTAATTAAACCGCCATCTGAACGGTCGTGATACGCCAACAATTGATCTTCTGCCACTAACGCTTGCATTGCGTTGTAAAAATCTTTTAAGCGTTGCACGTTGACTACGTCCGCTGGTTTATCGCCCAATTGTTTATACACTTGAGCCAGAGCGGTTGAACCTAAACGGTTTTTGCCTTCGCCCAAGTCAATGAGTAAGAGGCTAGATAAACCTTTATCGGTGCGAAGTTGTGGCGTGATAGTTTTACGTACATCTTCCACGCGTGCAAACGCAGAAATCACTAATGAAAGTGGTGCAGTCACGGCTTTTTGTTCGCCATTTTCTTCCCAAGTGGTACGCATTGACATGGAGTCTTTACCCACTGGAATAGTTAAGCCTAATGCAGGGCAAAGCTCTTCGCCCACCGCTTTCACTGCTTCGTATAAGCCTGCATCTTCGCCTGTATGACCTGCGGCACTCATCCAGTTCGCAGAAAGTTTAATGCGTTTGATGTCGCCAATGTTGGTTGCGGCGATATTGGTAATGGATTCCGCCACTGCTAAACGTGCAGAAGCCCCGAAGTCTAATAAAGCAACAGGTGCACGTTCGCCCATCGTCATTGCTTCGCCGTGATAGCTGTCTAATGAAGCGGTAGTCACAGCAACATCAGACACTGGGATTTGCCACGGACCGACCATCTGATCGCGTGCTACCATCCCTGTAACAGACCTGTCACCGATGGTGATTAAGAAAGTTTTTTCTGCCACGACGGGTAAGCGTAACACACGGTGCAGTGCTTCTTTTAATTGAATGCCTTGCTGATCAAGCGGTTGATTTTCCACAGTTTTTGACGAAGCTTCACGGTGCATTTTCGGGGTTTTGCCGAGCAACACATTCATTGGTAAATCAATCGGGTTATTGTCAAAATGGTTGTCGTGTAAGGTTAAGTGTTTCTCTTCGGTCGCCTCCCCAATTACCGCATAAGGTGCACGCTCACGGCGGCAGATCTCTTCAAATTGAGCTAATTTATCTGCGGCAACCGCTAACACATAACGCTCTTGCGATTCGTTACACCAAATTTCAAGCGGCGACATCCCTTTTTCATCGCAAAGGATTGAGCGTAAATCGAATTTACCGCCACGATCGCCATCGTGAACTAGTTCAGGCATCGCATTTGATAAACCGCCTGCACCCACATCGTGAATGAATGCAATTGGATTTTCTTCGTCTAACTGCCAGCAACGGTCGATTACCTCTTGGCAACGACGTTCCATCTCTGGATTTTCACGCTGTACGGAAGCAAAATCTAAATCTTCTTTTGATTTGCCAGAAGCCATTGAAGAAGCCGCACCACCACCTAAACCGATGTTCATTGCAGAGCCACCAAGCACCACGAGCTTTGCACCTACTGGAATTTCGCCTTTTTGAATGTGTTCGGCACGAATGTTACCGATACCGCCCGCCAACATAATTGGCTTGTGGTAGCCACGGACTTCTTCACCCGCAAAGCTGTTTACTTTTTCTTCATAGGTACGGAAATAACCAAGCAACGCAGGGCGACCAAATTCGTTGTTAAACGCTGCACCGCCTAATGGACCTTCAATCATAATATCTAAAGCGGAAGCGATGCGATTTGGTTTAGAGAGAGCATTTTCCCACGGCTGTTTGAAGTTTGGAATCACAAGGTTAGATACCGAAAAGCCTGTTAAACCTGCTTTTGGTTTTGCCCCACGACCCGTTGCACCCTCATCACGGATTTCTCCGCCCGAACCTGTTGCCGCACCAGGGAATGGCGAAATCGCCGTTGGGTGATTATGGGTTTCTACTTTCATTAATATATGGGCATCTTCTTGATGTGCACGATATTGCCCATCTTGGTCTGGGAACCAACGCCCCACGGTTGAACCTTCCATTACCGCAGCGTTATCTTTATACGCAGAAAGAACGTAGTCTGGCGTTTGTTCAAAGGTGTTTTTGATCATTTTGAACAACGATTTTTCTTGTTTTTTGCCGTCGATTGTCCAGTCTGCGTTGAAGATTTTGTGGCGGCAGTGTTCTGAGTTTGCCTGTGCGAACATATAGAGTTCGATGTCGTTCGGATTGCGGTTTAACGTCGTAAAATTTTCCACCAAATAATTCATCTCATCATCGGCTAATGCCAAGCCCAGCTCAATATTCGCTTGTTCTAATGCTTGACGACCACCGTTTAGAATGTCGATAGTGGTGAACGGTTTTGGCTCTTGTTGCGTGAACAGCGAACCTGCCTCCTCTTCATTATTTAACACCGTTTCTAACATACGATCGTGCAATAAACCTTTTAGCGTTGCCAATTCTGCTTCGGTTAACTCACTTTCAAAGCTGAAATAGTACGCCAAGCCACGCTCAATACGGTTTACATTTGCCAAACCACAGTTGTGGGCAATGTCGGTCGCTTTAGAAGACCAAGACGAAATTGTTCCTACACGTGGGGTCACAATTAAGCAAAAGCCGGCAGGTTCATGTTCCGCAAGGGTTGGACCGTAGTGCAATAATTCTTGTAATTTAGCAATTTCGCCTTCTGCAAGCGGTGCATTTTGCTCAACAAAATGCAAATACTCTGCATACACTGAAGTCACAGGTAGCTGATGTTGCTGGAATTTTTGTTGAAGTTGGGTTAAACGAAATTCTGAAAGAGCAGGAGAGCCACGAAAGGTTTTTACAGTCATATTGCAGTTCCGTATTAAGAAAAGTAAAAAAATCTGGCATATTATAACGAATAACGCAAACGTTTGCATTGGGAAATTTTTAGCAAAATGTAACCGTTTGAAAAGGGCATCTTGTATTTCTATCGTTTATAAATGTTAAGAATTGTTGGTAAATATTAAATATTTATGAACAACTGAACAATACTAACTCATATTGAGTATTTTTATTTGCTTAAGGTTAACAACAGGCGTCGAATCGCACACTTTCCGAAACTCAGAAATTTTTTATCTTCTAAATTAATTCAAGGACACAAAAATGAGCTTATTCTCAGAACCATCTAGACGCCGCTATGGCGTGGCAGTGTTTGTTGGTATCATTGCTGGTATCATCTCCGCTTTCGTAAAATGGGGGGCAGAGCATCCATTCCCACCACGTAGCCCAATTGATTTATTCACTGCTACGTGTCCACAATCTGTTTTAGACGCATTAAATGCAGGCTCAATTACGATGAGTAATGCTTTAGAGCAATGTTCTCGTGCGGTATTAAACCCACCAGCAGTATTCTTACGTGATTATATTGGTATCGATCCTTATAACACGGTTGCATTCACTTTTGCAGATTATCCATTCAACTCAATCGGTGTAACACATATGATTTTCTCATTAGTGTTCGCCATCGGTTACTGTGTTGTTGCTGAAATCTTCCCGAAAATCAAATTCTGGCAAGGTATCGGTGCGGGTATCATCGCAAACATCAGTGTTCATTACATCACATTCCCAGCGTTAGGCTTAACACCACCTGTTGCAGAATGGCCTTTATATGAGCACATTTCTGAATTAGTAGGTCACATCTTCTGGTTCTGGAGTATTGAGGTAATCCGTCGCGATTTACGCAATCGTATTACTCACCAACCAGATGTTGATGAAGTTAGCCGTAATAGCTAATTGATTACTTAAAATCACATAAAGCCACAGTCGAAAGATTGTGGCTTTTGTTTTTGATTGTAGATAGCTGTAATTGGTGGAAATGATTTTTAAGCGTGGTATAGTTTAATCGCTTTTCACTTATATAAATAAAGAGGATTTTATGGCAGTAACATTAGCAGGCAACCCAATTGAAGTTGGTGGGCACTTTCCACAAGCGGGAGAAATGGTTGAAAACTTTACGTTAGTTGGCAACGATTTAGCCGATGTTTCATTAAATGATTTTGCGGGCAAACGCAAAGTATTAAACATCTTTCCAAGTATAGACACTGGTGTGTGTGCGACTTCTGTACGTAAATTTAACCAACAAGCGGCAGATTTAAACAACACCGTTGTGCTTTGTATTTCAGCCGATTTACCATTCGCACAAGCTCGTTTCTGCGGAGCAGAAGGGATTGAAAATGCTAAAACGGTTTCAACTTTCCGTAACCACGCTGTGCATGCACAATTGGGTGTGGATATTCAAACTGGACCGCTTGCAGGATTAACCTCACGTGCAGTCATCGTGTTAGATGAGCAAAATAAAGTATTATATAGCCAATTGGTTTCAGAAATTAAAGAAGAGCCAAATTACGATGCAGCGTTAGCTGTGTTAGCGTAATATTTTAAAAATTTGAAACCGCCGAAAGGCGGTTTTTTTGTAGTATTTTTCCTAGTAGATGTGTATGGTTAAAAAATAATCTGGAAAGAGGTCTATTTTCTCCGCATTTATTAAATCTGTATAAGATCTTGTTTTGACTGATCTTTTTTAGTTACCTACCAAGTCACGTAAAGTTATACACGCAAATTTTATTTTTTGATCACATTTTTATCCACAACTGATGGGGATAACATTCGTGATAATAGGAGAAGCAAAAATGCTTTACAAAACATTTGGAAATTTATCCATAATAAAGTGATTTATTCAGCAAAAGTGCGGATCCATCCAGTATAAATGATCGTAAAGAAGATCGTTGTTTGAGGGATGAAATAAGCTCAATAAAATAAAATACTTAGCTTATTTTTCCTTAAGATTTTTACTTCAATCTCAAAGGTTATCCACAAAATTATCCACAGAGGGCTTTTCGCTTGTCTAATAGGGTTATTTATGAAACAATCTCTCCATTTTTAATTAAGAATAGGGAATGACGTGATCGATTCTGATGGCTATCGCCCGAATGTGGGTATTGTTATCTGTAATAAGTATGGACAGGTTCTCTGGGCAAAACGGTTTGGGCAAAATTCGTGGCAGTTTCCACAAGGAGGCATTAACGAAGGTGAAAACATCGAAACAGCGATGTACCGTGAGCTCTTTGAAGAAGTTGGCTTAACTAAAAAGGATGTTCGATTGATTTGGGCATCAAAATATTGGCTCAAATATAAACTGCCAAGACGTTTAGTACGCGAGAATTCAGGTAATCATCCTGTTTGTATTGGTCAAAAACAACGTTGGTTTTTGCTTCAATTAATCAGTGATGAATCACATATTAATCTCAAAACAACAAAGACACCTGAATTTGATGGTTGGCGTTGGGTCAGTTTTTGGTACCCTGTGCGTCAGGTGGTTTCTTTTAAGCGAGATGTTTATCGTCGAGTAATGAAAGAGTTTGCTGCGATTTTATTGAATGAGCCTTTTATGCAGCCAGCAGTAATGGTAAAAGAGACTCCTGTTGAAGTGATATCTAGCCCTTCTAGTGATAAAAAAGCGGTATATAAATTCCCTTATAAAAAGCGTAAAGGTAAAGTGAAGTTTAAAAGGAGATAAACCTATATGATCGCATTTTTTATTAGCTGCCTTATTCTTGGCTTATTCATCGGCTTTTTAGCTGGTTTATTTGGTATTGGTGGCGGGTTGATTATTGTGCCCGCGCTGGTTTATCTCTTCCCGATGGTGGGCGTACCTCCTGAGTATTTGATGTCGACAGCACTTGGCACTTCTTTTGCAACTATTGTCATCACCGCCTTTTCTTCCGCACAACGCCATCATAAGTTAGGTAATATCGATTTCAGCATCGCAAAAGTACTGCTGCCGTCTATTATGATTTCGGTCTTTCTGTGCGGGCTACTTATTAGTGGTTTAGATGCTCAAGTAGCGAAGAAACTCTTTGCCATTATGGTGGTCTATATGGCGGGCAAGATGATTTTCTCATTGAAAAAATCAAGTAAAATTCGACCGCTTACCAAGCAGAGTATGGTTGTAGCAGGTGGGATTATCGGGGCGTTATCGAGCATTGCGGGCATTGGTGGCGGCGGTTTTATTGTGCCGTTTTTAAATGGTCGAGGCGTTGAGATGAAAACCGCAATTGGTACTTCTTCTTTCTGCGGAGCGTTTTTAGGCTTGGCAGGTATGTTTAGCTTTATCGCTAGCGGTTGGAATGTACCAGATCTGCCTGAACTTTCACTTGGTTATGTGTATTTGCCTGCGTTAGTTGGTATTACACTAACTTCGTTTTTTACTTCAAAACTTGGTGCAACCGCAGCAAATAGCTTGCCTGTGCCGATCCTTAAAAAAGGTTTTGCTTGCTTATTACTTGTGATGGCAGTGAAGATTTTCTTAAGTTAAAACATTGTAGGGGTGGGGTTTATCTCCTTCCCTACAGAAACCGTCAATACTTTTTATAAAGGAATCCTATGAATTCACAATTTTTAACTTTCCCCCAAATCGATCCGATTATTTTCAGCATCGGTCCGATTTCACTGCGTTGGTACGGTTTAATGTACCTCATCGGTTTTGGTTTTGCCTATTGGCTTGGTATGCGTCGAGCAAAAAATTCGCACGGTGTTTGGACAAGTGAAAATGTCGATCAACTGCTGTATACAGGCTTTTGGGGAGTGGTGTTAGGTGGTCGTATTGGTGATGTATTCTTCTACAGTTTTGACCATTTTTTGCAAGATCCGCTTTATCTTTTCCGTATTTGGGAAGGTGGGATGTCGTTTCATGGTGGTTTAATTGGCGTGATTGTTGCAATGATTTGGGTTTCTCGTCGCCAATCTCGCTCATTCTGGCAAACGGCTGATTTTGTTGCACCGCTTATTCCGTTTGGATTAGGGGCGGGGCGAATTGGGAATTTCATTAACGATGAACTTTGGGGCAGAGTTACAGATGTGCCTTGGGCAGTAATGTTCCCAAATGGCGGTTATTTGCCACGCCACCCTTCACAGCTTTATGAATTTTTCCTTGAAGGTGTTGTGCTGTTTATTATGCTGAATATGTTTATTCGTAAACCTCGACCAACAGGTTCTGTTGCAGGCTTGTTTTTAATTGGCTATGGTGTGTTCCGTTTCTTGGTGGAATATGTACGTGATTTCGATCCAACAGTAAACACCGCAGCCGACTTAATCACCCGCGGTCAGTTGTTATCACTCCCGATGATTATTGGGGGGATTGTGATTATGCTTTGGGCGTATAAGCGTAAATCAGCATAGCATTAGGCTTATTCATTGATAAAAAATCTGCATTTTAGAGGAATCTAAATGCAGATTTTTTTGTTGTATATATTTTGGTAATTAAGCTTGATCACCTCTCAGTGCTCTGACAAACAACACCTCATTTTCCAATTCGGTGTGGTTAGTTAAATCAGTCGCGAAGGTTTTTAAGCCGTTGTAGAGATTCGTCCAGCTGGTGCAAGCACCTTCTGGTAGCGTGAAATTGTGCGTTAAAGCAGCAATATCTTCCAAGTCGTTGTGTGCTTCCGCGTGTTCGGCTTCCATTACTGAAATTGGCGCAGCTGCCATTGGTCCACGACCAGAGTTGATAAGTGGGAAAAGCACTTGCTCTTCTTTCATCATATGCATCGTGAGGTCGTCATACACTTTGCGGATCACTTCTGCCAAGCCTTTCGGACAAGCAGGGTGATCAGCATGGCGATTTTCCACTTTTTCTGCTAATTCAATTAACACAGGCAATTCTAAGCGGTGTTTTTGGTGGAAATTAGGCAGAATGTAGTCAATGATTTCACCTAAAGGACAGGTACTAAAAGCAGTAATTTCAAAAGACATAGGTAATCCTCTTAAATAAAAAGTAAACAATAACCAACTAAATTGGTCAGGATTCTACCCCTATCATCAAGGAATACCATAATCAGAAGTGGGTAACGAAATGATTTATATCAAAGATTCGCCAAAATTTTGCTACAATATGCCAATTTATAACCGAAAAGGGCAAAAGATGAAAAAAATCGAGGCGATTATTAAGCCGTTTAAATTGGATGATGTGCGTGAGGCCTTGACTGATGTCGGCATTACGGGAATGACGGTAACGGAAGTAAAAGGGTTTGGCAGACAAAAAGGGCATACCGAATTGTACCGCGGGGCAGAATATGCGATTGATTTCTTGCCGAAAGTGAAGGTAGAAGTGATTGTACTCGATGAGCAAGTCGATGAGTGCATTGAAGCGATTGTGGATGTGGCTCAAACGGGTAAAATCGGCGATGGGAAGATTTTTGTCTATGATGTGGAGCGTGCGATCCGCATTCGCACGGGCGAAGAAAACGAAGAGGCACTGTAATCGATGAAAAAAACAGGATTAGCGTGGTTGTGGCTGAGTTTAGTCGTCATTATGGGCGATTTGTGGTCAAAATATGTGGTTATTACGAATTTCCGCTTTTATGAAAGCGTGAATGTGTTGCCGATTTTTAACCTTACTTATGCACGTAACTACGGGGCAGCGTTTAGCTTTTTAGCCGATCACGATGGTTGGCAAACCTATTTCTTTTTAGGCTTGGCGGTGGTGATTTCTGCCGCATTAACGGTGATGCTTTATCGCAGTAAAGAAACGCAAGCGGTCAAAAAATGGGAAAATATTGCCTATTCGCTGATTATTGGCGGTGCACTAGGCAATGCGATTGACCGTGCCGTGGATAAGTGTAGTTTACTCAGTTTTACGCCTGATGAACCTTACAACCGCTTAAATGTTTGCCAAGGTTATGTGGTGGATTTCTTGGATTTTTATTGGAATTGGGACGGCTATCACTTTGCGACGTTTAATGTGGCGGATATTGCTATTTCTATGGGGGCAGGCTTGTTGGTGTTAGCCGCATTTTTTGAAAAGAAAAACAAGAAGAATGATTAAATGAAGATTTTATTAGCCAACCCTAGAGGGTTTTGTGCAGGTGTAGATCGTGCAATTTCGATTGTCGAACTTGCATTGGAAATTCATGGTGCACCGATTTATGTGCGTCACGAAGTGGTACACAACCGCTTTGTAGTGGACGGTTTGAAAGCAAAAGGGGCGATTTTCGTGGAAGAGTTGGATGAAGTGCCTGATGATGCAATTGTGATTTTCTCTGCCCACGGCGTTTCTCAAGCAGTTCGCCATGAGGCAAAACGTCGAGGCTTGAAAGTGTTTGATGCAACGTGTCCGCTGGTAACGAAAGTGCATATGCAAGTGGCACGTGCTAGCCGCAAAGGGACAAAAGCGATTTTAATTGGGCACGAAGGTCACCCTGAAGTGTTGGGCACAATGGGGCAGTATGATAACGAAGAGGGTGGCATCTATTTGGTGGAATCCGTTGAAGATATTGCCAACTTGCCTGTTTCGAACCAAGATGAGCTAACCTTTATGACCCAAACTACGCTCTCGATTGATGACACGAGCGGTGTGATTGAGGCGTTGAAAGAGAAATACCCTGCGATTCAAGGTCCGCGTAAGAATGATATTTGTTATGCGACTACCAATCGCCAACAAGCGGTGCGTGAATTGGCGAAACAGTCGCAACTGGTGTTGGTGATTGGTTCGAAAAACTCTTCAAATTCCAACCGCTTGGCGGAATTAGCAAGCCGTATGGGCGTGCAATCACGCTTAATTGACGGGCCAGAAGATATTGATGCAAGCTGGCTAGAGGGAGTCGAAACCATTGGCATTACCGCAGGGGCTTCCGCACCTGAGGTATTAGTGCAATCGGTGATTTTACACTTAAAAGGGCTTGGCGTGACGGAAGTGGCAAATTTGGAAGGCTTGGAAGAAAATATGTTCTTCGAAGTGCCAAAAGAATTACGAATTAACGAAGTGCAATAGGATGTAAAATTATGGCAGAAATTAACCGCTTTAAACTGGAATGGGCGTGCCGCCGTGGGATGCGTGAACTGGATAAAATGATTATGCCGTTCTACCAAAACCATTTCAACAGCCTCACTGAAGCCGAACAACAGGCATTCGCTGAAATGCTCACTTACCCAGATCCTGAATTGTTCCGTTGGGTAATGCACCAACTTCCTGCCCCAACGCAGGCAATTACCAATGTGATTGAGTTGATGAGAAGTAAGATTGAGAAATAATAGAGAAGCGATAAGAGAAATCTTATCGCTTCATTTTTCGCTAGATAGTTTATAAAGCATACAATCAAACAAAAATGGCGAAAAAAGTGTTGATCTTGTAAAAAAAAATAGTAACATATGCCCTCGTTACGCAGTATTAAGGGTCGTTAGCTCAGTCGGTAGAGCAGCGGACTTTTAATCCGTTGGTCGAAGGTTCGAATCCTTCACGACCCACCACTTAAACTGTTCAACTCTCTAAAGGGTCGTTAGCTCAGTCGGTAGAGCAGCGGACTTTTAATCCGTTGGTCGAAGGTTCGAATCCTTCACGACCCACCACTTTAGAACACATCCTTTTGGGTCGTTAGCTCAGTCGGTAGAGCAGCGGACTTTTAATCCGTTGGTCGAAGGTTCGAATCCTTCACGACCCACCACTCTAGTTTTTATTTATTTTATCAACCAATTAAATCATTAGATTTTATTTTTTCTTTTGTGTGCTTATAGTAGAATTCCTTCCTCATTGGTTAATGATAAAAGGGAGATTAATAGAATGAAAAAATGGTTAGTCACTTTCTTACTATTTTTTTCAGTTTCAGCATTAGGTTTAGAATCTAAAATTATTTCCGAAAATGAAGTTTCAGCCTATCTTTATCATGATGTCACTGTGTGTGGTTTAGTAAAACAAGTAAAATCTACAGCAAAAGCGACGTATTTTAATCTTGGCGGCATTTATCCAAATCAAAAGGTGACTTTTTTAATTTGGGCTGAAAATAGGCTTCCATTTTTAAATAAGTTTGGAAATTTGAATATGTTACAAAATAAATATCTTTGTGCTAAAGGGTACGTTTCGGAATATAAGGGGAAGCCTCAAATTGTTCTGACTGCTACTGATTTATTACGTTTTACAAAATAATTATGTTAAAAAAAACGCTTCTTTCTCTTGGCATGCTTGCGGTAGTGACTGCAGGTGCATTGGGTTACGGCTATAAAAAAATTACTGATTTAGCCAGCCATCCGCTCATTGTTCACGCTGATCAATTTTTTATTGTCGAAAAAGGCACATCTAGCCAGAAATTAGCGAAACAACTGGAAGAGCAAGGCATCGTACAGCACGCTGATGTAGCTCTGTTACCTTATTTAATTCGATTACATCCTGAACTTTCTCACTTCAAAGCAGGAGTATATTCGCTGAATGGTTTAAAAACTGTTGAAGATTTACTTAAACATCTTAATTTGGGTAAGGAAGTGCAACTCAATGTGAAGTTTATTGAGGGCAAAACCTTCAAAACCTTCCGCGAGCAGCTAGAAAAGGCGAGCTATTTGGAGCAAACCTTAACGGGCAAAAGCGAAGCAGAAATTGCAAAAATGCTTGGTCTCTCTTCAGAAAAATTGGAAGGTTGGATTTCACCTGATACCTACAACTACGTGCCTTATTCCACTGATTTTGAACTATTAAATCGAGCTTATCAAAAGCAACAAAAAGCATTAGACGATGCTTGGCAAAATCGGGTGGAAAATCTACCGCTTGCAAACCCGTATGAGATGTTGATTTTGGCTTCCATTGTGGAAAAAGAGACTGGTGTGGCAAATGAACGTCCTCAAGTTGCCTCTGTGTTTGTGAACCGTTTAAAACAAGGTTGGAAATTAGAAACTGACCCGACTGTGATTTACGGCTTGGGTGAGCGTTATAATGGCAAAATCTACAAAAAAGACTTGCAGGAAGCGACGCCTTACAACACTTACGTTATCGATGGTTTACCGCCAACACCCATTGCAATGCCAAGTGAAGCGGCATTAAAAGCGGTTTCGCAGCCCGACAGCACGCCTTACTTTTTCTTTGTTGCCGATGGTACGGGCGGACATAAATTTAGCCGCTCACTCAATGAACATAACCAAGCGGTGAAAGAATGGCGTAAAATTGAGCGTGAGCGTAAACAAACAACGGAAGGAACAAAATGATACGGGGTAAATTTATCGTGCTAGAAGGCTTAGAAGGAGCGGGAAAATCCACTGCTCATCAAGCTGTATTAGCAAAATTGGAAGAATTAGGTATTAAAGATGTGGTATTAACCCGCGAACCAGGTGGCACACCATTGGCGGAGAAATTACGCTATTTAATTAAGCACGATTTGGAAGAGCCGATTACTGATAAAGCCGAATTATTGATGCTTTATGCGGCACGTGTGCAGCTAGTGGAAAATGTGATCAAACCTGCTCTTGCCGAAGGAAAATGGGTGCTAGGCGATCGTCACGATATGTCATCGCAAGCCTATCAAGGGGGTGGTCGAAAGATTGATCGCAAGATTTTAGATAACCTAAAACGTACAGTGTTGGGCGATTTTGAGCCAGATTTAACGATCTATTTGGACATTGATCCTGTGGTTGGCTTGGAGCGTGTGCGTGGACGTGGTGAGTTGGATCGTATCGAGCAACAGAGCCTAGATTTCTTTTATCGTACCCATCAACGCTATTTGGAACTGACCCAAAACAACGACAAAGCGGTGATTATTGATGCCGAGCAGCCGCTAGAAAAAGTGACTGCTGACATCAAACAAGCGGTCGAAAATTTCGTGAAAAAAGCAAAATGACCGTGATTTCTCTTCAGCCGCTCTACCCGTGGCAACAAGTAATTTATTCGTCCATCACCCAGCCTTTCAGCCAAGGGCGAGGGCATCACGCCTTATTGTTCAAAACCGAAGCAGGTTTGGGCAGTGAGGTATTGATTCGCCATTTTGCCCATTGGTTGCTTTGCCAGAATAAAAATGGCAATGAGCCTTGCCATCAATGCAAAAGTTGCCTGTTAGCACAAAGTGGCAACCACCCCGATTTTCACCAGCTTGAACCGATTGAAAATAGAGATATTGGTGTCGATCAGGTGCGTGATGTGTTGGCGACTTTGCAACGCTTCGCTCAACAAGAAGGCAATGTGGTGGTTTATATTCGGCAAGCAGAAAGGCTGACCGAAGCGAGTTGCAATGCGTTGCTGAAAACCTTAGAAGAACCGCACGAAGGCGTTTATTTTTTGCTGGAAACTGATTTGCAAGCTCCGATGATGGCAACCATTCAAAGCCGTTGTCAAACGTGGGTATTGCACGCTCCCGAAATGCCAATTGCATTGCAATGGTTGCAAATGCATTGCCCGCAATTTAGTGAAACTGACATCGAAACCGCCTTGCGTTTATGCCACGGTCGTCCGTTAATTTGCAAAACTTTCTTAGAAAACGACCGCTTATCTGCCCGCAAAACCTTTTTGCAAACCTTCTGGCGTTTCTACAAAAACCGAGATCCATTTTTGCTACTCAGCCAGTTTGAAAAAGAACAAGTACAGATGCAACTGGAATGGTTGCAAAGCTTTTTCAGCGATGCACTCAAAGCCAAAATGGGCATGACTACAGGCTGGGTAAATCACGATTTAGACAAAGGCATCTGGCTATTCAGCGATGCCCTTTCCGCTCAACAACTTCTCAAAGGTTACGATATCTTGTGTGAGACTGAAAAAAACATCAATGAAATCAATGCAGTAAACATTGAGTTGATGTTGGCGAATGGGCTAACGAGATTGGTGTTAGAGGTGTTTTAATGAGAGATGAAATAAAATAAGAGGCGATTAGCCTCTTATTTTTATCTTACTAAATCTTTCCCCCAACCCCTTTAAATTTCTCTACAAATGCAGCAATTTTTTGGAAAATCGTCTGTTTTTTAGTGAGATATTGCGGATTAAGCGGGCTCATTTTCGGGAGAACTTCATTTAATGCCGTGCCGTTTTCACTGGCATATTCTCGTTTTAATGAAGTGCTGATATAGCGTTTTGCTGCATCGACATTCAAATTTTCTTCTTGAATTAAGGTTTCTGCTTCTTTTTGTTGCTCTTTCTGGGCAAAAAGGAAAAAGGCATCAATCAAGCTCGCTTTATCGGGAATATCATCTAAATTTGTTTGGTTGATAAAATCGACAATCAAGCTCTCTTTCGCACGGTTACCTAAACTTGAACGAACTGTGCGGCGGATTTCATCAATTAACACCTCTTTGTCTTGGTTTTTCTTATGATGTTCGAAAATTAACGCAAGAATATAATCCAAATTGATTTCTTGAGATTTTAATAAATCCACTTCAAATACGACATCGTCCCAATTTATCGGCGAATTATCTTTATCATTCCCCTCTTTTCTTTGGCGTAGCCAATCGCGAATATCATTATAAGTTGAACGATAATCTTGCTCCGCTCTTACTGGTAAAGTGGGAACTTTCAGCATTTCGGCAATTTGTTCATCATTCACATAATGTACTTGCTTGAATTTCTCCATTGCAATCGGATCATTTAAATCGACCGCTTGTAAGGCTTGCAATGCTGCAAATTCATCGTAATTTTGCAAAATATTTTCAATACGTAAATATTCGCCAAATAATTTTACAAACTCTTTTTTATCTTGCTCTGTGTCGATTTCTGTTGGATTAGGAAAGCGATTTTGCAGCTCTTGAACAACCTCCAAATAACCACGTTGATTGTCATCACCGTTAAAATAGCTGTCATAGCTTTTCTCTAGTACGATATTCTTCGTGTTTTTATCGCCAAATAGTGTGATTGCATCAATGGTATTTTGTTCCAAATCGCGGAAAGTGACGATATTCCCAAAGGTTTTAGTGGTGTCATAAATGCGGTTGGTGCGAGAAAAAGCCTGCATTAATCCGTGATAACGCAAGTTTTTGTCCACGAAAAGCGTATTTAACGTAGGGGCATCAAAGCCTGTTAAGAACATTCCGACCACAATCAGTAAATCCACTTCCTGATTTTTCACACGTTTAGCAAGATCGCGATAGTAATTTTGGAATGATTGACTATCTACGCCATAACTCGTGCCAAAGTAGTGATTGTAATCATCAATGGCTTTCGTTAAAAATTCTTTTGCTGTACTGTTTAGAGCAGTAGGTTCAAAGGTCTCATCTGGAATATCGCCAATCGCATCTTGTTCTTCATTTGCCGCAAAAGAGAAAATGGTGGCAATTTTTAACGGTTTTTCTTGCTCAGACTGTAGATTTTGCAAAGTTTCGTAATAACGTTTTGCCGCTTCCACACTGCTTACCGCAAACATTGCATTAAAGCCTTTACCTGTGGCGTTCAAGCGGTGTGTTTTTTGTTTAAAATTGTTAAGGATGTATTGTGAGATTTCTTTAATACGCTCAGGGTGTAAAAAGGCTTGTTTCTGCTCAAGTGCGGTCAATTTTTCAGGATCTTTTTCTGTTTCTAAGGCTTTAAATTGTGGGCGGACATCGTTGTAATCGACCTTGAATTTCAGTACTTTGTCATCACGAATAGCATCGGTTATCACATAAGAATGCAATTCCGTACCGAACACGCTGGCTGTGGTTTCTGCACCTAAGGCATTTTCAGGAAAAATTGGCGTGCCAGTAAAACCAAATTGATAGAATTTTTTGAATTTACGTTTTAGATTTTTTTGTGCTTCGCCAAATTGGGAGCGATGGGCTTCATCAAAAATAAAGACTACTTGTTTTTGATAAATCGGCAAATTATCTTCCGATTTCATCAAATTATTCAACTTTTGAATGGTGGTTACGATAATTTTGTTATCATCTTTTTCAATATTGCGTTTCAGCCCTGCGGTACTTTCCGAGCCATTCACGCTATCAGGCGAAAAACGCTGATATTCTTTCATTGTTTGGTAATCTAAATCTTTACGATCGACCACAAAAAAGACTTTATCAATAAAATCAAGTTCAGTCGCAAGGCGAGAGGCTTTAAAACTGGTAAGAGTTTTACCTGAACCTGTGGTATGCCAAATATAGCCACCACTTTCTTTGTTACTCCAATTTTTGGCGTGATATGAACTTTTGATTTTCCATAAAATCCGCTCTGTGGCGGCAATTTGATACGGACGCATAATTAACAACGTATCACTCACATCAAACACGCAGTAATTTACCAACACATTGAGCAAAGTATTCTTTTGCAAGAAAGTCGCTGTAAAATCCTTTAAATCTTTAATCAAAGTGTTTTTTGCCGTTGCCCAATTCATTGTGAAGTCGTAGCTATTCTTGTCGCGTTTAGTCGTATTAGCAAAATAGCGAGTATCCGTACCGTTGGAAATGACAAAGATTTGAATGAATTTAAAGAGAGAGTTTTTTGTATTGAAACTTTCTTTACTGTAACGATGAATTTGATTAAAGGCTTCACGAATCGCCACGCCACGTTTTTTCAGTTCAATATGCACAAGGGGTAAACCATTTACCAAAATTGTCACATCATAACGATTATCATAGCTGCCGCTTTGTTCAAATTGATTGATGACTTGCAGAGAATTATTGGCAAGGTTTTTCTTATCTAGCAGATAAATATTCTGAATGCGTCCATTATCAAACACAAAATCATAAATATAATCATCGTGAATTTTTCGGGTTTTCTCAATCAGACTATCGCTCGGTTTATCCAAATATTCCTCTAAAAAACGATGCCATTCCGCATCAGAGAAAACCACATTATTTAATCGCTGTAATTGAATACGCAAATTTTTAATCAGTTCATAGTGATTATTAAGCTCTTGTAAATGCTCATAGCCTTGCGCCTGTAAATCACGAATAAACTCACGCTCAAGACTGCCTTCCGTTTGGTAACCAGCATTAGGCTCTTCCACAAATTTATTATATTGATCTAAAACGATAAAATTATTGGATTCAGCGATGGTTTTGTATTGGGTCATGAGTGGCTCCTTAATTCTTTTACTTTTTTAGTTTTTGTAGGGTGGGCTTTAGCCCACCGTTTTATTAATGTTTTACTTGATATTGTTTACCATCTTGGGCAGTTATTAAGTAATCCTTAATAACTAAAAATTCATCTAACTCTTTGTCTTCTAATATATTTTTTATATGAGAGGTTATATTTGGTACAGAGGTGTCAAAAAGTTCCGCAAGCTGATTTTGGGTTAGCCAAGCCTCATTTTCAACAACTAATAAAGCAACGTGAGATTTACCGTCATCGGTGTTGTAGATAAATCGTTCATAATTTTACTTTGTTGTATTATCAATTTGTGGTTCTTTAATATTTTCTTCTATATAGAAACCGTAATTATTAATTAGATGTTCAAGTAAATATTTAACAATCTTCTTTTCGGCATCTGTTGGTTCAGCAATTATCTCATTTGATAACGTAGAGTGACTAGTAAAATTGATTATACGAGTGTAATAGCTTTGTTTTGCATCATCATTGGGTAATAGATTTGACCATCCTGAATAACCAAGAAAGTTGGCAGTTTTTTCATATAGATTTCTCAGTAACATGAAATGATATTTTTGAATATCTTTAGATTCAACTTCTTCAAGTAGATTTCGTAGAAAAAGATGATAGGAGAAACTTTTGTTTGAACCACCTTGTTTCTCCTCAAGATCAAATCTTTCGTTTTCATTTTTATTTTCATCTTTTCTTAGAATATAACCACTTTTTGCCCCAAGCTCATTATATAAAACGTTATAGAATAAAGGGTTGTGTGTAGTGATAATAAATTTTATAGTATTGGGACTATCTTTGACTAATTCTGCTAAATCAACAGCTAATTGAATAAGATGATTTTCATCTAATGAACTTACAGGGTCATCAATAAAAATATATTTAAGTTCATCAAATTCATTAGTAGTGCGTTCACTAGGCTCTGATATATTTAATTCTGCAACAACCTGTTCAATTAACGTATGAAAAATACTCCAAATAAAATTACTTTCTTCACCCTTTGATAGTTTTATGTTCTCTTCAAATGTATCATTACCACGCGCAAAACTAAATGTAATTTGATTATTTTCAATATCGAATTTAGGCATAAGTTTTTCATCACAATAATGATGAAATTTTCCAATCACTTTGCCTTCATCCCCTTGATCTTTAATCAACCAACGAATAAAAGAATTTGGTTGAATCTTTAATTTTGGTTCAGTGTCATTAAGTAGATCATTATCCCAATAGAATAAATCTTCGGTAAATGCATTGAAATAAAGTACTTTTCTTCGTGTTAGCTCTTCTTCATTGCCATGATTTTCTTTAGGTACTATAAGATTCTTAAAGACTTTTGATAAACGAGTTTTTCCACTTCCATTAAAGGCGTAAATTAGATTAACCTTTTTATTAGAATCTCTTAACTGTTTTGCAATTTCGTCTAAACTTTTAGTCATATTATTCTCTGCCTGGGAAATTCAATAATAATTCTCTGTAATATTCATACCGCTTTTGGCTTTGTTCAATCGCTAAAGGCAAGCCTTCGGTAATGGAGTTGGTGAGAGCTTCAAATTTATCGAGGATTGAAACGATGCGGTGTTGTTCTTCGATTGATGGAACAAAAATAGGAATTTCATTCAAAATAGCTTGTGTTAAGCTCGGTCTGCCTGAGCCTGTATCCAATTTTGTTAAATCTACCGTTTTCATAAAATGATAAAAGTATTTTGGTAAAATTTGAGTTGTGTCAATTTCTGTATAGTAAATCGTATCAACGTTCCAAAATGGTTCTTCAAGGTAAAATATGTTTGTAATAGTTCCTTTTCGTGGAATTAATACTGTAGGTTTATCGTATGAATATGTATCAACATATCCCATAATCCCACCTGAACCATATATTGGAATATTACCTTCCCCAAGATGTTTCCAATCTTTTCCATTTTTGATTTTAGCCACATCAATAAGTTTCTTCTTCCCCCCCCCCGAATTTAATTGTTCTAAACTATCAAAAGATAATAATTTTTCTCGATAGTATTCATACTGCTTCTGGCGTAGTATAAGCTCGCTGGTAAGCTCGCTGGTAAGCGCTGTCAATGCGTCCAAAATTCGGACGATTTCGGTTTGGACGGAGAGTGGGGGGATGGGGATTTCTAATTTTTTTAGCTCGCTAGCATTTAGTGCTGGAATCCCTGTAAAAGAGCATAAATTATGAATCTCTTTTTGAAAATGAAGCAGCACATGGTAAAGAAAGCGAACATTTAATTCATAGTCTGATTTGATTGTTACAGAATAATTAAGATTTCCTCGGAAATATTTACCTTCTTGCCAAGTAATTGAGCCAACACCAGCTCCTCTTGTTGTAATACCAATAGGATCATTTTCAGTGTTCCACTCATTAATAAATCCTAAGGGATCACGTCCACTGTTGATAACAGGGTATATTCCAGGGTTTTGTGCAATAATATTTTTGCTAACTGACTGACCTGTTTTTATATCTGTGACTTTTCCTAAGGACTTCCACTCAACCTCAGCCCCATCCAATAATTTTTCTAAAAAAGTGCGGTTATTTTTCATTGTGTTTCTCGTAGGGCGGATTTCATCCGCCGTTATAATATTGATATTTTTTCGGCGGACTGTAGTCCGCCCTACTGTGGCTTATTTTTTCTGATGCAATTTATGTACTGTTGTTTTTTCTAATGCTTTCAATGTAGCTAGATATTCCTGTTCAATGGGTGAAAGTGTTTTTGCCTCATAAGCTCTATACTCTGAAATGGCTTTTTGTTCAGCTTGTTCTCGACTGATTTTCCCAGCACTTTGCAACACACCTTTACCATATATTCTTGTAATCGCTCGGTTGCCCATTGACGGAATTGTGTGCCACGAGATGATCGAACTCGGTATCCTACAGCAATAATCAGTGGTAACGAATAATAAGCTAATTGGCGAGAAACTGTTCGACTTCCTTCAGTTTGAACTGTCAACTTATAGTTGACGGTTGAATTTTCATCAAGTTCGCCTTCAGAAAAGATAGCTTTGATATGCTTACTGATATTTTGTTTAGTGGTTTGATATAGCTCAGCCATTTCAATTTGAGATAGCCAAATCTGATCATCAAATTTCTGTAATCTAAACTGAGCATTACCTTCATTGGTGGTATAAAGCACAATGTCCATTGTTACCTCTCAATCTCTGCCACTATCTTATCAATCTCTGCACGCAAGCGGTCGATATTGGCAACTGTTTTACGAATTTCCGCATTGAGTTCATCAATATTAATCACTTCGCGAGTGTCTTTTGGTTCCACATAAGAGCTGACAGCAAGATTATAGTTATTTTCTTCATTTGCGATTTCATCATTAGATACCGATTTTGCTAAATGTGGTACATCTTCTTTATCGGCAAAGAGTTTTAGGATTTGCTTGATATGTTCCTCTTCTAAAATGTTGTTATTGGTGGCAGATTTAAATAAACCGCTGGCATCGATAAATTGAGTTTGGGTATTGGGTTTGTGCTTGGACAAAACCAAAATGTTTACGGCAATACTGGTGCCAAAAAACAAATTTGGTGCAAGTGCAATCACGGTTTCCACATAGTTATTATCCACCAAATATTGACGAATTTTTTGTTCCGCACCGCCGCGATAAAAAATGCCAGGGAAGGAAACAATCGCCGCACGACCTTTTGCTGAAAGATAGCTCAATGCGTGCAAAATAAAGGCGAAATCTGCTTTGGATTTCGGTGCAAGTACGCCAGCAGGGGCGAAACGTTCATCGTTAATTAGTGTTGGGTCATCCGAGCCAATCCATTTCACGGAGTAAGGCGGGTTGGAAACGATGGCATCGAAAGGTTTATCATCGCCAAATTGCGGATTCATTAAGGTGTTGCCAAGGGCGATATCAAACTTGTCGTAGTTGATGTTATGCAAAAACATATTCATACGGGCAAGGTTATAAGTGGTGTGATTAATTTCCTGCCCGAAGAATCCTTCTTCAATGATATGTTCATCAAATTGTTTTTTCGCTTGCAATAATAAAGAACCCGAACCAGCAGCAGGGTCATAAATTTTATTGACCTTGTCTTGTCCATATAAAGCCAGTCGAGCAATTAGCTTGGAAACGCATTGTGGTGTAAAGAACTCGCCACCTGATTTACCAGCATTAGCAGCATAGTTGGAAATTAAAAACTCGTAAGCATCACCGAATAAATCAATATGATTATCTTCAAAGTCACCAAAATCTAACTCGGCAACGCCTTTTAATACGGCAGCGAGACGGCTGTTTTTATCGGTAACGGTATTGCCCAGACGGTTGCTGGTGGTATCAAAATCAGCAAATAAGCCTTTGATGTCCTGTTCGGAGGGATAGCCAGTAGCGGAGTTTTCAATATCGCTAAAAATTTGTTTAAGTTCAGTATTAAGGTTTGGATTGGTGTTCGCAGTCGCCACTACGTTTTTGAATAGCTGACTTGGATAAATAAAATACCCTTTCGTTTTAATGGCATCTGTTTTAATGTCTGGTGTAATGATTTCATCAGGCAATTTAGCGTAATTCACGCTTTCATCATCCGCTTCAATATAATTGGTAAAGTTTTCACTAATAAAACGATAGAAAAGTGTGCCAAGCACATATTGTTTGAAATCCCAGCCATCGACTGAGCCACGTACATCATTAGCAATTTGCCAAATACGGCGTTGAAGTTCGGCACGTTGTTGAATTGCGGTCATTTGGTCTTCCTTTGTATTTTAAAATGGGATGAATTGTACTATATTTTTACGGTGCAATCCCTCGTAAAATCGGATTCTGCATCGAGATAAGTGTTTCTGTCGATTGAATCTCATCAATGCTTTGGATTTTGCCTGCTAGTACTTGGTGAAGCTCCTCGATGGTGTGAGTCATTACTTTGATGAAAATGGAGTAATTGCCCGTGGTGTAGTAGGCTTCAACCACTTCGGGGAAGTTGTTGAGCTTGGCGATCACTTTTTCGTAATCTTTGGCGGATTTTAAAATGATGCCGATAAAGCAGCAAACGTCATAGCCCAATTTGCGTTCGTTGATTTTAAGTTGTGTCGCTTCGATCACGCCAGATTGTCGCATTTTTTCCACGCGAACGTGGATAGTTGCAGCACTCACGCCCGATTGCTTGGCGATTTCGGTGTAGGGCGTTTTGGCATCTTTCACTAAGGCACGTAAAATTTGTTGATCGAGCTGGTCGATGGGTTGTTTGAAAGCGGTCAAAATTTCCTCACAATTTACAATTTGTTAAATGATATTTAAAATTTAGCATAGATTATTAAATTCTATCTAATCTTATTTTTGATTTATTGTAATTTTATCTAAAAAAGATTGAGTTTTTTAAGAATTCCTTTAAATTGAACGCCATTCCGTTAAACGACATCAAAATTTTATAGAAAAAGGTAGGAAACAGATGAAAAAATCATTTATTTTGCAACAAAACGAAATTAGCTTTGTAAAAAACACGTTTACACAATATTTAATCGATAAATTAGGCGTGATTGAGGTGCAAGGCCCGATTTTGAGCCAAGTAGGCAATGGGATGCAAGACAACTTATCAGGGATCGAAAAAGCGGTGCAAGTAAATGTGAAATGTATTCCAGGTGCAACGTTTGAGGTTGTGCATTCATTAGCGAAATGGAAACGTCATACGCTCGGACGTTTTGGTTTTCAAGAAGGCGAAGGTTTGTTTGTGCATATGAAAGCCCTTCGTCCAGATGAAGACTCGCTCGATCCAACTCACTCGGTTTATGTGGATCAGTGGGACTGGGAGAAAGTGATTCCAGCAGGTCGCCGCAACTTTGATTACTTAAAAGAAACGGTAAACGAGATTTACAAGGCAATTCGTTTAACCGAATTAGCGGTGGAAGCACGTTTTGATATTCCATCCATTTTACCAAAACAGATTACTTTTATTCACAGCGAAGATTTAGTGAAACGTTACCCAGATTTATCGGGCAAAGAGCGTGAAAATGCAATTTGTAAAGAGTATGGTGCAGTGTTCTTGATTGGTATTGGTGGTAAATTATCGGATGGTAAACCGCACGATGGTCGTGCACCAGACTACGATGACTGGACAACAGAATCAGAAAACGGCTACAAAGGTTTAAATGGCGATATTTTGGTATGGAACGATCAGTTAGGCACAGCTTTTGAACTTTCTTCAATGGGTATTCGCGTGGACGAAAAAGCGTTACGCTTACAAGTGGAAATTACGGGAGACCAAGATCGTTTAGAGATGGATTGGCATAAAGAGTTGCTTGCGGGTAAATTACCTTTAACCATCGGTGGTGGTATTGGTCAATCTCGCTTGGCAATGTTCTTACTTCGCAAACAACATATCGGCGAAGTGCAATCAAGTGTATGGCCACAAGAGATGTTAGAGAAATATCAAAACATCCTTTAATCAATAAGAGAAATGAAACCCCAGACAAATGTTTGGGGTTTTGTTTTTCTTGAACGAAAAGGGAGAAGAGAGTAGCATTTGCGGGAATTTATTGAGTAAAAAATATGAAACCGACTATTCTCTTATATGATTCGGGCATTGGTGGCTTGACGATTTATGATGAAGTGCGAAAAGCCTTGCCGAATGCCCATTATTTATATTGCTTTGATAATGCTTTATTCCCGTATTCGGAAAAATCGGAGCAGGAATTGATTACACAAGCGGTTAAAATTGTGCAAAAGATTGCAGAAAAACAACCGCTTGATTTGGTGGTGGTAGCGTGTAACACCGCAAGCACGGTGGTATTGCCTGTTTTGCGAGCAAATTTTACTTTCCCAATTGTGGGAACCGTGCCTGCGATAAAGCCTGCGGCAACAATATCTGAGACGAAAACGATCGGTCTATTAGCGACGGTGGGGACGATCAAACGCCCTTATGTGTTGGATTTAATTCAGAAATATGCTTCGGATTGTGTGGTAGAGAAGATTGGGCAGACAAAAATTGTGGAACTCGCCGAAGAAAAATTATTGAATGGCAAAGTAGATGTAGATGCTCTGGCTAATTGCGTGAAAGAGTGGAAAGTGCATTCAAAATTGGATACGGTGATTTTGGGCTGTACGCATTTTCCTTTTTTAAAAGCCGAATTGCAGCAGATTTTGCCGAAAGTGAAGTTTTTTGTCGATTCGGGCGAGGCGATTGCGAAGCGAGTGAAGTCGTTAATTGCCGAAAAATCTAATTTTAATGGCAAACAGGAGGCAAAAAATCAGGCATTCTGCACAAAATTGACTGATGATTTTGCCGAACGCGAGAAAATTTTAAAACAGTGGGGGTTTAAAAGCTTAAATGTGATTGAGATTTAACGCTATAAAAACAGCAAAAATGGATTATTATTCATACTTTTTGCATAAAGGTTCAACAAGCGGAAAATTTTTTAAAATTTTTTGCAAAAAGTGCTTGCACGAGTTTTATTTTTCTCTATAATGCACCTCACACAACGACGCACTGTTGTGAACGATTTAGATTGATATGCAGTGCGTCGTTTCTTTTTGTTCTTTAACAACTTATCAGACAATCTGTGTGGGCACTTGTTGATTGACTTAGTTAAAATATTTTAATTTTGAAGTCTTG
>NZ_MUXY01000017.1 GCF_002015035.1 Haemophilus parahaemolyticus | reverse complement strand
CGGTTGAGATACAAGGGGCGAATTACATTCTCCCTGATAAACCACCGATGTTTTGGGGCAAATGTAATTTGCCCCTACAAAAGCGATAAAAAATATGTTCAAAATCTACAACAACAGCAATCCTATTCCAATGGGATACTCACAAGCGGTCGAAAACGGTGTACAAATTACCAATTTCGCCCTGTTTTCTGCGGCTGCGACAGGCGTGGAGCTTTGTCTTTTTGATGAACAAAATCAAGAAACGCGCTTGCCAATGGTGCGTACTGAAAATGTATGGCATTTGGCAGTAACTGGCGTGAAAACTGGTATGGAATATGGTTTTCGTATTCACGGCGAATTTGCCAACCCGAATAAATTAATGCTCGATCCCTATGCGAAAGCCGTGAATGGTAAACCTGATTTAAGTAGCGAAGAAAGTCGTTCTTGGTTCTTGCTTTCGGATAATCGCGACAACGCACATCTTGCCCCAAGAGCGGTAATTATTTCTGAAGAATTTGATTGGGAGGATGATACTTCCCCCAATACGCCTTGGGCGAAAACCATTGTGTATGAATTACACGTTAAAGGGTTTAGCCAGTTAAACGAGAAAATCCCCGCGACGTTGCGTGGTACTTATACTGGATTAGTGCATCCTGTGAACTTGGCGTATTTGAAAGAGTTAGGCGTAACTGCGGTGGAGTTGCTGCCTGTCAATTTCCATATCAATGAACCGCACTTACAGGCACGAGGCTTACAAAATTATTG
Source organism: Haemophilus parahaemolyticus (assembly GCF_002015035.1). Classification (GTDB taxonomy): domain Bacteria; phylum Pseudomonadota; class Gammaproteobacteria; order Enterobacterales; family Pasteurellaceae; genus Haemophilus_A; species Haemophilus_A parahaemolyticus. The sequence goes on along the minus strand of NZ_MUXY01000017.1, from coordinate 66,719 downwards.
GGGATACAATCCCTTAGCAATGTTTGCGGTGGAACCTAAATATGCGGCAACAACTAATCCATTAGCTGAATTTAAAACGATGGTGAAGGCGTTTCATAAAGCGGGTATTGAAGTTATTTTAGATGTGGTATTTAACCATTCTGCCGAATCAGAGCAAACTTACCCAACATTCTGCCAGCGTGGCATTGATGATCAAACTTACTACTGGCGTAACGACAACGGGCATTACATCAACTGGACAGGCTGCGGAAATATGCTCAATCTTTCTTCTGATGTAGGGCGAAAATGGGTGGTGGATAGTTTGCGTTATTGGGTGGAGCAATGCCACATTGATGGATTCCGTTTTGATTTAGCCTCTGTTTTAGGGCGTGATACACCTGATTTCAACGCGTCAGCTCAGCTTTTTACAGATATTAAAAACGAGCCAAGTTTACAAAATATTAAATTGATTGCCGAGCCTTGGGATATTGGACATTACGGCTATCAAGTCGGGAATTTCCCAAGTTATTTTGCCGAATGGAACGACCGCTTCCGTGATGATCTCTGCCGTTTCTGGCTATGGAAAAGTGGCGAAATTGGTGCATTTGCCGAACGCTTTGCAGGTTCTAGCGATTTATTTAAGAAAAATGACAGCTTGCCACACACAACGCTTAATTTTATTACTGCCCACGATGGTTTTACGCTTAAAGATTTAGTGAGTTACAACCAAAAACATAATGAAGCGAATGGCGAAGAAAATCGCGACGGCAGAAACGAAAACTACAGCTACAACCACGGCATAGAGGGTTCGACTGAAAACCTTGCTGAACCGCAAAAAAGTGCGGTGGAAAATGACCGCACTTTTGCACAAAGTGGATTATTAATAAGTTTATTGCTTGCGAATGGCACACCTATGTTGTTGGCGGGCGATGAATTCGACAATACCCAATATGGCAACAACAATGCCTATTGCCAAGACAATGAAATCACTTGGCTAAAATGGGCAAATTTTAACGAAAAATTATTTGAACTGACCAAGCAAACGATTGGACTTCGCAAAAAAATGGGCAGTTTAAACCGAGATCAATGGTGGTCGGCTGAGAATGTACAATGGCTTAACATTGCAGGCGAACCGATGACAGTTGAAGATTGGCAAAATCAACAAACCAAAGCATTACAGATAGTTTTAGATAATCGTTGGCTTTTGTTGATTAACGCCAAAGCCGAAGGTCAGGTGTTTCACTTGCCTAATGGGAAATGGAAGCCCCAAATCGGCACACATAATGTAACCCTTGAAGCACAACAAGCCGAAATTTATTCAATGGGCTTTTGTATGCTGAATGACGAATAACAATAAGACTATGGAGATCCGTATGAAATCTGGCGACCTTAACAAATATGATTTAGTTAAAAACACTTTGGTGCTTGTTCTCGCAGGTGGACGTGGTTCACGTTTACACGAATTGACAGATAAACGTGCAAAACCAGCTCTTTATTTTGGTGGTAATCGTCGTATTATCGATTTTGCACTTTCTAATTGTATTAACTCAGGTTTAAACCGAATTGGCGTAGTAACCCAATATGCGGCACACTCCTTGCTTCGTCATTTGCAAACAGGCTGGTCTTTTTTGCCACAAGAGAGAGGGGAATTTGTGGATATGTTGCCAGCTCGTCAGCAAATTGACGATTCCACTTGGTATCGTGGTACGGCGGATGCGGTGTATCAAAATATGGCTATTATAAAAAATCACTACCGCCCGAAATATATTTTGATCTTAGCAGGCGACCATATTTACAAACAAGATTACAGCGTGATGTTAATGGATCACGTCAATAGTGGGGCGAAATGTACCGTTGGTTGCATTGAAGTACCACGTTCTGAGGCTCACGAATTTGGTGTGATGGCTGTAAACGAAAATTTGAAAGTGAAAGCCTTTGTGGAAAAACCGAAAGATCCGCCAGCCATGGTGGGCAAACCTGATATTTCGCTTGCCTCAATGGGGATTTATGTATTTGATGCGGATTATCTTTATAAAATGCTTGAGCAGGAAGTGAATACCCCACAAACTAGCCACGATTTCGGTAAAGATGTGTTGCCAAAATGTTTAGAAGAAGGCACGCTTTATGCTCACCCATTCAGCCGTTCTTGTATGGGACGCAACACCGAGGGCGAAATTTACTGGCGTGATGTAGGAACACTTGATAGCTTCTGGCAATCCAATATCGATTTAGTTTCTGAAAATCCACAATTAGATATTTACGACCAAAGCTGGCCAATTCGTGGTAATCCTATTCAGGCTTATCCATCAAAATTTTTCTACAAACATTCCAATGTGCACCCTGTAGATAACTCACTTATCGGTGGCGGTTGTGTGATTACCGATGCGTCGATTAGCAATTCTGTGTTATTTGACCACATTAAAATTGATGCATTTTCAAAAGTGGATCACTGCGTGGTGTTACCGCAAGTTAAAATCGGTAAAAATTGTGTGTTGAAAAATTGTATTATCGACCGCGAATGTGAAATTCCTGATGGTATGCAAATTGGTGTGGATATAGAAGAAGATAAAAAACGCTTCCGTATCAGCTCAACAGGTAAAGTGATTCTTGTGACCTCGAAAATGTTAAAGAAACTTGAAGGACATGAGATTGGCGAAGAAGGACATTTAGATTAGTTAGGAAAAGTGCGGTCAAAATTGACCGCACTTTCTAAAACCCCTCTTTAGCAAAGAGGGGTAGGGGAGATTTGGCAGAAGTGAAATCAACCTCATAAGAATTTCAAACATCGTAATCAAATCTCCCCCAGCCCCTCTTTTCTAAAGAGGGGGGCTGATCGAGCGTTATTCATATTTATAGGGAAAATAAAAAACTCAATGAAAATACTACACGTTTGCTCGGAACTCTATCCGCTCTTAAAAACAGGCGGGCTTGCCGATGTTTTAGGGGCATTACCCCAAGCACAGAACCAAATCGGGCTGGATGCTCGCGTTTTATTGCCAGCTTATCCTGCAATTACAGCAGGTATTCCGCATACCCAAGTGGTTGCCGAATTTGATAACTTCGCTGGGCACGTGGAGTTGCGTTATGGAGAATATAATGGTGTCGGGATCTATTTGATTGACGCACCGCACTTATATGGTCGCGAGGGCAATCCTTATCACGATGCCTATTACAATGACTACGGCGACAATTACAAACGTTTTGCTTTGCTCGGTTGGGTGGGGGCAGAATTAGCCACAGGTTTAGATAGCTGGTGGCGAGCAGAAGTGGTACATGCTCACGATTGGCACGCGGGCTTATGTGCAGCGTATCTGTTCAATAAAGGTCGTCCAGCAAAATCGGTGTTCACTATTCATAACTTGGCGTATCAAGGGCAGTTTTCTTATCATCATTTATACGAAATTGGTTTGCCTGCGGGCATGTTTAATGTGGACGGTTTGGAGTTATTCGGACAAATTTCTTATTTAAAATCAGGCTTGTTCTATTCTGATGCAAGCACGGCGGTGAGCCCAACTTATGCAGAAGAAATCACGACACCAGAATTTGCCTATGGTTTGCAAGGCTTGCTTTCTGGCTTAAAAGCTCAAGGTCGTTTGGTGGGGATTTTAAATGGCGTGGACGAAAATATTTGGCATCCGAACGTGGATCAATACATTCCGCACCATTACAAACTGAAATATATGGCAGGCAAAAAGAAAAATAAAGCCGAACTGCAGGCGTATTTCAATTTGCCACAAGATGAAAACGCGTTAGCTTTTGTGATGGTTACCCGTTTAACCGAGCAAAAAGGTGTCGATTTATTAATCGAAAGTGCAGACGAAATTGTTAAACAGGGCGGGCAGTTGATGATTTTGGGCTCTGGTGCACCACACTTGGAACAAGGTATTCGTGAGCTTGCAGTACAATATCCTGACAATATTGCGGTAAAAATCGGCTATGATGAAGCCCTTTCGCATTTAATGGTGGCAGGTGGCGATGTGATTTTAGTGCCAAGTCGTTTTGAGCCTTGTGGCTTAACACAACTTTATGGTTTGCAATATGGCACACTGCCACTTGTTCGTAAAACGGGTGGTTTGGCGGATACGGTGGTGGATAGCACCTCAGAAAGTATTAAAGCTCGCACCGCAACAGGTTTTGTGTTTAAACAGGCAACGGCAGATGATTTACGCCGCACCCTTCAGCACGCATTTTCAATTTGGAAGAAACCTAGAGCTTGGTCAATGATACGCACGGACGCAATGGAACAAGACTTCAGCTGGCGTAAAGCTGCAGAGCAATATAGAACGCTTTATGAACGCTTGTAGTTTTATTCGTAAACTTTCTTAACAATCACACCGCTTGTGAAAGAATCTTTTGCAAGCGGTGTGATTGGGCTTGTTTTTTACAAAGATAAGCATAAAATTCGAACTACTTTTGTAGGCTGTGTGAACAACATTCACGCACTCAAAGAGCGGTCAAATTTTGATTGATTTTTGCAAACGTGCGTGAATTTTGCAAATTCATACACCCTACGTTAATCATTTCTTAGCATTCTAATAGAGGTTTTACCTATGATAATGGATAACTTTGATTCTCCATTCCAATATAATCGTCCTGAAATGACCGTTGAAGCGATTAAAAAATCAATCGTTTACAAACTCATTTTCTTAATCGGTCGCTCTCCACGTGAAGCCAGCCAACGCGATTGGCTCAATGCAACTCTCCACGCTGTGCGTGATTTGGTTACCGAAGGTTGGATTACCACTGCTCGCCAAGCTCGAGCAGAAGATTCTCGCCGTGTTTACTACCTTTCAATGGAATTTTTAATCGGACGTACGCTTTCTAATGCCATGATTGCAGAAGGTATTTATGGATTAGCACAAGAAGCCTTGTCTGAATTAAATGTCGATTTAGAAGAAGTTTTAGAAAAAGAAGTTGATCCTGGCTTGGGTAATGGCGGTTTAGGTCGTTTAGCCGCTTGTTTTATGGATTCTATTGCGACCCTTGGTTTACCAGGTATGGGCTATGGTATTCGTTATGAATATGGTATGTTCCGCCAAAAAATTGAAAATGGTCAGCAAGTAGAACGCCCAGATGCGTGGCTTGAAAAAGGGGCACCTTGGGAATTTATCCGTCCATCAAAACGTTTTACTATAGAATTTGGCGGTAATATTCACTTTGAAGGCAAAAAATGTATTTGGCAAGATACTGAAAAAGTGACCGCACTTGCTTACGACCAAATGATTCCAGGTTATCAAAATAATTCTGCAGCAACATTACGCTTATGGTCGGCACACGCAGGCGAAGTGTTTAACCTTGCCGACTTCAACCGTGGCGAACATTTAGCCGCATTAGAAGAGCACTCCGCAAATAAAAACTTATCTCGCGTGCTTTACCCTGATGATTCTACGTGGAATGGCCGCGAATTGCGTTTACGTCAAGAGTATTTCTTAGTCTCTGCATCACTTCAAGATATTTTACGCCGTCACAAACGCACCCACGATAGCCTTGAAAACTTGGCGGATAAAGTGGCGATCCACCTAAACGATACCCACCCAGCTTTAGCGATTCCTGAATTAATGCGTATTTTAGTGGACGATGAAGGTTTCGAGTGGAAAAAAGCGTGGGAGATGACGCGTAACATTTTCTCTTATACTTGCCATACACTGATGTCAGAAGCGTTAGAAACTTGGCCAGTGGAAATGATGGCGAAAATCTTACCGCGTCATTTACAGATGATTTTTGAAATTAACGATCACTTCTTAGAATATGTCCGCACTTATGTGACGACTGACAACGATTTTATCCGTCGCGTTTCTCTTATCGAAGAAGGCTACCAACGCAAAGTGCGTATGGGCTGGCTATCCGTGGTAGGTTCACACAAAATTAACGGGGTTGCCGAAATCCACTCTGATTTAATGGTAACTTCAACCTTTGCAGATTTTGCTCGCATTTTCCCAGAACGCTTTACCAACGTAACAAACGGTATCACACCGCGTCGCTGGCTAGCCGTGGCGAATCCACAATTAGCCGCATTGTTTGATAAATATATCGGCTCAGAATGGCGTTGTGATTTAAGCCAAATCGCAAAACTCAAACCGTTCGCACAAGAAAAAGCATTTAAAGAGGCTGTCGCTGATATTAAATTTGCCAACAAAGTAAAATTAGCGGAGTACGTAAAACGCGAGTTAGGGGTAGAGCTTAACCCGCACGCTTTATTTGACGTGCAAGTAAAACGTATTCACGAATATAAACGACAAATGTTAAACGTGTTGCATATTATCGCTCGCTACAATGAAATGCTTGCCAACCCTGAAAAAGATTGGCAACCTCGCGTATTTATTTTAGCTGGTAAAGCGGCTTCGGCTTATTATACTGCGAAACAAACCATTCACTTAATCAATGATGTAGCAAATGTAATCAACAACGATGAACGTTTGAAAGGTCGCTTGAAAGTAGTGTTTATTCCAAATTACAGCGTGAGCCTTGCTCAGTTGATTATTCCTGCAGCAGATATTTCAGAGCAAATTTCACTTGCAGGTACAGAGGCTTCTGGCACCAGTAATATGAAGTTTGCCTTAAATGGTGCATTGACACTTGGTACACTTGATGGTGCAAACGTGGAAATCTTAGAAAACGTGGGCGAAAATCACATTTTCATCTTCGGTAATACAGTAGAGCAAGTGGAACAACTTCGTCGCGACGGCTATCGTTCATTTGAATACTATCAAAATGATGCTCAATTACGCACAGTTGTGGATCAAATTATTGAAGGTAAATTCTCACCAGAAGATCCTCAACGTTATCATCAACTATTACAAGGCTTGCAATACCACGATTATTATCAAGCTTTCGCTGATTTCCGCAGTTATGTAGAAACTCAAAAAGCCGTAGATGAAAAATACAAACAACGCGACCAATGGATTGAAAGTACCATCCAAAATATCGTGAATATGGGCTTCTTCTCATCTGACCGTACGATTAAAGAGTATGCGGAAAGAATTTGGAAAATATCATCTATCCAAGCGAAATAACACTTTTTTCATTCTCAAAATTAGCCCTATCTAGGGCTAATTTTTTAGGAATTATTACTACTCTCTTTCTGACTACATTCCACAGCGGTTAACATTCCTCTTAACAAATTCAATTCATTGGTTTCTAATTCCGCACGTTGATAAAGGCGACGGAGTTTGAGCATCACTGCATCATTACGGATAAAACCAAGCGCTTTATAAAGCCTTTCCGTGTGTTGGTAAAAATGTTCCAATGCTTCGGCGTTTGGGTAATCTTTTTCGGCTTCTGCAAGCGGTCGGTATTTTACAAAGTTTTGCGTATTTTCGACCGCTTGTTGATTGCTAAGATAAGCCATTCTCACCTCATAAGCCGCTAATTGCACCGCCATAGCTAAATTGAGCGAACCATATTCAGGATTGGTAGGAAAGTTTAAGTGATAATGACATTTGAGCAATTCTTCGTTAGTTAGCCCAACGCGTTCACGCCCGAAAACAAGGGCGACTTTGCCTTGTTCAGCACGTTTTACGACTAATTCGCCACAAATACGCGGCTCGATCAGACTGCTTTGTAAGTGTCGCAAACGGGCACTGGTGCCAATAACTAATTGGCAATCTGCAACCGCTTCATCAAAAGTAGCAAAGGTTTGTGCATTTTCAAGCAGATCTTTTGCTCCTGCTGAAAGGGCAAAGGCATCTTCATCAAGCGGGCGTTTTGGCTCAACCAATCGCAAATGGCTAAGCCCCATGGTTTTCATTGCACGAGCTACAGAGCCAATATTAGCGGGCAGAGAAGTTTCGACAAGAACAATTTGAATGTGGTCTAAAATATTCATTTTGATTTTATTTAAAACGTTTTTTATAGAGGCTTATTCTATCAAATTTCACTTTCATTATAAAATTACAGATTCCGTCAAATAATTAAATTGATAGGCATAATTTTTTTACAAATTTGACAAATTTAGTGGTAGAGTTATGGCATTTTTTTAAAACCATAGGGCTACTTTAGAGTAGCTGAAATTATAACCCCAATCCAATACAGGAGTCTTTATGCTTATTGGTGTACCAAGAGAACTGTTAGATGGTGAAACGCGTGTTGCTGCAACACCGAAAACCGTTGAGCAGATTAAAAAACTGGGCTTTGAGGTGATCGTTGAACACGATGCTGGCTTTAAAGCAAGTTTTGAAGATGATGCCTTTGCGAAAGCAGGTGCGTCTGTTGGCACAACACAAGAAATTTGGAATGCAGACATTATTTTTAAAGTGAATGCACCCACTGAACAAGAAATTGCCCTTATTAAAGAAGGTGCGACCCTTGTGAGCTTTATTTGGCCAGCACAAAATCCACAATTGATGGAAAAATTAAGTGCGAAGAAAATCAATGTGTTAGCAATGGATGCGGTGCCGCGTATCTCTCGTGCACAAGCATTAGATGCTCTTTCTTCTATGGCAAATATTTCAGGTTACCGTGCGGTAATTGAAGCGGCAAATGCGTTTGGTAGCTTCTTTACGGGTCAAATTACGGCAGCGGGTAAAGTTCCGCCTGCGAAAGTGCTTGTGATTGGTGCGGGTGTTGCTGGCTTGGCGGCAATCGGTGCAGCGAATAGCTTAGGGGCGATTGTGCGTGCGTTTGACTCACGCCCTGAAGTAAAAGAGCAAGTGAAATCAATGGGTGCAGACTTCTTAGAAATTGATTTTGAAGAAGAAGGTGGTTCAGGCGATGGTTATGCGAAAGTGATGTCAGAAGAGTTCAACCGTCGTGCGATGGAACTTTATGCAGAACAAGCAAAAGAAGTCGATATTATTATTACGACCGCAGCAATCCCAGGTAAAGCAGCGCCACGTTTAATCACGAAAGAAATGGTGGATTCAATGAAACCAGGTTCTGTGATTGTGGACTTAGCGGCAGCAACGGGCGGTAACTGTGATTACACCAAAGCAGGTGAAGTGGTTGTGACCGACAATCAAGTGAAAGTGATTGGCTACACAGACTTCCCAGCACGTTTACCGACCCAATCTTCACAACTTTACGGTACTAACTTAGTCAATTTATTAAAACTATTAGCACCGAACAAAGATGGCGAAATCAACATCAACTTTGAAGATGTGGTATTACGTGGCGTAACCGTTATTCGCGAAGGCGAAGTAACCTGGCCAGCACCACCAATTCAAGTATCAGCTCAACCGCAACAAAAAGTGGCAGCTACCCCAGTTGAGAAAAAAGAAGAGAAACCAACCGATCCACGCGTGAAATATGGCGTGATGGCAGGTGTTGGTGCCTTATTCCTTTGGTTAGCTTCTGTTGCACCAGCGGCATTCTTATCACACTTTACCGTATTCGTATTGGCGTGTGTGGTAGGTTACTACGTGGTTTGGAACGTAAGCCACGCATTACACACCCCGTTAATGGCGGTAACCAATGCGGTTTCAGGGATTATCATCGTGGGGGCGGTGTTACAAATTCGCCAACCAACGGGTAATTTCTTCATTGATATTCTTGCCTTTATCGCGATTTTAGTCGCAAGCATCAATATCTTTGGTGGTTTTAAAGTGACGCAACGTATGCTTGCAATGTTTAGAAAAGGTTAAGGAGAAGCAAAATGTCATTTGGATTTGTTACCGCAGCGTACATTATTGCTGCAATCCTCTTTATTATGAGCTTAGCTGGTCTTTCTAAACACGAAACCGCAAAAGCAGGTTGTTGGTATGGTATCGTGGGTATGGCAATTGCATTAGTTGCAACCATCTTTGGCCCACAATCACAAGGTACACTTTGGATCTTAATTGCAATGGCAATTGGTGGTTTCATCGGTGTAAAAAAGGCCCTTAAAGTGGAAATGACTGAAATGCCAGAGCTTGTGGCAATTCTTCACAGCTTTGTGGGTTTAGCCGCGGTATTAGTGGGCTTCAATAGCTGGGGCTTACACGTAGAAGCCGTTGCACCGACTAATTTAGATGAAGTAGCACTTGCCGCATTCCACGCAGAACAAACAACTCTTGCGAACATTCACAACGTGGAAGTGTTCTTAGGGATCTTCATCGGTGCAGTAACCTTCTCTGGCTCATTAGTTGCATTTGGTAAATTAAGCGGTAAATTATTTGGTCGCAAAGTAAACTCTGCGGCATTAAATCTTCCGCACAAACATAAATTAAACCTTGCAGCATTAGTGATTTCAGCTTTCTTAATGGTGTCATTCTTAAAAAGCCCAGATAATATCTTCCCTGTGTTAATTATGACAGCAATCGCTCTTGCATTTGGCTGGCATTTAGTCTCATCAATCGGTGGTGCCGATATGCCAGTGGTGGTGTCAATGCTTAACTCATACTCAGGTTGGGCAGCCGCAGCGGCAGGCTTTATGCTAAGCAACGACTTGTTAATCGTAACAGGAGCGTTAGTAGGTTCATCAGGTGCAATCCTCTCTTACATTATGTGTAAAGCAATGAACCGCTCATTTATCAGCGTAATCGCAGGTGGCTTCGGTACAGAAGTGAAAGCAAGTTCAGGCGATGAAGAACAAGGCGAATACCGCGAAACTTCAGCAGAAGAAGTGGCAGAAATGCTTAAAAATGCAAGCTCTGTGATCATCACACCTGGATACGGTATGGCGGTCGCACAAGCACAATACCCTGTAGCTGAAATCACCGCAAAATTGCGTGAAAAAGGCGTGAATGTTCGCTTTGGTATTCACCCTGTTGCAGGTCGTTTACCTGGTCATATGAACGTATTATTAGCGGAAGCGAAAGTACCTTACGATGTGGTATTAGAAATGGACGAAATCAACGATGATTTCGAAGATACTGATGTTGTATTAGTTATCGGTGCAAACGACACCGTAAACCCAGCGGCATTAGACGATCCATCAAGCCCAATCGCAGGTATGCCAGTATTAGAAGTTTGGAAAGCACAAAATGTAGTAGTATTCAAACGTTCAATGGCGGTAGGTTACGCTGGTGTTCAAAACCCACTCTTCTTTAAAGAAAATACCCAAATGTTATTCGGCGATGCAAAAGAACGTGTAGACGATATTTTAAGAGCATTGAATAACTAGCTCTAAATTTAACAAAAGATAAGACTGACTTTGATATAATGCAAATGTCAGTCTTTTTTATTTCTTAATTTTATGAAAAATAACTTAATCAAATATAGCGGTTTAGCGATCCTTTTAGTAAATTTAACCGCTTGTGGCACAATAATTAATTTAGGCAAAGGAGATTATACTGCCTATGGTGGAGTCAGAAATGATTTTAACGTTATTCAAGAGGGGGGAGTGTTAGGCGTTTTAGCGGTGCTTGATTTACCATTGAGTTTTGTTTTTGATACATTGATATTGCCCGTCACATTAAGCAAATAATGCTAGTATTATATAGCAGTTGTACAAAATGATTTTTGCACTGATGAGGATATTAAAATGACTTTACCAATTTATTCTATTCGAAATAGGTGCGTGAACCTTACGATTCACACAACAATGTAAAATAATTTGGTACTCTTAATCATTATTTCTCGTTCTATTCCATAAATCTGCATATTTCACAAATGTAGAGTGTGCAGATAATATAGCAAGCAAAAATCCTTGTTTACCATCTAGAAATCCGGCTTTCAATAAATACATTTTTACAAAACAGCCTAATGCGTGAGTAACTCCATCCATTAAAGATGCCTTTTTCCCTGTATTAGCTCGCTGAATTGCCCAGGCTTTAGCATAACTCGCTGATTTTACTAAGTAATGGTGAATATCCTTATAGGTAAAATGTAATAAGTCCCCTTTAAGTTTCTTAACTTGTGCATTTTTAGGATAATGCACCTTCTCATGCACTAATTCATCACCATATTGTGCAAAATCTTGACGATATAAACGCACAACATAATCAGGATACCAGCCTGAATGTGTGATTTGACGACCAAAAACTTCACTTAAACGGCTTACTTGATAAACTGTATTTTGTTCATTATTTTCGACCGCTTGTAAAATACTTTGCTTCAGCTCTGGTGTTACTCGCTCATCAGCATCAAGCCATAATACATAATCACTGGTCACATATTGTTGTGCTAATTGGCGTTGCTTGCCAAAGCCCTGCCAATCTGTGTTAATGTAAACTTTCGCATCAAATCGCTCAGCAATTTGTAAGGTTTCATCGGTGCTGCCGCTATCTAAAATGACAATTTCATTTACCCAATCTTTTACTGTTTCAAGACAAGCAGCTAAATCCTGAGCTTCATTCTTTACAATCATTGCAACACTTAATGTTGGCATCTTTTCATTCCTATTCATATTGAGTAATACGGTTATTTTACGTGATATGAAGCAAAATCGCATCTTAAAAACAAGAAAACCTGATCAAGCATTGCTTAATCAGGTTTTGATCAGTTAAAGAAAATTATGCTTCGGTGTTTTTAACTCTAGGCAGTACTAAATTCATTAGAATCGCGGCAATTGCACAAAGGCTGATGCCTTTAAGTGAAAATTCGCCTACATTGATAAGCATACCACCAATACCAAAGGTCATCACGACTGAAACAATGACAAGGTTACGAGCTTCGCCCATATCTACTTTGGCTTTAATGAGCGTGCTCATTCCCACTGCTGCGATAGAGCCAAATACAAGCATCATAATACCTCCCATCACCACACCTGGAATCGTTTGTAAGAACGCCCCCACTTTACCGCAGAATGAAATGGCAATTGCCCAACAAGCCGCCCAAGTCATAATCGTTGGGTTGAAGTTTTTAGTAAGCATTACTGCACCTGTCACTTCTGCATAGGTCGTATTGGGTGGGCCACCAATTAAAGAAGCTGCGGTAGTTGCTACGCCATCACCTAATAATGTGCGGTGTAAACCTGGTTTTTTTAAAAAGTCGTTACCCGTTACAGAGCTGATTGCCATAATACCACCCACATGTTCCACTGCTGGAGCAATCGCAATGGGAAGTAAATATAAAATCGCATCTAAGCGGAATTCTGGGAAAGTAATGGTCGGCACATCAAACCATGCTGCATTTTGCACAGGAGTGAAGTCTACAATACCTAGAAAAAGAGATAACAAATAGCCCACAACGATACCGAACATAATCGGCACAAGTTTCATCAAACCTTTAGCAAAGACGGCAACAATGACAGTAGTGATTAACGTAACCATTGAGACAAGCATTGCAGTATCTTGTGAAATAGCTCCATTTGTATTTTTACCTAATGCCATATCCACTGCAACAGGGGCTAATCCTAAACCAATGATGATGATAACAGGACCAACAACAACAGGCGGAAAAATTCTGTCCATTATTTGAGCCCCTTTCCATTTTACCAGGCTACTTAAACAGAGGTAAACCAAGCCCGTACAAGCTAATCCGCCCATAGTAACAGCAATCCCCCACGCTTGCACACCGTATTGAATTGGAGCGATAAAAGCGAAAGAAGAAGCAAGAAAAATAGGTACTTGACGTTTGGTACAGAGTTGGAAAAGGAGAGTACCGACACCTGCAGTAAGCAGCGCGGTGTTTGGATCAAGCCCCGTGATTAACGGAACTAGCACTAAAGCACCGAAAGCGACAAAGAGCATTTGTAAGCCAACAAAGGCTTGTTTCGGTCTACTAATGGTTTGATTGTTCATGGAAGTTTCTCAGTTGTGATAATAAAAACAAGTTGGTTATCTTTCGACAACTGAGAGTAAATTATACTGAAAATCAGCTAGCTTGAATAGAACTTATCAATGGCTAATAAAAAAAGCGGTCAATTTTGACCGCTTTTTATCATTTAATCATTAACTTATAAAGTTAATATTAGTGGGATTACCATTGGTAACCTACACCTACAGAGCCACCCACTTCACCACGTGTATTCGCATTACCTTGAAGTTTCAAGATAACTTTACCGTTGTCTGAAGCACGAGAGTAACCTACTGCTACCGCACCTTGACCTTTGAAGGTACCTGCTGCGGCTGCTACCATTGATTTACCTGGAATGTAAACTTGTGGTAAGCCTGCTGCGGCATTTGAGCCAGCAATACCTGCACGTAAATCTTTACCCATACGATTCACTTTATTATCTAAGTGAGCAATGTTTTGATTAATTTGTGCATTGCTATTACGTAATTGACTTACATTTACGGCATCAGTGTCTTTGGCACCCGCAGCAACATTTGTGACACGTGTTGCTTTACCTGCTGCATCAGTAAGTTTCACTTCAGTGACACCATCTTCTGCTGATGATGATGTAGTAACTGTTGTTGCTGCATTACCAGCCCCTACTGTTACAGTATTCACGCTTACATCATTTGCTAATGCATAAGTCACAGCATTTCCATCACGTTTAACTTTTAAGTTTTTACCTGCAACATGGGTAATTTCATTACCAGCACGTACAGAAGAACCTTCATCATTAGCCGTAGAAGTCGTAATTTCTTCTTGTGTATCAGCAACTTTTACAGTCCAACTTGCACTGTTGATTGCATTTGCCACATTTTGAACAGTTGCAACTTTGTTACCTTCACCCGCTGCCACAGTGACTTTACCGCGATTTGCACCAGCCACATCTGTCGCTTCTGTGATTTCACCAGTGTTCACTTTAACGCCATCTTTACCCACAGTTAATGTATCTGTGTTAGCTGATTTCACATTAAAGGTTACATCTAAACCGCCTGTTGTTGAGTTCGCTACAACATTTGCTTTCGTACCGTCACCATTTACGTAGTTTACTTGCGTATTTGGGGTAACCACTTTCGTTGTAACATTACCGTTCGCATCTGTTACATTCGTTAACCAACCAGTGTTGTTGATGGTATTTGCTACATCTCCCACTGTTGCAACACGTTTACCATCACCATTTGTTGTTGCTTTACCATCTTTATAGCTGATAGTACCAGTAACTTGGTTCACGATTGAAGTTGCATTCACAGCAAAGTCTAACGAACTTGTTGAACCATCAGATTTAGCGGTAATTTTTACTGATCCATCTTTGCTCGTGAAGTTCACGTTATTACCGTGTGTAACAGCATCAACAGCTTCATCATTTGCTTGTAAATTCCAACCAGCATTTAACACATCGTTAACTGTTGCAGCATCTTTGCCTTTACCTTTAGGATCAATGTTAGTTGGTTTTGTAACCGATTTAGCATTGTTAGCTACTGGCGTTAAGTGATCTTCTGTAACAAGATCGTAAGATACATTAACTGTTTCTTTACCATCTGCTGCTTTAGTCACTACCACATTAGCTTTAGTGCTATTGCCATCTACGTAATTTTCCAGCCTGACTCATTAATCGCTTTCGCTACTTGGTCACCTGTTACGTAGTTTTTATCGCCTGTTGCAACACCCGTTGTTGTGTTACCTTCAACTTTACCTTGAGCAATGCTTACATTGATATTACGCACGCCATGTTCATCTGTTTCACCTGTTACAGAGATACCATTTGAACCATTGAAACGTACTTCATTTGCATTCGTTACGTTTGCTGCATAATCACCTGCTGATACTACCCAGCCTAATCTTTTCGCATCCGCAACAGTTAACGCATTGGTTTCGTGTGAGTTCTCTAAATCCGCTAAACCTGATGCCGCTTTCACATATGCTACATACGATTTCAACTCTGGTTTTGCTTTTACTAATTCATCTAACTCTTCTTCTGTCGCCAATGTGCTTTCTTTTGTGAAGTCTGCAACACCTGTTTCTGGGTCAACAACATAGTATTTATCTCCAACTTGAACTAATTGGTCACCATCTTTGTTGAATTCCATCGTGTACGCACCAGCGTCTACGTTCGTGATTCGGGTTGCATTGCCATCTTTACCTGCAACTTTTAATACACCTGAATCCTCCGCATCCTGCATATCCACCGTTAGATTTACTGCTGTATCACCTGAGCCAATTTGTACTCGGTTGTTCGCTGTCACACTGTCAACTTCGATGTCTTTCGCTAAACCATAAGTGAAGCTTGTACCATCGCGTTTCACTGCTAAGTTTTTATCTGCTTGGAAAGTCACTGTATCACCTGCGCCAATCGCTTGTGATTCTGCTCCTTTCTCTGAGCGGTCTGTCATCGCAGTATCTAAGTTAGCCGCATTCGCAAACCATTTCGCACTGTTAATCGCATCCGCTACATTTTGTACAGTCGCTACTTTGTTAGCTTCATCTTTTGCCACAGTGACTTTACCACGTTCAGCGTTAGCGATTGTCGATGTTGAACCATCTGCATTTGTGATAGTAATAGTTGCATTGCTATCTGCAGCTGTGATTTTACCTGTATTCACTTTAACGCCATCTTTACCCACAGTTAATGTATCTGTGTTAGCCGATTTCACATCAAAGGTTACATCTAAACCGCCGGTTGTTGAGTTCGCTACAACATTCGCATTTGTGCCTGAACCATTCACGTAGTTCACTTGCGTGCCTGGGGTCACCACTTTAGTTACTGTCTCTGGTTGATTTGTGGTTGCATTTGTTTGCGTTACGTTCGTTTTCCAGCCTGACTCATTAATCGCTTTCGCTACTTGGTCACCTGTTACGTAGTTTTTATCGCCTGTTGCAACACCTGTCGTTGTGTTACCTGCAACTTTACCTTGAGCAATGCCCACGGTGATTGTGTGTACGCCATTTTCAGATTTCGCACTCACATCTACGCCATTAGTGCCTTCAAAGACCACTTCATCTGTATTGGTTACCGCTGCAGAATGGTCTCCTGCACTCACTACCCAACCTAGATTTCTTGCATCCTCAACCGTTAACGCATTCGTTCCTTTTGAACCATATAAATCAGCTAAGCCTGCAAGTGCTTTTTGACGTGGGTCTAATTTCGCTAACTCTTCTTCTGTCGCTGGTGTTGCTTCAATATTTGTTGGATTACCCGCATCATCTAAAGTGACATATTTGTCGCCTTTTTTAACAATTTGGTTGCCATCTTTATCGAATGTGACCACTTCAGCACCCGCTTTCACGTTCGTGATTTGAGTTGCATTGCCACCTTTACCTGCAACGCTTAAGGCACCTGAATCTGTCGTTAGATTTACTGCTTTCTCATCTGAACCAATTTGTACTCGGTTGTTCGCAGTCACACTATCCACTTCGATGTCTTTCGCTAAACCATAAGTGAAGTTTGTACCCTCGCGTTTCACCGCTAAGTTTTTATCCGCTTTTAAGGCAATTAAATCACCTGCACCTATCGCTGCCGCTTCCTCATCTGTGTCTTTTTGAGTTCGGTCTGTTAACGCTTCTTCTAGATTTTCCGCTTTGGCAAACCATTTCGCACTGTTAATCGCATCCGCTACATTGTTTACTGTCGCAACTTGATTATCACCTGTTTGCTCGGCATCTTTCACGGTCACTTTACCACGTGTTGTGCCCGTTGTTGCCGCGGCTTCTAGCTCGCCTTTTAAGACCGATACACCATCTTCAGTGACATTTAAAATGTTATCCGCATCTTTATCGACTTTAAGACCAAAATCAACGTTGTATTTACCGCTATTCGCATCAAAATTAGAGGTAATATTCACGCCATCTTTCGCATTAAAGATAACTTCATCCGCATTTTGTACCGCAGTTGAATTACCCCCTGCACTCATGACCCAGCCTAATTTACCTGCATCCGCAACTGTAAGGGCGTTAGTTTGGTCTGAACCAGCTAAATCCGCTAAACCACTCGCCGCTTTTGCATAAGTATCGGCATCCGTATCAGTGTCTTTTAACGGTGTTTTTTCCTCAGCATTTGCTTTAGGTAAACCTTGGTCATCAATATCTGCCGTGTCATAGAACTTGCCACCAATTTCAACTAACTGGTTGCCTTCTTTATCAAAGACAAGCGTTTCTGTGCCTTCTGCAACATTACGTAATACAACATTATTACCTGCAGTATTATCGTTAGATGCAACATTATTCATTGAAGCCACTACGTTTGTTACCGCATCATTGTCAGCATCAACGCCATCTTTGAGTTTACCGTTTTCAACATTGTCAGCGTAGTAATATTTATCACCCACTTTAACAACTTTCTTACCTTCTGCGTCGGTATAAACCACTGGTAAATCAACGTCAACTGTTACATTCGTGGTATCTTGACCTGTTTGAGCATTACGTGTTGTTGTTGCTTTTAATACGGTATTTTTGCCGTTTACAAAGTTTACAACATCTTCAGGCGTTACTTTCTCAGTTGCAGAATCGTCTGCTGAGTTCGTGCCTTTTGTATCAACCCCGTTTTGTTTCACATAGAAACCAGATTTATAAACCGTTTGATTCAATTGATCTAAATTGACCGCTTGATCTGGTGCTTCTGCCCAACCTACGTTATTTAATTTAACACCATTTTCGCCTTCTTTAATTTCATCTTTATTAAAGTTAGGATCTGCTGCTAATAATTCTGCGTACGTTTTTGGCGTTACTGTTTGGTTAGCATCATCGTAAGTATATTCTTTTGCTTTGTATGGATTGGTATTCCATGAAGAACTTGCATCAGATAACACCGCACCTTTTTTCGAAATTGGTGTCGCTTTTGTATTCACTGCAACAGCACCAGCTTTCAGCGTGCCCTGATCATCTAAGTCAGAAACTTTATACCATTTTCCATCAGAAAGTTTCACTACATCAACTTCTTGACCGTTTTCTGTGATAGTGGTTTCTGTGTAATCCACAGGTAAATCAACAGAAACATTGATATTGCGAATTTCACCTACATTTGAACCGCTTACATCAACAGCACCTAAACCAACAAAGTTCACTTCTTTCGTATTGGTTACATTTGCAGAGTAGTCATTCGCTGAAGTTGATACAATCCACCCCATTCTCGCTGCATCTGCCACTGTCATTGCATTAGATTGAACAGATGAAGTTAAATTCACTAAACCATTTAATGCGTTTTCATATGGTGTTCTATCATCTGCTGTAGCAATGTCAGCTGTATCTACCGCTACTGCATTTTTAATTGGTTTACCATCTACCACATCTGCAACTTTGTAGTATTTATCTCCAACTTTTACTAGTTCGTCACCATTTTTCTTGAATGCGATTGTATTCGCACCCGCTTTTACATCGTAAGAGACTGAAACAACCTCTTTGCCACCAACGGTGTTTTTAATCACATTCGCTGTTGTTCCGTTACCATCAACATAGTTCACTTGCGTGCCTGGGGTAACCACTTTAGTTACTGTCTCTGTTGCACCTGTAGTTACATTTGTTTGCGTTACGTTTGTTTTCCAACCTAATTTATTTAAGGTTTCAGCTAATGCGTTTGCTTCAACTAAACCAGTTCTGCTTATTCCTTCTTCCGCTTTGCCATCTATTACCTCAACTTTGCCTTCGTTTGGCGTGAAGGTGACTGTATCGCCTTCTGCTTTTACAGAAAGCAAACCATCATCTGTTGAGACAAGTTTGAAGTTAACCCCACCTGTTTTGCTCAGTTTTTGATCTAATGTTTCCGATTCATTTTTGACTGCTGTACCTTTTACATTACTGCTAGCAGTCAATTTGATGGTGTTATCTGTTGCGGCTTTAACCTCTTGAAGTTGTTTATAATTTACCGCATCGTTATCACTATCGCCCTCTGCAACGTTAGTAATTTTTACTGGAGCAGTACCATCTGCAGCAGATACTTTTAATGTGTTTCCATCGCCTTTCGTTAATTTAGGGCCATCTGTACCAATTTGTACGCTCGTAAACTCAACATCATCTTTAGTTTTAAATTCAAACTTATTAGTTGTATGAGTAACTGCAAGATTTTTACCTGCTTCAAAGGTCACTTCCGTGCCAGCTGTAACTTGGTCAGACTTGTCGTTAGTAATTTGATTACCATCTGCACCATTTCCTGCCGCTTTAGCTGTCCAATAAGCACTATTCACTGCATTTGCTACTGCATTTACCGTTGCTAAGTTACTGCCTTGGTCAGTGGTTGTGGTTGTGCCTGCATTTGCTTTGGCTTTCACTTGACCCGCTTTTTTATTCGCATCTGCAGCAGTTACTACTTCAGTTTCACCTGTTTTCGCTTTGATGCTTACTTCAGTGCGTTTGTTATCTTGAGTATTAACTGTCACTTCGGTGGTGTTTTCATCGCCACTAATAAAATCAACCGTGTCGTACGTGCGAACAAAATCCACATTCGCTACAGTAGCATCCGTCGCTTGTTTTTTACCACGAATATTCCAACCGCTATTTAATACGTCTTGAAGACTTGCTGCTCGTGCTTTTTCTTCAGGCGTAATGCTTGTTTTTACTACGTTTGTAGCTGGTGCACCAACAAGCGTATCTTGTAACGTAGATTTAATACCATTCAAATAAACAGGGGCGTTGGTATTTGTGCCTTCTGTTGTGGACAAATGTAAACCTTTCGCATCACTTGTTAAACCCACTGGGTTGGTGTTACCAATGGTTAATTTCGTGCTTACATTCGCACTATTTACCGTAATATCATTCGCTAAAGCAAAAGTAAGGTTATGAGCATCACGTTTAACGCGTAAGTTTTTACCTGCTGTATAGGTAACAGCATCACCCGCTTTGACTACTTCGCCAGCATCATTTTTGGTTTCGTCATTATCGGTAATCGCCGTATCATGTTCATTAGCAGCTTTAATCACAGTTCCTGCACTGTTAATCGCATCCGCGACATTTTTCACGGTAGCCACTTTATCAGCATCGCCATTTTTCACCGTCACTTTGCCACGGTTTGCATTTACAGCGTTGCCTGTTAGGGCATCTGTCGTCGCATTTACTAATTCGCCTTTCGCAACATCTACCGTGATAGTACGTGTATTATCATCTGTTTTGCCTGAAACAACCGCTGCACCTGTACCAACAAATTTAACTTCATTCGCATTTTTTACTTGAGCAGTATATTCTGTTCCTAATCTACCTGTAGTTTTATTTGATGAAACTACCCAGCCCATACCACGTAAATCGCCTACTGTTGCAGCAGTCTCATTTGCTACACTTTTATCTGCAAGATTGGTTAAACCTGAATAAGCATCGTCTTGGCTCATCGTTAATTCTTCGAGAGTACCATTTACTAAAGGATTATTCACATCAAATTTAGCTAACCCACTCACCACATTCGTGATTTTTGCTGTTGCATTGGTTGTGCCTTTATTAAGTTTTAAATCACCTTCATTGGTTGGTGTTAAGGTTAATTTTTTATCATCGGCAGTATTTGCATTAACTAATTCCACCCCTTTGAAATTCGGCGTATCTACTGTCGCAAAGGTAAATGTTTTAGCAGTTTTGTGATCTACCGTTAGGTTTTTACCTGCTTCAAAGGTTACTTCCGTACCAGCTGTAACTTGGTCAGGGGTGTCGTTAGTAATTTTATTACCATCTGCACCATTCCCTGCCGCTTTCGCTTTCCAATAAGCACGGTTGATAGCATTTGACACATCCTCTACGGTTGCAGCTTTATCACCTTTATCTGTTTTCGCAGAAATCGTGCCGTCAGTTGTATCGTCTTTAAATTCCCCTTTTGTTACAGTATAAGTAACATTTGCACCCGTGCCATTTGCTGCAACAGAAACAGTTGCTAAACCATCTGCTTTAAAGTTCACTTGTTCATCAGGGCTAATGCGTGCTTTCGCAGCTGCATCATCACCTTGAGCAATTTTCCAGCCTGCATTCACATAATCATTTAGGTTATTAATAGCCGTTGCAACATTGGTTGCATCAGCTGGTTTGGTATATGTAGCTGTATCAGCTAAACCAGTTGTTTTTAACGGGTGGCTAAAGTTCTCAAGCGTACCATTTTGGTTTAAAGTCGCACCGCCACCGATAATGGTTGCAGCTGATGTTGCAAGATTATTTACTACACCACTGAAGGCATAAAGTTGAGAACCGTTAATCGCATCAGTAGAAGTAGAAGAAATTTCACCTGCGGCAACAAATTTAAGTTGACGTTCATTATTAGCAGAACCAATAGAAACAAAACGACCTTGTTTATCTACAGCAGCTTTTGATGGATTACCTTCAGTATCCGATCCTCCTAAATTACCCGCGAAGCCACTATAAACGAGTTTGCTACCGTCTTTTGCACCAATTTTCGCAGAATTAACCTTTTTTACCTCTGTTGGCACAGTGCTGTTATCACCTAATACCACTGCACCAGTGTAACTGTCACCATTTTGGGCTTGAACAGTCACTTTATTACCCAACACAAATGTTTGGTCTGCTTTTACGGTATTGTTGTTACCAAACGCATAAGAGTGATGACCTGTCACGGTATTTGGATCACCAAATGCACCAGAGTAGTTACCTGTAACGTTATTGCCATGACCAACAGAAATGGAGTCTACACCACTGGCTTTTGCCTGATAACCCAATGCAATTGCATTAGTCGAATTCGCACGAGCTTCATTACCCACTGCAATAGCACTTGTTGTTTCCGTATTATTTGCAGCAGCATGAGTTAAGTCGTTTTTGATTCTCTGTAAAGCAAGAGCAATACGCTCAATAGCAGAATTGATACTTGCTAAAGCGAATTTGTTTTCGGCTGTTGGATCTGCTGTAACCTCATTTTGCGCTTCTGTTTTTCGAGTTTGAGCCTTTGTTAGTAGTTCCTCTAAGCGTACTTTCTCATATTCTAGAGCTAGTTTATCTTGCTCTGTATAACCACCTGCAAACGCATTCTGTCCTAGAGCAATACTGCCGTTTTTAATTGCTGCGGCATTATTACCCACAGCAATTGCTGCATTACTTGATTTAGTACTAAATTGCCCTGAGATTGCTTCTTTTCCTGCAATAGGCTGTCTTATATTTCGTGCAGTTGTAGCATTTACCCCTAAAGCAATAGAATCAGAATCACGTGCACCGGCTTTATAACCAATAGATATGAATTGGCTTCCGGCATTACCACCTTGTTGTGCTTGGGTTGCCACTGCTTTGTTTTCATTAATATCATAATTTTTAGCATGATTTGTATGCCCTTTTTCTCCTCTTTCTGCTCTTAAATCACGATCTGAGAATAAAGACATTGCACCAGACAATCCGCCTAAAGCCACTGAATTATGTTGATCAGCACCTGCTATTGCACCAATACCAATACTGCCATTGATATTTCCACCAGAAAGTGCAAAGTTACCAATAGCAACAGAGCCTGCTGTCATTGCATTCCATCCATTTGCATTCAACGTATCCGCTCTTGCACCAACCCCAATCGAAACAGATGGACCAGAGATTTGTGTACCATAACCAAATGATGAACCAAAGGAGTCCTTCGAACTAGCACCTCCTCCCACTCGAACATGGTTCCCAACAATAGTATCCCCTGCCATACCGTTTTGACCTGCACTAGAAGTATAACCAAATGCAGTAAAATCATAGCCGATCATAATAGAACCATCATAAGATCGTGTTTTGTGATCACCAATAACAATTACATTTTTAGGTGCTGCACTACCTTCAGCTTGTGCTGTAACAGATGCAATATTATCATTTGTAATCGCAATTCCTGCTGTACTAGATGCAGCAACTTTAATCGGTGTAAGTGTTGCCGTTGCGGCTAAAGAGTTACCCGAAACTAACGCAGAACCTACCGCAAGAGAGATGGTGGTTAATGTTTTAGATTTTGTTTTTCCCTTTGCTTTAGAGAATTCGCTCACTGCGACCCACGTTTGGGTTGCGTGATTCCATATCACTTTAAAGACTTTATTCATTCATTTTTTCCTTTTATATGTGGTATATAATGAAAAAAGGGGAACATAAGCAACATCTCTCATATTCAAAATAATATAGAGGTGGGTTTATATTCTCCTTCGTTGGACACATTGATGATCTAATAAATAAGATAACCGTGTTGGTTATAATACATTTTTCCGATAAACAAAAAAACATATTTACATAACATTACATACAAAGTATGTAAATTAACCTATTCATAGATAGACACCGATTATTATAGCATAAAAATAAAACAAAAGGAGGGCTAAAACCTCCATAAATTCAGTATTATGTCATCGCTGTACAAGATGATTTTTGCATAACCCCCGCCCCTACAGGAACAACCATAAAGACTTATCCTAACCACGACTTAACAAGCTCATGAGTTGTTTCTTTATGCACCCACATACTGCTTAAATCTGGTTGCGGGAATTTTGTATGGTTGTAGCCAACCAATTGCTGGAAATCAAACACGGCGTGCGGGTAGCCATTAAGCAATAAAAAGGCTTGATAGCCATCTTCAGACCAACAGATTTCTAATCGGCGTGGTTCTTTTAGGCTATTTTGCTCAATATCACTCACGTTGTAGACGAACAAACTATCAACAATCGGTTGCTCGGCTTGGTGTAAATCCATTGCATAGAAATAGCCTGTTTCGCCATCATCTTCAAACATAACGACTAAATATTCCTGTTGGGTGGAGTGAGCCCCATTACGATAGCCTTCTCCTAATAATATTTGATCAGTTAATATGGAATATAACATTTTGTTTTCCTTACCATAGCAAAAAAAGATAGAAAAAATGCCACAGAAATCTGTGGCATTCTTATAAAGCTAATCCGCTTTAATCAAAGTCTGAATTATGCTTGACCTTTCACCGCTTTTAAACCTAAGAATGGTGCTGGAGTACCTGCACGTTCTAATGCTTCTTCAATACGGATTAATTGGTTGTATTTCGCAATACGGTCTGAACGGCTCATTGAACCTGTTTTGATTTGACCTGCTGCTGTACCCACCGCTAAGTCTGCGATAGTTGCATCTTCCGTTTCACCAGAACGGTGTGAGATAACTGCGGTGTAACCTGCATCTTTCGCCATTTTGATTGCGGCTAACGTTTCAGTTAATGAACCGATTTGGTTGAATTTGATTAAGATGGAGTTTGCGATACCTTTTTCGATACCTTCTTTTAAGATTTTAGTATTAGTTACGAATAAGTCATCACCCACTAATTGGATTTTGTCACCTAATACTTGAGTTTGGTATGCGAAACCTTCCCAGTCTGATTCATCTTGACCGTCTTCAATAGAAACGATTGGATACTCTTTGGTTAAGCCTTCAAGGTAGTGAGTGAACTCTTGAGAAGTGAAAGTTTTGCCTTCGCCTTTTAACTCGTAGTTGCCCGTTTCTTTGTTGTAGAACTCAGAAGATGCACAGTCCATTGCTAAAGTAACATCTTTACCTAACACATAACCTGCTTTTTCTACTGCTTCTTTGATACATGCTAAAGCGTCTGCGTTAGAAGCTAAGTTTGGAGCGAAACCACCTTCATCACCCACTGCAGTATTTAAACCTTTAGATTTTAATACTTTCGCAAGATTGTGGAATACTTCAGCACCGATGCGTAATGCTTCACGTAATGTTTTCGCACCGACTGGTTGAATCATAAATTCTTGGATGTCCACGTTGTTATCTGCGTGTTCACCGCCGTTGATGATATTCATCATTGGTAATGGCATTGAATATACGCCAGGTGTGCCATTTAATTCCGCAATGTAAGCGTAAAGTGGTAAACCTTTAGATGCTGCTGCTGCTTTAGCCGTTGCTAATGAAACAGCTAAGATTGCGTTTGCACCAAATTTAGATTTGTTTTCTGTACCATCTAAGTCGATCATAATTTGGTCGATTTCAGCTTGTGCAGAACCCTCTTTACCAACGATAGCGTTTGCAATTTCATTGTTTACTGCTGAAACCGCTTTTAATACGCCTTTACCTAAGAAACGTGATTTATCGCCATCACGTAATTCTAATGCTTCGCGAGAACCTGTTGATGCACCAGATGGAGCTGCTGCAAGACCAACGAAGCCACCTTCAAGATGAACTTCCGCTTCAACTGTTGGGTTACCACGAGAGTCGATGATTTCACGACCAATTACTTTTACAATTTTAGCCATTGTTGATATTCCTCTAATTGAAATAATGAAAAAAGAATAGGGATATAGTAAAGAGATTTGCTGAATTTGTCTTGCAAAAAGATGATTTAGTTTCATTTTATTTGCTACTAATTTGATCTAATACTATAAATCGGCAATATTATAGCAACTTTTCCCTCTTTTCGGTAAGCCTACCAAAAAAGAGTGAGAAAAAATCCTATTTTTTAACTAATAACGTGAGTACCTCATAATGTGCCGTATGCGGAAACATATCAAAGAGTTGTACCTTACATAATGAATAATTCGTGAATACCTCAAAATCTTTTGCCATGGTTTGAGCGTTACAGCTGGAATAAATTAAATATGGCGGAGCAAGCTCGTTTAAATATTCACTCAATGCTTTGCCAATCCCTCTTCTTGGCGGATTAACAATGACTAAATCGGGGCGGTTTTGTGTTTCACTCGAATGAATCGCAAATTGAGCCGAGTCAAGTGAGGCAAACGTGATGTTGTTCAGCCCTAATTTTTCAGCCGATTTGGTGGCACTCGCAATGGCGGATGCAGAAATTTCAATACCTGTCAGTGAAACGCTTGGATTTTTTGCTTGCAATGCGTTGACACAATGTAATCCAAACCCTCCCACGCCACAAAACAGATCCCAACAGTGCTGAATAGGCAAATCTTTTACCCATTCTTGAGCTGTCTTATACAATTGGCTTGCCACAAGCGGGTTGGTTTGAAAGAAACCTTGCGGACGAATAAAGAGCGGAATGCCGTTAAAATTTTCTTCAATTGTCGTCTGCTCTGTCAGGAAAATTTCCGTTTCGCCTTCTAAAATCGCAGCGTGTTGCGGTTGGATATTTAAACTCACCACTGAATTTGCAGGTAGTTTCGCTAATAATGCGGGGAATTCCCGCTCTACAAGCGGTTGTTTTTGCGTTGAGCGAAGCACAAAACGCAACATAACCGATTGATTAGCCTGGCTTTGCGTAATGAGGATATATTTCAGCTCGCCTTTTTTCTTTGCAATGTTATAAGGCACTAATCCCGCTCGACCGATAAAATCTTTTAACATTGGGAAAAGTGTTTCAATTCCTTTAGCATACAAAGGGCAGTCAGTTAAATCCACGCCACTTTGTGAATCGTTCTGATCTTTTAGCAAGCCTAAAATCGGGCGTTCTACACGACCACTTACCACCATTTTGGCTTTATTTCGAAAGTGTGAAATCTCTGACATTACAGGCGGTAGAATTTCCGTCTGATTTTGCAAAATAAAAGGTGAAATCAACCGCTTGAGTGCTTCTTCTTTTAGGAAAATTTGCTCAGATAAATCCTTTTCCAGCCATTGGCAAGAACGGCATTGCTGTTGATTAAAGTGTTGGCAATTTAATTTCATCATCAATGATTGAGTGCCTTCCATTCTAGCCATTTTTGTTGCCATTTGCTCAAACGTGCGGAGGCTTGTAAATAGTCACGATTTTTCTCTAAATCAGACCAGTTGATATATTTGCGTTTCATCAAACTTAGATGGCGTTCTTTTTGTGCTTGAGTAGGCTGATAGTTTAAATGATCCAACACCTGCACCACACCTTCAGGTTCATTACAAAGCAGTAACAAATCGCAACCAGCACGAATCGCTTTTTCTGCACGCTCAACAACATTACCCATAAATCCCGCCCCTTTCATGCCTAAATCGTCAGAGAAAATCACGCCATTAAAACTCAATTGTTGGCGTAAAATCTCTTTTAACCAATAACTTGAACCGCTAGCAGGTTGGCTATCACATTGAGTATAAATCACGTGAGCGGGCATAATCGCAGAGAGTTTATTTTTCGCAATCAGCTGTTTAAATGGCTGAATATCTTGCTCAAAAATCACTGCTTTCGGACGATCATCAAAGGGAGTTTCTACATGAGAGTCGGCTAAAACATGTCCGTGTCCTGGAAAATGTTTACCTGTCGTTGCCATTCCAACGGCTCTCATTCCATCAATAAAGCATTCAGCAAGCGGTAGTAATTCATGGAGATGTTGCGAAAAAGCACGATCACCAATTGCCTGACTTTGATGTCCTAAATCCAACACTGGGGCAAAACTTAAATCAATATCTAAGGCAAACATTTCACTCGCCATTACCCAACCTGTTTCATAAGCAAGCTGTTTTGCCTCTTGTTCATTTTGAGCAAGCTGAGCAAAAGATTGCATTGCGGGTAGCGATGTAAACGCCTCACGGAAACGCTGTACTCGCCCGCCTTCTTGATCAACAGTAATCAGCAGTGGCTTTTTTACACGTTGGCGAATTTCTTTAATTAATGCCTGAATTTGCGGTTTATCGTAAAAATTTCGGCTAAACAAAATTACACCCGAGACGAAAGGATGTTCGAGTAACTCGACTTCTTCTTGAGAGAGTACTTTGTCTTTTAAATCAATCAGTAACATAATTTATCTTTAAATGAATTTTATCTCATCGTTATATTTTTCCAACGTAGTAATTATTGCTATTTGCATGGGGGGATTCTCATCCTTTATATATATTTGTATGATTTTGGGCGGGGATAAACCCCGCCCCTACAATAAATATGGCTTTATACAAGGGCTACATGATGCGGGGAACTCCCCTTCTTAATATGCAAACACCATTAACTTGTCAGCAGAAATTTCTGCAAGATCTGTCGAGTAAATTGCTTTCTTAAATAAAAGGCTAGAGGCAAGGATTGGATTGGCTGCCCTTGTTCATTTACCGCATTGGCAAGTGCCTTGCTATTTCTGCCTTTAGGACGAAGCTGTAGCACTTCTCCCAATGTAGCATTAATTTGATGTAACTGCCCTAATACTATCAGCTCCATCAACTCTTCCCAATCTCGTTGGAGTTGTCTCTCTTGCTCTAAAGAGGGTTGCCACAGAATCGGTTGCCCAATATGCCGTTCTGCAAGCGGAATCTGACGACTCCCTTCTATGGGCATCCACAATACTTTTTGCAATTTATGTCGAACGTGCGAGCTTTGCCAGGTGATGCCATTATTTTGCACTAGCGGGGCAAGGCTTACAAACGTTGTTTCTAACGGTTCACCTTGCTCGTTAATCGGGAGCGTTTTGAGTTCTATGCCTAAATGAGCAAAATCTTGTTCAGCTTTCGAACCCGCTTTTGCCCCGAGAGCCGTTTCAATCAGCTGCCCAACCCACCCTTTATCGTGCTTTAAATCTTTCGGCACAGGTATGTTTAACATTTCAGCAATTTCACCTAATCGAAAACCAGCTAACCAATGGGCATTGGCTAATAGTTCAGCTTCAGAAACAGGAAATTTAGCTAAATTCATTTTATCAGAAATATTAGGGGGAAATTACATCCAAGCGTTACTACGAATTACCCCTACGGCAATGCCTTCAATCTCAATATATTCAAAACGCGGATCAACGACAATCGATTCTAACTCATCATTTTCAGGATGAAGATAGATTAAATTACCTTTTTTCTCCAGACGTTTAACGGTTACTTCATCGTCCACACGAGCAACAACTACCTGCCCATTTTTGGCGACTTTCGTTTTGTGCACGGCTAATAAATCGCCATCTAAAATGCCGATATTTTCCATTGAATTGCCGTTTACACGAAGCAGATAATCCGCTGTTGGGTTAAACATAGTCCCACTGACAGGATAGTGATCTTCAATGTGTTCGATTGCCTCAATTGGCGTACCTGCTGCTACGCGACCAACTAACGGCAAGCTGTCTTCATTTGCCGCTTCTTCATCATTCACTAAGATACGAATACCGCGAGATGTACCTGAAAGCATCTCAATATAGCCTTTACGTGCTAAGGCTTTTAAATGTTCTTCTGCCGCATTAGGCGATTTAAAACCGATTTCACGTGCAATTTCCACACGCGTTGGGGGCATACCAGTCGTTGAGATATGATTTTTAACAAAATCAAAGATTTCTTGCTGGCGCTCAGTTAATTGTTTACGTGCCATTTTATCCTCTCTGGTCTTTTATACATAATCTTTGGTATTATATACAGTAAGCTATGATTTGTAACTAATTTTTTCGAAATTTTGTGATACCATATGCCCGTTTGACAAAATAAATAAAGGATAATCCAATGTCAATTTTGCTTAATTTATACCGTAAATTGTTGAATTTACCGCTTTCTTTGCTAGTAAAATCACGATCTATTCCGACAGATCCCATTACCGAATTAGCACTTAGTCGTGAACAGCCTTTAATTTACGTTTTACCTTATACGTCACAATCAGACCTCCTGATTTTGCAACGAAACTGCCGTAGTTTGAACTTACCTGACCCGTTAGAACAAAATGTGATTAACGGTGTTTCATTGCCTCGTTTCGTCTTTTTAAACGAAGATCGCCGCATTTTTAAATCAAAAGAAGCAAAAAGCGAAACCGTTGCATCCATTCATCGCTATTTAGATTTACACAAACAAGATCCCAATTTAGATGTGCAACTCATCCCTGTTTCTGTTCTTTGGGGAAGAGCTCCAGGTAAAGAGAAAGCCCCCAATTTACGTGCGTTAGGTGCATTTTCGCGTATTTTCTCGATCATTTGGTATGGTCGTGATAACTTCGTCCGTTTCTCACAAGCGGTCTCTTTAAATGAAATGGTTGCAAATCACGATGTCGATGAAAAACTCGCTCATAAATTGGCTCGTATTGCTCGTATGCACTTTGCAAAACAACGCTATTCAGCGATGGGCCCACAATTGCCTGATCGCCAAGCAATGTTCAATAAATTGTTAGATTCTGAAGTATTGAAAAAAGCGATTGCGGATGAAGCAGAAAATAAAAAAATTCCGCTTGAAAAAGCACGTGCTGAAGCCACCAAAATGCTTGATGAAATTGCAGCCGATGTAAAACACGATAGCTTGCGTATGGCAGATCGTCTGTTAAGCTGGCTTTGGAATAAGCTCTATCAAGGTATCAATGTTGAAAACAGTGAGCGAGTGCGTAAACTCGCCTTGGAAGGACACGAGATTGTCTATGTGCCTTGCCACCGTAGCCATATGGACTATCTGTTACTTTCCTATTTACTTTACCATCAAGGTTTAGTTCCGCCTCATATTGCGGCGGGAATTAATCTAAATTTCTTTCCAGTTGGTTCACTTTTCCGTAGCTGGGGAGCATTTTTCATTCGTCGTACATTCAAAGGCAATCGCTTATATTCCACTATTTTTCGTGAGTATTTAGCCGAGCTTTTCTATCGTGGCTATTCAGTTGAGTATTTTATTGAAGGTGGGCGTTCTCGTACAGGTCGTTTACTTGAACCTAAAACGGGCATGATGTCGATGACTATTCAAGCCCTACAACGTGGCTTAGCTCGCCCAATCAGTATTGTGCCTGTTTATATTGGTTATGAACACGTGCTAGAAGTGGATACCTACGCAAAAGAATTACGTGGTGCGACAAAAGAGAAAGAAAACGCCGGCTTAGTACTTCGCGTGATTAAAAAATTGAAAAACCTAGGGCAAGGCTATGTAAACTTTGGTGAGCCAATCCAAATCAATCACTACCTAAACCAACACTTCCCAGAATGGCGTGAACCAAGCGAAGATGGGCGTGCAAAATGGCTCAATGAAGCGGTGGATAGCCTTGCTAAAAAAGTGATGGTCAATATCAACAAAGCAGCGGCAGTTAATGCGAAAAACCTGATTGGCTCGGCATTGCTTGCTTCTCGCCAACGTGCATTAACACGTGAGCAGTTGATTGAACAAGTAGAAAGTTATTTGCAACTTTTCCGAAACGTTCCTTATTCTCAAGAGATGACTCTCCCAACCGTCTCAGCAGAGGCGATGCTTGAACACGTGTTAAAATTACCTCGTTCAGGCGTAACTGCTGAAAAAGATAGTTTTGGCGAACTCATCCGTTTAGATCGCGAATCTGCCGTGTTGATGACCTATTATCGCAATAACATTCAACATCTGTTTGTATTGCCTTCACTCGTAGCAAGCGTAATTTTGCACTTAGAAGCGGTTTCAAAAGATTTAATTATCAAAATCGTGCAACAGATTTATCCGTTCTTGAAAGCGGAGTTATTTCTACATTTTAATGATACGGAACTTCGTAACCAAATAGAGCTAATTTTAAACGAATTTATTCGCCAGCAATTAGTAAAAAGTGAAAGCGATGTATTCAAACTGAACAATGCTCATCTGCGTTCATTACAGCTACACAGTAATGGCGTGCGTGAATTGTTGCAACGCTATTTTATCGGTTTAAACATCTTACTCGATCGCCCTGATATTTCACGTGGAGAACTTGAAAAAGAGAGCCGTTCAATTGCTCAACGCTTATCTGTTCTGCATGGCATTAACGCACCAGAATTTTTTGATAAAGCATTATTCTCCACCTTCACTTCAACCCTAAGAACCGAAGGTTATTTCGATAACAAAGGAAAAGGCAATCAAACAAAAGTAAAAGAGATTGAAGATTTAATCTCAAGCCTGATTTCAGCAGAGATCAAAATGACGATTCGTAGTGCTGTGAAGCCAATTGAATAATGATTCATCTTGATTAAACATTAAAAACTGAAGTGTATGTGGTTTAACCACATACGCTTTTTTGTTCTTATTTTAGACTTATTTTTAAATTATACGACTTTAAGATATAATGCAGAGATTTTTTAATCTGAATGATTTACGTATACGTGGATTAAAATAGTTTAATTTTAAAGGATAACGAAATGACTCCAGTTGTTGCCCTTGTGGGCAGACCGAATGTGGGTAAATCCACGCTCTTTAACCGCTTAACTCGCACGCGTGATGCGTTGGTGGCGGATTTTCCAGGTTTAACCCGTGACCGTAAATATGGTCACGCTAATATCGCAGGCTATGATTTTATCGTGATTGACACAGGCGGTATTGACGGCACCGAGGAAGGTGTTGAAGAAAAAATGGCGGAACAATCCCTTTTAGCCATTGAGGAAGCTGATGTAGTCCTTTTCTTGGTAGATGCACGTGCAGGGCTTCTGCCAGCAGATGTAGGCATTGCACAATACCTACGACAACGTAAAAAAACGACTGTTTTGGTAGCAAACAAAACGGATGGTATTGATGCTGATTCACACTGTGCAGAATTCTATCAATTAGGCTTAGGCGAAGTAGAACAGATTGCTGCAGCACAAGGTCGTGGCATTACGCAGTTGATCGAGCAAGTTTTAGCCCCATTAGGTGAGCAATTAAATGCGGATAAAGCGGTCGAAAATGGTGAAGAATTTGCAGAAGAAGAGGACACCTCGCAAGATGAATGGGATCACGATTTCGATGTAGATAATGAAGAAGATGCGGCATTATTAGACCAAGCATTGGCAGAAGAAATCGAAGAACGTATTGAAGATAAAAATATTAAAATTGCGATCGTTGGGCGTCCGAATGTGGGAAAATCAACCTTGACTAACCGCATCCTTGGCGAAGAGCGTGTCGTCGTTTACGATATGCCAGGCACAACCCGCGATTCCATTTATATTCCGATGGAACGCGATGGTCAGCAATATACCATTATTGATACTGCGGGGGTGCGTAAACGTGGCAAGGTAAATTTAGCTGTCGAGAAATTCTCGGTAATCAAAACCTTACAAGCGATTCAAGATGCGAACGTAGTGCTATTAACCATTGATGCTCGTGAAGGGATTTCCGACCAAGATTTATCGCTTTTGGGCTTTATTTTGAATGCGGGACGTTCGCTTGTCATTGTAGTAAATAAATGGGACGGCTTATCACAGGATATTAAAGATCAAGTAAAATCAGAGCTTGATCGCCGTTTAGATTTTATCGACTTCGCTCGTGTGCATTTTATTTCCGCATTACACGGTTCTGGCGTGGGTAACTTATTTGATTCAGTGAAAGAGGCTTATGCCTGTGCAACACAAAAAACATCAACCTCTATGCTTACCCGCATTTTGCGTATGGCTACTGATGAACACCAACCGCCACTCGTAAATGGTCGTCGTGTGAAATTAAAATATGCCCACCCAGGTGGTTACAACCCGCCAATTATCGTGATTCACGGTAACCAAGTGGAAAAATTAGCTGATTCGTATAAGCGTTATTTATCGAACTATTTCCGTAAGAGCTTGAAAATTATTGGTAGCCCAATTCGTATTCAATTCCAAGAAGGGAATAACCCATTTGCGGGCAAACGCAATAAACTTACGCCAAGCCAATTGCGTAAACGTAAACGTTTGATGAAATTTATTAAGAAATCGAAGAGATAGTTTATGAACTCCCTCTTTAGCAAAGAGGAGGAGTCGCTAGCTTAAATCCAAAATGAAGAATAAAAATTATGATGATGCAATACTCTCCAAAATTTAACCAAGCCAAAGTGTTGGTATTGGGTGATGTGATGCTCGACCGCTATTGGTTTGGGGCGACCAATCGTATTTCACCTGAAGCTCCTGTGCCTGTGGTGAAAGTGCAGGATATTGAAGAGCGTGCAGGCGGTGCGGCAAACGTGGCGATGAACATTGCCAGCCTTAACGTGCCTGTGGCTTTGCATGGTTTAATTGGGCAAGATGATGCGGGCAATTCGTTGGATAAATTATTGAACGTATACAATATCGAAAACCATTGTGTGGCGGTGCAAACTCACCCAACCATTACTAAATTGCGTATTCTTTCTCGCCATCAACAATTATTACGCTTAGATTTTGAAGAGGGCTTCCATAACGTGGATAGCCAACCACTTCTTGCAAAACTATCTCAAGAAATCACCGCTTACGGGGCGTTGATTTTATCAGATTACGGCAAAGGCACGTTGGAAAGCGTACAAGAGATGATTCAAATCGCACGTAAAGCGAACGTGCCTGTGTTAATCGACCCGAAAGGCACAGATTTTGAACGCTACCGTGGGGCAACTTTGCTCACGCCAAATATGTCGGAATTTGAAGCCGTGGTTGGGCATTGCAAAGACGATGACGAAATCGTAGCGAAAGGCTTAAAAATGATCGCTGACTTTGATTTGTCAGCGTTATTAGTGACTCGTTCTGAAAAAGGAATGACCCTACTTCGTCCAAATCAAGCCCCTTATCACTTACCAACTCAAGCGAAAGAAGTATATGATGTGACGGGTGCAGGCGATACCGTAATCAGCGTGTTGGCAACGGCGATTGCTGATGGTCGCCCTTACGAAGAAGCGTGCTATTTAGCCAATGCTGCTGCAGGCGTGGTTGTGGGTAAACTGGGCACATCAACCATTACGCCTGTAGAATTAGAAAATGCGATTCACCAACGTACAACGACTGGTTTTGGTGTGGTCTCTGAAGCGGAGTTGAAAGAGATCGTGTATGATGCTAAAAACCGTAGCGAGAAAATTGTGATGACCAACGGTTGCTTTGATATTCTTCACCCAGGACACGTTTCTTACTTGGAAAACGCACGAAAACTGGGGGATCGTTTAATTGTGGCTGTTAATACGGATGAATCAGTAAAACGCTTAAAAGGCGAAGCCCGACCAATTAATCATTTAGCTGCTCGAATGGCTGTGCTTGCTGGCTTAGCTTCAGTAGATTGGGTAGTGCCGTTTGATGAAGATACACCTCAACGCTTAATCAGCGAAATTTTGCCAGATTTGTTGGTGAAAGGTGGCGATTATAAACCTGAAGAGATCGCAGGTAGCCAAGAGGTCTGGGCAAATGGCGGTGAAGTGCAAGTATTGAACTTTGAGAATGGTTGTTCTACCACCAATGTGATTAAGAAAATTCAATCTTTAGCCTAATTGAACCTTTTGTGTTCAGTTAGCTCTAATTAACTGTTATTTAGTGGTTCTTATATAGGAAAAAGAAAATGAAATTTACTTCCGCAAAATCAATCTTAGTTGCTTTAATAGGAGCATTATTCTTCGCTCAATCAGCAATGGCTGAAGAGCGTGTACTTGCAACCGTTAATGGTAATATGATTATGGAAAGCCAAGTGATTAATGCATTAGGTAAAAAAGCCAATAATGAGCTAAACCGCAAAGCGGCACTTGAAAGCGTGATTGATGAAATGTTAGTGCAGCAAGCAGTACAAAAAGCTGGCATCAAAATTGATTATCGCCAAGTTGATCGTGCAATTGAAGATATTGCAGCTCGTAATGGCTTAACCTATGGTCAATTATTGGATGCATTGGATTATCAAGGTATTAGCTTAAATCAATATCGTCAACAAATTGCACAACAAATGATGATGGAAGCGGTACGCCATCAAAGTATTGGCCAAGCAATTCAAGTGCAACCAGAGCAAGTGCAAGCTCAAGCAAAAGCAATGTTAGAAAAAGACAAAGCAGCTGGTAAAGTTCAACAAGTATCAGCACCAGAATATCGAATTAGCCATATTCTTATCAAAACCAACCCTGTATTAAATGATGCTCAAGCTAAAGCAAAATTAAATCAATTGGTTGCAGACATTAAAGCTGGAAAAACCACTTTTGAAGAAGCGGCAAAAGCAAATTCGGTTGATTATGTTTCCGCCGCGGATGGTGGTGATTTAGGCTTCCAATTCTTGGATACTTTTGATCCTGCTTTTGCTAAGGTGGCAAGCCGTGCAAAAAAAGATCAAATCTCTGCACCATTTAAATCACAGTTCGGCTGGCACGTTTTGAAAGTGACTGATACACGTCAAGGCGATAGAACTCAAGATGCCTATGCTCAAAAGGCCTATGAAAATTTAGTGAATAAACAAGCCGAGGAAGCCTCAAAAGATTGGGTAAAAACCTTACGTAAAGGGGCAAATATCCAATATGTAGACGCTAAATAATTCGAGCTATTTCAGGAACCTCGCTTAAGCGGGGTTCTTTAATTTCAAAAACATTCTTCACACATTTAAATATAAATATAATGAGTACAAATTCAAAAAAACATTTAGGTCATACTGCTCGTAAACGTTTCGGGCAAAATTTCTTACACGATATGAATGTAATTCATAATATCGTATCAGCAATTAACCCGAAAAGCGGTCAATTTTTATTAGAAATTGGCCCTGGTTTAGGTGCATTAACAGAGCCAGTTGCCGAATTAGTAGATAAACTCACCGTCGTAGAACTTGACCGTGATTTAGCGGAGCGTTTACGCCATCATCCTTTTATCAACCAAAAACTCACTATCATAGAACAGGATGCGTTACGTTTTAATTTCCGTGAATATTTTGAAAGCCTAAACTTACAAGATAGCGAAGGCGTACGCGTGTTCGGTAACTTACCTTATAACATCTCTACGCCATTGATGTTCCATCTGTTTAAGTTCCACGACTTAATCCAAGATATGCATTTTATGTTGCAAAAAGAGGTAGTAAAACGTTTATGTGCAGCACCAAATAGCAAGGCTTACGGACGCTTAACCATTATGGCACAATATTATTGTCAAGTCATGCCAGTGCTTGAAGTGCCTCCAACCGCATTCAAACCTGCACCGAAAGTGGATTCTGCGGTCGTGCGTTTAGTGCCATACAAAACCTTACCACATCCCGTAAAAGATATTTATTGGCTTAATCGCGTAACAACTCAAGCATTTAACCAGCGTCGCAAAACCTTACGTAACGCATTATCAACACTTTTCACAGCAGAACAATTAGAAGCATTAGGCGTAGATTTAACTGCTCGTGCCGAAAATCTTAGCATCGCAGATTATGCTCGTTTAGCGAACTGGCTATGCGATAATCCACCCGTGGATGTAAATCAAGAAGTGTTAGAAGAATTTTTTGAAGATTAAAATTTAACAAACTGTCATTTAGAAGTAATTATAAATGATTGTTTTGTTATTAAGCACTTAATCAATAAAACTTCATCAAATAGTTTATTTTTTTATTTTTAGATGTCAGTGCATAGATTAGAATATGCACGACTTTTATTTTATTGATACAAGGAAAACATATGACAACAGTAATTCACACAGAAAACGCCCCTGCAGCAATTGGTCCTTACGTACAAGCGGTTGATTTAGGCAACCTTGTTTTCACATCAGGTCAAATTCCTGTTAATCCTAAAACAGGTGAAATATCGGCAGATATTACCGAACAAGCTCGCCAAGCACTCGAAAATGTTAAAGCCATTTTAGAACAAGCTGGTTTGAGTGTTGCTAACATCATCAAAACAACGGTTTTTGTAAAAGATTTAAACGACTTCGCAACGGTAAATGCTGAATATGAAAAATTCTTCCGTGAAAATAACCATCCTGCATTCCCTGCGCGCTCTTGCGTAGAAGTCGCTCGCTTACCAAAAGATGTTGGCTTAGAAATTGAAGCGATTGCCGTTCGCTCATAAAACTAAAAAGGGAATGAGAATGAACGCAATTTATCCAAATTGGCAAGCACCGAAAAATATTAAAGCCCTTACGACAGTAAGAATGGGAGGCGTGAGTCTTCCACCCTTTGATAGCTTTAATTTAGGTGATCACGTTTGCGATGATCCAAAAGCAGTGCAGCAAAATCGTACTTTACTCGTGGATAAATTTGATTTGCCTCATTCTCCCCTTTTTCTCACGCAAACCCACAGCACGAAAGTCATTGAGCTACCTTTTACGGGAAGCAATATTGAGGCTGATGCGGTTTATACGCAACATTCTCGCCAAGTCTGCTTAGTGATGACTGCAGATTGCTTACCTGTGCTATTTTGTAATAGAGAAGGCACAGAAGTTGCCGCAGCCCATGGGGGATGGCGTGGCTTATGTAATGGTATTTTAGAAGAAACTGTCGCAAAATTTAAATGCCCGACTTCCGATATTATTGCTTGGCTAGGCCCAGCCATTGGTCCAACCGCTTTTCAAATAGGTGAAGAGGTCATCGAACAATTTTGTGCCTTCGATTCCAATGCGAAACTCGCTTTTACGCCTGATCTCACTACAAACAGTAAATTCCTCGGCAATCTTTACTTACTTGCGACTCAACGCTTAAACAAGCTTGGCATTACAGAAATCTCAGGCGGAAAGCATTGCACTTATACAGAACAAGATAAGTTTTTCTCTTACCGTCGAGATAAACAGACAGGCAGAATGGCCTCTCTTATTTGGATAGAATAATTGTTTATTTTTTGTATAAACAGTCTGAAAAAGATAGACGAAATTAGCACTTTATTCTATAATTTAACTCTCTTTTATCCCCCCTTAGCTCAGTCGGTTAGAGCAGGCGACTCATAATCGCTTGGTCACTGGTTCAAGTCCGGTAGGGGGGACCAATTCAAATTTTTCTTCTCTTCCGCACTCTTTCTATTCTTACCATAATTCCTTGTGGTTCGTTAGTTAATGTTATTCCATACCTATACAAGAAGAGCGTAATAGAAATATACGGCAAATAGGCTAGCAGGCTGATTTAAACAGCGAAATGATCAATTAAAGTTAGTCCAAAAAACCAACTCTTTTGCCTACTATTGCTATAAAAAAATGCTTTTACCATTTAGTAAAAGCATTTTTCTTATCTATTCATACTCTTCAATCCACTTCAGCAAAATCGCCTCAAGGATTGATTCGTTAGAACCTTCAGGATCGTCATCAAACTCTTCTAATTCGCAGATCCATTGGTGCATATCGGTAAAACGCACGGTTACTGGGTTTAAATCAGGATCGCGATCGTACAACGCCCACGCAATATCTTGTACATCAGTCCATTTCATTAGTGAGCAGCCTCGTTTGCGTGGTTCAGGTTATATTTTGGAATCTCGACCACTAAGTCTTCATCACCAATCACACATTGGCAACTTAGGCGGCTTTCCATTTCTAAGCCCCAAGCTTTGTCCAACATATCTTCTTCTTGATCTGAGCTTTCGTTTAAAGAATCAAACCCTTCACGAATCACTACGTGGCAAGTCGTACAAGCACAAGAACCATCACAGGCATGGTGGATTTCCACGCCTGCATTGTGTGCCACTTCTAATAAATTATCGCCTTCATTGGCTTCAACAACCATACCCTCTGGGCAAAATTCTTCATGGGGAAGAAAAACTACTTTTGGCATATTATCCTCTTTTAAATAATCTCATCAACGGCTTTACCCGCTAATGCTTTTTGAATTGATAAATTCATTCGTTTTGCTGCGAATGCTTGGGTAGCATGGTCAAGCTCTTTAATCCCTTGGGCAATCGCTGCTCTATCTGAACCTTGTTTTAAATCAATCAACTTTTGAATTTCCGCTTCAATGGCTTTAAATTCTTCAATGGAAAGTACTTCCGCCCCATCTTCTTGGAGAGCTGAAATCACGGTATCAATCACGCGATCCGCTTCCACACGCTGTTCCGCCAGTTGGCGGGCTTCCATATCTTCTTTAGCATTTGCCATTGAAGACTTGATCATCTGGGTCACTTCTTCATCGGTTAAGCCATAAGATGGCTTGATCTGAATCGAAGCCTGCACTTTAGTGGATTTTTCCATTGCTGTTACGCTCAACAAACCATCAGCATCGACTTGATAAGTCACGCGAATAGTTGCCGCACCTGCTACCATCGGTGGAATGCCACGTAAGGTAAAACGACCAAGTGAACGGCAATCTTCTACCAATTCACGCTCGCCTTGCAGAACATGAACCGACATCGCTGTTTGCCCATCTTTAGCGGTAGTAAACTCTTGGGCTCGTGCCACAGGAATAGTGGTATTGCGTGGAATGATTTTTTCCACCAAACCGCCCATCGTTTCAATACCAAGCGAAAGCGGCACAACGTCTAACAATAACATATCCGCATCAGGCTTATTGCCGACCAAAATATCCGCTTGAATGGCTGCACCAAGGGCAACCACTTTATCTGGATCAATAGACGTTAATGGCGTTTTACCGAAGAACTCACCCACTTGTTCACGCACAAATGGTACGCGAGTTGAACCGCCAACCATAACGACTTCGCGGATCTCTTCGCCTTCCACGCCTGCATCTTTCAACGCTCGGCGGCAGGTCATTAACGAACGTTTAACAAGTGGTTGAATTAACTCGTTAAATTGCGAACGGCTGACCGTGCCTGTCCAATTTGCAAATTTCACTTCAGTTTCGACCGCTTGTGAAAGGGCAATTTTGGTTTTTGTTGCAAGGGTCAATAACTCACGTTGCTCATTTGCATTTTGTGGTTGCACGCCTGCTTGTTCAGCAATCCAGTTTGCTAATAAGAGGTCGAAGTCATCGCCACCTAATGCGGTGTCACCACCTGTTGCCAATACTTCAAACACACCTCGACTTAAACGCAAAATCGAAATATCGAATGTGCCGCCACCTAAATCGTAAACCGCAATAATGCCTTCTTGTCCACTATCTAAGCCGTAAGCAATCGCTGCTGCAGTTGGCTCATTTAATAAACGCAATACATTCAAACCTGCTAAACGTGCTGCATCTTTGGTGCTTTGACGTTGAGCATCATCAAAATAAGCAGGCACGGTAATGACTACGCCCGATAATTCGCCCGCTAGGCGTTGTTCAGCAAAGCGGTTTAAGTGTGCCAAAATATCTGCTG
The DNA here is from genome assembly GCF_002015035.1 of Haemophilus parahaemolyticus. Lineage (GTDB taxonomy): Bacteria > Pseudomonadota > Gammaproteobacteria > Enterobacterales > Pasteurellaceae > Haemophilus_A > Haemophilus_A parahaemolyticus. Next base: position 25,591 of record NZ_MUXY01000017.1, on the reverse strand, counting down.
ATACTTCCACAGGGCTTTTATTGCCTTGTTTAGTTTGGATTAACGGTAAGCCGTTATCACTTGCCACAAATTGATACGGTAAATCTGGGTAGCGGGTCTGCACATCGGCAAGCGAACGCCCAATTAAGCGTTTGGCTGAAATCACGGTGTTTTGCGGATCAACTGCTGCAAACGCAAAACCTTCCACACCCACGGTTTTATCGTTTTCCGTGTAATGCACCACCGACGGCACTAACGCTCGCTCTTTTTCATCTAATAACACGGTTGCCGTGCCACTTTGCACAGTTGCAACCAATGAATTCGTTGTCCCAAGATCAATCCCCACCGCCAAACGTGCTTGGTGCGGTGCGGCAGTTTGCCCTGGTTCAGCGATTTGAAGTAATGCCATTATTATCTCTTCTCTATTTTTTGTTTTAATTTATTTTAGGCTACTGAGTAACCCATATTTTCAGGAGCAAACACACCTTGATAGTGGCGTTCTACAGGCACAGCGATTTTGCTTTCAAGCTCTAACACTTGATGACCTTGCAGTTCTTTAATATCATTTTGCCAATTATCCCAACGTAAATCTTGGTAGAAATCGTTTAAATCGCCTGATAATGCCCAGCCTAAAAATTCAGAATAGCCTAAGTTCAACAGTTCCCACGTTTTCTTTTTCGGATGATGATAATACACTTGCCCAATTTTGTCGCCTAAACTGCCTGCGTTAATAGCAAAGTAACCACCCATTGCATCATCTGCTACTAATAAGTAACCGGGTTGCTCGCCCGATTGTTTGAAAGTTTTACCAAAGTTCCAATCAAATAAACCACGAGGTAATTTTTCGTTGCCAGAACCTAAAATGCGCAACCAACCGTGATCGATTAACACACCACCTGTTTCATACACAATCGCACCAAGCGGTGAACGGGTCGGTAGTTGCATTCCAACTAATGCAGCAGCTGCATCTTCAGAGTAGCTAGCTAAAATTTCGTAGTGATTTTTTGCTTGAGTAAACCAATCACGCAAAATCAACCACGCTGAATTTTTATCTAATAATTCTTCTAGGGTTTTCATCAGTAAAATATCTCTAAAAATCGATCGCTTGATAAGGCTAACCGTAGGGGCGGGATTTATCCCCGCCCTATAAATTCAATATCATACTGGGCGGGGATAAACCCCGCCCCTACGCAAAATTAAATTTCAAAAAACTGCTCTTCAACCTTCTCAATCTGAATAATCAGCTTTTTAAAATAACGCAAACGATCTGTTAATGCGTTTGCCTGCTGCCAATTTTTTTGATTTAGCGTTTCTTCTAATTCGATTAAAACTTTTTTCTGCTCGGCTTTGATCTGTTTTAGAAAGTGGGTTAAAGCCTCTTCATCTTTTTTATGTTCAATGCTTTCAAGAGTTTCATGCCATTCCATCTGTTGCATCAAGAATTCAACATCTCGCATACTTTTTTCTTCGAGGTTTTTCTCTACCCCCGTTTCAATCTTAATAATCTCTTCGGCACGCAAAATTGGATCTTTCAGCACATTTAATGCTTGGTTTACATCAGCTGATTTTTCAATTGCAATACGTTGCTCGGCTGTAGAGCTACTTGCGTAATTATCTGGGTGAAGCTCTTTTTGTAGCTCTAAATAACGTGCCGAAAGTGCGGTTTGATCTACCTGAAATTGCACAGGCAAACCGAAAAGGGAAAAGGCGTTAGTCATCATAGCCTCCTAAACATTAAAACTCTCACCACAACCGCATTCATTTTTTACATTTGGGTTGCTGTATTTAAAGCCTTCATTTAAGCCTTCTTTCACAAAATCTAACTCCGTGCCATCAAGGTAAGTGAGGCTTTTTTCGTCCACAATCACTTTTACACCGTGTTGCTCGAATATTTGATCGTCTTCATTTAATACATCAACGAATTCCAACACATACGCCAATCCTGAACAGCCCGAGGTTTTCACGCCTAAGCGTAAACCAATGCCTTTACCACGATTTTCAAGGAAAGTACGCACGCGGTTTGCGGCGGTTTCTGTTAATGTAATTGCCATAATATATATTCCTAATATCTTAAATGAAGAAAATCATATTTTACGAAACATTGTAGTGTGTGAAACATCGTTTCACGTATGAAAGGCGTGTGTCGACAAGCTACAAAATACAAGCGGTCTTAATTCGCAAAATTTTTGCAAAATCAACCGCTTGTTAAATTATTTACCTTGTTTTTCTTTGTAATCTGCGATTGCTGCTTTGATTGCATCTTCTGCAAGAATTGAGCAGTGAACTTTCACAGGCGGTAATTCTAACTCTTCTGCGATGTCGCTATTTTTAATTGCACCCGCTTCTTCTAAAGATTTACCTTTTACCCATTCAGTAATCAGTGAGCTTGAAGCGATTGCAGAACCACAACCGTAGGCTTTAAAGCGTGCATCTTCGATAATGCCAGCATCGTTTACTTTGATTTGTAAGCGTAAGATGTCACCACACGCAGGTGCACCCACCATACCAGTACCGATGTCTGATGCTTCTTTGTCGAATGTACCTACGTTACGTGGATTTTCGTAGTGGTCGATTACTTTTTCACTGTATGCCATTTCATTGTTCCTTCTATTTTATCTCCCTCTTTAGTAAAGAGGGAGGTTAATCTTATTAGTGGTGATTCCACTCAATTTTGCTTAAATCTACGCCTTCTTTGAACATTTCCCAAAGTGGAGAAAGATCACGTAATTTCACAATCGCTTTTTTCACTAATTCGATAGTGTAGTCAATTTCTTCTTCCGTTGTCCAACGACCTAATGTGAAGCGAATTGAGCTGTGAGCTAATTCATCATCACGACCGATAGCACGTAACACATAAGAAGGTTCTAAACTTGCAGAAGTACAAGCTGAACCAGATGAAACTGCAATGTCGCGTAATGCCATCATTAATGACTCACCTTCTACGAAGTTGAAGCTAATGTTTAAGTTTGAGCCTACACGTTTACCTGGTTCCATTGAGCCGTTTACATACACTTCTTCAATATCTTTGAAGCCGTTATATAGGCGGTCACGTAACTTAGTTAAGCGTGCCATTTCTTCGGTCATCTCTTCTTTTGCGATACGATACGCTTCACCCATCCCCACAATTTGATGAACTGGTAATGTACCTGAACGCATACCACGCTCGTGACCACCACCGTGAATAATCGCTTCTAAACGCACGCGTGGTTTACGGCAAACGTATAAACCGCCGATACCTTTTGGTCCGTATAATTTGTGGCTTGAAAATGACATTAAATCTACTTTTAATTCGTGAACATTTACTGGCACTTTACCCACAGATTGCGTTGCATCAACGTGGAAAATGATTTTGTTAGCACGGCAGATTTCACCGATTGCCGCGATGTCTTGAATCACACCCATTTCGTTATTCACGTGCATAACAGAAACCAAGATAGTATCTGGACGAATAGCTGCTTTGAATTTTTCTAAATCGAGCAAGCCATCTTCTTCTGGGTCTAAGTAAGTCACTTCAAAGCCTTCGCGCTCTAACTGACGGCAAGTATCTAACACCGCCTTGTGTTCGGTTTTCACGGTGATGATGTGTTTACCTTTAGTTTGGTAGAAGTGTGCTGCACCTTTGATTGCAAGGTTATCTGACTCGGTTGCACCTGAAGTGAACACGATTTCGCGTGCATCAGCACCGATTAAGTCTGCGATTTGGTTACGTGCAACATCAACCGCTTCTTCTGCTTCCCAGCCAAATTTATGTGAACGTGAAGCAGGGTTACCAAAGATGCCATCTTTGGTCATATATTGCATCATTTTTTGGGCTACGCGTTCGTCCATTGGCGTAGTTGCCGCATAATCTAAGTAAATAGGTAATTTTACTGACATTTTTTAAGTTACTCCTAACTCGCTACAAGCGGTTATTTTTAATGAAATCTTTGCTTATATTTTAGTGCTGATGCGGATGCTCGTGGCAATGAGACTTACCACAATCGTGATCCGCATTTTCTTGAACTAAATCGTCAAGCGACACGGTGTTTAAGAACTGTCCGATTTGATCTTCTAAACGTTCCCAAAGCGTATGAGTTAAGCAGCGAGAATCGTTACGGCAATTACCACTTCCCTTACATTTAGTCACGTCCACATTTTCGTTCACTGCCGCAATAATCATCCCAACAGTAATCTCCTTCGGCTCTTTTTCGAGCTTATAACCGCCACCTGGTCCACGTACGCTATACACAATACCTTCACGACGAAGCTGTGCAAAAAGCTGTTCTAAATAAGAAAGTGAGATAGCTTGACGATCTGCAATATCCGCAAGACTGACAGGCTCTTTTTTACCGTGAATGGCAATATCTAAAATTGCCGTCACCGCATAACGCCCTCTTGACGTTAATCTCATAAATTCGCCCTCATTTAATTAAAAATCCAATCAAAGATTGGAAGTGTCTGAATTTTGATGGAGTTGACTATTTTAGTCAAGTATATTGAACTGATTTAAACTTATCATTTTAAAAGGTTTCACCAAATGATAAGGAATTTCCCTACTATTATAGAGGTTTTGAAGGCAAATTTAAACTTAAAACGAAATAGAAAAGTAGGCAAAAGTTCCCTTGCAACTGGTCGGAACACTTGCTTTATTTCCTTTTTGGAGTTGCAATCAACCATTTCACTTCGTAGAATTTCCCCGTTTTTTACTTATTCATCATTATTTCTTACTTATTATTAAAGGATAGTTCATGTCTCGATTTTCTAAAACATTGCTTGCATCAGCATTAACATTAGTAGCAGGTGGAGCAAATGCGGCGGCATTCCAATTAGCAGAAGTTTCAACATCAGGCTTAGGTACAGCTTATGCTGGGGCTGCTGCTGTGGCAGATAACGCATCTGTTGTTGCAACTAACCCTGCGTTAATGACTGAATTCAAAAGTGCAGAATTTTCTGTCGGAGGTATTTTAGTCGATGCAAATGTTGATGTTGAAGGTACAATGGGTACAACCACAAAAGTAAATGCTTCACACAAAAACGTCATTCCAACAGCAGTTGTACCTAATATGTATTTCGTTGCCCCAATCACAGATCGCTTTGCATTAGGTGGCGGGTTAAATGTTAACTACGGTTTAAAATCAGAATATGGTGAAGACTATGCGGCAGGCGTATATGGCGGTAAAACTGAATTAACGGCATTAAACTTCAACTTAAGCGGTGCTTATGATTTAGGCTACGGCTTCAGTGCTGGTGTGGGCTTAAATGCAATCTATTCAGATGCTGAAATTCAACGCCATTTAGGTGTGGGCGGTAAAGCAATTGCTCAACAATTAGCCACCCGAGCAGCACAAGCAGCAGCGGCTGGTCAAACTGCTCAAGCGACGCAATTAGCCGCAGTTGCACGCCAATTAGCAACAATGCCAAATCACACCTCAGTATCTAAAATCAAAGGTGACGAGTGGAGCTTAGGTTGGAACGCAGGTTTAGCTTATAAACTCAATGAAAACCACCGTTGGGGTTTAGCGTATCACTCAGCTGTTGATGTTAAATTCAAAGGTGAATACTCAAACGCATTCCCAACGGCTTATAATGCACTTATTCAGCAATTAGCTGCAAGAGGAGTAACTTTACCAATTAGCGAAGCGACTGGTGGCTCAAACGTTCCTGGTCGTTTGACTCTTAACCTACCTGCTTATTGGGAATTCTCGGGTTTCCACAAATTAACCGACAAATTCGCAGTTCAATATAGCTATAAATATACTGAATGGGAACGCTTAAAAAGCTTAACCGCATACGGTTCAAGCGGTAACACTTTATTCCATAAAACAGAAGAATTTAGCAATTCTTCACGCTATGCACTTGGTGTTTCTTATGATATTAACGAAAAATTAACCGTAAGAAGTGGTATTGCTTACGATAAAAATGCAAGCAAAACTCACCCATCAATCTCTATCCCAGATACAGACCGTATGTGGTATAGCGTGGGGGCAACTTACCGCTTCACTCCAAATTTAGCAGCTGACTTCGGCTATGCTCACCTACGTGGTAAAAAACACGGTTTCAGAGAAGGTCAATCAGGTCAATTTGAAGTTACTTCAAAAGCGAACCTCTACGGCTTAAACTTAAACTACAAATTCTAACCCTAACTTAGCATAGAATTATGAAGCCAGGGCGTGTAGATTATTTACACGCCTTTTATTTTATCTCACTTTTTTATGACAATTTTCTATCAATACTATCTCTCTCCCGTTGGCAATTTATTACTTCTTGCTAAAGAACATGGACTGATTGCAATTGAGTTTGACGAAGAACAGCCTACTACTAAGCTTGAAAATTTCATTCCCGTAAGCAATACAAGCGGTACCGTTTATGAAATCTTTTGCAAAACACGCGAAATTTTAGACCGCTATTTTCAAGGCGAAAAGCTCGATTTTCAACATTTAGATTTTCTTACCCCGCAAGGTACGGCATTCCAGCAATCAGTTTGGAAAATCCTCCGCCAAATTCCCTACGGCAAAATTACTAGCTACGGTGAAATTGCTAACCAGTTAGGTAAACCAAATGCCATGCGTGCTGTCGGTGGGGCAGTTGGACGTAATCCCATTTCGATCCTTATACCTTGTCACCGAGTACTAGGTAAAAATCAAAGTCTCACAGGCTTCGGCGGTGGCTTACCTAATAAACGCTATTTACTTCAACTAGAAGGCATTGGCTATAAAGATCAAGGCGTTGAATATGTAAACCCGAAAAACAAACATTGGGAACGTTAAAACAATAGTACAAAGAAATTTATACTATTTTTACTTGCACGCTTGACAAACCGCCTTTGTACTAGTTTAATAGTACAAAAATAAACACAGGAAGATAAAAATGAACGTGCAAATTCAACAAACCACGTTGCCTTATTTTGCTGATACCACGGCGATGTATCACGCTCTTTGTGGCAACCAACCTCATACCTTATTATTAGACTCCGCTGAAATCCAAAGCAAAAATAGCCTCAAAAGCTTACTCTTCGCCCAATCTGCATTGCATATTTTTTGCGATGCACAGCAAGTCACTTTTGAGCCTTTAACTAAAAACGGCAAAGCAGTCATTCCACATATTCAAGTTGCTTTAGCGAATTTAAATCCTGCACCTTCTTGCGAATTTTGTGCAGAATCACACCGCTTGGTTGCAGAGTTCCCTACTATTCCTACTCAATTAGATGAAGATAGCAAACTCAAAACTAGCACGGTGTTTGATGGCTTGCGTGTTGTAAACCAACTGTTTAAAGCAACAAGCTCACCCGTTTATTTAGGCGGATTGTTTAGCTACGATTTAGTTGCGAATTTTATCCCAATGGATAACATTACATTGCAAGATGATGGCTTAAGTTGTCCAGACTACAGCTTCTATTTAGCCGAGCAATTGGTCTTTATCGATCACCAAGCTCAAACCGCAACGCTTAATACTTTCTGTTTCAATCCAGCGGAGCAAGCAATATTAAGCCAACAAGCGGTCGAATTTGCAGAAAAACTTGCCAATGCACCAACTAATTTCAGCTTACCAATTCAAACCGCAAATGCAGAAGCAGTCGCGAATTTAGAAGATGAGCCATTCAAAGAGATTATTCGCAAACTGAAACATCATATTCACGTGGGCGATGTATTCCAGATTGTACCTTCTCGCCGTTTCAGCTTACCTTGTCCGAATACATTGGCAAGTTATCGCCAGCTTAAAATGAACAATCCAAGCCCGTATATGTTCTTTATGCAAGGAGAAAATTTCACGCTCTTTGGTGCTTCGCCTGAAAGTGCATTGAAATATTCTGAACACGATCGTCAGCTAGAAATTTACCCTATTGCAGGCTCTCGCCCGCGTGGTTTTGATGAGTACGGTAACATTGATTTAGAGCTTGATTCTCGCCTTGAATTAGAATTGCGTTTAGATAAAAAAGAGCTTGCCGAACATTTAATGTTAGTCGATTTAGCTCGAAATGATGTAGCTCGCGTAAGCCAATCGGGCACGCGAAAAGTAGTGGAATTGATGCAAATTGACCGCTATTCGCAAATTATGCATCTTGTTTCTCGCGTGGTGGGTAAACTTCGCACCGATTTAGACGCATTACACGCTTACCAAGCTTGTATGAATATGGGCACGCTCACAGGTGCACCGAAAATTAAGACAATGCAGTTGATTTACCAATTCGAACAGCAAAAACGCCATAGCTACGGCGGTGCGGTCGGTTATTTAACCTCCGAAGGCAATTTAGATACCTGTATCGTCATTCGCTCTGCTTTTGTGCAAAATGGAGTAGCTTATGTGCAAGCAGGATGTGGCGAAGTGTTGGATTCAGATCCGCAATTAGAAGCGGACGAAACCCGACACAAAGCCCGTGCGGTATTAAAAGCAATTGGACAGGTGAATCAAGGGCAACAGCATTAAGGATTGGAGGAAAGCACTATGGCACATATTCTTTTTGTCGATAATTTCGACTCATTTACCTACAATTTAGTGGATCAATTTCGCGAGCTAGGACACCAAGTAACGATCTTCCGCAACGATTATCCCTTGGAAGATTTTATTCAAAAAGCTTTAACCACCAAAAACGCATTAGTCGCCCTCTCACCTGGACCTGGCAACCCTGCTGAGGCGGGTAACTTGCTGCCGATTATTCAGCAACTTAAAGGCAAAGTACCGATGATTGGCATTTGCTTAGGGCATCAAGCGATTATCGAAGCCTTAGGCGGAAAAGTGGTACATACAGGCACGGTATTACACGGTAAAGTGTCAAAAATTGAGCACGATAACCAAGCTATGTTCGCAGGTATCAGCAACCCAATGCCTGTGGCTCGTTACCATTCTTTAATGGGCGATGATCTACCTGAAGAACTGGAAGTCAATGCTCGTTACGGCACGATCGTGATGGCAATTCGTCATAAAACTTTGCCGATTTGTGGCTTCCAGTTTCACCCAGAGTCAATTTTGACCGTAGAAGGGACAAAATTATTGAAGCAATCGGTGGAATGGTTGTTGAGATAGTAAGACGGACTTTAGTCCGCCAAATAAAAATAACAGATAGAATGGCGTACTGAAGTCCGCCCTACTTTGTATAAAAAGATAAGGAACACACTATGCAAACCGAACAACTTTTGGAAAAATTATTTAATCATCAACCGCTTGATAAAGCTGAATCCACCTTCTTCTTCACTCAAGTTATGCAAGGCAAGGTATCAAATGAGCAACTCGCTGGGGCGTTAATTGCCTTAAAAATGCGAGGCGAAACGATTGACGAAATTTCAGGTGCAGTGACCGCGGCACTCGAAAATGCAGCCCCTTTCCCAACACCAGATTACGCTTTTGCAGACATTGTAGGCACAGGCGGCGATGGGCATAACACCATCAATATTTCAACAGCAAGTGCTATCGTTGCCGCTACAATGGGCTACAAAGTGGCAAAACACGGCAGCCGTAGTGTTTCCAGTAAAACTGGGGCAAGTGATGTACTCTCTCAACTTGGTATCAATATTCAAGTGCCCGCAGAAACCGCACGCAAAACCTTAGACGAAATAGGCATCTGCTTTTTATTCGCTCCGCTTTATCACTCAGGTTTCAAATATGCCATCCCCGTCCGTCAAGCATTAAAAACCCGTACGCTGTTTAACATTTTAGGGCCTCTCGTCAATCCTGCTCACGCTAAACGCCAACTTTTAGGTGTTTACTCGCCAGAAATTTTAAAAATCTATGCGGAAACGGTAAAAGCGTTAAACCACGAGCATACTATTGTCGTCTATGGAGCGGGTTTAGATGAAGTAGCCGTTCACGGCGAAACGCAAGTAGCGGAAATTGAAAATGGTGATATCCGTTATTATTCTGTAATACCTGAAGATTTTGGCGTCTCACGTTATCCTATCGAAGCCTTAAAAGGCGGAGAACCCGCTGAAAATGCCGAAAAAATCCGAGCTTTATTACAAGGCAAAGGCGAAGCAGCACATATTGATGCGGTCGCAGTGAATGTAGCAATGCTAATGCGAACCTTTGGCGAGACTGACTTAAAAGCCAATGCAGCAAAAGTAAAAGCGGTGCTAGCCAGTGGAAAGGCGTTTGAGACGTTAAATAAGTTGGCGAGTTATTAGACAGATAAAAGACAAATGTAAAAGGAGCTCATTTCGAGCTCCTTATTTATGCTGTATTACCCTTTATGTGAGTCTTGGTACTCCTTCGCCGCTTTTACAAAACCTGCAAAAAGCGGGTGACCATCACGCGGTGTTGAGGTAAATTCTGGGTGGAATTGAGCTGCTACAAACCAAGGGTGATTTGGCACTTCAATGATTTCTACTAATTTACGGTCTTCTGATAAACCCGTTACTTTCAAGCCAGCAGCTTCAATTTGCGGAAGTAATGTATTGTTTACTTCGTAACGGTGACGGTGGCGTTCTTCGATGGTTTCTGCACCATATAATGCACGGGCTTTTGACCCCTCAATTAAATGGCATTTTTGTGCTCCCAAACGCATTGTGCCACCTAAATCTGAGTCATCAGAACGAGTTTCAACATTGCCGTCTTTATCTTGCCATTCAGTGATTAAGCCAATTACAGGTTGTGGACAATCTTTATCGAATTCACTTGAGTTCGCTTCTTTTAAGCCAGCGACGTTACGAGCATATTCAATTAAGGCAATTTGCATCCCTAAGCAGATACCTAAATATGGGACTTTGTTTTCGCGAGCATATTGTGCGGTACGAATTTTGCCTTCCACGCCACGATAGCCGAAGCCACCAGGAACAAGGATCGCATCCACTCCTTCAAGCACGCTTGTGCCTTTAGTTTCAACATCTTGCGAATCGATGTATTTAATGTTCACGGTTAAACGGTTAGTTAAGCCCGCATGTTTCAATGCTTCATTTACAGATTTATACGCATCTGGCAATTCGACATATTTACCCACCATACCAATGGTGACTTCTCCCGTTGGATTTGCTTGGCGGTAAAGCACTTGTTCCCATTCAGATAAATCTGCTTCTGGGCAATCTAAGCGGAAACGGTCGCACACAAAGCTATCTAAACCTTGTGATTTTAATAATTCTGGAATGCGGTAGATTGAATCTACATCTTTTAATGAAATTACCGCACGCTCTGACACGTTACAGAATAAGGCAATTTTTTTGCGTTCATTTGAAGGAATCGCACGGTCTGAACGGCAGATCAACACATCTGGCTGAATACCAATTGAAAGCAATTCTTTCACAGAATGCTGAGTTGGTTTGGTTTTCACTTCGCCTGCAGTTGGAATATACGGCACTAAAGTTAAGTGCATAAATAAGGTTTTTTCACGACCTACATCTACCGCTAATTGGCGTAATGCTTCCAAGAATGGTAGTGATTCGATGTCGCCTACTGTACCGCCCACTTCAACAATCACCACATCACGACCTTTACCACCTTCGATTACACGTTCTTTGATCTCGTTTGTGATGTGTGGAATTACTTGGATAGTTGCACCTAAGTAGTCGCCACGACGCTCTTTGCGTAACACTTCAGAATAAATTTTACCGCTGGTGAAGTTGTTCGCTTTGCTCATTTTTGAGCGGATAAAACGCTCGTAGTGACCTAAGTCTAAGTCGGTTTCAGCACCGTCCGCTGTTACGAAAACTTCCCCGTGTTGGGTTGGGCTCATTGTGCCTGGGTCTACGTTGATATAAGGATCAAGCTTCATAATGGTGACATTTAAACCACGAGCTTCAAGAATAGAGGCTAAAGACGCTGCAGCAATGCCTTTCCCTAAAGAAGAAACAACACCGCCCGTCACAAAAATATAATTCGTTGCCATTTTATTTGCCTTTGTGATGAAAAATTGGGTTGGAAATGAATTGAAAAGTTGGCATTTTTACGAAATCCCAACTATCAGGACGGGATAACAGTTTACAGCAAAAAGCCAATGTTTGCTATTAGAAAATAGCAAAGCGGTCTATTTTGCAAAAGATTTTTCAAAATAGACCGCTTGGAAAACAAGGAGTGTAAGCTAACTCGCTACCGTCAACTGCCCTGCATAGAGGATAAAGAAACGTAAGCAGAACACACCGATTAAGTCGAAGATAGAGACCAAAATGATGAATTTCGGGCTGTGTTTCACTTCGTGGCTGCCGAATAAGTTTGCCACGAGTGGAATTAAGATACCGATAAAGAATACCCCAATCCAGAACACCATTCCCCAGAAACCTGTCATTGCGTTGTGTAAGGCAAGTTGTTTATCTGCCCCACCAAAATGCAAGCCTACGAAGAATGCCACTAACAAACCTAATTCAGTAACCATAATCGGTACTTCGAATTTGTGGATAAAGTGAATTTCTCGGCTTTCGCCTGAAAGTTTACCCGCAATTAAAATCATCAAGAAAGTTGCTGCGATACCTGATGAAGTACCCGATGCTAAGAACAACGCTGGGAGCACGGGGTTATTCAACATTGGGTAGCTGATTAACGCCGAAAGCAAGAAGCCCGTATAAGCACCGAGCACTGCAGCTAAGGTAAATAGCACAAATTCAATCGGTTTTAATAACTTACGTTCTGCGAAATCAATCCAAGGCAAGACAAATTTAAACACAGGGAAGTAACGATTTACAAGTACTGCGATCCAGTCTTTAAACATAATCGCAATCCAGACTACCAATACAGCCATATAGGCTTGGAACATCATTACGCCCATTGACATCACAGAAGTACCGTTGTAGTTAAACATCAGCTTCCAGAATGTCCACGGTTTAGTTAAGTGGAACACCAACAAGGTCAAACCAAGAATTGTTGGGATGGTGCCTAAAATTGCCGCACTACGAATAATCCAGTTCTCACTTGGCTTTTCTACTTTTACGCTATTACGGAATGCAATAGCAAGCTGCACCGCACCAGAGGAAATCCCTAATAAGAAGAGATAAACCGCAATGGTGCTATCCCACACTAAATTGGGGGTATGAAAAGGAATATAGTCGTTCATTATCTATGCTCCCCTTTGCCAAATGGAATGTGATATAAGTTCGGTTGCGTACCTAATGACACTTTGGTGCGATAAACTGGGTTTTCACGCACTTTTTTCGCCACGGCACTGTTTGGATCGTTCATATCGCCAAAGGTTAATGCTTTAGTTGGACAAGCTTCTACACAAGCAGGCTGTTTACCTTCCGCTAAATTAGTATCACGACAGAAGTTACATTTATCCGCTGATTTTTTCTCTGGATGGATAAAACGCACACGATACGGGCAAACAGCGATACAGTATTGACAACCTACGCACAAATCAGAATGCACATCTACAATCCCTGTTTTAGGATCAACAAACGAAGCTCCTGTTGGACACACAGCAACACAAGGTGCGTTTGAGCAGTGTTGGCAAGATTGACGGAAGAATTCATATTCCACATTTGGGAATTCGCCATAAGGTTCACTACGGATAATTTCTAAACGTGAAACCCCTTCTGGCACTTTGTTTGTGGTTCGACAAGCGTCCATACATGCGGTACAGCCGATACAAGATGTTTCATCGTGTACCATCGCATAGCGAATTTTTTTCGGTTCATTCTCAGTTGCAAGAGTAACCGAAGTAGCAAGCCCTGTGCTTGCTACCACAGCGATAGCACCTGCCCCTGAGACGAAATCTCTACGGGTACAAGTCATTATTGGTTTTCCTTAGCTTCCTGAGCTTTAACTTCTTCTTTATGAGCCTGAATTTTAGTGTGGCAATCTGTACAAAGTTTGATACGTTGCTTTTCAGGAATTGCCTTCATCGGATCTTTTTCAGGGTGAAGTTCGTGGCAGTTTGCACACGCAATTTTGTTTGCGTGAGTATCGTGAGCCCAGAATTTTTCACGTAATTTATCCGCTGTATGGCACGCCACGCACACTTGATTTTGTTCGTGAACAGTACGTTCAAGTTCAGGTTTGCTTGGTTTTTGATCCATTTTGCTGAAACGCATTACATCACGCACACCTTTACGGTGGTTTTCAGACATATTGCCATGGCAGCTTACACAAGTTACTTGCTCACCGCTATTTGGACTTTTCGTTCCATGTTGGAAGTGTTTACCCGCGTGGCTAAATGGTTTACCTGTCGCATTTGCAGTTTCGTGACATTGCGTACAATATTGGTTTGGATCGCGACGAGCTTCATCTGCGACTTGAACATCTGATTTACCTTGCCACATTTGTTGTGGTAGTGGTGGCATTTCAGCATGAGCGGTTGAAATTGCAGAGAACATTGCAAAACAACTTGCTAAAGCGACCGCTTGGAGGGCGATTGCTCGCCCTGCTTTTGAGATTAAGTTTTTCATATCATCACCTCAAGCTTGATTATTTCGCTTCTGCTTTTGGTGTTGTGACTTCTTTTGGAGCTTCTACCGCTGGTAATAAGCCTTTTTCGCGAGCTGTAGCTTCCCATTGTGGCACCACTGTGCGTAAGAATTCATCTTTGGCAGCTTGGTCTTTAGGAATATCTAAGCCAATTGCTTTTTGTGCTTTTTCACGCGTTGAAATATCTGGGATAGCCACTGGAGTAGTTACACCGTGTTTCGCTAATACCACGCCTAATTGAGCACGTGCATCTGCTGCACGGTCGATACCTGTTGCAATCACGTGTAACATCATATCTGGTGCGTGCATATGACCACCGTGGCTTGCTGAGGTGTAATCCCAACGCCATTGTGCGTGGCGAATTGCTTTTAAGATCTCTTTCATCTCTTCAGGTGTTGCACCCGCTTCCCAAGCGGCTTTCGCTTCGAAGTGTGCTTTTACAAGCTGATCTTCAAGTTTGATCATCGCATCTTTCACTTGTTTTTTATGCTCTGCAACACGTTTTTGAAGTGTCTCTTTGCTTTGCTCGTGACAAGTTTTACAAGTGTTTTCGAATTGATCAAATGGATTGCCGATTTTGTGGTCGGTGTACACTTTGCCATCTTTGTCTTTCACTTTCGGCATATGGCAGTCGATACAAGTTACGCCATTTTTACCGTGTACACCTTGTGACCAAATTTCAAAGTCTGGGTGCTGTGCTTTTAACATTGGGGCTTTTGATAATGCGTGAGTCCAGTCAGCAAATTCAATATCATCGTAGTATTTTTCAATGCTACTCACATCTACGCCATTTTTCCAAGGGAAGGTTACGTCTTTTTTATCTTTGAAATAGTATTCCACATGGCAGTTTGCACATATAGCAACACGTTTGCCTTGTTTATCTAAGTTTTCAAAAGTCCAACCTACACTTTCCAATGCACGTAATACGTGTGGACGAGCAACACGTAATGCAGGTTTACCTTCTTTAAAATCTTCTGATTTTGTATCGTGACAGTCGGCACAACCGATTGAGTTCACGATTTCAGAACCATATTTTGCCCATTTAGGATCAAAGTAACCACGTTCACCTTTCTCTTCAATTAAACGAGGCACATCGGGGCCTTTACAAGTCCAGCATGCCATTGGCTGCGGGCCATCATTTTCATCTTTCGGTGCCCCTGTACGCAAAATTTCACGCACATCAGTGACGGCATAATAGTGACCACGAGGCTTGTTATATTCTTTTGAGAAAGAATAACCAGCCCAAAGAATGACACTACGAGGATCAGCTTCTAACGCACTACCACGATCAGTCGATTCAGAAGTTGCTTTCCAAGAATTGTATTGAAGTGGATATTTATCTGCAAAAAGATGATTTGCAGATTCAACAGTCACACCCAGCTTTTCGTGTTTGAGTGCTTTTTGAGTTAAAGTCTCAGTTTGAGCACCCGAAGCCTTTTCTTCAGCCTGCGCTGAATGAAAGCAACCGAGCATTGCAATGGTCGCCATTGCTAAAGTTTTGGTTAAACGTTTCACGATAGAGTCCCCCACAAGGATGGTTTATTAAAAATATCTAAATGAGAATTTTTCTTATTAAAAACAATAAGATACTATTATCTTATATGCGTGTGAGCATATAGAATTTATTAAATTTTCGCTATTGTAAAAATCGTTTTCTTTGAACTAAATCAATAAAAAGAGGTATAAATACCACTTTATAGTTAACCTTGATACCTCTTAATAAATAGCATTTCTTTTCACAAAATGGTAAATTTTGATCGCTTATTTTCCTATTTCAATAAAAATCTCATTTTTTCATAAATTTAATTCAAAAACCCTTGGTTTTATGTTATCTATTACCGCTATTACTCATTAAACAAAAGAAAAGGACACAACATTTTAATGAACGGTGCAAATTTAGTGATTGAGTGTTTGAAAGCACATCAAGTAACGCATCTTTTTGGCTACCCAGGCGGGGCAATTATGCCAACTTATGATGCAATTTATGACTCAGGATTAGATCATCTTCTTTGCCGTAACGAACAAGGGGCAGCCATGGCAGCCATTGGTTACGTACGCTCAACAGGCAAAGTGGGGGTATGTATTGCGACTTCAGGACCTGGAGCAACCAATTTAGTAACAGGTTTAGGTGATGCGTTTGCTGATTCTATCCCAGTAGTTGCTATTACAGGACAAGTCGCTAATCCGCTTATCGGGACAGATGCCTTCCAAGAAGCAGATGTATTAGGGCTTTCGCTTGCTTGTACTAAACACAGCTTTATTGTGCAGAACATTGATGAACTGCCTGAAATCATCGCTCAAGCATTTAAAATTGCTCAAAGTGGCAGACCAGGCCCCGTATTAATTGATATTCCAAAAGATGTGCAAGTAGCAGAAACTTCGCTTAAACCGATTGTTTACCCAAAAGATCCTGCTCCTCAGCAAGATCCAACTGCATTAACTGAAGCAAAAGCCATACTCGCTAATGCGAAGAAACCCGTGCTTTATGTCGGCGGTGGAGTTGGAATGGCAACGGCTGTGCAAGCGGTTAGAAATTTCATTGAAGTTGCAAATATTCCGTCTGTTTCAACCCTTAAAGGACTTGGCACGATCCCACCTCATCATCCACTTTATATGGGAATGATCGGAATGCACGGCACAAAAGCGGCAAACTATGCGGTACAAGAGTGCGATCTATTGATCGCTTGCGGTGCACGTTTTGATGACCGCGTAACAGGCAAATTAGACACCTTCGCCCCACATGCAAAAGTGATCCATATTGATATTGATGCAGCTGAAATCAACAAGCTTCGCCAAGCTCACGTGGCACTCAAAGGCGATATGGCAGAAGCGGTCAATATTTTAGCTCATCCGCTTGATATTGATGAATGGCGTGGGCGAGTAAAAGCACTCAAATCTGCCCACGATTTTGCCTACAACGACAACGCTGGTGAAGGCGATATTGATCCTTACGCATTATTGAACACCCTTTCTGAACGCAAATCGGAAAATGCCGTCATTACCACCGATGTAGACAACACCAAATGTGGTCAGCTCAACATATCCGCCACTTTGCACCTGAAAATTACATCACTTCAGCAGGCTTTGGCACGATGGGCTTTGGTTTGCCTGCAGCAGTTGGTGTAGCAAAAGCTCGCCCACAGGATCCTGTGATTTTAATCACTGGTGATGGCTCATTTATGATGAATATTCAAGAGCTTGGCTCGATTAAACGTGGTCAATTACCAATCAAAATGTTGTTGCTTGATAACCAACGTTTGGGCATGGTTCGACAATGGCAATCACTCTTCTTCAAAGCACGCCATAGCGAAACGATTTTAGACGATAACCCTGATTTCGTCATGCTTGCTAATGCTTTTGGTATTCCTGCTGAACGCATTGAAAAAGCCAGCGAAGTTTCTGGTGCATTAGACCGCTTGTTAAACGCTGAAGGCGCATATTTACTGCAAGTATGTATTCCAGAAGAGAGCAACGTTTGGCCGTTAGTGCCACCGGGTGCTTGCAACACCGATATGTTGGAAGGAGAATAAAATGCAGCAATATAATTTAACCATTGAAGCGAATGCTCGCCCTGAAACATTAGAACGTCTGCTTCGTGTAGTACGTCACCGTGGCTTTGAAGTGTTGGATTTAAACGCTCAAAAAAGTGAACAGACATTAACACTTAATCTTAAACTTCAAAGTACCCGAGCAATTTCATTGCTGACTACACAATTAGAAAAGTTGTTTGATGTAACAAAGATTACTAGCTAATCGCATTGTCGGGGCGTGTTCAACACGCCCCTACCACTCTTATTTCATAAACACAAAATGAAACTCTGGCAAAAAACCTCAATTATCACTTGGCTACTCGCCCCATTTTCGCTGCTCTTTTGGTTCATTAGCCAAATCCGCGTTGCCCTTTATCGCAAAAAAATCCTCAAATCCTACCGCTCGCCTGTGCCTGTTTTGGTGATTGGCAATATTTCTGTGGGAGGGAACGGCAAAACTCCGCTTGTGATTTGGTTGGTAGAACAGCTTCAGAAAAGAGGCGTAAAAGTCGGTGTAATTTCTCGTGGTTATGGTGGGGAAAATAAGGTTTATCCGCAGCTAGTTACGCCAGAAAGTGATCCGAAATTGATGGGTGATGAACCTGTGTTAATCTCACAACGCACCCACGCACCAGTGGCAATTTCACCAAACCGCCAGCAAAGTATTGAACTGCTATTAAACCAGTTTGAGCTTGATTTGATTGTCACTGACGACGGTTTGCAACATTACGCTCTTGATAGAGATATGGAATGGGTGGTAGTTGATGGAGAACGCCGATTTGGTAACGGTTTCGTGCTCCCAGCAGGCGGATTGCGTGAATTGCCAAGTCGATTAAAGCAGGTGCAAGCGGTCATTTGTAACGGGAAAAATGCAAATGCAAGTGAACACGCAATGCACCTCGAACCCGATTTTGCGATTAACCTTAAAACGGGTGAAAAACGCAAACTCAGCGAATTTACCCAGCCTGTTTACGCTCTTGCGGGCATTGGCTACCCACCTCGTTTCTTTAATATGCTCAAAGAGCTTGGCATTCCCCTTGCCGATACATTTAGCTTTGCCGATCACCAAGTCTTTACCGCTGGAATGATTGTACCAAAGCTCAGCCAAAATCTCCCGCTTCTGATGACCGAAAAAGATGCCGTAAAATGCAAAGCCTTCGCCCAAGAAAATTGGTGGTATGTGCCTGTTTCTGCAAGATTTTCCGAAAAATCGACCGCTTGTTTAGTGAGGATGGTTATGGATTTAATTAAAAATTGATAGCTTTTCCCTTTTAATCCAAAAACAGACGAAAAACCTTCTAAGTAAATTACCCTATAAAGCAGTGAAATTGCTAGATAACCTTCTGTGTCCGTTTTTAGTTCTAATATTTTATTCTGCTAAAAGCCTAAAATCCCTCGTTTTAGGCTTTTTTACTAGCATAAAAATCGTCTATTCTCATTAAATTAGCATTTTACTTTCATTTATCGAACCGTTATAGTTAAAGCGTTTTCAGACAAGCGGTTAAAAAAGCGAAATTTTTGCAATCGCTCTATTCGATTTTATTTTGAGTTGGAATTTATTATGGCAAAAACACTATACGAAAAACTTTTCGATGCACACGTTGTTTATGAAGCCGAAGGCGAAACGCCGATTCTTTATATCAACCGTCATCTTATTCACGAAGTAACCAGTCCACAGGCATTTGATGGCTTACGCGTAGCAGGGCGTCAAGTTCGCCAAGTAGGCAAAACATTTGGAACGATGGATCACAGTATTTCTACTCAAGTGCGTGATGTAAACAAACTTGAAGGTCAGGCTAAAATCCAAGTTTTAGAACTTGCCAAAAACACGAAAACAACAGGCATTCAATTGTTCGATATGAGCACAAAAGAGCAAGGCATTGTTCACGTAATGGGACCAGAGCAAGGCTTAACTCTTCCAGGAATGACGATTGTGTGTGGCGACTCTCACACTGCAACTCACGGAGCATTCGGAGCATTGGCATTCGGTATCGGTACCTCTGAAGTGGAACACGTGTTAGCCACGCAAACCTTAAAACAAGCCCGTGCGAAAAGTATGAAAATTGAAGTGCGTGGTAAAGTAAACCCAGGCATTACGGCAAAAGACATCGTACTTGCAATTATCGGTAAAACCACGATGGCAGGCGGTACGGGGCACGTGGTTGAGTTCTGCGGTGAAGCGATTCGCGATCTTTCAATGGAAGGTCGAATGACGGTATGTAATATGGCAATCGAATTGGGTGCTAAAGCAGGTTTGATCGCGCCAGATGAAACCACGTTCGCATACTTAAAAAATCGTCCACACGCACCACAAGGCAAAGATTGGGATGATGCAGTTGAATATTGGAAAACCTTAAAATCAGATGACGAAGCACAATTTGACACTGTTGTTGTGTTAGAAGCAAAAGATATTGCTCCACAAGTAACTTGGGGGACAAACCCTGGTCAAGTCATTGGTATCGACCAGGTTGTGCCAAATCCTGAAGAGATGGCAGATCCTGTCACAAAAGCCTCTGCAGAAAAAGCCTTAGCCTATATTGGGCTTGAGCCAAATACCGATCTTAAAGAAATTCCTGTCGATCAAGTGTTTATCGGTTCTTGCACCAACTCTCGTATTGAAGATTTACGTGCAGCTGCAGCAGTGATGAAAGGGCGTAAAAAGGCGGATAATGTAAAACGTGTGCTTGTTGTGCCAGGTTCAGGCTTAGTAAAAGAGCAAGCAGAAAAAGAGGGATTAGACAAAATCTTTATCGAAGCAGGTGCAGAATGGCGTAACCCAGGTTGCTCGATGTGCTTAGGAATGAATGATGACCGCTTAGGTGAGTGGGAACGTTGTGCTTCAACCTCTAACCGTAACTTCGAAGGTCGTCAAGGTCGTAATGGTCGCACGCACTTAGTGAGCCCAGCAATGGCAGCCGCCGCGGCAATGTTCGGTAAATTTGTAGATATTCGCCAAGTGGCATTAAATTAATAAGGATAAAATAATGGCAGGTTTTAAACAACTTTCAGGCTTAGTCGTGCCTCTTGATGCAGCAAATGTGGATACCGATGCAATCATCCCAAAACAATTCTTACAAGCCATTACCCGAGTGGGCTTTGGGAAACATCTTTTCCATGAATGGCGTTATTTAGATGCTGAAGGCACAAAGCCAAATCCAGATTTTGTGTTGAACTATCCGCAATATCAAGGTGCAAAAATCTTACTTGCACGTAAAAATTTAGGTTGCGGCTCATCACGTGAGCACGCACCTTGGGCGTTAGCAGATTACGGTTTTAAAGTAATGATTGCACCAAGTTTTGCAGATATTTTCTATAACAATAGCTTGAATAACCATATGCTACCGATTCGCTTAAGCGAAGAAGAAGTAGAAGAGATTTTCCAATGGGTATGGGCAAATGAAGGCAAACAAATTGATGTGGATTTAGAAGCAATGACCGTGACTACTGGCGATAAAGTTTACCACTTTGAGCTCGATGAATTCCGTCGCCACTGCTTGCTCGAAGGCTTAGACAATATCGGTTTAACTCTTCAGCACGAAGATAAAATCGCAGAATATGAGAAAAATATCCCCGCATTTTTGCGTTAATAAATATGCTAAAAAGCCACCGAAAGGTGGCTTTGTTTTTACCTTAAATACTCCAAAATGCTCTCTTTAATATCCATTTCTAATTGATTTACGGCTAAAGAAAGATCATTCTCAAGTAACACATCATCATAACAAAACAAATGTTGCTCATTACAAAAATCTTTTAAGAAAAATAAAATATTAGCTTGATAAGCTTTTCTATCATTTTCGGTAGATTTATAAGGCTAGACTAATAACAGAATAATTTTTCTATGATTTTCTTTTAATTTCTCTGTAATCACAGGAATAAATTGTGAATGATGAATCATTAAGCCTGATACAATAATCAATTGCTCTGCTGAAGAAAAACTATCAAGAAATTTATGTGTACTTTCTAAGAGCCTAATGGTTGGGAATTGCCCTTCTGTAGGATTATTTTCATATTTTATTAAATGTGTACGACAATAAGAATGCGTTAATTCATTTGAGGTTATTCCTAATAAAACACAATCTGCATTAATACTTTCTAATTTTAAATTAGAAAACAAATCACGTCCTATTTTCCCTATACCAATAATTCGAGTTTTCATTATTTTTCTCCGATAAAATCTACTCATCAATATCTTGCAAATTTTTTCCCATTTCTAACCGTTTGACAATCTCTTTAATTCGCATATCACGACACCACATTCCCGAAATATTACCTGCTTTATATAAATGAGCTTCATAACAGGCTGAGATATATTGAAACGGCTTATTACTTACACAATTAAAGAAATGAGCAACTTGTTCTTGTATATTTAATGGATATTTAAATGGCATTAATAAATATTTTCTGATTATATCCATATTTTGGCTAAAATCAGATTGATTGTGCTGATTCTGCACTAAATAGCAAGCATAATACTCTTGCTCATTTTCTCTTTCAAAATAAACAGCATTGATTTGGTAGACTTTCCACTTATATTTATCAGCAAACAGTGACAATACATTCAATGCTTGTTCATTCTTAGGATAAATTAAGGCAGACTCAATACCATTGTTATAGCGAAAAATAAAATCACTACTTACTTTTGTGCAATTTCGATAACTGATTGGATTCTGCGGAGTACGATAATTTTCTTTATTTGCATAGGTTATTTTATTGACTAATTTTCGATGAATGTGATTGCCTTTTTGTATAATTTCACCTTTAAATTTCCAACGTTTATTGAACTTCTGATGTTTAGGCGCAATCCAGCGATCAATTCGGTAAGCAGCAATTGTCCAACCACGATAAACAGCAACAGCATATTTCGCATTCCCTTTTTTATCGCCAAATTTCCACCATTTTCTTACATAAGAAAAGACTAATTTTTCAAACCGTTCTTGGCTCATTTTAGATTGATTTTTGGTAATATGATGGAATACTTTATCTAAATTAATTAACACAACGGGTAAATCAGTTTCTAATTTACATCCTTCGTAATGCTGATATATTTTACACATTGACTGCACACCAATAGTTGAACGTGATAAATTAACTTTATCAATCCCCATTAAATATAAAATATCTTTTGAGCTTTCAACTAATAGATTCGCTTCGTCTTCAGACAATCCCTGTTCAAAATAAAATAATCTGGAAAAACACCTTGCTTAACTAAATTTTGACATTCAGGATATTCAAATAAAAGCATTGGAAGCAGTTTCTGATTACGCTTTCTTTCATTCAACCAAAAAACAGGCGAATTATTGCCAATGCCTTTATCAATAGAAAGAATTTGATTATTTCTCGGGTCAATCAACACATAAATATAATAACCATTACTCATCACTTTTCTCCATCAAATATGCCACCACCGCAGCCCAATCAGGGAAACGATCCGTACCAAAATGGATATGTTCACCGCTAAATTTATTAGCGCCATTTTTCAAGCGATCATCCACCAAATAATCTCCCGCATTCAAATTTTTGTGATGAGATAAAATCAACCGCTTATAAAGTGGCGAAGAGGCATCTTTACCAAAATAACGCTGAATCCACTCCAATTTATCTCGCCACGCCGAAGGATTATCCCAAGGCGAAGTGGAAAGCACATAGAGATCGTATTTTTTCGCTAATACATCTACCGCTTCCAACGCCCCTTCCATCGGCTTCATCAAGGCAAAAATCCCCTCCACCTCATCATAACGCCCTGCATATTCTTGCAAAGTTTGTTCATCTAATTGAGCAATACCAGACGGAAAATCCACCAATACATTGTCCATATCTAAATAAAGGATCTTTTTCATAAATACCTCGTGTTGTTTTCTTGATGTGAATAGAATAAGGGGGGTAGCGACAAATGGTGTCGTATGGATTCATTGAACAGCCGAGAAATCTTCGGGAGTTGAAACGTTATCCATTTTAACTTGTAAGAAATATTTACAAGTTAATAAATATCATATGGCAACAATCCGGAATTTCCGGATTGTTCCAATAAATACAGGATCCCACACAATCAGCATTTTGCCTGTTTTGAACTTATAAGAAATTCTTAGCAGTTAAAATTTAATCAAATTTTTAAAAAATGAGATACCCACAAGCGGTTAATTTCTCGAGTAAAATTACAAATTTTCTAAATTTTTACCCGCCCACTGGCAAAAACTGATTTCGCAAAATTTTTCCATTTTTCCACCGCTCTTTTATTATTAAAGTAATTCATCAATCTCTTTTAATGCTGCAAGTGCGGTCATTTCTAAGCTTAAAAAATGCATTTTCGGCACACCTGCATCTTGCGGATTGATGCGAATAAAACCGCCTTTTTTCATTTTTGCCGTGCGCTCTGAAAAATATCGCACCGTTGGAATCGCTTTGCCTGCCCCCAGTTCAATCACCACCAGATTTTTGACCTCTTTCAACCAGGCATCGAGTCGCAATTTTTTGAAATCTTGATAATTGCTGGAATACGTCCAATCATCAAACATCAACACGTTTTGACGCGCCAAACCGCCACAATAAGGGCAACGTGGTTTTTTCACTAGTAAGATGCAATTTTTCATTGTCTATTTCAGGATGAAAATCGACCGCTTGCCAGCTTAATCCACGGCAATTTTCAATACATTGCTGACGTTCCAATGTGCCGTGAACTTCATACACATGGCTTTCCTCAAACCCTGCCTTTTGAAAATGCCCATCCACATTGCTGGTAAAGACAAAATAGCCGTGCGGTTTTGCCTCTGCCCAACGTTTTAAAATTCGATACCCTTCGTGCGGCACCACATTGCGATATTGCACCAGCCGATGCCCATAGAACCAGTAGGCAAGATCGGGATTTCGCTGGTAAGCAAGCGGCGTGGCAATATCTTCAAAGTTAATATTATGCTCGCGAAACATTGGGTAAGCATTCCAAAATCCGCCCACGCTACGGAAATCCGGCAAGCCAGAATCTACGCTCATTCCCGCCCCAGCGGTAATTAAAATGCCGTCGGCTTTTTGAATTAATTATACGGCGTAATTAAGATCGTTTTTCATCTTTATTCCTCTTTCACAAATTGTGCCCAACAGTCGCCAAAGATAACTTTATTTTCATATTCTCCTTTGGTTAGATCTTGAATAATGGGTTTAAATAATTCATCATAAATTAATTCTTCTACGGAATTAAAATATTCTTTCTCTTCACATAATCGGCAATAATAACCTTTTTCACAATAAGCAACGGAACTATCAATATCAAACATAAAATCAATAATTTCCCCCTCTTTTTCAAAAGGCATATTAATACACCAATACCTCCTATATTTAGAAAAGCAAAGTGTTAAATGTTTATCCCACAATGGAGAACGCATTTCAATATAATTTTTATGGTAAGTAATAGTTAATTGATATTCTTTTGCTAATTCGGAATGAGCAAAATATTTCAAAACCATTTGGTGTAAAAGTGATCTTGCCATCATTTATCTCCTAATATTTCTCGTTTTAAATATTTATCCGCTTTAGAAACAAAACCTTCTTTTTCAAGTTGTTCTATCATTCTTGTGGCACGCATAAAACTGATTCGTAAATGGCGCTGCAAAGCGGAAATTGATGTTTGTTTGGTTTCTAAAATAAATTTTTTTGCGTCAGGTAAAAGTGGATCTGTTGTCATAGAATATTTTCCAGTTTCCTATTGGTTTTTGAGCGATGTAAGAAGTAAAAGTAGGGGCGAATTACATTCTCCCTGA
Organism: Haemophilus parahaemolyticus; assembly: GCF_002015035.1. Taxonomy (GTDB): domain Bacteria; phylum Pseudomonadota; class Gammaproteobacteria; order Enterobacterales; family Pasteurellaceae; genus Haemophilus_A; species Haemophilus_A parahaemolyticus. The sequence continues at coordinate 39 of NZ_MUXY01000017.1, read as the reverse complement.
TACTTAGGCGATGTTTTGGGGCAAATGTAATTTGCCCCT
>NZ_MUXY01000016.1 GCF_002015035.1 Haemophilus parahaemolyticus | reverse complement strand
TGATCTGCACCCCAAAAGTTGGACTAAACAACCAGCTGATTAAGGTGCGGATTTTTTATGACTAAATACCATCAACTTTTCAAACAACAAGTCGTGAATTTTTATTTCGAACATCACGAAAATCTTGCTTTCACATTGAAGTATTTCAACTTAGTGGCAAAAAGCGTTAGATGTTGGATTGCACAATACAAATATTCAGGTACTAATGGATTAGCGGTATTACACCGCAAAAGAATTTACTCTCCTGAATTTAAACATCGTGTTGTTCAAACCATTCTCTCTGGTAGATTTACGATGGAAAATGCGGCACTTTACTTTGGTATTGCGAGTAATGGAACCATTAGTCAATGGTTGAAAGCCTTTCGGAAAAACAGTATCAATGGGCTCCATCCCAAACCCAAAGGTCGTCCAAGTATAAAACCCAAATACGCTAAAATGCCTCTACCACCCAAAACAGAAGAAGAACGTTTACGCCTACGCATCCTTGAGCTAGAAGCCGAGGTGGCTTTTCTAAAAAAGTTGGACGAAATAATCAAGAGGGACGAAGCCAAACGGCAGAAACAGTCCAAAGTTTGAGAGTACATTATCCGTTAGAAATACTTTTGCCTATAGCGAAATTAGCACGAAGTATCTTCTTCTATCATCGCCAATCCAAACCTGATAGAGATAGCACACTAAAAGCCCGAATTCGTGATATTAAGCAGGCAGAGCCTAATTATGGCTATCGGCGAGTCAGTGCGAAGCTCGTGGGGGTGAACCATAAGCGCGTACAACGCTTGATTCAAGAAATGGGTTTACAAGTTCGCACGAAGAAACAGCGTAAATATAGCTCATATAAAGGTGAACAAGGCAAAATTGCACCGAACCTGTTACAACGGGATTTTAGCGCGAGTAAACCGAATGAGAAATGGCTGACTGATATTACCGAATTTAGAGTGAAAGACGAAAAGCTCTATTTTTCCCCGATTTTAGATTGCTTTAATAATGAACTGATTGCTTATGGATTAAGTCGTC
>NZ_MUXY01000015.1 GCF_002015035.1 Haemophilus parahaemolyticus | reverse complement strand
TTTGGGGTGCAGATCATTTATTGAGGGAAGATTTTTATAATAGTTTGTTTAATTGCTTAATAAACAAAAAATCTAAAACTAAAAAAGCATCTTCCAGCAATGCTAAAAGATGCTTTTGATAGTAAAAAATCAGGATAATTTCGGGCTAATTAAGCCCTAAACTTACCCCAGTTGCTGCCCCAAAGCCTCCACGAGAATCCGCAGAGCCTGAAAGACTAATCACAACATTTGGTTTAGGCGCGTATTTCACACCCACCGCAACCGCTGTTTCACCGCGATATGTACCTACACCTGCACCAATAGTAAAGGTTTTACCTTGAACTGGCGTAATTTGAGTCATCGCCATTGCACCTGCCACACCTGCTCGTACTTGACGACGGTCTTTATGGCTTTGTTGCTCAAGGTTGTCGATACGACGGCTATTTTGTGTAATCGCTTGACGATTCTCATTAATCGCTTGACGGTTCTCATTAATTGCTTGAGTATTACGAGTAATGCGTTCTGCTTGAGCTTGAACAATACGCGTGTTTTCGTTAATACGTGTAGTTTGAGCATTCACCACTTCAACAACCTGCCCCATACGTTGCGTGTTTTTCGCAATATTAGCTTTATTGGTGGTGATTTCAGCTTTATTACTTGCCACTTCTGCTTTCGTATCAGCCACTTGTTTTTGCACTGGTACTAATTGCTCTTTCACCACTCTTTCCACTTTTTGCTCGGTTGCATGAAGTTGTTTACCTGTCACCGCTTGAGTAGAGGTTGCACTGACTTCACCGTCTGCGAGATCGTTTAAGGTTGCATTGTTTACCGATACCGCAGATTTATCCGCATTGTATTGCACCGCACGTTGCTCAAGGGTTGTTACGCGGTTTGAAGCAGATTCGGCTTGAGATGCCGCGTTTTCGCTTGCGTTGCGCGCTTGAACACCAATCAATTCCGCTTGCTCTGCTTTTTTAGCCGTTTCTGCTAAAGAAGTTTGCACGGCATTGATTTGCGTGTCGTGTTTTTTCACTTGAACTTCCACTAAATCCACTTTTTGCACCGCTTGTTGTGAGGCTGATACGGCGTTGTCAGCTTTATCGTTCGCAGTATTCGCTGTTGTCACCGCTTGATGTGCATCAGCTATTGCTTTGGTTGCATCTCCCATTGCTTTATCTGCATTGGCTTTTGCTGTTGTTGCAAGATTGCTTGCACTTGTTGCTTGTGCTTGCGCTTGTTTTGCATTGCCGTCTGCGGTGGTTGCTAACTGGTTAGCCGTTGCTGCTTGCGTTAAAGCCTGCGTTGCACTTTCTGTTGCTTTAGTTGCGTTGACATTTGCTGCTGTCGCTTGAGCATCAGCATTTTGTGCAACAGTTAAAGCCTGTTGTGCTGTATTTGCAGATTGATCGCTTTTTTCTACCGCTTGTTGGCTTACCAATGTTGCTTGGTTAGCTGCGGTTTCCGCTTTTGTTGCGGTATCAACTGCGGTATTAGCTTGATTTAATGCTTGAGCTGATTGCATGTTAGCAAGGGTTGCTCGCTCAATAGCAGTATCGGCATTGGTTTTTGCCTCACTTGCAACTGTTTGTACATTAGTTGCGGTACGCTCTGCACTTTCTGCTTTGGTAATCGCTTGGTTTGCAAGTGCAGTATTATCTTGCACTGTTTTAACCGCACTTTGTGCTTGAGTCAATGCGCTATTCGCATTCACGTTTGCCGTATTTGCTGTATTTAATGCGGTTTGTGCATCTGCTTTTGCTTGTGAGGCATTGTTATTCGCTTGCTCTGCGGTTGCTTTTGCTTCGGTTGATTGCGTAACAGCGTTATCCGCTTTTCCTTGTACGGCTTGTACAGCTGTTTCAACGTTCGCAACACGCCCTGTTAAACCGTTAATCGCTTGCTCATTTGCATTCGTTTTTTCGGTTAAAGCGGTTTGATTTGCTGATACTTTTGCAATTTCCGCATTTGCAGTCACTAAACCAGTTTGTGCTTTCTCCGCTTTTTCTTTTGCCTCTTGAGCTAACTGCTCTGCATTGCCAGCGGTAATACTTGCTTGTAAAGCGGTAGTTGATGCGCGCGTTGCTGTGGCTTGCGCACGGTCGGCGGTTTGACCTGCGGTGGTTGTGCTACGAATAGCTGTTTCAGCTGTGGTTTTAGCTGCATTTGCAATGCTTTCTGCGTTGTTTGAGTTACGAACCGCTAAATTAGCTGTATTTTGAGCTGTATTTGCATTTTGCATAGCTAAATCACTACGTTGGCTTGCAGCATCAGCAGTATTTTTAACTGTTACAAATTCAGATTGAACATCATTAATTGTACTTAATGCGCTTGTCGCTGTATTTAATGCACGAGTTGCATTTGAGTTGGCTGATTGAGCCAATGCTTTTGCCTCACTGGCAGCATTAATCGCGTTCTGACTAACCTCTGCACTTGAGCCTGTATTTAATCGAGCTAACTCAAGAGCTTGTGTTGCTGTTTTTTGTGCTTCAACAACACTATTTTCAACTGATGTAACAGATTCTTTTACTTTTTCAACGTTTGTTTGAACGCCAATAACCGCCGTAGCAAGTTTATTAACTTCGCCATCTGTTAATTTTTGACCGTTAGTTAAATCTTGCACCGCTGATTTTAATGAGGTTTCAACATCATTTACACGATCAACCGCAGCTTGTGTTGCATCATTAACGCGAGTTACTGATTTATTTAACTCAGAAACAGAAGTATTTAATCCTTCAATATTTTTTTCGCTTTGACTTACACGCGCATTCGTTTCAGACAACTGTTTTCCATTCACCGCATCGGCACTATCTGCACCAATCACACCATCGGCTACACCTGTTACACGAACATTGGTACCTAAATTCACGGTGTCTTTTGCTGCGGTTGAATATGTTACCGCATTTAAGTTATCTACGCTGTTTTTTAAGCTGGAGACTGTTGCACCTAAGTTAGTCACATCATTTGCGGCTTTGTCCGCGTTCGCTTTTACTGCATCAATCGTATTCGCTTTAGTTAAGGCTTGATTTGCTGTTTGTTCAGCTGTTGTAACACGTCCGCCTAAAGTTGCTACATCACCTTTTACACCATCAAGATTTGATGAAAGTGACACAACCGCATTTTGGGCTTCATTTGCGGTAGATTGAGCAGTAGTTACACGGTTAGATAATTCAGTTACATTGCCATTAGTTTTTGCAACATCAGAAGTTAAGCCTGTTACTTTGCTTTCAATCGTTTCTACACGAGATAATGCACTGTTTACGTTTGCATTTGCCGCTTGAGCAGTTTGTTTTGCTTCACTTGCTAAAGCAACCGCTTCGGCGTTATTACCCACGCCTGTGATAGCTGTGCGTAATTCACCAATAGATGTTTCAAGCGTATTTGCTTTGTTTAATGCACTATCAGCCGTTGTTTTAGCTTGGCTTGCCTGTGTAGAAATAGCATCAACACGAGATGACACTTTACCAATTTCAGCTGTTAACGATTTTTGGTTATCACTTACAGTGTTAGTTAAACTGTTCACGTTACGAGTTACCGCAACCACATCACTTGATGCTTTCTGTGCAGTTGCACTTGCTGCATTAGCCGTCGTTTGTGCTTGACCTGCCACCGCTTTTGCATCAGTTGCATTTTGATTTGCTGTGTTAGCTGTGCTTAATGCTGTTGTTGCATTACGACTTGCTGATTGTGCAGTTGCATTGGCATTGGTTGCTAATTGATTTGCTGAATTAGCCGTAGTTTGTGCTTGACGAGCGGTTGATTGTGCGTTATCCGCTGTTGCTTTTGCGCTTTCGGCGGTATTTTTAGCAGAGGTCGCTGTATTTGTATTTGCTGTTACAGTTTGACCCATAGCACTAATTTGTGTATTTAATGCGTTCGCTGAATTTAACGCTTGTTCAGCCACTTTTTTTGTATTCACTGATTGAACCACACTTGTATAAAGCGTTTGTTCTAATTGTGAAATTTGACCGCCATTCACGGCTTGCTTTGAATTTGGCGCAATAAGACCATCTTCAACCAAAGTTGGCGCAGCAATTGCAGATGCAGAAATAGCACCAGCAAATACGATAGCCATCAAAGATGAAACGATGCCTTTAGATTTGCCTTTGGCTAGTTCGGAGGCAACTATTTGCTTGCCTGATTGGTTTTTAACCACTTTGTAGATTTTATTCATACTTTTTGACCTTTGATAAGAAAAAATACCGATTTATTTTTCAGCGTGTATTGACTGAAATGCGGTCTTTTATGCTAACATATGAATACTATATTCATCAAAAAGAAACGAAAAAATTTCCAAAAGATTTCATTGGTATTAACTAAAGAGGAAAACTCAAATGAAATATAAACTGCTTTTAACAGGTTTATTCGGTATTTCATCACTGGCTCAGGCGGTTGTAGTGGAAGGCTCTGGGACAGGGGAAACAGCAGAGATTGCCAAGCAAAATGCGATCAATAATGCTGTTAATACAACGGTAGGTGAATTTTTAGTAAGCAAAGAAACACTGAATGATGAAACGATTAGCCAGAAAGTATTAAGTTACTCAAATGTTTATGTCAGCAATGTTTCGACAATTTCTGAAGAACAAAAAGAAGGTTTATTCCATACCACAGTTTCAGTGGATTTAGACAGCGATAAACTCGTAGAAAAACTAAAAGCCAATGAGCCAAGTATGGAATTTAAAGTCGCCTCAACCGAAAAAGCAGAGAATGCGAAAACGGATAAACAATCTACACAAGCCGATGAGCCGAAAGAAGTCAGTTTTGAACAGTTGATTGATGATTTAATCATTAAGGCAGCAAGTGATAACACCATTGCCAAAATTGAACTCACTTCAACCACTTTGACAGAGGTGAAAGGTAAAAAAGGCAATAATGGTAATAAAATCTTTGAGTTGCCTTTTAAAGTAACCATTGATAAAGCATATTCAAAAAATATGCGAAAAATCTTTATGGCTTTAAAAGATGATGATGGAAAAAGTGTGTCGTTAACAAGCACTGATATTGCTACTGCAAAAGAACAAAGCCTTAATAAGGCTAATGTAAATGAAGAAAAACTAGCACTCTTAAAAAATAAATTAGATAAAGCGGGAAATGTTGGGCTTCGTGTTTTATTAGAAGATCGAGATGGTATTGAGCTTCAATCCCTTGAATTTTATCAGTCATCTAGCGATGGCAATGGTTATCAAATAGAAGCGAATAAAGCGAATGAATATTACCTGTACACAATCTATAGTATGATTTCAAAGAGAGGATTTAAACCAGAAGTTAGTGATAAAAACATTACATTTTATACAGGTGAATCAGAGGGAAAAATTTTCTTGAGCTTATCTAAGGACATTTTAGATGAACTTAACGATGGTGGAAAAGTTAAATTAACATTTGTTAAAAATTAAGGATTTTTTATGAAAAAAATGTTTTTTACATTAAGTGCATTAAGTCTAGTGGCTATCTCTCCATTTAGTTTGGCGACTGAACCCCAATCAACGAAAGTATTAAGCCAAGCGGAAGCCACACAAAAAGCAACCGATAGTATTACAGGTGTGGTGTATGAAACTGATGAAAATGGGCAATTTGTTCGTTTGCGTTCTACAGCTTCTGCTGAACTTGAAATTGGTGATGCAAAAGATATTCGTATTGCTACACAAAAAGCCACGATGCGTGCAAAAGGCAATATTACTAAATTCTTTAGTGAACAAGTAACGACAGAAGAAGTGTTAGATAATTTAGAAAAATCGAAAACTTCTAATGAGAATGGCGATAAAAAAGTGATCCGTGAAGCGGTGGAAAGCTATGCCGAAATGGTAAAAACACAAGCCAATGCCTTATTAAAAGGCGTTATTGTGACTAAAACGGATGTGAATAAAGCGGATAAAACCGTTACCGTTGAAGTCGGTTTAAGCCCACGAACACAAAAAGCTGCGGATGCTGCTAATGGTAAATCATTAGAGGAAAGATCAAATAATGAAAATGAAACAACAAAAATTAAAAACTACGATAATTTCTAGTTTTTTATGCTGTTCTTTTTCTCTCTTTGCAAAAGACTTGCCTGAAAAACAGGCAAGTCCTTTTGATATTCAAGTTTCATCTCAAGAAATCAAGATAAACCCAGCATTAGAAACCTTCCAAATTGATAAGAATGAATTAGAAGAGTTAGAAAAAATAGACAATCAAATGGTATTGAAACAACTTGAGCAACAAGATATTTCGCAAAAAAATAGGGAAAATCTGCCGCTTGTTCAAACAATATCAGATAATCATAATGAATATTATGTGATTGAAAGTGTTGTAAATAAATTAGGTAAACAATGTAATGCTAAAAAAGCCTATTTAAAAGCAAAAGCCTTTCTTCTTAAACATTTAAATCCTTCTGTAAATAAAATTCAAGCAAATATTAAGCATTTTCAGCTTAGTGAAGTGATTGAAAATCAAGATAACTGTGTTTTCTTATTTAAAATCAAGACTAGTGATGTGCATATTTTGTAATCTATTATTAGGTATTTAATAAAATGAAATCAAAATTATTCTATCTGTTAGCACTTTCTCTTCCAATAGGCTTAGTGGCAAAACCTTTTGAGGCAACAGGAAAAGGGGAAACCTTTGAAGAGGCTCGACATAATGCGGTTGCTAACGCTATTAAATTTAGTGTGGGCGAATATGTTGAAAGTGAAGAACTACTAAAAAACAATGACTTAAAACAACGTATTACTCTTTATTCAAACGCTTATATTAAACGCTCTAAAGTGCTTTCTCAGAAAAAAGAAGAAAATCAATATACAGTTAATGTAGAAGTGGATTTAGATAAGCAAGAAGTGGTTGGTGTACTAAAGACGATTAAAAGTAGCACCTCTACAATGAACAAAGCACTTAGCACAAAAATAGATAACCAGATTGACGCTTATCAATATAACGAAAAAATGTTAGAAGTGCTAGGTGATGTTATTGAAGAAGTTTTAATTACACCTATTTTATCTGGGAAAACAAATTTAACGGTTGAGCCAGAAGAGTTAGATTTCATTAAAATAACAGAAGATGGAAATCTACTTTTTAAATACCCTGTAAAATTTAGCATTAACAGAAATTACAACAAAGCTATTCAAGCTATTTTAAAAGAATTGCAAGGAAAAGGTGAACCTGTTCAAGTAAGTAGCTACCGATTATCCTCCATTGAAAAAGAAGTAGACTTATCTCCAATCAATATCAATAAAAAGAAACTAAATATTCTCTCTCAAAAATTAGAAGCTATTCAGAATATTGAAAACCCTATTACACTTTCTTTATTAGATAGTAATGGTAAAGAAATTAGAAAACTTTCCTATAGTACAAGCGGAGAACTTGGCGATAAAAATTTCATTATCGAAGATAATCAACAAAATTATTTAGAGCTGTTTAAACGAAGTTTATATCCTTCCGCTAAGAATAATCACATAAGATATTATACAGGGACGGTTAAACTTGATTTATTATTCATTTTCTCACAAGATGAATATAAATATTTCAAAGAAAACGGGAAAATCGTTATTCGTTAATTTTTAATGAGATTAATGACACAATAGTCATGTTTTTGCTCCTGATGATTTGTATTTCACAAGAAGTATTTATGGATCAGAACAAGATTTTGACCCAACTAAGCTAAAATTAGTTGACGATAAAGTACATTCTACATTCCTAAAAATTAAACACGATAAAAGTAGCAAAGCAACATTAAAATATAGCTTAGCGTGTAAAAATGGAAATTGCCTTATCTATGATTATGAAGATGAATTTGGAGACAGCTTTAAAACAGAGTCGGTTAGATATATAAAAGAATAATGAGGTATTTTTATGAAAAAATTTATTTTATTAACTCCAATTTTCTTTTTATTAGCTTCATGTGCAGAATTAACTTCATTAGCTAATAGCTTTTGTCCTCATACAATGCCAGATTATGAATTTTATGAAAAATTTAGTGAAACGGCAGATATAAATGTTGTGCTTCCAATTGCAGAGAAAAATCTTACAACTATCTATGAAAATGGCGTAAATGAACGTGTATTTTCTTTTTTGCCTCTTTTCGTAAATAAAAAGACATTTACATGGTATCAACCTGATGATAGTTATAACTTTAATAACAAAGTCTGGTATTTTAATGAAATTAAGAAAAATAAAGTTCAATGGATTAAATTATCGTTTAGCCATGTATTGAGTCTAACTAAATCGAATTTTTATAAAATATTTAATGTTAGCCCAAATGATGTAACCATAAATCAGTTGAAAAAACATTGTAATAGTTATCGAAGAGTAACACCATTATATAAATTAACAATGAAAAATGGCAAAAATCTCTATATTGTTGAAGATATGGGGAGTGGTTCTGCGGGTTCCTCCTCTAATCTGTTTATATTTAGAAAGTTACCGACTTGTGGTGAATTTGAACTTGGAAAAACCATAAATGAATATGGTAATGAATTTTTTAATCAATAAAGGATTGCTATGATTAGGTTAATACTGATGAAGTGACTTGCATCGGTATTACCTATGATTTATCAAAAAATCAATTTGCCACCTAATGTCGCTAAAACAGTAAATTCTTTATTTAATACTAGTTTTAACAACCAAAACATTGATATAGATGTAAAGACAAATAGGAAACCTCTAATTCAAGCATTATTACAAGCTAATTCAAAAGATGAAGCTAATCACATTAGAGATATATTGAAAGAGCAAGATAAAAGAAATCAACTTTCATATCATTTATTAAGTCTAGCGGGGATTTCCTTTCTCTTTTTTATTCCATTTTATATACCTAGAGATCAGATGTTTGAAGGCATACTTATTGGAATAATTATATTGGTTTCTGTAATAAAATATCAAATGTATCGATTGCAAAAGTTATATCATTGTGAATATTGTTTTACTACCAGTAAACTCTCAGATTACAAGAAAATAAATACTATTCATACAGGTTATTATGATCAATTTTCAGCAAATGGGCGTTATGTTGGTTCTGATAATTTTAATGAATATTACACAACGGATCATTATCAAACGACAACAAACTTTTATAATCGAATATCTAAGTATCCTTGTTTTGGATATGAACAAGTCATTAAAGTTCAGACATCATCTACTTTCAAGTTATAGCAAATTAATCTGTATTTTAATTAAGTGGGCAAAACGCCCACTATAAATTCTCTTTCTCATAATAATAAAGCCCCTTCACAATCTTCTGCAAAACAGTCAAAACCTCAATAACCTCTCCCGCCAAGCAATTTACCTTAATCTCGCAGCCATATCTTTCCAGTTCTTTACTAAAAGTGTCCGATTTATTGGCTTTCAAATAACGTTTTTCATAAAAATTACAAATAAGATGAATAACTCTAAAAATAACGTTAGACGTTCTTTTTCCTTCAACAGGGTGATTAATAGGAAACTTAATATAAAAAGAAGCTAAGAAAGGATCTTCACTGTTTCTGATAAAATGAACATAGTTTTCATATGAAAAAACCATAAGCCCATTTGCTGAAGCAAGCACATCACGATTATTTAACATATCATACATATCTTTAATTCGATACTCTTCAAGGCTTTCTAAAATATAGATTTTATATTTTTCTTTTATGCCTAAAGATTCTAATTTATTACGTATTTCAGCCCACTTTTCATAATAATCCCATTCGAATGCCATCATTTTCTCCTATTTATTTTGGCTAGAAGCAAGCAATAAAAAATCCTCTTCTAGAGACTTTTATCAACAAAAAATAACTAGAAGAGGACTTAATTTCCGTTTATTTAATGTACTCAGAAAATTATAGAGTGTCAATATATTGACATTACAAAAATTTTTAAAGCCATAATAGAATACTATAAGTAGCAAAATGATAAATAATCCAAAAAGATGAAATTATATCTTGCTTAAATGCTAGCGAAACTCTTAAATGCTACGCAGAGTATGTAGTTTATTATTGACGTCTTTTATAAAGTCATCAATATGAATACAGAAGAACGCAAAATGTTATTAAAACAGCTCGGTTTGTCGATCAAATTAGCAAGAGTGCGAAAAGAGCTTTCGCAAGAAGAGTTGGCTGAATTGGCAGGTTTACACCGTACTTATATAGGTATGGTAGAACGTGCTGAGCGTAATATCACGGTTATCAATCTAGTTCAGATAGCGAAAGCCTTAGATATTTCGTTAGATAAGCTATTTGATAACTCATTATAAGCCATAAAGCCAATCTATCAGAAGATTGGCTTTTGTTTTTTAAAGATTTGTTTTTAAGCGGGTTTAATATGCTTTTAGCATCTTTTTCTTAATATTGCCGAATAGTTCGTGGAGAATAATCATATTTAATAGATAATTATTGCTGTGTTTGTTTCCCAACGGAATAATCTAACCAAATTTTGTACGCCTTTTCTTCTATTGGAGATGCTCTTACTAAACGTACCGCTAAAACCTAGGCTTTGACAGGTTTGATTAGGCTAATAAAAAAGCCTCAAACCGTTGTGGCTCAAGGCTTTGGGGTTCTCTTTGACCCGCTTAGGTATCGAATTTGGTGGAGATAATCGGGATCGAACCGACGACCTCTTGAATGCCATTCAAGCGCTCTCCCAACTGAGCTATATCCCCGTAATTTTCAGAAATAATAAATTCCACCATAAATTCTGTCAAGCATAATTCTTCAAATTATGCTTGTTTTTAATGTAGTCGATCGCTTTTTGTACACGCATAAGCGTACGTTCACGGCCAACTAATTTTGCGGTAATGTCCATTGAAGGTGATTGACCTGAACCTGTTACCGCTAAACGGAATGGCATCCCCACCTTGCCCATACCGATTTCTAATTCAGCGGCGGTTTGGTTCATTGCATCGTGAATGGCTTCTACTGTCCAGTCTATTAAAGCGGTTAATTTTTCCAATAGTTTTGCAAGTGGTGCAGTGGCTTCTGGCTTGAAGTTTTTTGCGACAGCTTTTTCATCGTAAGCTTCAAACTCTTCATAGAAATAACGACTTGCAGCAGCTAATTCTTTTAAGGTTTTTGCACGTTCACTTAATACAGGAATAATTTCCGTTAACTCAGGACCATTTGCCGCGTTGATGCCTTGATCTGCCATATGCCATTCAAGGTATTTTGCAACGTATTCCGCAGGTAAGCTACGCATATAGTGTTGGTTTAACCATTGTAATTTTTCGGTGTTGAATGCACTTGCCGATTTGCTGACTGAGTGAATGTCAAATAATTCAATCATCTCTTCACGGGTGAAGATCTCTTGGTCGCCATGTCCCCAGCCTAAACGCACGAGGTAGTTAATTAGGGCTTCTGGTAAGTAGCCGTCATCACGGTATTGCATTACGCTTACTGCACCGTGGCGTTTTGAGAGTTTTTGACCATCGTCACCGTTAATCATTGAAACGTGTGCATAGGTCGGGATGGGCGCACCTAATGCCTTTAAGATATTGATTTGGCGAGGGGTGTTGTTGATGTGGTCTTCACCACGCACAACGTGGGTGATACCCATATCCCAGTCGTCCACCACCACACAGAAGTTATAAGTTGGTGAACCATCGGTTCGGCGAATAATTAAATCATCTAATTCGCTATTGCTAATTTCAATGCGACCACGTACAGCATCATCAAATACCACTGAGCCTTCGGTCGGATTTTTGAAGCGCACAACGTGTGGCTCATCAACGGAATGGCTATGATCATGCAAACAATGACGGTCATAACGTGGTTTTTCTTTGTTTTGTTCTTGCGAGTGGCGAAGTTCTTCTAAACGTTCTTTGGTGCAGTAGCAGCGGTATGCTAAACCTTGTTCGATCATTTGGTCAATCACTTGGTTATAGCGGTCGAACCGTTTGGTTTGGAAGTAAGGACCGTGTTCCCAAGTAAGATTGAGCCATTCCATGCTTTCAATGATAGCTTGAGTGGTTTCAGGAGTTGAGCGTTCTAAATCGGTATCTTCAATGCGTAATACAAATTCGCCGTTGAAATGTTTGGCATATAACCAAGAATAAAGTGCCGTACGTGCACCACCAACGTGTAAATAACCAGTTGGACTAGGAGCAAAACGGGTGCGAACTTTTACGTTTGGATCTAAAGGGAAAAGGGTTTCAATGTTCATTCTAATTGCCTGTTTATGGTAAATTTAGGAAAAGATTTATCTATTTTACTATTGTTAAGAGATGGGTTAAAGGCAAATAATCTTAAAAATGCCAATTTGGCATAAAAAATCGGCAAATAAATCATAAAAAGAGAAAATCCGTTTGACGGGCGATGAAAAATCCCTATAATGCACAACACAACAACGGGCGATTAGCTCAGTTGGGAGAGCACCTCCCTTACAAGGAGGGGGTCACTGGTTCGAGACCGGTATCGCCCACCACTTCAACTTCAATTTGAAGTTCGTTGTTGCAATCTAATATATTTGAAAATGGGCGATTAGCTCAGTTGGGAGAGCACCTCCCTTACAAGGAGGGGGTCACTGGTTCGAGACCGGTATCGCCCACCACTTTCAAGGTGTGTTCATTTTCAAATTCCCATTAGTTTAAATGCTTATCTTAAGTGGGCGATTAGCTCAGTTGGGAGAGCACCTCCCTTACAAGGAGGGGGTCACTGGTTCGAGACCGGTATCGCCCACCACTTATTTTAGTGTTTAAACTAGTCGAAACTTCAGTTTCGGGCGATTAGCTCAGTTGGGAGAGCACCTCCCTTACAAGGAGGGGGTCACTGGTTCGAGACCGGTATCGCCCACCACTTATTTCTAGTTTATTTCTATTCAATTACTAAACAAATATTTTATATACATATCGTATTTTTAGGATTCCTATAAAGCTTTAAACCCTCTTTTGAAAGAAGAATAAAAATCATATCAAAGGTATATTGATAAATCTCCTCAAACTTATCTAAAATTTCCTTAAAATAAATCATTCATTGCGAACCCAACATCACTTTCGAGAATGATTAACGACGATCGCTCATAAAATAGAATGCTTAAATCACTTCATTTCCTCTAAAATTTGTAAAGCCTGCTTGCTTAATGGTACATCGTGATTCCGTTTTGCTTTCATTCTTTCAGCTGGAATAACAATTCAATTTGGGCAGCTCTTGCGGTGTAATGGTTGGTTGCTGTTTTGAATCATCATAATCAAAAAAACTATGTAAACGCTTTAACGGGTTTTTAACTACGATTTCTTCTACTTCAGCAAAATCAAACATCTGAACCAATGAATTATTGACCTTGTAAAGCGTGTTCGATTGGGGACAATCTAAAAATACTTGTGCCACTTTCTTACAAGTCATTTCTGAGATGTGCCATTCTCCAAAAATACGGAAATAAATGTAACTCAAGCCGTCTAAATTCCTTGCGGGCGGTCTCTTCTTTAATCGCTTTTCTAGCGGTTCTTTTTGTGTGCCATAAAATCGCAAGCTCTTTTACAGTAATATTGCGTTCTCGTTCTCTGCGTTGCTCTTTGGCGTGTTCTTGTGGGTCTATTCCTTGTGCTAGTAATGCCCTTTTCTGGCTCGCTAATTCACGGGCTAAAGCTAAAGAAATATCGGGATAATTGCCAAGCGTGATAGTTTTCTTTTTTCCATCAAATGTATAAACAAAACGCCACGTTTTTTTGCCGTAAATTGTCGCAACAATTTGCAAACCTTGCCCATCATAGAGAGTTACATTTTTACCAGTCGCCTTTAATGCCTTCAAAGCCTTGTCGCTCAAGGGTTTAGCTAACTTTGCCATAGTCTTTTTTTCCTGTTTTTTTGATTAAAAAATAAACTTTTAAGCAACAAGTAAAAATAAGCCTTTTAAAAAGTTGGTTATATTGTTGCTTAAAAATCGTGAATACAGAAGAACAGAAAAAAACAGTTATAAACAGATATAAACAGTAAAACGTTGATATTAAAGGGATTTTTCGGAATTTTTTGAGAATTTTAAACGCTGGCGAACGGTTAAAAATAGTTTTGTGGTGCCAGTGGTCGGACTCGAACCGACACGCTTATTCAGCGGCGGATTTTGAATCCGCTACGTCTACCAATTTCGTCACACTGGCTAATTAAAAGTATTACAATATATGTAATGATTTTTATTATATAAATTCTTCGCAGTGGAGGCAAGCGGTTTCTTTACTTTATGATTTGTTCGTTCTAAATTTCATCAGCTTTCTCACAAAGTTATTCACACGATCTGTGGATAACCTCGTGAGTAACTCTATGAATATTTCTCTATCTATATGATTTTAAAAGAATATTTTATTCAAACTGAGTGAAGAATAAAAAAGAAACAATCCTATTTGACAACGATTACTTCACTGAGAATTTGCCCATCTGCAAGTTGTGTGGTAATTCGATCGCCCTTAGCAATCTGTTTGGTATTTGTAATCACGTGTTGTTGATCATTTTGTGTAATCGAATAACCTCGCCCTAAAATTTTAAGCGGGCTTAATCCATCTAACTTTGTACATAATGAGTGAAAACCTTGCTGTTGTTTAGTTAATTGTTTTTCGATTGCATAGGTTAATCGTTGAGAGAATTGCTGTAAATGCTGGTTTTGACGGCTAATCTTATGCGGTAAAGCACTATTATTTAAACGCTGTTTTACTAAAGAAAATTGCTGTATTTTTATATGAAACAGCTGCTCTATTTGTTTATAAAGCTGCGTTTCTTGCTGTTTTAAATTCAGTTTTTGCATTTCCAATTGGCGGCTTGGGTGCTTTGCTTGCACCCGTAAAAAGAACTGAGCCATTCTCTGCTCTTTTAACTTCACAGATTGTACTAATCTTCCTTGCAAGCGGTCAAAAATTTGGGTTAATTTGAAATGAAGCAATTCAAGCTGTTTTGCTGGGCTTTGGGCATTTAAGCGAAGGCTAAGATGGTGAAAACGAGAGAGCTTTCCTGTCCAAAGACGATCAAATGCCAAATTCACCATATTTAAATGATGTTGTAGCAGTCGCATAATTTCTTGTTGATCACGACTAACTAACTCTGCAGCAGCAGAAGGTGTTGGAGCTCGTAAATCTGCCACAAAATCGGCAATAGTGACATCAGTTTCGTGCCCAACCGCACTAATAATTGGCAACTCAGATTGATAAATCGCATAAGCCACCGCTTCTTCATTGAAGCACCAAAGATCTTCAAGTGAACCGCCGCCACGCCCTACAATCAATACATCACACTCTTTACGCTGGTTAGCCAGTTTGATTGTATCAATAATATCTTGCGTTGCCTCTTTACCCTGCACTAGAGTTGGATAAATCACGATTTGAAGCGATGGATCGCGACGGTTTAGAATATGCAAAATATCTTGCAAAGCCGCACCACTTGGCGAGGTAATTATCCCTACCTGTTTCGCAAATTTAGGTATGGGCTTTTTATGTTCTTGTGCAAAGAACCCTTGCGCAGCCAACTTCATTTTGAGCTCTTCAAACTGCTGTTGAAGTAAACCGTCGCCCGCCATTTGCATACTTTCAATAATCAGTTGGTAATCACCACGAGGCTCGTAAAGACTAACACTCGCTCGTACCAACACTTGCATTCCATTTTGTGGGCGAAAATTCACACGCAGATTCTTCATCTTAAACATTGCACAACGTACTTGGGCATTCTCATCTTTCAACGTGAGATACCAATGACCCGAAACAGGCTGACTGAAATTCGAAATTTCGCCTGTTAGCCAAACTTGCCCAAGCTCCACTTCGAGCAAATGACGGACAGAATAGTTAAGCTGAGTCACGGTAAAAATATTGGAAGTTGAATTTTGCATAAGTGTTGCTGCGGATAATTAAATAATCTGAGAACAGTTTAAAGCAGAAAGAAAGACGGTTGCAAGCGGTTATTTTTGAATGCTACTTTGCAAATAAGAAAAAACCCTTCAATATAAATCAAAGGGTTAAAAATTTGGTTGCGGGGGCTGGATTTGAACCAACGACCTTCGGGTTATGAGCCCGACGAGCTACCAAGCTGCTCCACCCCGCGTCTGTTGAGATGTATAATACGCTGAATAGTGAAAATAGCAAGCAGTATTTTCAAAAAAGCGTTTATTTGACTATTTATACATCAAATCAAATATAAAATCACCAAACCGCTTCTCTTTTTCCCGATAAAATATTGCTGAATATCCTACCGCTTTTGCCTAAATTTTGGTAGGCTATGCACTTTATTTTCTTACTAGATAATGGATGAATTATGAATTGGAAAGCCTACGCTAAATGGGCTGGAATGGCATTCTTTTCTACTTTAATTATTGGTTGCTCATCAAGACCAACTTCTCCCCAAAGTGCGATTACAGATATTTATGCCGAAAATGCCAAACTAGGTGCGATTTACCTGAACCGTCAAGTAATGCCTTCTTATATGAATTTTGCTCGTGTGCAAGCGGTCGGGAATAAACAGCCGATTGTTAATAGACGAGATTTCATTTCTCAACTCAACTATGTACGTAGCTATTCAAGCCGCATTACGGGTAGTTACGCTGGTGTATATAGTAAAGTGCAGCACTGGGTAGATGCAGGAGCAAACGTAAATGACCTCAGTAAATATGGCATTAATATCAACTTAATGCGCGGTAAAGATGGCTATCAGAACGTAGCATTTACAGGCTATTATGCACCTGTATTGCAAGCTCGACGCACGCCGCAAGGTAAATTTCAGCATCCCTTATACAGCTTACCAAGTTCAAACAAACGCTTTACTCGTGCCCAAATTTACAATGGTGCATTGGCAGGAAGAGGCTTAGAGATCGCTTATTCTAACTCAATGGTGGATAACTTCTTCTTAGGCGTGCAGGGCAGCGGCTTTATTGATTTTGGTGAAGGACATTTAAGCCACGTGGCTTACGCAGGGCAAAATGGTTTTAAGTACGCCTCTGTCGGACGTTTATTAGTTGAAGATGGCGAAATTCCTAAAGAAAAAATGTCAGCTCAAGCTATTAAAGATTGGGCAAAACGTAATCCAAGCCGCACGCAAGGCTTACTAGAGCGCAATCCATCTTATGTTTTCTTCCGATTTGATGATACCCATGATGTAAAAGGCTCAGCAGGTGTGCCATTAGTTGCACTTGCATCTGTTGCCTCAGACAAAAGTATTGTGCCATCAGGCAGTGTGTTATTAGTAGAGATGCCATTAATTGACGACCAAGGCAATTGGACAGGCAAGCACGAAATGCGTTTGATGGTGGCATTAGATGTGGGCGGTGCAGTAAAAGGGCATCACTTTGATATCTACCAAGGTATTGAAAACGCTAATAATAAAGCTGCTCAAACTGCAGGTTTATTAAAACACTTTGGGCGTGTTTGGGTATTGAATTAGTGTTAGCCATATTTAGCTATACAAATGCTACTCTATACCAAATTCTGACTCCTCCCTGTTTATCCTTAAAAGAGCAAAATCCTCTAGTTTGGTAATCGAACATAGGGGATTTTTATTAAGGGCACACTAGATAGGCATATAGGGTTTATAGTTGATAAAGATGTTTTTGCTTGCTATATTTTTAGCTTGTTAAGCCTTAGGTTCTTCTTTTTCTTTCTCGTATTCGTAGTGAATTCTCCATAACATTCGAGCATCCAAATTACTAGATGCAATCATAGTGAGAAAAACAGCTGAGCCGAAGAAAAACGCTGCATCGCCAACCGAGAAACTAAGAATATTTCCTCGTTCTAATAGCGACATCATCAACGCTAATACAAACAGATCTAACATCGACCAACGCCCTACAAAGTGAACGTAATGGAGTAATTTCATTTGAAGATGGATAGGATGCTTCCATTTGTAGTGAATAGCTAACAGCAAGTAGAACAAAATGGCGACTTTGCTAAACGGCACGGCAATACTTGCAATAAAGACAATCGCTGCAACCGCATAACTGCCCATTTTCATAAAGGTAATCACACCCGACATTAACGTATCCGCAGACACTGAGCCTGCAAGCCCTGTAGCTGAAATCGGCAGCAGGTTGGCAGGAATCATCATTATCGCTCCAGCAATGAGAGCTGCCCAAACTCGTTGTAATTTAATTTTATCGGGCACATCCAAATTGCTTTCACAGCGTGGACAGCGATGGCGACCTTTTAAATCAATGACATTTTCATCAAAAGTAAAATCGCATACTGGACAAAGTGAAGGCGGATGCGGATAATCCGATGCAAGCGGTCGATATTCTGGATAAAAATACGCCCACGCTTGTTTAAGATCGATTTTGCTAAATAACAAGGTAATGAGTAGCGTTGCAAGCACAAAAGCAGAAAGATGGATGCTAAACTCAATGCTGGCGTAGTCCCTGATTTTAAATGCGGCTACGGCAAGTGCTACAAAATAGACATCAAACATTACCCACTCTTGGATTTTACCAAGAAAAATCAGCGTATAGCGAGGGCGCCGCCCAATTAAATGTTGAGCTGTGATGGTTAAAATCAGCAATACGAAAGCAATAGGCGCGACAACCGAACAGAGCAAAATCATAAATGCGGTGTAAGCATAGCCTTCTACTGCCATTTTCCACACACCTCCCCAAATAGTTGCGTGCACAGGCACACCGAGCAAGTCGATACTCATCAGAGGGAATGTAAGTGCAAAAGGGAGCAAAATAAGCACCGCAAGAGCAATAACAGCACAGCGGTGCAAAGTCCATGCATTGCCTTTTTCGAGCGTGTGATGGCAATTCGGACAATTTGCAATATGGTTATAGAGCCGATGCGGAACTTTCACCAAAGTTTCACATTCAGCACATCGTTCAAGGGTTAATTTCTGTATTTTCATTCCGTTATTATAAAACAAAACGCCCCAAACATTTGCTTGGGGCGTGAAATTATTGCTTAAAGATTAAGCTTTTTTCGCTTGTGCACGTTTACCCAAAATTACTGATAAAACGAATGCCACCGCAAATGAAATTACCATACCGATTGAGTACATTGCAAGGCTGTCTGGTTTGATGGAAGCCACCCCCAAGAAGCCTGCGGCACCTAAAGCAATCGCTTTTACGTTAAATGCTGCAATGAATGCACTTGCTAAGCCTGAACCGATCATGGCTGAGATGAATGCGTGGCGATAGCGTAAGTTAACACCGAACATCGCTGGCTCGGTGATACCTAATAAGGCTGAAACGCCAGATGGAATCGCTAAACCACGGACTTTGGCATCTTTCATTGTAAATGCCACGCCTAAACACGCCGCACCTTGTGCGATATTAGACATTGCTGCGATTGGGAAGATGAACGTACCGCCAGTGTGTGCCATGTCCGCTAATAATTGGGTTTCTACCGCAATAAAGGTTTGATGCATACCCGTGATAACGATTGGTGCGTAGAAAGTACCGAAGATTGCACCGCCTACAAAACCCAAGCTGTTATATAACCAAGTTAAGCCTGAAGAAATTAAGCTGCCCGCTTCACGTCCGAATGGACCGATAACGGTGAATGCCAAGAAACCAGCGATGAATAAAGAGAACATCGGGGTCACCAGGTTATCTAAATAAGACGGAACGAATTTACGGAAGCCTTTTTCAAGGGTTGCTAATACCCAAGCTGAAATAATAGTTGGGATTACCGTGCCTTGATAGCCCACTTTCTCAATTTCTAAACCAAGTACGTTCCAGTATTTGATATTACCTTCCATTAAGGTTTTTGCGTAGTTCCAACCATCTGCTAATGCAGGGTGAACTAAAAGCATACCAAGTGCTGCCCCTAAGAATGGGTTACCACCAAATTTGCGAGTCGCTGAGAAACCAAGCAATACAGGCAAGAAAACGAATGGTGCGTTTGCAATGGTATTGATGAAATCCACTAAGTCCGACACTTCAGGGTATTTGGTGACAACTGAATGCCCTTCCCAGAAGAAGCCGACCGAGGTTAGCGTCGAGTGAATCCCCATCAGCAAACCGCCTGCCACGATAGCAGGAATGATTGGCACAAAAATATCCGCTAAACCTTTCACCAAACGTTGTAATAATGGTTGGTTTGCAGCCCCTGCTGCAGCTGCTTCGGAAGTAGACATATCGCCAATGCCCATCTGTTTTTGCATTTCAGCGTGCACTTTATTTACCGTGCCCGAACCAAAAATGATTTGATACTGACCGCTGGTAGAAAATTGACCTTTCACGCCCTCGATATTTTCGATAGCTTCTTTATCAACTTTAGACTCATCAGCAAGCGTTAAACGCAAGCGAGTTGCACAGTGTGCGAGAGTGGTAATGTTCTCTTTACCACCCAATTTTGCGATGGTTTGTTCCGCAATTTTAGGGAAGTTCATAGCGACCTCTTTTGATGAAAAATAAAACGTGGCTATTCTAACTAAAACGGTTTAGCTAAAAAAGAAAAAAGTATTGTAAATGTGATTTAGTTCAAAATTTAATTTGTCTTTGAGCCATTACTTGATTTAAAAGATTTAGTATCTACTCATTCAGAGCGCCCTTTAAAACCTGTTTTAATCGTGATTTTAAAAAAATAATAGATAAAATCTCTAACCAAAATAAAAGCCTTGAAATTTGTAATACTAAAATTTCAAGGCTGTAAGTCCCAGGCTTTACACTAATGCAACTTCATGGAAGGACGCAAGAAGCGGTTGATTTGTCCTACTAATAAAATCAAGCCCGTTTTCAACCAACCGTGCAATGCGACTTGGTGCATACGGTAAAGTGAAAGGTACGCAAGACGAGCGATTTTACCTTCGATAAACATATCGCCTTTCACTAAGTTACCCATTAAGTTACCCACAGTACCGAAATGTGAGAAAGAGAGTAATGAGCCTTTATCGTTGAATTTAAACGGCTTCATTTCTTTACCTTCTAACAATGCCACAATGTTTTTACCACATTGGGTTGCCATTTGGTGTGCAGCTTGTGCTCGTGGCGGGATTGGTTTACCGTTTTGAATCAATGCAGCACAGTCGCCAATCACGAACACATCTTTATCTACTGTGGTTTGCATTAAATCGGTGATTTCGATTTGATTTAAGCGGTTGGTTTCAAAACCAAACTCTTTGATAAAATCTGGTGCTTTCACTCCAGCTGCCCATACCATTAAATCGGCTTCAATTTTTTCACCATCTTTAGTAATTAAACCATCTTCCACCGCCTCTGTGATCATTGTGTTCAAATATACATCGACGCCTGCTTTGCGTAACTCTGAAAGAGCTGAAGCAGACACTTTTTCAGTTAATGCAGGAATTAAGCGAGGGCCTGCTTCCACAAGTGCTACTTTTAAGCTTGCACGGTTTAATTTACCGAAACCGTATTCATTTAAGTGTGAAGCTGCGTTGTAAAGTTCGGCAGAAAGTTCGATCCCTGTTGCCCCACCGCCCACAATTGCGATTTTTACATCTTTATCTTGGCTGTGAGAGAAACGTAAA
This sequence comes from Haemophilus parahaemolyticus, assembly GCF_002015035.1. Taxonomy (GTDB): domain Bacteria; phylum Pseudomonadota; class Gammaproteobacteria; order Enterobacterales; family Pasteurellaceae; genus Haemophilus_A; species Haemophilus_A parahaemolyticus. Next base: position 8,297 of record NZ_MUXY01000015.1, on the reverse strand, counting down.
AATAGCTCAAGCATACGTTTTTGGAAGTGTTTTGCTTGCTCAGAGCTGTCTAAGAAAATACAGTGCTCTGCGACCCCTTTAGTGCCGAAATCGTTTGATTTACTGCCAATGGCAAGAATTAATTTGTCGTATGCGATGTGACGCTCAGCAACTAACACTTCACCGTTTTCATCTAAAAGCGGCTCTAACACAATCTCTTTTTTCTCACGATTTACACCTGTAAGCGTGCCTTGTTGGAAGTGGAAATAGTGGTTTGTTGCGTGAGCACGGTAGCTTACTGCATCTGTGCCATCATCTAATGAACCTGTTGCTACTTCGTGTAACAATGGTTTCCAGAGGTGGGTAGCGTTGCGGTCGATCAAAAGCACCTCTGCTTTCTTTTTTTTGCCTAATTTATTACCTAAATAGGTGGCAAGCTCTAAGCCTCCAGCACCACCGCCAACAATCACGATTTTTTCCATAATATACTCCGAATTTTTTTAGAAATTTAAAAAATAAAACTGGCGTGAATTGTAAGGACTTTAAGCGGAATGTCTAGCCATTTTAACAATTTTTTAACGAAACTCTGCCCGCTTATAAGGAATGTTATGCGAGCAATAATCGCAATGGTTGGTTACAATTTCGGCAGATATAACTGCGTTGGTTACGTTGAATAGCATTGTGTCGGCGGACTGAAAGCAGGTGCGTTTGGCAGTCGCATTGGTAAGAGAATTGCTTAGCAACACTCGCGGTACTGAATTTGTGATAGATATGTGCAGGCACACCGAGTACTTGCTCCATCATCATTTTCCACTCTTTACCGTGCGGTTGCACACGTCCGAATTGTTGATAAACAAGTAAATGAGCCAACTCGTGAGGCACAACTTGTTGAATAAACGCAGCACCATTTTCTACCAATAATACAGGATTAAGGCAAATTTCATTTTGTTGTAAATATGCCACACCTGCTTTTTGTCCGTGGAGTTCGAAGTTCATCACGGGTATTGTAAATTCTTTGTTAAAGAATTGGTTAGCAAGTGCAAGGCTTTGTTTTAATTGCCGTTGAGCTTGGAGTTTGAGAATTCTTAGGTCTGGCATAAAATTATTTATCTGGTTGGATTTTATTCTGCCAAATCTCCCCTACCCCTCTTTGTTAAAGAGGGGGAATCTCAGTGAAAATGGAGATCTCTATTCCTCATCAAAAACATTCCCCTCTTTAGCAAAGAGGGGTAAGGGAGATTTATTCGCTACGCTAACACTTCGAGCCGTTGCTAAAGTAACGTTCAAATGCAAGCATTTGTGGCAGTCTTAATTAACGAAGAAATTACTTCATATTATCTCGGACAATCCATCACATTCCATTGTTTATCGTAGCAAATATAAAGCTCATTCTTGCTTGCCCCTAAATACACGCGGTCTAATTTGGGATTATTTTTACGCATCCATCGGAAAAGCTCATTATTTCGCATCCACATATCAGGCAAGACTAAATCATCAAACAAGGCTTTCTGTTTGGCAAAATAGCTTTCAGGATCGTTGAATCCACAAGCACCGTGCTTTTCCCATTCGCCTTGTAATAGTGAAGCTCCTGGGGATTCGGGCAAATATTTTTCGATAATTTGTGGCGAAACAGACGGCAAGTCGCCTTGGCAAAAACGTGGGTGTTCTTCGACAGATTTTGCATTTTTATTCTGTGCCCAAAGCCCGTGAATGACCCAACCGAATTGGCGATCGCTTGCACATTGATAGGCTGCCTTTTCAGGGATTTTACCGTGATTTTTTTCGCGCTGTGCTTCACAAAATGCAGGAGACCAAGAGAGCGCAAGCATATAGTAATCAACAGGTGCAGTAACGTTTTGTCCGTATTTGTCATCTGCCATTGCAATATCGTAACTATTTTTAACCGCTTGTTGGGCTTGAATGGCAGTGCTAGAAGCAGTTATTGTTTGAGTAGGTTTTGATTTTTCTTGCTGATTTAAAAAGTAAGAAACAATAATCGCAAAAAGAAAAATCAATAGATTAATCGTCTTTTTGGTTAATTTCATAAAATAAATAGGTTAAAAGCAAATCATAAAGGTGTGTACTATAAAACAAGCGGTCGAAAAAACCAAAAACTTTACAAAGAAGGCTAAAATTTCAACAATAAAAACTCAAATGTTAAATTTTGTGAAGCAGATCACGGATTATTCCTCCATAAATCTATATTATCTAGAGCAAGTTGTTAGGGTATAACAATTTAATGACTCTCTAAAATCTCTCTATGTCATTCCACTTAAGGGGAAATTCTATGAAAAAAATGATTTTAAGTGCTGTAGCATTCGCGGTTGCATTAGGTTCAGCAGTAGGTACTGCTCAAGCGAAAGATCGTATCGGTGTGACCATTTATAAATATGACGATAACTTTATGGCGTTAATGCGTAAAGAGATCGAAAAAGAAGCGGCTCAACATAAAGATGTCGAGTTGTTAATGAATGACTCTCAAAACACACAATCTATCCAAAACGACCAAGTTGATGGCTTACTTTCTAAAGGTGTGAAAGCATTAGCTATCAACTTAGTAGACCCATCAGCAGCGCCAACCATCATTGGTAAAGCGAAAGGGGATGATGTACCAGTGATCTTCTTTAACAAAGATCCAGGTGCAAAAGCGATTGGTAGCTATGAACACGCTTACTATGTGGGTACAGACCCTAAAGAATCTGGCGTGATTCAAGGAGACTTAATTGCGAAACAATGGAAAGCAAACCCTGCGTTAGACTTAAATAAAGACGGTAAAATCCAATACGTATTATTAAAAGGTGAACCAGGTCACCCAGATGCGGAAGCACGTACAAAATACGTTGTAGATGAATTAAACAAACAAGGTATTCAAACTGAGCAATTATTCATCGACACTGGTATGTGGGATGCGGCAATGGCGAAAGATAAAACTGACGCTTGGTTAACCAGCCCGAAAGCAGACCAAATTGAAGTGATTATTTCAAACAACGATGGTATGGCAATGGGTGCATTAGAAGCGACTAAAGCACACGGTAAAAAATTACCAATCTTCGGTGTGGATGCGTTACCTGAAGTATTACAACTTATCAAAAAAGGTGAAATTGCAGGTACTGTGTTAAATGATGGTGTGGGTCAAGCGAAAGCGGTTATCGCATTATCCACTAACCTTTCAGCAGGTAAAGATGCCACTGCTGGCACAGATCTAAAACTTGAAAAAAATGTCGTACGTATTCCTTACCTAGGTGTGGATGCTGACAACCTTAATAAATTTTTAAAATAATAATTAAAGGCATTGGCAAAGTCTGATGAAATTCCCTCTCTCCCTAGTGGGAGGGAGGTATTTTAAGAATTTCAATCATTTATTGTCCGTGCCTCAATTTTTTACACGGAGTGAGATATGACAAACGAAGTACTACTCACAATGACAAACGTTAGTAAATCGTTCCCTGGGGTAAAAGCCTTAGACCACGCTAATCTAACGGTAAAATCGCACAGCGTACACGCCTTAATGGGTGAAAACGGTGCGGGGAAATCGACCCTTTTAAAATGCTTGTTTGGTATTTATGCAAAAGATGAAGGTGAAATTCTGTTTTTAGGTAAGCCCGTTAATTTCAAAACATCTAAAGAGGCACTTGAAAACGGTATTTCAATGGTTCACCAAGAGTTGAACCTGGTTAAACAAGTGAGCGTAATGGATAACCTTTGGCTCGGGCGTTATCCACTAAAAGGTCCATTTGTGGACCACGATAAAATGTATCGCGATACAAAAGCGATTTTTGATGAATTAGACATTGATGTTGATCCAAGGGAAAAAGTGGCAAAACTCTCTGTGTCTGAAATGCAGATGATCGAAATCGCTAAAGCGTTCTCTTACAATGCGAAAATCGTGATTATGGATGAGCCAACCTCTTCGCTCTCTGAAAAAGAGGTAGAACACTTATTCAAAATCATCCAAAAATTAAAAGACAGAGGCTGTGGCATTATCTACATCTCACACAAAATGGACGAAATCTTCAAAATTTGTGATGAAATTACGATTTTACGTGATGGTAAATGGGTGAATACCGTGGCGATTAAAGATACCTCAATGGATCAAGTGGTTTCTATGATGGTAGGGCGTGAATTAACCCAACGTTTCCCAGAAAAAACCAATGTACCACAAGAGGTAATCTTAGAAGTCGAACACTTAACTGCGAAAAACCAACCTTCAATTCAAGATATCACCTTTGAATTACGTAAAGGCGAAGTGCTTGGCGTAGCAGGTTTGGTAGGTGCAAAACGTACCGATATTGTAGAAACCATCTTCGGGGTGCGTGAAAAAGCAAGCGGTGTAATTAAACTCCACGGTAAAGAAATTCGTAACCGCAATGCTTTTGAAGCGATTAACAACGGCTTTGCTTTGGTAACCGAAGAGCGTCGCTCCACAGGGATTTACGCTAATTTAAGTATCGAATTTAACTCCCTCATTTCAAATATGAAATCGTACTTAGGCAAATTCGGCTTATTGAGTAACAAAAAAATGAAAAGCGATACCCAATGGGTAATTGACTCAATGAACGTAAAAACCCCATCGCACGGCACATCGATTGGCTCACTTTCAGGCGGTAACCAACAAAAAGTGATCATCGGACGTTGGTTATTAACCCAACCAGAAGTGTTAATGCTAGATGAACCAACCCGTGGTATCGATATCGGGGCGAAATTTGAGATTTACCAACTGATCCTTGAACTTGCCAATAAAGGAAAAGGCATCATTATGATTTCATCGGAAATGCCAGAATTACTTGGCGTAACCGACCGAATTATCGTGATGAGTAATGGTAAAGTGGCGGGCATTGTCGAAACGGCAAAAACCTCCCAAGAAGAAATATTACAACTTGCGGCAAAATACTTATAAATCAGGAGTGAATTATGTCTGCGGTACAACCTAACAAAGCACTTAATTTTCTGAAACAAAATGCCATCTATTTTGTGTTATTGATCTTACTTATTATCATTATCGCACAAGATCCTAGCTTTTTGAGTTTACGAAATTTTAGTAACATCTTAACCCAATCTTCAGTACGTTTAATCATCGCTCTTGGTGTTGCAGGGCTGATTGTTACTCAAGGTACCGACTTATCCGCTGGTCGTCAGGTCGGTCTTGCTGCGGTAATCTCTGCTACGCTCTTACAAGCAATGGATAATATGAACAAAGTATTCCCGAACCTTGCAGAAATGCCAATTCCTGTGGTGGTGCTTATTATCTGTGGTATCGGTGCAATTATCGGTTTGTTTAACGGCTTTGTGATTGCTTACTTAAACGTAACACCATTCATTGCCACAATGGGGACAATGATCATCATCTACGGTATCAACTCACTTTACTATGATGCTGTAGGTTCATCACCCATCGCAGGCTTTAGCGAAAATTTCTCAGACTTTGCACAAGGTTTCTTCCGACTTGGTGGCTTTAAACTCTCATACATCACTATTTATGCAGCCATTGCAACCGTGATTATGTGGATTTTATGGAACAAAACCCGTTTCGGTAAAAACGTGTTCGCGATTGGTGGTAACCCAGAAGCAGCGAAAGTTTCAGGCGTAAACGTAGCAATGAACTTAATGGGTATCTATATGGTATCAGGTATCTTCTACGCCTTCGGTGGTATGTTAGAAGCAGGCCGTATCGGTAGTGCAACCAACAACTTAGGTTTTATGTATGAAATGGACGCAATCGCAGCCTGCGTAGTAGGTGGTGTGTCATTCGCAGGTGGTGTGGGTACTATCATCGGCGTAGTAACAGGGGTATTAATCTTCACCGTTATCAACTATGGTTTAACCTACATCGGCGTAAACCCTTACTGGCAATACATCATCAAAGGTGGCATCATCGTGTTAGCCGTTGCGATTGACTCATTGAAATACGCGAAGAAAAAATAGTTAATCAGAATAAAGTAAGGGCAATTTGCACTTACACATCAATAACAAGCGGTCGAATTTGCACGATTTTTTGTAAACTCGACCGCTTGCATATCCCTTACAACACAAAAGAAAAAGGAGCTTGCTATGCTAAATATTGTATTCCTAGACCGTACAGGCATTCCTGCCACACACGACATTCCTCGTCCAAGTTTTCCGCACAATTGGGTGGAGTATGACCGCACAAGTAGCGATGAGACCTTTGAGCGTGCCAAAGATGCCGATATTATCGTGACCAGTAAAGTATTACTTGGGCGTGAATTATTAGCGAAATTACCTAAATTAAAATTGATTGCGATTACGGCAACAGGCACAAATAACGTGGATTTAGTGGCAGCAAAAGAGCTTGGTATTTGTGTAAAAAATGTCACAGGTTACTCTTCTGTGACCGTGCCAGAGCACGTATTGGGGATGATTTTTTCGCTTAAACATAGCTTAATGAGTTACCATCACGACCAAGTGACCAGCGACCGTTGGGCGACTTGTGGGCAGTTCTGCTACACCGATTATCCAATTACCGATATTCGTGGTGCAACGCTTGGGGTATTCGGCAAAGGCAATACTGGTGCGGAGGTTGCTCGCCTTGCACAAGCGGTCGGAATGAACGTAATTTTTGCAGAGCATCAAGGTGCAACAACCATTCGTGAAGGCTATACACCGTTTGAGGACGTATTCAAACAAGCGGATGTGATTACTTTGCACTGTCCACTTACCGAGCAAACACAAAATTTAATTAATGCAGAAACTTTAGCATTGATGAAGCCAACCGCTTATTTGATTAACTGCAGCCGCGGACCTGTAGTAGATGAAAAAGCATTGTTACAAGCATTAGAATCTCGTCAAATTGCAGGGGCAGCGTTAGATGTGTTAGTAAAAGAGCCACCAGCAATTGATGATCCGCTTATTCAAGCAGCTAAACGCTTACCGAATTTGTTGGTTACCCCACACATTGCGTGGGCAAGCGATTCAGCGGTTACAACATTGGTCAATAAAGTTGCTCAAAATATTGAAGAGTTTGTAAAAACTGGCAAGTAATTAATGTTTTAGCAAAAATAGGGAAGATGGTAAGATAGTCTTCCCTTTATTTTTTACTTTCCCCCTCCGTAAATGGAGGGGGTGAAGTACTTTATATGATTTATATAATATGAATTTTATCCCTCTATTTATCGCTTGGCGGTATTGGCGAACGAAAAGTGCTGATCGTTTTGGACGACTGGTGACCAACCTCGCCAGCTTTGGCATCGTGCTAGGCGTAATGGCATTGGTGATTGTGCTTTCCATTATGAACGGCTTGGAAAATATGCAAAAGCGTAATTTGCTTTCCACACTGCCACATGCGGTTGTGATGCCAATTGATGGGCATTTTACAAAAAATGAGCAACTGCTCCAACCAAATTTAGTGACTCAAGCCAACCCAATTAACCGCACGAATATCATTATTCAAAGCCAGCAAGGGATTGAAGCAGGCTCACTAATTGGCGTGGAAAATGCCCAGGATGATCCGCTTTTAAATGGTGAAAATGTGGTACAGCTTCTGCCCGAAGGCGAATTTAACGTGCTAATTAACTGGCAATTGGCTCAAAAATTGAATCTAAATGTAGGTGAAAAAATCCGCATTATGATTACTGAAAACAGCCAATACACACCGATGGGACGCGTACCGATGCAACGTCTGTTTCAGATTTCAGGCTTTTATTATGCGAATAGCAATGGCAGCGAATATACGCTATTTGCGAATTTAGCGGATGTGGGGCGACTGCTCAGGATTGATAACGAGCATATTCAAGGCATACGCTTGTATTTAAACGACCCGTTCCAAGTTACCGAATTAAGCCGTTACTTCCCTGGAGATCAATACCAAATCCATGATTGGCGTGAGCAGAAAGGCGAGTTTTTCCAAGCGGTGAAAATGGAAAAAAATATGATGGGCTTGCTGGTTAGCCTCATTATTGTGGTGGCGATTTCCAACATTATTACCTCACTAAGTTTAATGGTGGTAGATAAACAGGGCGAAATTGCGATTTTACAAACTCAAGGCTTAACCAAACCGCAAGTGATGGAAATTTTTATTTTCCAAGGCTCGATTGTGGGGATTATTGGCTCGATTTTAGGTGTCGTTTTAGGCGTGGCTGCCGCAATGAATTTAGATACGTTGATTGCAATGATTAACCCTGCGATTGTGTTGCCAACTTTGATTTCTCCAACGCAAATTACGGTGATTGCGGTGGTATCGATTTTATTATCGCTCGCGTGTACGCTTTATCCCGCATTTAGTGCATCGAAAATTGAGCCAGCTCAGGCGTTGAGGTATGAATAAATAATAATTTTCTGTAGAGAAAAATGTAATTTGCCCCTTG
>NZ_MUXY01000014.1 GCF_002015035.1 Haemophilus parahaemolyticus | reverse complement strand
CAAGGGGCAAATTACATTTACCCCAAAATATTAAGATCATTAGGGCAAATGTAATTTGCTCCTATAATGATTAACTATTTGGCTTTGCTAATCAAAAACTGACTCAACAACGGCACTGGGCGACCTGTTGCACCTTTGCTTGCCCCTGATTTCCAAGCTGTGCCCGCAATATCTAAATGTGCCCAAGCATATTTTTTAGTAAAGTTCGATAAGAACTGCCCTGCGGTAATAGCTCCACCTAAACGCCCGCCAATGTTGGCAAGATCAGCAAAGTTAGACTTAAGCTGTTCTTGATATTCTTCGCCTAGTGGTAAACGCCATGCCTTATCATCTGCTTCTTCGGCAGCATTAAGCAAATCGTGTGCAAGATTATTATGAGTAGACATCAATCCACTGTTATGAGCACCTAATGCAATCATGCACGCCCCTGTTAAGGTAGCGACATCGATTACCAATTCAGGATCAAAACGTTCGACATAAGTGAGCGTATCGCATAGCACTAAGCGACCTTCGGCATCGGTATTTAACACTTCGACCGTTAAGCCGTTCATCGTAGTGAGAATATCGCCAGGGCGGTAAGCATTGCCATCTGGCATATTTTCACAGCCTGCTAATACGCCGATAACATTCAGTGGCAAGTTCATTTCAGCCAAGGCTTTCATTGTGCCATAAACTGAAGCTGCACCACCCATATCGTATTTCATTTCATCCATTGCTTCAGACGGTTTGATGGAAATACCGCCCGAGTCGAAAGTTAAGCCTTTACCGACTAACACAATCGGTTTGGCATCGGGATTTGGATGATTTTTGAATTCAATGACAGACAAATAAGCAGGGTTTTCAGAACCACGAGAAACCGCCAAATAGGCATTCATACCTAATTCTTCCATCGCTTTTTCATCTATAATCGTGGTGGTAATGTTGTTGTAATCTTCGGCTAATTGGGTTGCTAATTTTGCTAAATAGGCTGGATTACACACATTTGGTGGACAATTCGCCACATTTTTTGCAAAACTTATTCCTAACGTAACCGCTTGCCCATGAGCTAAAGCTCGCTCTGCTTCAGCTAACTCTTTGCGATTGGCAACATTAAAAATCACACGGCGTAACTCACGCTTGGTTTCAGGTTTAACGCTTTTAAATTCGTTATAGCTGTAAAGTAGCTCTTGGATGGCTTCAATCGCAAAACGGATGTTCCAATAAGTTGAGCGACCTTTCACATGTAGTTCACTTAAGAACGAAACGGCTTCAGTTGCTCCAGTTTCGTTTAACACCTGCACCGCTTTTTGTGTGAGTTGTTTGTATTGGCGTTCGGTAAGCTCACGTTCTTTGCCACAGCCGACTAATAACACGCGATCTGCGGGTACATTCGGTACGTGATGTAATAGAAGCGTTTGCCCCACTTTGCCATCTAAATCACCTTTGCGTAAAATGTTGCTTAAATAGCCTTCGCTCAAGCGGTCTAATTCTTCGGCAGATTCGCTAAATCGGCGGGTTTCATACACGCCAACGATCACACAGCCCGTACGTTGTTTTTCAATACTGCCATTTTTTACATTAAATTCCATAAATGCTCCCGTGATTTTTTTCTAAGAAAGAGGTATCATAGCACCTTTTTCAAGCGGTCAATTTTACTCGAAAATTAGCAAAATAAGTGAAAAAATCAACCACTTGAACCAAGCCATAAAGTACAGGTCATAAACTACCGATTTGCAAAGAAATTGCAAGCATAATTTATAGAGAACCCGATTGTGATTTTAAGCCGATATTTAACGAAAGAGATTTTTAAAAGCCAAATAGCGATTCTATTTATCTTGTTACTGATGTTTTTTAGCCAGCAACTGATTAGTGTGCTTAATTCTGCCGTAAGTGGGAAAGTGCCAACCGATTTAGTGCTCAGTTTATTAGGCTTAGGAATGCCAGCTCTGTCGCAATTTATGTTGCCGCTTTCGCTCTTTGTGGCATTGTTGCTTACCCTTGGACGTTTATATGCGGAAAGTGAAATCACGGTGATGCGTGCTTGCGGTGTGGGGCAAGGTCTATTGACTCGTGTGGCATTATTTCTTTCGATTTTTACCACTGCTTTGGCGGCTTACAACGTCTTTTCGCTCACCCCTTGGGCAATTGATATGCAAAGCAAAATTTTGGCAGAAGCGAAATCTAACCCGCGTTTTTCAGCTCTTTCAGCAGGCCAATTTATGACCGCGGGTGGTTATGTATTATTTATTGAGAATATCAATAATGAAGCGAATACTTTGAATGATATTTATGTGTTCCAGCCTGATCAACAAAAGAAAAATCGTCCCTCTGTGGTGGTAGCGGATACAGGCGTATTACAAGGTTTGCCGAATGGCGATCAATTGCTCACTCTAAAAGAGAGTACCCGCTATGAAGGCACAGCAAAAACAGCCGATTTCCGTATTTCTCATTTTGATAATTACACCGCTTATTTGGGCTATCAAGATGTAAACTCCAGTGATAAATTAATGCAGCGTGCCGATTTTTCTAGCCTAATGGCAGACAAATCACCTGAAGCAAAAGCCGAATTACAATGGCGTTTTGCCCTTGTGTTTGCGGTGCCTTTGATGGCATTATTAGCCGTGCCAATGAGTAGCGTAAACCCGCGTCAAGGGCGATTTGCGAAAATTATTCCTGCGGTATTGCTCTATTTAATCTACTTTTTATTGCAAAGTTCATTAAAATCCTCTGGGGCTTCGGGCAAGATAGATGCATCTATTTTTATGCCTGCAGTTTCGATAGCATTCTTAATACTTGGCATTGTAATGAATAGCTGGGAAACGCGATGGATGTCTGCTATTCGCTATCGCTTCTCTTTCAAAAAAGAGGGGGCATAATGAAAATTTTTGGAATGAATATTTTAGAACGCTATATTGGCAAAAGCATTTTAGCGATGATTTTTGCCGTACTGCTTGCCATTAGTGGCCTAATTTTTATCGTGAAATTGGTGGAAGAGTTCAAAGATGTCGGTAAAGGCAGCTACGATGCGATAATCGCTACTTATTATGCCTTGTTGATGTTACCAAGCGACATTAAAGAAATTATCCCCGTAGTCGTGTTAATTGGTGGCTTGCTTGGTTTAGGCAATCTTGCTAGTCGCAGTGAATTGGTGGTAATGCAGGCATCGGGGTTCTCTCGTTTCCGCATTGGTTTAGCGGTGATGAAAACCGCCCTACCCCTGATTTTTCTCACCATGTTTTTAAGCGAATGGGGCATCCCACAAACGGAGCAATATGCACGAAATATGCGTTCAATTGCCCAAAGCGGCGGCTCAATGCTGGCAACTACAGGTGGCTTCTGGGCAAAAGATGGGCAAGATTTTATCTATATTCGCCATATCAACAATGAGCACGAACTTAACAGCGTATCGATTTATCACTTTGATAACAAAGCTTTGAAGGCTATCACACAAGCGGATCGTGCGGTTTATAGGGATAATCAATGGCAGTTACAAAAAGTAGAAAAATCACTAATTAGCGAGAACCAAATCCAGCAAAATAAAGAAGCCGATCAAGTGTGGCAAACCACGATTACCCCAAGTAAATTGGGTATCGTGTCGCTCAAACCAGAATCTCTTTCTATTTCAGGATTGTCTGATTATGTGGGTTTCTTGAAAGAAACAGGGCAAGATTCCAAACGCTTTGAAATTGCCTTCTGGCGTAAAGTTTATCAACCGATTTCAATGGCAGTAATGATGTTATTGGCAATCTCTTTCGTTTTTGGACCGCTTCGCAGCAGTGCAATGGGAACCAAACTCTTTATCGGGATTATCGCGGGTTTCGTGTTCTATGTCTCGAATATTACTTTCGGTAATATGACCTTAGTATTTACGTGGATTCCAACCTTTATCGGTGCACTCATTCCGAGCTTGATTTGCTTAACTATTGTCTGGTGGTTATTGGCAAAAAAACGGGATTAGCAAAATGAGTAAATTAGAAAGATCATTCCAAACTATAGGCATTGTAGGCAATCCTCGTCATGATAGTGCTTTAGAAACCCATTTGGCGGTCTATAATTGGCTGAAAGATCGCCATTATAATGTATTAGTCGAAGAGAAAATTGCCGAGCAATTACACCTTACAGAAGGATATTCATTGAAAGCGATTGGCGAAAATACTCACCTTGTGATCGTCATTGGCGGCGATGGTAATATGCTTGGTATGGCTAGAGCACTCGCTAAATATAAAGTACCGTTGATCGGTATCAATCGCGGTAATCTTGGTTTTCTGACCGACATTGCACCACAAACGGCTTTTGAACAGCTTTATAGTTGCCTTGAAAAAGGTGAGTTTCTGATCGAAGAACGTTTTTTATTAGAAGCTCATATTGAACGTAATGGCAAGATTATTGCCTCAAGCAACGCACTTAATGAAGTGGTTGCTCATCCAAGCCAAGTGGCACGCATTATTGAATTTGAAGTGTATATTGATGGCAAATTCGCTTTTTCTCAACGTTCTGATGGATTGATTATTGCTACCCCAACAGGCTCAACCGCTTACTCTCTCTCGGCTGGTGGTCCTATCCTTACCCCAAATATGAATGCCATTGCCCTTGTGCCAATGCATCCACATACGCTTTCTTCACGCCCATTGGTTGTGGATGGCGATAGCCATATCTCTTTGCGTTTTTCTCAACATAATCAACCACATTTAGAAGTGAGTTGCGATGGGCAAACAGTATTGCCATTTACCGCAGAAGATCGCGTAATAGTGCGAAAAAGTACAGATAAATTGCACTTATTGCATCTCAATGATTATAATTATTTTACCGTGCTTGGCTCAAAACTAGGCTGGGCAAGTAAATTATTCTAATGTAGTTTTATATAAAGATGATTATTCTTCATAGTGATTATGAAGATTTAACACGCAAATTATTCGAAAAAAGCTACCGCTTGTTGTGAAAAATGAGTAGAATGCGTTGTCTTTTTAAAACGAAAACGTTTGCGTAAAAGCATTTTTACTAAAATCGAATTTTTAAGTTGAATTTATCGAGTTACAGGAGGCTTGAATGTTTACAGCTAATATGAATATTAAAGATTACGATCCCGTTTTGTGGCAAGCAATCCAAGATGAAAATCGTCGTCAAGAAGAACACATTGAATTGATCGCATCAGAAAACTATGCAAGCCCACGTGTAATGGAAGCTCAAGGCTCTCAATTCACTAACAAATACGCAGAAGGCTACCCAGGCAAACGTTACTACGGCGGTTGCGAATATGCAGACATTGTGGAACAATTAGCAATTGACCGCGCGAAAGAGTTATTCGGTGCAGATTATGCGAATGTACAACCGCACTCTGGTTCACAAGCGAACGCTGCCGTTTACGGTGCATTGATCAACGCAGGTGATACCATTTTAGGTATGGATCTAGCCCACGGCGGTCACTTAACGCACGGTGCCAAAGTAAGCTTCTCTGGCAAAATCTACAACTCTGTGCTTTACGGTATTACTGCAGATGGTGTGATCAATTACGAAGATGTTCGCCAAAAAGCATTAGAGTGCAAACCCAAAATGATCGTGGCAGGTTTCTCTGCTTACTCTCAAGTCGTAGATTGGGCGAAAATGCGTGAAATCGCAGACGAAGTCGGTGCATATTTATTCGTTGATATGGCACACGTTGCAGGTTTAATCGCGGCAGGTTTATACCCAAACCCATTACCGCACGCACACGTTGTTACAACTACAACCCACAAAACATTAGGCGGCCCACGTGGTGGTTTAATTCTTTCTTCTTGTGGTGATGAAGAGATCTACAAAAAATTACAATCATCAGTATTCCCAGCAAATCAAGGTGGACCATTAGTTCACATCATTGCAGCAAAAGCAGTATGCTTTAAAGAAGCCTTAGAGCCAGAATACAAAGAATATCAAGCTAACGTAATCAAAAATGCGAAAGCGATGGTAGAAGTATTCAAACAACGTGGCTATGATGTGGTATCAAACGGCACAGAAAACCACTTATTCCTTGTAAGTTTCATCAAACAAGGTTTAACAGGTAAAGCAGCGGATGCGGCATTAGGTAAAGCAAACATCACCGTTAATAAAAATGCAGTACCAAACGATCCACAAAAACCATTTGTAACTTCAGGTATCCGTGTGGGTACACCATCTGTTACCCGTCGTGGTTTTAATGAAAACGATGTACGTGAATTAGCCAATTGGATGTGTGATGTGTTAGATGCATTAGGCAAAGAAAACGAAGAGCAAGTGATTGCTGAAACGAAAGAAAAAGTATTAGCTATTTGTAAACGTTTACCAGTTTATACGAAATAATTTTAATTCATAAAATTAAATCCCGATCATCATTTTTATGATGCTCGGGGTTTTCTTATAGATAATTTTCTTGAGTAACAATAATTTCTGCTAATTCTAGATCTTGCTTAGCATCAATATCTAAGGAGCGGTAACTTGGCATAAGATAAAATTTTGCTGGCTGAATGAAAAAACATTTTTCTTTTAATAATGAGGCTGTGTCATTGATATAAATTGCTCCATTAGCTCTATACATAATTGGCAAACTCTGGCGCGGAGCTTCAAAATCGCTAATTTCACGGACAGATAAGATTTCTCCGTTAGTAGCCAAACTAAATGATTTATACGGATGATGTTCACATTCACAAGCAGAAATAACAGATTTTACTCCACTATTTTTAAACATATCCATCGCATTCTTTATATCTAAGTGACTACGCAAAGGACTTGTTGGTTGCAATAAAGTACAAATTCCTTCTGTAATATTCAACGTCCGTAACGTATGTAAAATCGTATCAATTGTACGAGAATTATCTTGAGCTAATTCACCTGGACGCTTTATTGCTTCCGCCTGAAACTTATGAGCTTCCTTTAGTATCTCATCACCATCTGAAGAAACGATAATACGCTCAAAAACATTAGCTTGTTGAGCTGCAATAATAGTTCGAGCAACCAATGAATAACCTCCAACAGGTTGTAGATTTTTGTGTAAGATACCTTTTGATCCTGCACGTGCAGGGATAATTGCAATATTAGTCATAAATTTAACCGCTTTATTAAAAAGTGTTCGAATTTTATCATATCGATAGTTAAGCCATCTACTTTGTAAAAGTTATGTAAAGAAACGAGAATGTCGAAAGTATGTTATAATTCACATAATTACTTGTTTTAGGATTTATGACATTTACATTAAAAACTTGATCTTACTATGAAATTTATTATCAAACTTTTCCCTGAAATTATGATTAAAAGCGATTCCGTGCGTAAACGCTTTATCAAAATTCTTACCTCAAACATTCGTAATGTGTTGTTGCGTGAAACTGAAAATGTTGCGGTTATTCGCAACTGGGATTTCATTGAAGTACGAGCCAAAGTGGCAGAAGAAGCTCCAATGGTATTGGATCTGCTTAAACGCACACCAGGTATTCACCATATTTTAGAAGTGGAAGAATATCCGTTTGAAACTATGCACGATATTTTTGAACAAACGCTTGCCCAAGTGCGTGAAGAGTTGGAAGGTAAGACCTTCTGCGTGCGTGTTCGCCGTAAAGGTAAACATGAATTCCGCTCATTAGACGTAGAACGTTATGTGGGCGGTGGCTTAAATCAGCGTATCGAAACGGCAAGCGTTAAGCTCACGAAACCTGATGTAACGGTGCGTATTGATATTGATAACGACAAAATGTTGCTGGTAAAAGCACGCCACGAAGGGCTTGGCGGCTACCCGATCGGTACGCAAGAAGATGTGCTTTCTTTAATCTCGGGCGGCTTCGATTCGGGTGTGTCTAGCTATATGTTGATTCGTCGCGGTTCACGCGTGCATTATTGCTTCTTCAACTTGGGCGGTGCAGCACACGAAATCGGCGTGAAACAGATGGCATATCACATTTGGAGTCGTTATAGTACTTCTCATAAAGTGCGTTTTGTGGCAATTAACTTTGAAAACGTAGTCGGTGAAATTTTAGAAAAAGTTGATAACGGGCAAATGGGCGTAGTGTTAAAACGCATGATGGTACGTGCGGCAAGTAAAATTGCCGAGCGTTTTGACATTCAAGCGATTGTTACAGGTGAGGCGTTAGGGCAGGTTTCTAGCCAAACACTCACCAATTTACGCTTGATTGATAAGGCTTCAGATACGCTGGTATTACGTCCGCTGATTACCCACGATAAAGAACAAATTATCGCAATGGCAAAAGAGATCGGCACGGATGACATCGCCAAATCAATGCCAGAATTCTGTGGCGTAATTTCCAAAAATCCAACAGTGAAAGCGATTGAAAGCAAAATCGTTGAAGAGGAAGGGCATTTCAATTTTGAAGTGTTAGAACAAGCAGTGCAAAATGCCCAATTCCTTGATATTCGTGAAATTGCACAACAAACTGAAAAAGAAGTGGTTTCTGTTGAAACAACGACTGAACTCGGCGAAAACGATGTAATTTTAGATATTCGTAGCCCTGAAGAAACTGATGAAGCACCGTTAGAACTGGATAATGTGGAAGTGAAAGAATTACCGTTCTATAAACTTTCAAGCCAATTTACAGCATTAGATCAAACTAAAAACTACTTACTTTATTGCCAACGTGGGGTAATGAGCAAATTACAAGCGTTATATTTGAAAGAAAATGGTTTTAATAACGTCAAGGTTTTTCGTTTAAAATAAATCTATGCTTGTTGTATTGGGGGATTATTTGAGTGATAATCCTCCATATTTTTAATAGTTGAGTAAATCTCTAGGGATTAGGAATGTTAAACGAGAAACCTGTTATTTCCAATCAGCACGGTGCGTTAGCCATGGCATTTTTGCCTTATTTCTATGCAGTTATCCAAGCAAAAGAGTATAATTGGTCGCTTTTTCTATTTGGTCTTGCATGGCTTTTTCTTTACCTTTTCTCTTACCCGTTCTTTATGCTGTTTAGCAAGAAACCGACGGCTAAAAATAAACGTTGGGCGGTTATTTATTTCATTTTAAGCCTTGGTTTTGCCTCCCCCGTCTTACTCTCTCAACCTTTAGTTTTGCTTTTTGCCTTGCCTTTACTACCGCTTGGTTTAGTGCAATTCTATTTTGCTAAACAGCGCAATGAACGCCATTTACTCAATGATATTGCAGGAATTCTTACCTTTGGTGTGGTTGGAATGGCGACCTATTATTTAAGCATGCAAGCGGTCGATTTTGTCTTTCTTATTCACCCAACACTGTTTTTTATTGCAACTACTTTCTATATCAAAAGCCTTGCTCGTGAACGAAAAAAACCACTTTATGCTGAACTGAGCATTGGCATACATTTAGGACTTAGTTTGATTTACTTATTTACAAATGAAAATGCAATTTTTACCGCTTATTTGTTTGCATTGGCACGAGCAATTATTGTGCCAACATTAGGCTGGAATGTAAAAAAAGTGGGGATGTTTGAGTTTTTAACAATTGTGATTTTTTTAGCTACATTAGTTTGCTAAAGAAAACGGCTAAACAAAATATATACTTAGCCGTTTTGTGTTACTAGATTAATGCTTTTCTTTTAATGTATTTAACGCACTTAAACCTTTCGTGCAACTTTTTTGTTGTAAGGTCGTTTCCATTGCAAGTAGCTGTTTTTTGCTTGCAGAGAGCTGATTTTTCAAGCGTTTTACTTGTGTGTGTGTACCAGGTTGTTTTTCTGCATCTTTAATCAGCGTATTTGCAACATTAAACATATTTTGACATTCTGGCGTAAGTTTGATGCTTTCTGGTTTTTCAATTATCAAAGTGGAGGTTTTTACTTCTGCTTGAGCTGAAATGGTAAACGTTGTGCCTAAGCAAAGAGAAAAACAGAGTAAGAAACATTTTTTTAGCATAATTTTACCTTTTTCTGTTATAGCTAAAATCTTTTAAATTAAATAGGGAATAATTAAATATTCAAGAGATTAGCACGCTTTACTGCAAAAGTCAGCAAGATTTCACAGGTAAAAAGCAGATTTTATTTGATCTTTCTCAAAGAAAAAACTCAACTTTACCTCTTGAGAGGTAAAGTTTTTAATCTGTTTTCTTAATTCATAAAAAAATATAGCTAAAAGTTTAATGATTTCAAAAAAGGTTAATCCTTTGTTAATTGGGGTTGTTTTTTATTTTATCAATAACAGGTAAAATAGGCTCTTGAAACTCTGATTACCTTGTAGGGTAGATCTTTGCTTTGGGTCAAAGTTTTGTGGGGCATTATTCGGTATCGAATAATTAATCATATTTCATATTATCAAGATGAAGAGGTTTGAGATGTTAGACTTTGTTGAACTCTCGCGTTTGCAGTTTGCTTTAACTGCTCTCTATCACTTCTTATTTGTGCCGCTTACATTAGGTCTTTCTTTTGTGCTTGTAGTGATGGAAACACTTTATGTAACGACAGGAAAAGAAGTTTATAAAGATATGACTAAATTCTGGGGTAAGTTATTCGGTATTAACTTTGCTCTTGGGGTAACGACTGGTATTACCATGGAATTCCAGTTTGGTACAAACTGGTCATATTACTCTCACTATGTGGGCGATATCTTCGGTGCACCTTTAGCATTAGAAGGTTTAATGGCGTTCTTCTTAGAATCTACTTTTGTAGGTCTATTCTTCTTTGGTTGGGATCGTCTTTCTAAGAAAAAACACTTATTAGCGACATATTGTGTGGCATTTGGTTCTAACTTCTCTGCAATGTGGATCTTAGTGGCTAACGGTTGGATGCAAAACCCTGTAGGTTCAGAATTTAACTTTGAAACAATGCGTATGGAAATGACCAGTTTTACTGATCTTCTTTTAAACCCAGTGACTCAAAGTAAATTCTTACATACTGTAACTGCAGGCTATACCTGTGGTGCGATCTTTGTATTAAGTATCAGTGCTTATTATATATTAAAAGGTCGTGACTTAGGATTTGCTAAACGCTCATTCTCTGTAGGTGCAAGTTTTGGTTTATTCGCGATTCTTTCCGTATTATTAATGGGTGATGAATCTGGTTATGAAATTGGTAAAGCACAACCAGTGAAATTGGCAGCAATGGAAGCTGAATGGGAAACTCACCCAGCACCAGCAGCATTTAATGCGATTGCAATTCCAAACTCTGAAGCTCGTCAAAACGACTTTGCAATTCAAATTCCATACCTTGGCGGTTTAGTTGCAACACGTTCTTTAGATACTGAAATCAAAGGTTTAAATGATATTCGTAAAGAAAACGTTGAGCGTGTACGTAACGGTGCTACCGCGGTTGTTTTATTAGAAAAACTTCGTTCTGGTAATTATACAGAAGAAGAAAAAGCAGCATTCCAAGCAGTTCAAAAAGATCTTGGCTTTGGTTTATTGTTAAAACAATACGTAGGCGATAATATTGCAGCGGCAACAGAAGAGCAAATCATTAAAGCTGCTGATGCAACTATTCCAAACGTAGGACCTAACTTCTGGGCATTCCGCGTGATGGTTGGCTCTGGTATGCTAATGTCTTTAATCATTGGCTTAGCATTCTTCTTTAACTTCCGTGGCACCGTGGGCAAAAACAAATTGTTACTTAAAGCGGTATTATGGTCTATGCCATTACCATGGATTGCAATTGAAGCTGGTTGGTTCTTAGCTGAGTTTGCACGTCAGCCTTGGGCAGTTTATGAAGTGTTACCAACAGGTATTTCAGCATCTCACTTAACTGTGGCTGAATTATGGACTGCAATTGGTTTATTATGTGGTTTATATACAATCTTCTTAGTAGTAGAAATGTATTTAATGTTCAAATATGGTCGTCTAGGTCCAAGTGCATTAAAAACAGGTAAATACTACTTTGAGCAATCTGCAAAATAAGGAGTAGGCAATGTTAGATTATGAAGTTCTCCGCTTTATTTGGTGGATCTTAATTGCTGTATTGTTAATCGGTTTTGCGATTACAGATGGTTTCGATATGGGCGTATTAACCCTTTTACCTGTTGTGGGTAAAAGCAACACAGAACGCCGTGTGATGATCAACTCAATTGCCCCACACTGGGATGGTAACCAAGTTTGGTTGTTAACAGGTGGTGGTGCGATCTTTGCTGCATGGCCAACTGTTTATGCGACCTCATTCTCAAGTTTTTTCTTAGCGATGATTTTAGTGCTTGCGGCATTATTCTTCCGTCCAGTGGGCTTTGAATATCGTGCGAAAATTGATTCACCAAAATGGCGTAATGCTTGGGATTGGGCATTATTCATCGGTGGTTTCGTACCTTCACTAATTTTCGGTGTAGCGTTCGGTAACTTATTGCAAGGCTTACCATTTGAGTTTAACAACATAAACCAAGTGACTTACACAGGTACATTCTTAGGCTTATTAAATCCATTCGCATTATTATGTGGTGTAGTGAGCTTATTTATGCTAACCACCCAAGGGGCAACTTGGTTACAAATGAAAACCACGGCTGAATTACGCAACCGTGTACGTGGCGTATCACAATTTGCAGCAACCGTAACATTAGTCGCATTTGTATTAGCTGGTATTTGGTTATACTTCAAAGAAGGTTTCGTGATCACAAGCCAATTAGATCACAATGCAGTTTCTGCATTAAGCAACAAAACTGTAGCGGTTGAAACATCTGCTTGGTTTAAAAACTATGCTGAAATGCCAGTGCTTTGGATTGTACCTGCAATCGCGGTAATCGGTGCGTTATTAACCATCGTAGCTTCTAAAGCAAACCGTTCAGGTACTGCATTCTTTGCATCATCTTTAATGCAAATCGGTGTAATTTTAACTGCGGCAGTATCAATGTTCCCATTCATTATGCCTTCAATTTCTCACCCAGAAATGAGCTTAACCGTTTGGGATTCAACTGCAAGCCTTAACACCTTAACCATTATGTTCTATGCAGCGTGCTTCTTTGTACCAATCATATTGTTCTATACTATTTGGTCTTACATCAAAATGTTTGGTCGTCTTGATGCAAAATTTATTGAAGACAATCACGCTACAGCATACTAAGGAGCAATTATGTTTTATTTAACTTGGTTTTTTGGTATGTTTCTCGCAATTTACTTTGCGGTATTTATTACAACAAAGATTGAGAAAACAGGTAAATTTGACGAATAATCTATGATTCATTTGTTATATCACTTAACTTCAAAGGGCTTGCTAAAAGCCCTTTCTTTTCTTCTCGCAAGCGGTCTATTTGCAATGATTTTATTAAAATCGACTGCTTTCGGGATCTATTTTGGCGGAAAAATTCCTTACTTTGCATTATTAGCTTTTTATGGCATGGGAATTTTATGGATTCATGGCATTGGCTTTGAAATCCGTAGTAAAATTTGGCAATTTGTTTTTCTGCCTTTAATGGGTTATGCGATTGTTATTCCTTCGCTTTGCATCCTTTTTTTGAGTTAAATCATAAAAAGAAGTGAGCTTTTATTTTTACATAAAAATAAATTGCAAAAACTATTGCACTAGCATTTTTAACTGAATAAAATAGACAACCAAAATCGTCTAAAAAATGGACGTTTACGAAAGAACACAAAATAGGATGGTATATGCATTTTCCTATTCGAGTTTATTATGAAGATACAGACGCAGGTGGCGTGGTTTATCACGCAAGCTATGTCTGTTTTTTTGAACGAGCAAGAACTGAATTTTTACGCAATAAAGGCTTTTCTCAACAATCATTGTTATCGAAAAATATTGCTTTTGTTGTGAAGAAATTAGAAATAGACTACAAAATGCCTGGACGCCTAGATGATTTGCTTTCAGTTGAAACAGAAATTAAAGAAATAAAGAAAGCAAGCATTATTTTTGAACAGAAACTTTGGCGTAATCAAGCTTGTCTAAGCCATGCTATTGTAAGTGTAGCAAGTGTCGATTTACTTAAAATGAAACCGATAGCAATACCGAAAAATATTCGTGATGCAATGGATTCATCTCACTAATTCATTATCATTATTGGAGTTTTCAATGCAAGAAACTAGCTTTGACTTAATTTCGTTATTTGCACAAGCAAGTATCGTCGTTAAGATCGTTATGCTTATTCTTATCACTTTCTCAGTATTATCTTGGGCTGTGATTATTCAACGTAGTCGTTATTTAACGAATGCTGCAAAAGGCTCACTCGCTTTTGAAAATAAATTTTGGTCTGGTGAAGATTTAAACCGTTTACACGAAGGATTAGAAAATCGTCGTGATAAATTAAGCGGCTCAGAACAAATTTTCTATGTTGGATTTAAAGAATTTACCCGTTTACAACAAGTAAGCCCAGATATGCCAGCTGCAAATATTCAAGGAACAAGCCGCGCAATGAACCTCGCACTAAACCGTGAAGTGGAAACGCTCGAAAGCTATATCCCATTCTTAGGTACAGTTGGTTCTATTAGCCCATACATTGGTTTATTTGGTACTGTTTGGGGGATTATGCACTCATTTATGGGATTAAGTGCAGTAAAACAAGCTAGCCTTCAATCAGTTGCACCAGGTATTGCCGAAGCGTTAATTGCAACCGCAATTGGTTTATTTGCGGCAATTCCTGCGGTAATGGCTTATAACCGTTTAAGCTTACGTGCGAATAAATTAGAACAAAACTACGCAAACTTTATTGATGAGTTTACAACGATTTTACATCGTCAAGCATTCTCTAAAAATAAATGAAAATAAGTAGTCGTTTTTGTAAATATTTTGAAAAGCGCGATAAAAATATGACCGCTTAGTACAAAATGTTAGTGATAACCATAATTTAAAAAAGAGGAAGTATGTCTTACCGTCGTAAACGTAAGGACATTAAATCTGAAATTAACATTGTTCCGTTCTTGGATGTCTTACTTGTGCTTTTACTTATTTTTATGGCAACAGCACCAGTGATTAGCCAAAGCGTAGAAGTTAATTTACCAGAAGATAAACATAGCCAATCTGTGTCCAATGAAGATAAAACTCCTGTGATTTTACAAGTGGCAGGTGTCGGTTTATATAAATTAAAAGTTGGTGGTAACTTTGTTACTGGTAGTAATGGCGAAGAACTCAGCGATCAAGAAGTGATTTCGTTTGCTGGTGAAGAATTTAAAAAAGATGAAAACACGCTTTTTTTAGTTGCTGGTGATGCAACCGTGCCTTATGAAGAAGTGATTAAGGGTATTGTATTATTAAAAGAAGCAGGTATTGAAAAAGCAGGCTTAATGACTCAAGGTTAATAATCATCAAGGATAACGTGTGAGATCTCAAAACGATAGACTTGAATTTGCAATCATTCTCTCCCTACTATTGCATGCCCTTTTAATTGGGTTGCTTCTATTAGGCTCTTTGTTTACAAATATCACATTACCTCCTGCTGCAGGCGGTAATGGTGGAGATGGTGAAGAGTTTGAAGCGGTAATGGTCGATACGGGGCAGGTAGCTGCAGAATATAGTCGATTACAATCAGATAGAAAAGGGAATGCTCAACCTAAACCTATGGAAGAGACAAAACCTGTCGAAGATGTAAAAGAAGAGGTTGCTGAAGAAGTTAAACAAGCTAAAGCCGAACTTGCTGAAAAACAGGAGCGAGAAAAGGCTTTAGAAGAACAACGTCAGGCTCAATTGTTAGCTCAGCAAAAACGACAAGAGCAAATCAAGCAAGAACAATTGAAAAAAGAGCAGCAACGTCAAGAGCAGTTAAAACAAGAACAGCTTGAAAAACAGAAAGAAGAAGCAACACGTAAAAAAGCAGCCGAAGCAGCTCGCCTAAAAGCGGAAGCTGAAGCAAAACGTTTAGAGGCAGCAGCAAAACAAGCTGAAGAAGAGCGTAAAGCGAAAGAAGCCCTTCAAAAAGCAGAACAGCAGAAGAAATTAGAAGAGCAGAAAAAAGCACAAGAAGCTAAGGAAAAAGCAGCTCAAGACGCGAAACTAAAAGCGGAAAAAGAAGCCAAAGAAAAAGCCGCAGCAGAAGCGAAGGCAAAAG
Source organism: Haemophilus parahaemolyticus (assembly GCF_002015035.1). Classification (GTDB taxonomy): domain Bacteria; phylum Pseudomonadota; class Gammaproteobacteria; order Enterobacterales; family Pasteurellaceae; genus Haemophilus_A; species Haemophilus_A parahaemolyticus. Next base: position 67,456 of record NZ_MUXY01000014.1, on the reverse strand, counting down.
CTGAGAAAGAGGCTAAAGAGAAGGCTGAAAAAGAAGCAAAAGCGAAAGCTGCTGCAGAAGCGAAAGCTAAAGCAGCCGCTGATGCTAAGGCTAAAGCAGCCGCTGATGCTAAGGCTAAAGCAGATGCGGAAGCAAAAGCAGCCGCAGATGCTAAGGCTAAAGCAGATGCGGAAGCAAAAGCAGCCGCAGCAAGAGCAAAAAATAATAAAGCACTAGATGATTTCTTATCAGGTGGCGATATTGGTGGCGGCTCAACCACGAAAGGGGGAAACAAAAATTCAGCTGGCCTTTCGGGTAATGGTAACGGTAAAGCAGTTGGCGATGGACAAGGTACAGCAGACCGTGGTTATGAACGTTTAATTAAACAAAAATTATCACGCGAGTATCAAGTTGATCCAAGCTTTAGTGGTCGTGAATGCCGCGTAAAAATCAACATTGAACGAGATGGACGTATTTCAAGTCACGAAGTGATTTCTGGTCCCCCAGATATTTGTCGTGCTGCGGTAGCGGCTATTACTCGTGCACAAAGTGTACCAAAAGCAAAAGATGATCCGACTTATAATACTTATAAATCGCCAATCATCAAATTTGGATTAAAAGTTTTATAATAACCTAGAGGTTAAAAAATGAAGTTTAAATCGCATTTAGCGAGTATAATGGGCGTGTTTACATTCTTATGTAGTGCTAACATTGCTAAAGCCGAGTCGGATGTGGTGATTTCGGTAGACGAAGGTGTGAGTATGGCTCAACCAATCGCTGTTATTCCTTTTAAAGGTAGTGCTAACGAAGATGTAGGTCAAATTATTGCTGACGATTTGCGTAACAGTGGTAAATTCTCTCCTATTGATCGAGCTAAACTGCCTGCTCAACCAGGTTCCGCAAGTGAAGTAGTTTCACAACAATGGACTGATATTGGTGTAGATATGGTAGTGGTCGGACAAGTAACGCCAGTGGGTGGTGGTTATAATGTCGCATACCAATTAGTTGATACGTTAAGTTCACCTGCTACTGTATTAGATCAAGGTGCATTTAATGTGCCAGCGGCACAAATGCGTCAAGGTGCTCACACTGTGAGTGATTTGGTCTTTGAAAAAATCACTCAAATTCGTGGTGCATTTAGAACAAAAATTGCATATGTAGTACAACGTGGTGTGTCATCATATGAGTTACGCGTCTCTGATTACGATGGTTTCAATGCTTTTAGCGTAGTTAAAAGTAAAGAGCCTTTAATGTCACCAGAATGGGCACCAGATGGTAGTAAATTAGCGTATGTGACCTTTGAAAATAAAAAAGCACAAGTTGTTGTTCATGATCTTCGCTCGGGTAGCCGTCGTGTCGTAGCTGCATTAAAAGGACATAATGGTGCACCAGCATTCTCACCAGATGGTTCAAAAATTGCTTTTGCATCTAACCAAGATGGTGAATTGAATATTTATGTTGTTGGTGCTGGTGGTGGTACGCCAAGTAAATTAACTGCAAATGCAGGAAATAATACTGAACCAAGTTGGTCGCCAGATGGTGGTTCAATTTACTTCACCTCAGACCGCTCAGGTTCACCACAAGTTTATCGAATGAGTGCATCAGGTGGTGGTGTAAGCAATGTAGGAGGCGGTGTTTCCTATGCAGCTAAGTCATCTGCTGATGGCAAGAATTTAATCATGATTGCTGGAGATAAAGTGGTAAAACGTGATCTCACTTCGGGTGGCACGGAAGTCTTAAGTTCAACGTTTTTAGATGAAAGCCCAAGTATCTCACCAAACGGCATTATGGTTATTTATAGCTCTACCAAAGGTACGAGTAAAGTGCTACAATTGGTGTCCGCAGACGGTCGTTTTAAAGCAAATCTGCCTGGTGCAGGAGGGCAATATAAGTTCCCTGCTTGGTCACCGTATTTAACTAAACAATAATCTTCTCTTAGGAGTATAAAATGAAAAAACTAGCTAAAGTTTTAATGGTAGCGGCGCCAGCTTTCGTATTAGCGGCATGTAGCTCATCTTCAGACAACGCAGCAGCAAATGCAAATGCAAATGATGCAGCACAACAATTTGGTGGTATGTCTGCACAAGATTTACAAACTCGTTACAACACTGTGTACTTTGCATTTGACAAATACGATATTCAAGGTGAATACCGTACATTATTAGATGCTCACGCAGAATTATTAAAAGCAACTAAAGCAAACGTAACTGTTGCAGGTCACGCTGATGAACGTGGTACTCCAGAGTACAACATCGCATTAGGTCAACGTCGTGCAAACGCAGTACAAAACTACTTAGCACAACAAGGTGCATCAAATGTTGCAACCGTATCTTACGGTGAAGAAAAACCAGCAGTTTTAGGTCATACTGAAGCTGACTACGCGAAAAACCGTCGTGCAGTATTAGAATACTAATTTCTACATTTTATAGAAACTTAGTTTATTAAAAATGAAGCCCTGTTTATCAGGGCTTTATTTCTTTGTATAGAAACAAACTAACGACTAAAAATTCTATTTAGGTTAAGATAGCCAAATGAGAAAACATTATTTACTAAAGTTTAATGACATCCCCAAAGCACTCTTTGGGTTATATTTAAAAGAATGTAAATAGCATTTTAATCACAGAGATTTAAAAACTCAAATTTCCATTTTAAAACAATAAGTTAAGGTAAGTTTAAGTAAGCTATCTAGGATAGCCCCTTAATAAGTATTAATAAAGGTTTACTGGTAAGATGTCCTGTGCCTTTGAGGTTGGCTACATAGAAGGATTTTGAGAACCGAAGTAACCCAAGTGAGCCATTTCAATATCCCAACGTGATGCCATCTTCTTTTTTGCTCTCTAAGGATTATGCTTACGACTCACTTAAGATAATGCTTTTTCTACAATCGACTTCTCAAGTGCGATTAATCTTGGTTTGAAATAAACTAAATTGTGTCTTAACTAAATGGAATACACCATGCCTGCGAAACCAAAATACCTTGTTTACTCAGTTCATTTCTAACACAAGCCTATCCAAAAGTAGGATTATCTAAGGTAAATTACACCCGCGACTTGCTCAACTCCTCATCAAGTATTTCAGGTTAGGTACACGTTGATTTTGATTAAGCAAGCTTCAATTCCACCTTATTCTTCGGATAAATGGAATAAACCAGTATTGAGTTTAATAAGAAGGTTATTAAAATAAAACATGAGAGTTTCCTTTTTTGTTTAAATTGATTTGACACTCATATTCTAAACAGGAAACTCTCACTTTTTATTGTGATTTGTCAGATTAAGTCTGCTCTTATACAAACAAACATTATCAACTCTTTTGTCTACTATTCTTCTTTTTTCTCCTTTTTCATTCGACTTTCTGGCTCAGGATCAAATTTTGCAACGGGGACGCAACCTCTGCAGGCACCACGATTGACGCCAAGTTCTTCGCAAAATTGATCATATTTTTCTAATGTTTTCTTAAACCAGCTTTTTTTCTCATCACTCATTTTTCTTTCCTCCAGTTTGAAAAAAACGGTGAGATTTCTCTGTTATCTTGCAAATCTAAGAGAAAATTTCACCGCTTGTTTATTAATCTCGGAAGTTATTGAATTGGAACGGTTGTCCTAATTCTGCACCTTTCACCAGTTGAATAACAGATTGAAGGTCATCACGAGATTTACCTGTAACACGCACCTGATCGCCTTGAATCTGTGCCTGTACTTTAATTTTTGCATCTTTAATCAGCTTCGTGATTTTTTTCGCCATTTCGGTTTCAATCCCTTGTTTTAGTTTAATCTCTTTACTGTAAAGTTTGCCGTGATGTTCGCTTTCAGATGGAATATCAAGAGAGTTATGCTCAATACCACGTTTTACGCAAGAGCCAATTAAAATCTCAATCAATTGATCTAATTGGAAATCCGATTCGGTTGTAATTTTGATAGTCTCATTTTTTTCATTTAATTCGATTATCGCCTCTACACCGCGAAAATCGTAGCGTGTGCTTAATACGCGGTTAGCATTTTCCACCGCATTACGCACTTCGTGTAAGGTAATTTCTGAAACAATGTCAAAAGATGGCATTTTACTTTCCTCTTAATTTATCAAAAATAGTTTTTGCATTTAACAACAATAAAATCGCTGTTAAGTCTGCAAAGTTTACCACAAATTTCGCTTGTTCTTGTACTTTGGGTTTAGCGTGCAGTGCTACGCCTAAAGTGGCGGTTTTGAGCATCGGTAAATCGTTCGCACCATCACCTACTGCAACCCATTGGCTGGCTGGAATTTGGTATTTTTTTCCCAATATTTCAAGTGTCTCTTTTTTATATTGTGCATCCACTACTTTGCCAAGCACTTTGCCTGTGAGTTTGCCATCGATAATTTCCAGCTGGTTTGAGACGGCATAATCTAAGCCGTAAGTCTCTTTGAGATAGTCCGCAAAATAATCAAAACCGCCAGAAGCAATGGCAATCTTCCAGCCTTGTTGTTTAAGCGTCTGCACCAACATTTTAAAGCCATCCATAAGTGGTAAGTTTTCTCGCACTTTTTGCAAAATGCTTTCTGGAGAATTTTCAAGCGTACCCACACGTTTGCGTAAACTTTGTTCAAAATCTAACTCACCACGCATTGCACTTGCGGTAATTGCTGAAACGACTTCGCCTGTTCCTGCCAATTTTGCAATCTCATCGATGCATTCGATTTTGATTGCGGTCGAATCCATATCCATAAGCAACAAGCCTTGTTGATTGAAATCAGGTATTTCTGTTAAATCTGCAAGATCAACATTTAATTGGCGAGCGATTTCTTTGTATTGACAAGCGGTCGATTCTGTTTCAAAAAATGCAATTTGGGAGTCTAAATAGCCTATTTGCCCGACACATTCTGCTAAAATCTGCTGGCTAAATTGATCAATTTGGTGGTGAGAAAGTTGTTTTGCGTAAATAAAAATTGTGTTTGGCATATTATAGATAATCAAAAGTTGTAGAGCGAGCGTCAGTCCGCCAAACAATAGATATGGCGGACTAAAGCCTTCTCTACGTTTAGTTATTTGTTTTTTGCAATTTACTCCAGTTGTAATAACCGTAAAGCGAATTAAGTAAGTAAGCGGAATACATCACATACATTGAGGTATTTTCTGCCCAAAGTGCAATAGAGATAATGTTAAGCACAATCCAGAGTAGCCATTGCTCGCGGTAGCGTAACACCATCAAAACTTGTGCTGCAATCACAATAATAGTACTTAAACCATCTAAACCGGTGGAACTACCGCCATAATAATTAAGCAGCTCAACGAAAAGTAAAGTACCAATGATTAAGAAAGCAAGCAAACCAATCCATCCTTTAACCGTCAAGGCTTTGGCAATTACCGCAGCACTATTTTGCTCTTTTTGCATATTAGCTTTCCATAAGAAATAGCCGATAAATTGAGCAGGAATATAGACATAAAGTGTGGTATTCATTTCGCCTAAAAAGTTAGCACCAAGCGAAATATAGAAATAGGTATAGGCAAAAATTAGCCCGAAGAAGTAGTTACTGATCTTCCCTTTACTCACGAATACATTACAGATAATCCCTGCAATGCCTGAAACCATCCCTAAAATCGAATCAGGATTATAGATATAAATTCCAATTTGTACTGCAATAAAGAGCAGCAACCAAGCGGCTTCAAATGGCTTCCAGCCACCAAAAAGTTCTTGTTTAGTTTGAGCAAGCAATTGATTGTAGTTCATAAAACCTCCAAAGACATCTTATTTAAAACTGTTGAATATCAGATAAAATCTTGTCCAACATTGCATAGCGTTTATGATACATAGAACGCTTTTTACTTGCAATATCGTCTAATGATTTTCTCTCAATCGTCAGTGGCAAGAACCAATAACCATTGTGATAATTAGCCTGATTTTCTTGCCAAAATTCATTGTAATTAAACAGAATTTTACTTCGAGCGGAAAGCCGATATTTACCTTGTGCTTTATGAGAAATGCCGACTAATTCACATTGCCATTTTTCCGCTAATATTTTAAACACATTCACAATCATAAACATCGGACGAATGCCATACATTGCTTTTGTCGCATTTCTTACTCTATCTTGAGCATTATCACCAGCAGGTCCTTGAATAGAGGCAATGAGCAACTTATTTCTATCTAAAAAAGTAAAAGAAGCATCATAAATTCGCTTTTGCTCCTGATCTCTAATACTCAGCGAAAAATAGCCTTCAAAAGGATCAATACTATTGATATTGAGATAAAGATTTAATCCTTCTGGCAATTCGCTTAATAAAATCGAATGTTCCTTTAATAATTGTTGGCAAACTGCTGTTCCTAATTTACGCTCTGCAATCTGAAAATGATCAATTATCGCTGTTAATCGTTGTGAAGCTGAAAAACGTTGATCACAATAAGTTTGTAATAACGCATTAAAGCGATAATAGCATTGCGTAAAAAGAGGTTGCCATTGAGGATTTTCATTTAAAAATCGGACTAAACTTTTACATTGCTTCTTATATAAAAAAGAGTATCCATAATAACGTAACTTTTCTCTCACTTGCTTGAGAAAAGGACGATTATTTGATTCTGGATACATTTGCTCATAAGTTGGAAATAATAATTTATTAGTTGAACCCATATGATTTTCTATTAAAAACCCCATACCTAATATCCACAAAAAAGAGATTACTGACATAATCTCCCTTTATCCACTTATAAATTATTGATTTTTAGCTCAATAAGCTCACGTTCTTGTCCAGAGGTCTTCGCTTTAATTTGCTCATAAGCACTTTTTGCCGCTTCTTTATCGCCTTTTGCCGCAAGTAGATCTGCTACAAATAATTGTTTACGTGCGTCCCACGCTTGATCTTTAATTTGCTCAAGGTTAGCTAAAGCAGAATCAAATTCTTTTAATTGGAAATCGACCGCTGCTAAACGAAAGCGAATAATCGATTGTAATGAAGGATCTTTCACTTCATTTAAAGCTGCTTGTAATTGACTTTTTGCGGCAGCAAAATCTCCTTTTACCACTGCATTTTTCGCTTCTTCAAGTTGCATAAAAATCGCATAGTTCGTGCCTTTCGCTTCTTCTAAGAATTTTGCTACAAGCGGTTGATTTTTCACAGGGTCTTGCTCATAAGCTTCCATTGTTGCTTGATAAGAAATCGAAGCTTGAATCGCTGATTCAGCTTGATGACTTTTCCAGAAGTTCCAGCCAAAACTTGCTGTAGCAAAAACAAAAATAGCTAATAAAATAGGTGTGCTATTTTCTTTAAACCAGTTCTTTGCTTCTTCGAACTGCTGTTCTTCGGTTTTATTAAGATATTCGCTACTCATTAAAATTTCCTATTAAAAATATGTTTTTAAGGTATTAATTAAATCTGCCTGACTAATCGTAATTTGCTCTGCACCATTGCGTAAATCTTTCACGACAACAGTCTTCGCTTGTACTTCGCTTTCACCAATCACTAATGCATATTTAGCTTCGATTTTATCAGCACGTTTAAATTGTTTTTGAAATTTACCGCCAGAGCAATGTGTCATCACGCGTACTTGCGGTAATTCGGTACGAATTTGTTCCGCAATTTGGAAGGCATTTAATGTTGTGCCTTCGCCTGCATAAACAAGATATAAATCGACCGCTTGTGGAAGAGCAATTTCTTTATTTACCTCTTGCACGAGCAATACTAAACGCTCTAATCCCATCGCAAAACCGACACCTTGTGTTGCGTGTCCGCCTAATTGTTCTACTAAGCCATCATAACGACCACCACCGCAAACCGTACCCTGTGCACCTAATGCTGAAGTCACCCATTCAAAGACCGTTTTGTTATAGTAATCTAAGCCGCGTACTAACTTAGGATTGATTTCGTATTTCACGCCCATTGTATCTAATAAACCGCAAAGCTGGCTGAAATGTTCGCGGCTATCATCATCTAAATAATCCAACAGTTTTGGTGCACCGTTTAGCACTTCTTGAAGCACTTCATTTTTAGTATCCAAAATACGCAATGGATTTTTTACTAAACGCTCTTTTTCTTCATCGCTCATTAAATCTTGATGATTTTCTAAGAATGATACTAAAGCGGAGCGGTAATTTGAACGTGCTTCAAGTGAACCGATTGAATTTAATTGCAGTGAAACGTGTTGATCAATGCCTAATTCTTTCCAAAGGCGAGCGGTTAAAATAATCAATTCCGCATCAATTTCAGGATTTGCAATGCCGAACACTTCCACGCCTGCTTGGTGGAATTGGCGATAACGCCCTTTTTGTGGACGCTCGTGACGGAACATAGGGCCCATATACCATAAACGTTGCTCGTTATTATAAATCCAACCACGTTCAATCGCTGCACGTACGCAACCCGCGGTGCCTTCTGGTCTGAGTGTTAATTGTTCATCATTATCCCAGAACGTATACATTTCTTTTGAAACTACATCGGTCACTTCACCAATCGCACGCGCGAAAAGTGGCGTGCTTTCTACTATGGGCATACGAACTTCTGAATAGCCATAGCTTGCCAGAACGTGACGTACTTTAGCCTCTATCCATTGCCATAATGGAGATTCTGTTGGAGAGCAATCGTTCATTCCACGAATTGCTTGAATGGTTTTTGCCACAATATTGTCCTTTTAATTTTGAATTAATGCCTATGAATTAGGCAAAATAAATAGATAAACTACGCTGGAGTAATCATAATACGTTGTGATTGTTCAGCCACGCGAGCACGAATTTTGGCTTCTAACTGGTCGATCAATTTGTCGTTATCAAAACGCTCTTTTTGACGCACGCCATCTAAGTAAAAACCACTCATTTTGTTTGAGCCTGTTACGCCTAAGTCAGAAACCAATGCTTCGCCTGGCCCATTTACCACACAACCGATAATTGATACATCCATTGGCGTTAAAATATCTTCTAAGCGTTGTTCTAATGCGTTTACGGTCGCAATTACATCAATTTCTTGACGTGAACAAGTTGGGCAAGCGATAAAGTTGATACCGCGTGAACGAATACGGAGCGATTTTAAAATATCAAAGCCGACTTTCACTTCTTCCACAGGATCTGCAGCTAAAGAGATACGCAAGGTATCGCCAATCCCTTCTGATAATAATAAGCCTAAACCAATCGCTGATTTCACCGAACCTGCACGAGCACCGCCTGCTTCAGTAATACCTAAATGCAGAGGTTGCACGATCTGTTTTGCAAGTAAGCGATAAGATTCGACCGCGAGGAACACATCAGAGGCTTTTACGCTTACTTTGAAATTATCGAAATTAAAGCGATCTAAAATATCCACGTGGCGTAACGCACTTTCAAGCAAAGCTTGTGGTGTGGGTTCGCCATATTTTTCTTGCAAATCACGCTCAAGCGAGCCTGCATTTACCCCAATACGGATGGGGATATTTTTATCTCTTGCACAATCCACTACCGCACGAATACGCTCTTCGTTCCCGATATTACCTGGATTGATACGCAAACAATCTACGCCATATTCCGCCACTTTTAAAGCAATGCGATAATCGAAGTGAATATCTGCGACTAAAGGCACATTCACTTGCTGTTTAATCACTTTGAATGCTTCAGCTGCATCCATGGTTGGCACAGAAACACGAACAATATCCGCCCCAACTTTTTCTAACGATTTAATCTGAGCAACCGTCGCTTCCACATCAGTAGTGCGAGTATTGGTCATTGATTGCACAGAAATCGGTGCATCGCCCCCCACAGGCACTTTGCCCACCCAGATTTTTTTTGACTCACGACGCTTAATCGGAGAATGTTGTACTGCTGACATATTTAATTCAAACCCTTATTGTGCTAATGGCAGCTTAATACGTGCCACACGTCCATCAATTTTAAGCGGCACTTCTTGCCCTTTATAATAAATTTTCACATTCGCAGGTGCACCAATGGTTAAGCGGTATTGCTCGTTACCATTGAAAGTCAGTACTTCACCATTGTGATATAATTTTTCAGCTAAGCTTTTCTTGCTCTGATTACCTTTTACCGTAATCCAACTCTCTTTGCCTGTAATTTCAATGCGTAAATCATCGTTCCCGATGGCAGTTTCCGCTACTGGAGCTACCCTATTTGGGGCATTTTCATCAGTAGATTGAGCCAACACATCTGTTGCAGTGATTGGTGTAGTTTGTGTTGTATTCGTTTCAACATTTGCCACCGTAGCAAAGGTTTCAGACTGTGCTTGAGCTGGGGTTTGCTCGACCACCGGTGCAATGTTTTCCGCATTTTCGACCGCTTGTGCCGCAGTTTGAGCTGTTGGTTCAGTTGGTGTCTCCTGTGAAGTAATTTCAATCGCATTATTCGTTGCAGGCGTTGTTTCAACTAGCACAGCATTATTTACAAACTGCTCGCGGTTTTCTTGCTCTTGTTGGTAATCTTGCCACCACCAAAGCAACGTCATACCAATCGCAGCTAATAGCACAAAAATAGTGAGATATTTTACCCATAAATTTTGTGATTTTTGCATCACTTTTCCAGCAGAAGTTTTATGCAGCACTTCTTTAGGAATTTTTACCTCGCCATAGTTTACGCTTGAAGCCAGATCTTCTGGCAACCGTAAAAAACGTAAATAGTTACGCACATAGCCACGCACAAAGGTTGGTGCTACATTTTGCAAAATAAAAATATCGTTTTCGAGCGATTCAATATGCGATTTTTTAAGATTTGTTTTTTGTGCAACATCTTCAATAGATAATTGCAGAGCTTCACGCGATTGCTTGAGTTGCTGTCCTAGCGAGAGTGTATCTGTTGAAAGTGTGATGCGAGATTCGGTCATAACAAAGTTCTTTTAATTAAACACACAAAAATATCCGAAAGTTTAAAGATATCATCCCAATTTTGCAAATTTTAACTGAGGAATTTGCAAAAATTTGAGCAGAAAAAGGGAATTTCTCAAAAATTTTGTCAAAATCTGATATATAGCAAAATTTTTTGCAAAAATCAGGCGTAAAATGACCGCTTGTTTTATCCTTTTTACTTCATTTTATACGAGGACGCTATGCCCCAAACAGCGCACCAAAAAACTTCAAAATCCTCACTGGTTAAACAAAATTTTGCTTCTGGATTGGTGGTTTTTCTGGTCGCCTTGCCACTCTGTTTAGGTATTGCCCTTGCTTCAGGTGCTCCACCGCTTTCGGGCATTATTTCAGGCATTGTTGGCGGTATTATTATCGGCTGGTTGAGCACTTCGCATATCAGTGTGGCAGGGCCAGCAGCGGGCTTGGTGGCGATTGTATTAGGTGCAATTACGCAACTCGGTAGCTTTGAGCTTTTTTTATGTGCAGGCATTATTGCAGGCGTTATTCAGCTCATTTTAGGCGTGATTAGAGCAGGTAGCATTACCAACTATATTCCTGTAGCGGTGATTGAAGGAATGCTTGCGGGTATTGGGTTTTTAATTATCATTAAACAGATACCTTATGCGATTGGCACGGATAAACTGCTTTTTAACGGCACGGATTCTTTCATTAACATCCATCTTGGCACTTTAATTATCACACTACTTTCAATACTCATTATGCTTAGTTGGGATCGTTCCGCTAAACTCAAAAAGATAAAACTACTTCCTTCCGCGTTGATTGCAGTGATTGTTAGCGTCTTGCTAAATAATCTTTTTATTGCTTTAGATAGCCATTTAGCCGTACCTAAAAATCAGCTAGTGCATTTGCCTGCTCTCTCTTCTTGGCAAGATTTAAAAGATTTCGTAATTTTTCCTGATTTCAGTGGGTTTACTCATCCATTTATCTGGGTAACAGGGGGAACGATTGCGATTGTTGCATCTATTGAAACCTTACTCTCTATTGAAGCAGCTGATCGATTGGATGTAAAACGTCGGCTTACCGATTCCAATCAAGAATTACGGGCTCAAGGCGTGGGCAATATTATTTCCTCTCTACTTGGCGGATTGCCTATTACAGCGGTCATTGTCCGCTCATCGGCAAATGCCAACTCAGGAGCTACACATAAATTTTCCACCATTATTCATGGTGTTTTGTTACTCATTTGTGTGCTTGCTATTCCTACTTTTCTGAATCAAATCCCGCTTGCCACTCTTGCGGCTGTATTGATTTTAGTTGGCTATAAACTTACTCGCCTAACAGTTTTCAAACACTTTTGGCATAAAGGCATTTATCAATTTATCCCATTTATCGTTACTATGATTGCGGTAGTGCTTTTCGATCTACTCAAAGGCGTAGGGCTTGGCTTGGTTATCAGTATTCTATTTATTCTGCACGGCAATATGAAACGTGCTTACTATCTAAGCCGAGAAGAACTTGCCGATGCTTCGCAAATCCGCCTTGATTTAGCCGAAGAGGTTTCATTCCTCAATAAAGCCGCAATCAAAAAAACGCTTAAAAATATTCAGCCTAACTCAATGGTGATTATTAATGCAGAACATACCGCTTACATTGCTTGTGATGTACTAGAACTAATTGAAGATTTCGCCACAATTTATGCCAAAGAGAACAATATCCGCGTGATTTTAAAGGGCTTTAAAGCCGATTATGATAGTCATATAGATCAACATTCAAATATTAAAGTAGAGCATCATAAGCGAATATAGCTATTTGAATATACATAATACCAATTATTATTCTACTTAGTGTTTCTGATTCATAAATCATTATCCCAATGCTAACAATCTACCTAGCAATCGTTTGCGTAATTGACTGCTAGCTCGTATAATTCGTCTCAGTTTTTTTATATTGAGGCTTATATGCAAACTTTACGTTATCCTGTTAATTCAAAACCTCCTTTCGGATTAACCCTTCTTTTAGCTCTTCAACATCTTCTTGCTGCACTTGGTGGTATCATTGCTGTTCCTCTCGTTATAGGCAATGTGTTAAAACTTCCAACGCCAGACACCATTGTGCTTGTAAATGCAGCCCTTTTAGTTTCAGGCATTGTCACTATTATTCAATGCCGAGGAATTGGTCCTATTGGTTTACGTTTACCAAGTGTAATGGGCACCAGTTTTACGTTCGTGGCGGCAGCTCTGGCAATTGGTTTTAGTGAACACGGCGTGGCGGGTATTTTAGGAGCTTCATTAGTAGGATCACTGATAATGGTCATCGGAAGCTTCTTTATGCCTTATGTACGTAAGTTATTCCCACCTGTGGTAACCGGTGTTGTCGTTATGATGATTGGTCTAAGCCTTATCCCTGTGGCGGTAGATTGGTTTGCAGGTGGTCAAAAAGGCGATGCCAACTATGCCGATCCAGCTAATCTTGCAATGGCAACATTTGTGCTTGTGCTCGTGGTAATTTTAGTTCAATGGGGCAAGGGAATTTTCTCCGCTGCGGCTATCGTCATTGGTATGATGGTAGGCTATGTCGTGGCATTATCCTTCGGTTGGATTAGCTTTGAAGCGGTCAAAAATGCAGAAATTGTTGCAATTCCTCAACCTTTACATTTCGGTTTAGCATTCCCTATCTCAGGGATTATTGGAATGTCGATTGCTTATTTAGTTACCATTGTGGAATCAAGTGGTAACTTTTTAGCATTGGGTAATGCCACTCAAACAGAGATTACAGGTAAACATTTACGCGGTGGTGTGTTGTGTGATGGATTAGGCTCTGCCTTTGCAGCAATTATGTCTACAACACCATTTTCATCATTCGCCCAAAATATTGGCGTAATTTCTCTAACGGGCGTAGCAAGTCGCCACGTAGTGACCGTAATGGGTGTATTGCTCGTTTTTGCAGGCATTTTCCCATGGTTTGGAGCGTTAATCGTTTCTATTCCAAGCCCTGTATTAGGCGGTGCTGGTTTGGTAATGTTTGCGATGATTATCGCAGCAGGTATTCAAATGCTTGATAAGGTAGAGCGTTCAAAACGTAACGGTTTAATTATTGCGATTTCCATCGGTTGTGGTTTAGCAGTTACAACTCGCCCTGAACTGCTTAATAAATTGCCAAGTTTCTTTAAAGAAGTCTTTGGGTCTGGGATTACCGTAGGTTCAGTGTTAGCTCTTGTACTTAACCTGATTTTACCCGAAGATAAAGAATAAAATTATCAAAGCAATTGGAAAAATAGACTTGAAATTAGCTGGTTGAAACCTTATCTTGAAGCCAGCCGAACACCACTGATTCCTCGGTGGTGTTTTTCTTTTATTAAAATAATGTAAACAAGGGAATTAATTATGACTTTACAAGTTACCGATGCAACATTTGAACAAGAAGTACTAAAATCTGATGTCCCAGTATTATTAGATTTCTGGGCACCTTGGTGTGGTCCTTGTCGTATGGTAGCACCAATTTTAGATGAGTTAACAGAAGAGTTTGCAGGTCGTGCGAAAATTGCAAAAGTGAACGTAGATGAGAACCAACAAGTACCAGCACAATTTGGTATTCGTTCAATTCCAACATTAATTCTTTTCAAAGATGGCCAAGTGGTTGCAACACAGGTAGGCGCTTTACCAAAATCTCAATTAGCGGCTTTTGTTGAGCAAGCATTATAAGAATAAATACAAAAGTATATACCACTAACTAATTAAGTATCTTTAGTAAACAAAAGGCATAATCCCAACAGATTATACCTTTTTTCACTTTTTAACTTAATTTATTTCTGACGCATCGCGGGGAATAAGATCACATCACGGATAGATGGTGCATTTGCGAAAATCATCGCTAAACGGTCAATGCCTAAGCCTTCGCCTGCTGTTGGTGGTAAACCGTGTTCAAGGGCTACCACGAAGTCATCATCAAAGAACATCGCCTCGTCATCGCCGGCTTCTTTCGCTGCTACTTGTGCATGGAAGCGTTCTGCTTGGTCTTCTGCATCGTTTAATTCTGAGAAGCCGTTACCAATTTCACGTCCGCCAATGAATAATTCAAAGCGGTCAGTCACTTCAGGGTTTTCATCGTTGCGACGTGCAAGCGGTGAAATTTCCGCAGGGTGCGCCATTAAGAAGGTTGGTTGAATTAATTGATGTTCTGCCACTTCTTCAAAAATGGCATTCACTACAGAACCTAAGCCCCAAGATTTTTGAATTTCAATACCTAAACCTTTCGCGATTTCTACTGATTTTTCGAAATTGTCTAAATCTTCGCGTTTAATTCCGTTGCCGTATTTCACAATCGCATCGTGCATAGTGATACGCTCGAACGGTTTGCCGAAATCAAAGGTATATTCACCGTAAGGCACGGTGGTTGTGCCAAGAATATCAATCGCTAATTTGCGTAATAATTCTTCGGTGTTGTCCATTAAATCGTGGTAGTCCGCATACGCTTGGTAGTATTCAATCATTGTGAATTCTGGGTTATGGCGAACTGAAACGCCCTCGTTACGGAAGTTACGGTTTAATTCAAACACACGCTCAAAGCCGCCCACAACAAGACGTTTTAAGTAAAGCTCAGGGGCAATACGCAAATACATATCCACGTCTAATGCGTTGTGGTGCGTGATAAATGGTTTCGCTGCCGCGCCGCCTGGAATCACTTGCAACATTGGGGTTTCCACTTCGATAAAGTCTTTATCTAAGAAGAATTGACGAATGCCCGACACCACTTTTGAACGAATAACAAACGCACGGCGAGATTCTTCGTTCGCAATTAAGTCTAAATAACGTTGGCGATAACGAATTTCTTGGTCAGTTAAGCCTTTGTGTTTGTTTGGTAGTGGGCGAAGGGATTTGGTTAAAAGCTGTAATTCGCTGGCACGCACGGTTAATTCACCTGTTTTAGTTTTGAACAGTGTACCTTTTACGCCGATGATATCACCTAAATCCAATAAGCTTACGGTGTTTTGGTATTCACCTTCAGGTAAATTATCGCGTGCCACATAGAGCTGAATCTGACCGCTCACATCTTGAATAGTAATAAAAGTTGCCTTACCCATCACACGACGTAACATTACACGCCCCGCAACCACCGCTGGAATCGCTTTTTCTTTTAGCGCTTCGCCATCAATATCGTTGTATTTTGCATGTAAATCCGCTGCTTTATCTTCACGACGGAAAGTGTTTGGGAACGGATTACCACGTTCGCGTAATTGGGCTAGTTTTTCACGGCGAGCAATCATCTCACCATTCAGATCTAATTCTGTATTTTCTACTTCAGACATTTTATTACCTTTAATTTGGGTTGAAATTGGAAAAAAACGCTCGAATTATAGCGGATTTTGCTGGTATTTGGTAGGAAACAAGCGGTCAAAATTGGCAAAAGTTTTGCGAAATTTGACCGCTTGTAACTTTACATCACCACTACATCAAACTGATCTTGATGATAATAAGGCTCTAATTTTACCTCGACTTTCTTGCCAATGAAGGCTTCAAGTTCAGCAAGGGAGGCATGGCTTTCTTCGTTGATTAAATATTCTGCTACTTCTTTTGAAGCGTAAACTCGCACTTTTTCGGTGTTGAATAAGTGATGAACTCGCACGATTTCACGCAAGATTTCGTAGCAAACCGTTTCCACCGTTTTAATCGTGCCACGACCTTTACAAGCAGGGCAATCGCAGCAGAGAATGTGTTCAAGGCTTTCACGCGTGCGTTTACGGGTCATTTCCACTAAGCCAAGCTGAGTAAAACCATTTACATTAGTTTTCACACGGTCGCCTTTTAATGCCATCTCAAGCGATTCTAGTACCCGCTTACGATGCTCTTCATCTTGCATATCAATAAAGTCGATAATGATGATGCCACCTAAATTCCGCAATTGCAGTTGATGAGCAATAGCTTGCGTTGCTTCAATGTTCGTATTGAAAATGGTGTGAGCCAAATTACGTGAACCAACGAAAGCACCCGTGTTGATGTCTATCGTAGTCATCGCTTCAGTCTGCTCAATGATTAAATAGCCACCTGATTTCAGATTCACTCGTTTATCTAAAGCACGTTGAATAGCTTCTTCAACGCCATACGCATCGAATAACGTTTGTGTGCCAGAATAAAGACTGACGCTGTCTGTGAGCTCGGGCATAAATTCTGATAAGAATTCTTTTACTTGCTCGTAGGTGGTTTTAGAGTCGATTTTAATCGAGCAAATATGTGTGCCAACAAAATCTCGTAATACGCGCTGTGCTAATGCCAACTCACCATAAAGCATTGATTTAGTAGGGTATTTTTCTTTGCGTTCTAACACTTTTCGCCATAAACGTTTTAAAAAAGCGGCATCTTGCTCAAGGCTTTCTTCCTTTACTTCTTCCGCTGCGGTGCGAACAATAAAACCGCCTAATTCATCGCAATAAGGCTCTACGAGAGCTTTTAAACGGTTTCGTTCAGCTTCGCTTTCAATACGTTGCGAAACGCCTACATGGCTGTTTTCAGGCATAAAGACCAAATAGCGAGAAGGCAAGGTAATATCAGTAGTTAAGCGAGCCCCTTTTGTGCCAAGCGGATCTTTTACAACTTGCACTACAATATCTTGTCCTTCACGTACTAATTCGCTGATGTTTTTTACCACAAATTGTTTTTTTTCATTTTCGTCCACACATTCGGTATGTGAAACAATATCAGAGGCGTGTAAAAATGCAGCTTTTTCCAAACCAATATCCACAAAAGCCGATTGCATCCCTGGTAATACACGGGTGACTCGCCCTTTGTAAATATTGCCGACAATCCCGCGTTTTGCCTCACGCTCAATATGAAGCTCTTTTAAAATCCCGTTTTCGACCAATGCTACCCGAGTTTCACTTGGAGTCACATTGACCAATAATTCAGCACCACTCATTTTGTTATTCCTTAAAATTTGATTGTAGTAAGTTTAACACTTTGTAAAAGTGCTGTAAAAATTAACCACTTGAGATAGAAATAAAAAAGCCTAATACTATTCAATATTAGGCTCTCAAAATTATGCATTCACTATGTGTTGTTCATACGCTTGTAAAGTATTTTGCATCAACATAGCTACCGTCATTGGGCCTACGCCACCCGGTACAGGAGTAATAAAATCAGCTCGTTCAGCAGCAGCTGCAAAAGCAACATCACCTTTTAGTTTGCCATCTGCACCACGGTTAATCCCTACATCAATCACAATCGCACCTTCTTTTATCCATTTACCACTAATAAACTCAGGTTTACCAACTGCAACAACTAAAATATCTGCTTGGCGAACGTGGCTTTCTAAATCTTGTGTGAAGCGATGAGTTACTGTAACGGTACAACCACCTAACAATAACTCTAATGCCATGGGCCTGCCTACGATATTTGAGGCTCCTACAATTACCGCGTGTTTGCCATATAAATTTACCCCCGTGCTTTCAAGCAGTTTCATCACGCCATACGGAGTGCAAGAGCGTAAAGTTGGAATTCGTTGGCATAAACGACCAACATTGTAGGGGTGGAAACCATCCACATCTTTATGTGGTGCAATCGCTTCGATAACTTTGGTGGAATCAATCTGTTTTGGTAAAGGTAATTGAACTAAGATGCCATCAATAGCGTTATCGTGATTAAGTTCATCAATTAAAGAGAGTAGTTCAGATTCAGATGTTGTTTCAGGTAGGTCATAAGATTTAGAAAAAATACCGATTTCTTCACAACTACGGCGTTTACTGCCAACATAAACTTGTGATGCAGGATCTTCACCCACTAAAATTACAGCTAACCCTGGAGCACGCTTTCCTTGGGTAATGTGTCCCGCAATTTTGGTTGCAATATTGGCTTTGATGTTTTTAGATAATTCAGTACCTGAAATAATTCTGGCAGTCATAAACTCTCCTTAAATGAGGGGATGATGATATGAAAACGTTTGCTATTTTCTCAAAAAAAAGGCTTTTTGATAAGTAAATTTTAAGAAACGCATAAAACTCAATCATCTGATAGAAATATAGCGATTTTTATTTGACAAGCCAATCGATCTCTCTATAATGAAAACCACTTATCGGCGAGTAGCGCAGCTTGGTAGCGCAACTGGTTTGGGACCAGTGGGTCGTAGGTTCAAATCCTATCTCGCCGACCACTCTTTTTTAATTTCAGAAATCCTTTCTTAAATAATTATCTTAATAATGCGCCCTTAGCTCAGCTGGATAGAGCAACGCCCTTCTAAGGCGTGGGTCAAAGGTTCGAATCCTTTAGGGCGTGCCATAAATTTACTTTTAAATCAATTATTTATGAACTAAGCAACAAGTTTTAATCTTGGTTCATTTTTCGAATCTTCCGTAAATGTACCGTAAATCTCGACTTTATTTGCGTGTTCCAATAGATGATCTATATTTAAATGTGCATATTTTTTTACCATTTCGAACATTTCCCAACCACCAAGTTCTTTCGATATGAATAAACTCAGGCTTAATCTAATAAATTAAAATAAAAAGTGAGAGTTTCCCGTTGACATAGTAGATACAAGACAGATTTACTTCATTTATCCAAAGAATTAGGTAACATCTTGCAAACCTGTAAAATTATGGGCATAAGTTGTGATATCTTTTATCACTATCAATAAGTAGCAGAACAAGGTGGGGTTGAAATTACTAATCAAAATCAACGTATGCCTAATCTGAAAAAGCGTGTCTATAAGAAACAAAATAAAATGTATTGCGGAAGAACTCAAATGGAAACATTACTTGATAGATGGAGAAACGTACTTAGGCAGAAAAGAATCTAAACTTAAATTAATCTGACAGGCACGAGTTTTTAAACAGGAGACTGTCAGATTGAGTTTGATCTTCTACAGTTTATTTTTCAATAATATTAGAAATTCTTTTATTTTAGACTTTTACTTCACTCTTCTAACTCTCCACCTTCTCCGCAATATTCACTTTCTTCAAGTTAATTTGGCGGATTTTCTCGGCAAGTTCTGTGTCGCCTACTTGTTCAGCGACGTATAACGCCATAATTCGGTCGTTTGCGATACATTCTTGGTGCTCTAACAAGTTTGCAAAATAATCTTTCGCACGACTGAAATCACCTTCACGGGCATAAATGTAGCCTAATGCTCTAGCGTAACCATCGGTGTAATGCACATCGGCTTTTGCCATTCGTTTCATCAATAATTTAATGAGTTTTGCCCCTTCATCAATTTGCAAGCGGGTTAATTGTTCGAATAAACCATCAAGTTGCTCATCTTCATATTTTTTGAGCGTTTCGAAGGCAAGCTCTTGGGCAGATTCGTGATCTTCACTATCGATTAAGCGTTTAATCAATCCTACGCGTGCATAAACAGATTTACGACGGCGGCTTGGTTGTTCTTCCCACCAGCTGAGTAATCCTTCTTGCCCCGTTTCGTTCATTACTTCGTCGAGTAATCCATCGTCTACGAAATGTTCAAGGGCTTCATACTCTTCACAGGAAAGGAAACTGCGTTGCCCAATGCTTTCCAAGATTTTATCTAACGCTATATAGGCTTTTGAATCTTGGTAAATACGAATTGCTAAGCGTAACACTTCCCTATTGTTTGAGGTAAGCTCTAATAAGCTATCAATGGCGGTACGTGCTGCTGGTAATTTACCTTGTTGCACGAGAATTTTCGCACGAGCCAATTCTACAACGATATTATTTTCGCCTCCAATTTTGCTTGCTTCTATTAAATATTTATTAGCTTCTAAATCGTCGCCACGTTGTTGTGCGGCTTCTGCGGCTTTGATTAAGTTAATGAGCGGCTCATCAACATATTTTGCATTTTTACTGAACAATTTCTCGGCTTTAGAATAATTGCCCTCACTCATTTGCATTAAACCTTCCAAAGTTTCTTGTTGAGCTCGTTTTTGTTTACGATACAAAAACCAATCATACGAACCTTTGCTTAAGCGGCAGAATCGACGAACAAGCCATTCAATGCCATAAACCAATGCCATTGCAGCCGCAAAGAAAAGTACTAAGGTGACAAGACTCATCTCAATAATTTTGGTATCAGTTTCAATCCGCACATAACCTTGCTGCCCAGCCAAATAAGGACCCGCTACTAAAGCCGCAAGCACTAATAACATTAAAAAGAGAACACGAAACATAGCTCCTCCTTATTGTGCTTGAGCATCTTTAGTAGATTGCTCATCCGATTTTTCAGCAGGCTTTTCACTTACTTTTTCACCCGTTTTTGTTGTTTCTTGAGCAGGTTCAGCTTTAGCTTCTTCTATTTTTGAAGGCTCTACAAGCTCTTTTTCTTCCTTAATCTCAATCTTGTCTAATTGCACTGGCTCTTTTCTCAAGATGTTATTTAACACATTTAAACTCTGCAATTGTTCAGGCACATCAAGATAGATAGATTGTTCACTCAACTCATCCAACTCTTTGAGAAAGTTTTTCACATTCTCATTTTGCGTATTGAAATAGCTACGAATCCAAGTACTAACCGCTTCTAACGATTTATCGTAAAGTGCATTCTGCTGACGTGGAATTGCTAAAATGGCTAATTGTAAACGTAAGCGGATATTTTCACGCAAATAAACTTCTTGATTTGGAGCGATAAAACCTTTCTCGTCATTGTTATTTTTGTCGCTCACGCGGATGAAATGATCTAAGAAAGAATTTGCGGTTTTCTCAATATTTTGCTGCCAATCGTCAATTGAATTACTCACTTCGCCCGCATTTTGAGTGGTATTCACACTTTCATTTTCCAACATCGGTAAATCATCCAAATTGTTTGCCAATGCTGTTAAACGTTGCATTAATCCATTTTGATCGACTTGGTTAACACTTTTTAAATTATTGAGATCCGCTTGAATTGCTGTACGAACTTGAGCCACTTGAGATAAATAATGGCTATTTGTCACTTTTGCCAACGCCACATCTGCTTCTTCTAACAAGCTTTGAGCAGTGTCTACGTCGGTATCAATCTTGAGCTTACGCAATGCGTTGTTTAATAAGAAATTTGCATCCGAGAGCAACCACGCACTTGAGTCAGCTTGCGTTGAATTAGCTCGCTTAACTTGAGTTTGTAATGCAAGGATTTGGCTAGAGTAAGCCCCTTGCTCTTTTTCTAATTGAGCGATACGCTCTAAGGCTTTATCGTAACTACCTACAAGCTCATCTAATTGTGCTTTTTCTTTTGAAAAATCCACCGCTTGTATAGTATTCTCTGCACTTGCTACTTTAGTTAAAGCCTGCAATTGTGTATTCACTTCAGCTAATTTTTCAGCACCGAAATAATACCCTGCACTACCAACAGCTAATGCAACGAATAAAGCTAATAAGCCGATTGCCGTGCCACTCTTTTTCACTACAACTCTTTCAGGCATCACGCCTGCAGAAGCTAAATTCTCTGCAAATTTTTCTGAAGATTCGACCGCTTGTGCTAGCGTTTCTTCTGAATTTGGCGTATTTTTTTCTGACATAATCACCTCTTTCCACGAAAACAAAACTGTTATCGCTTATTGTTTACTAATACATCTAATAAAGTTTGATTATCTGCTTTTTGCGACACAATGATCTTATCACGTTCCCAGCCATATTGCTTAGCTAAAGTCGCAATTCGCTCGCCCACTACTACAACTTGGCACTCAAATAGCCAAGATTGATCTTCACTAGCCGTCTGCTCTACTAAGATTGCTAAAATTTCACCGCTTGTAATCACAATGGTATCAATGCCCGAACGTTTAGCAAGACTAATTTTCTCGGAAAGCTGCTCAGAAATCAGCACGCGACGATAACACTCCACATTCTGTACCACTGCTCCACGTTTTACCGCTTCTTGAGCCAATAATTCTCGTCCGCTATCCGCACGTAAAATCACCAGGTTTTTACCTTCAAGTGCTTGCATTTCTGGAAGCTCTAACACGCCTTCGCTATTTTCAAAGTGGATAGGAAATTTGGCCGCTTGTTCTGATTTTTCAGCAAAATAACTGGCAGTTCGTATCCCAACAGAGAAATATTGCAGATCACGGCGGAATTTAAAACCTGTTTCAGCCAGCGTATTATAAGCAAAATCAATCGCATTTTTCGACACAGCAAAGACATAATCGCCTGTATTCAGCTGTGAAAAAAGCGAAGGTAAAATTGGCAATTCTCGCCCCGCTTCTAGCGTAAAAAGCGGTTGATGCAAAGCGAAAATCTGCTGTTGGTTGAGTAACTCTACCAACTCTTGCCCACGTGCGTCGGGGCGAGTCACTAATACATTCATAAATTATTCAGCATAAATTTCAGCCAGAATTTTATCCGCACCTTGTGCAAGTAGTTGCTCAGCGATTTTCACACCAAGCAGCTCTGCTTCACTCACTGGTGCTTTGCCTGTGGCTCGAATAATGCTCGAACCATCTAATGCTCCAACTAAAGCATTCAAAGTAATTTCGCCATTTTTAATGGTCGCAAAACCACCGATTGGCACTTGGCAACCACCTTGCAAGCGAGTGTTCATTGCACGTTCTGCCTTCACACAACAAGCGGTCGTTTCATGGTTTAACTTTGCAAGGTAGTTCAATATGCGTTCATCATTGATGCGGGTCTCAATTCCCACCGCACCTTGCCCCGCCGCAGGCAACGATTGCTCAACGGAGATAAAACTTTTGATGCGTTCAGGCATTCCTAAGCGGATTAAACCTGCCGAAGCTAAAATAATCGCATCATATTCGCCATTGTCTAACTTGCTTAAACGCGTTCCCACGTTACCGCGCAATGATTTCACAGTTAAATGTGGATATTTCGCCATTAACTGACATTGGCGTCGTAGGCTTGAAGTCCCCACCACGGCTCCTGCTGGCAATTCGTCCAAATTCGCATAATGGTTAGAAACAAAAGCATCACGCGGATCTTCACGCTCACAAATCACCGCCAATCCCAAACCTTCAGGGAAACTCATCGGCACATCTTTCATCGAATGCACAGCGATGTCTGCTCGATTTTCTAACAGTGCCAACTCCAGCTCTTTCACGAACAAGCCTTTACCGCCAATTTTTGCCAGTGGCGTATCTAAAATAATATCGCCTTTGGTCACCATTGTGACTAGTTCGACGCTTAATTCAGGGAAATGTTTTTCTAATTCTGCTTTAACAAAATTCGCCTGCCAAAGTGCTAATGGGCTCTGGCGAGTTGCAATACGTAGAGTGTCTTTCATTTTTTATATTATTTCATATTATTTAAAGATTAATCCTATCATTTTTTAGGAAAAATCACTAAAAATTATCTTTCTTCTGACGCAATTTGATAAACTCTTCCAATGTTTCTACCTGTAAAAACGGATTAATTACTAACTCTTTTTCAAGCGTTGTTGGCAAAGTTGGACGATGTTGTTCACGTTTCATTAACGCTAATTCTTGATATTCAAAGAAAGCACAGCTCGGCTTCATCACCGTTTCAGCAAATTTTAAATTACTTGCTGTATATTCGTGAGCAGGAAAAATTTCGACAAAACTTGGTAAGGCTTTAAAGCGTTGAAGAGCTTCAAATTCGGCTTGGTAATTACCTGTAAATATGCGACCACAACCCGCAGAGAATAATGCATCGCCACAAAATAAGTATTCATTGCCAAACAGGTAGCTTACGTGCTGCTCGGTATGCCCTGCACTTTCAATCACGCGAACATCATAGCCAAACAGTTCTAAATGCTGTTCAGGTTGAACAATTTCATTCGCCCATGTTTGGCACTCTGCCGAACCGTAGACGGCAATGCTTGGGTATTGTTGCTTAATTGCATCCACACCTCCCACATGATCATGGTGATTATGAGTAAGCAAAATTGCGGTTAAATTTAGCGAATGTTTTGCAAGATAATCTAATGCAGGCTTAGCTTCGGAAGGATCAACAATAATAGCTTGGCTCTCTTGAGCAATAACCCAAATGTAGTTGTCCGATAGAGCGGGGATGGGGGTAATGTTTAGCATATTTTTCCTTTTATATTTTACTCTCTTTGTTTTATCTTCTGCCAAATCTCCCCTCCCCCTCTTTGCTAAAGAGGGGAGATTCTTTAATAAATTGATAGTTGTTGGCTTATTTATATTCTCAATTTTTACAATGTTGATGTTGGACGTGAAAATCTAATTTTGCTATAACAATCCCCTCTTTAGCAAAGAGGGGGAGGGGAGATTTAGCAGTAGCAATTAACGAAGAAATTAATCAACCAACCTCAACTTGTTATTACCCTAGATCATATATTTATTTTAAGAACAACGCAGCTGCTCCACGTGTGCCGCCTGAGTCACCGTGGATCGCTTTTTTGATCACTGGTACTTTTGCCGTACGCATTAAATGCGGTGGTAACGCTTTTGGTAGTGCCTCGTAAATGTAATCAAAGTTTGATAAACCACCGCCAAAGACGATCATATCAGGGTCTAAAATGGTAATTAAGTTACCAATTGAGATCGCCATCAATTCGATAAATTTCTCAACAAATGCCACCACTTTCGGCTCTTTTGCGTAGAAGCGCTCAATAATTTCTTTCGCTTTTACTGTCTCTTTTTCTAAAGATTGGAACAACATTTCAAAGCCACGACCTGACAGATAGGTATCTAAACAGGCACGATTGCCACAGCCGCAATCATAGATTGGTGCGTGATCCCAACCAAGTAGTTTTAAAGCGTGGTAGTCTAATTGCATATGACCCACTTCTCCCGCCATACCAATATGACCTGAGTGAATTTTGCCATCAAATACTAAGCCACCGCCAAAGCCTGTGCCTATAATTAAACCAAGCACGGTGGAGTATTGCTTGTTGTTTTCATCCCAGGCTTCAGAAAGAGCAAAGCAGTTTGCATCGTTTTCGCCGCGCACCTCACGCCCTAAGCGTTCGCTTAAATCTTTTAAGATAGTTTTACCATCGGCTACGCGAATATTAGTAATTTCACCCACGCCAGTTTCACGGTTTACAAAGCCTGGTAGCCCTAAGCCAACAAAGCCTTTTTCACCAAATTTTTCATCTGCATTACGCACTAATGTTTCGATGGTGTAAAGCCAATCTTCATAGTTTGTTTGCGGGGTTGGCACGCGTTCGCTATACAGTTTTTCCAATTTTTCATTGAAAGCCGCAAGCTCAATTTTTGTGCCACCGATGTCTAAGCCGTAATAAACTGCCATAATTAACCTCGTTTTTTAAATAATGAAAATCTTTCAGCAAAAGGGATAATCCAAATAAAGAGGATGCAATGGAATATCCACGCAATCAGGGTGCTAATAAAGAGATCGATTGGATAATGCATGCCAAAACGCAAACGGCTGATTAACATTAACGCTGCCCAAACTAATGCAAAACCTTGGGCAAAAACGACCGCTTGTGAACGTATTCCGATTAATAAGCCCGCAAAAAGGAGCAGCCACGAAACCGCAAAAATCGTATGTCCTGATGGGAATGAATAGCCTGTTTCCCCTTCACGATGTTTTGCCACCAGCGGGAAATTGTGGTTTTGGTAGTGCTGTGCGACTAATACCGCTCGTTCATCACGTGAAAGTTCATAAAATTGCTCAGCTTGTGCTTCTCCCCCCATCATTTGCACCACATAAGGGCGCGGCTCTGCAAATACATTTTTTGCAACTGTTTTTATCGCTTGCGTGCCGATCACAGAAGTAGCACAAATTGCCCCCACTAAAATCCAAGAGTAACGTTTTGCCGCTAATTTCATTAGCCATAACATAAACACAACGCAGGTAATCAAAGCATAAGGAGCTGAACCGCTTTCGGTTAAGAAATACATAAAGGTATCGAAGCCTGAAATTAAATGAGCATCATTAACCCAATGCCAACCTGTTGCCCAGACAAAGAGCGGAATACAAAGCATTAAAGCGGTATAAAAAGAGAGTTTATTAACCATAATAGTGTTTAAAAAGAGAAAATGGGCATATGCCCTGATGACCTCAAAAGGCTGCCCATTTTAATTAAATTGATTTTGTTGCTTTTGGTAAAGTGATTTTTTTGTCATCACTTTGGCGATAAAGCACTAAAATATGACCGATCGTTTGCACATTTACTGCTTTGGTTTCACGCACGATCGCATCAATAATGAGCTGTTTTACTTCACGATCTGCACCTGCAATTTTCACTTTGATCAATTCATGATGATTTAATGCGTTATCAATTTCAGCCAACACGCCTTCAGTTAAACCGTTGCCACCCAGCATAACCACAGGGCTTAAATGGTGTGCCAAGCCTTTCAAAAATTGTCTTTGTTTTGTTGTTAAGTTCATTTTGTTCTATTCCGAAAAAGGGTAAAAAATTGGTGTAGAAAATAGCACAAAAGCGAAGTTTTTAAAAGTCAAAGCCGAAAAAAGATAAGTAAAGATGGAAAGTAAAATAGCCTCTTAACACGTGCTAAGAGGCTATTTGCAAAAGTTCAGAATTATTCTGCCGCTTTTTGTTTAATAACAGAGTAAATTACACCTGTTACCACTGAACCTAATGCGATTGCACCTAAGTACATCAACGGTTGTGAAACAAATGGAATCACAAATAAACCACCGTGCGGTGCTTGAAGGGTAATACCTAAGCCCATTGAGATTGCACCAGCTGTTGCACCACCTAATATAGATGAGATGATCACACGCACAGGATCTGCCGCAACGAATGGTAATGCCCCTTCAGAGATAAAGCATAAACCTAATACAAATGAAGCTTTACCTGCATCGCGTTGGTTTGCGGTAAATTTAGAGCGAGCAAGGAAGCTCGCAATTGCCATACCAATTGGTGGCACCATACCTGCCGCCATTACCGCTGCCATTGGTACATATTGTTGAGAAGCGATTAAGCCCACACCGAAGGTATAAGCCGCTTTGTTTACTGGTCCGCCCATATCAACACACATCATCGCACCAAGAATAAGACCTAAAATCACCGCATTGGTTTGACCCATTGTATTTAACCAATCCACTAATGCGTCCATCAACGCTTTTACTGGTGGGTTGATGACATAGATCATCAATAAACCCACGATGGTGGCACCGAATAATGGCAGAATTAAGATTGGTTTAAGCGAGGTAAAACTTGGTGGTAATTTGATGATGCTGTTTAGGAATTGCACCACGTAACCCGCAAGGAAACCTGCAACGATACCGCCTAATATACCCGCTCCCGCAGTGGTAGCTAACATCCCACCAATAAGACCTACTGCTAAACCTGGACGGTCAGCAATTGAGAACGCCACATAACCTGCGAATACGGCAATCATTAAGTGGAATGCCGCCCCGCCGCCAATATCCATTAACGCTTTTGGCAAGCCTGCGAAATCATCAGTTTTGAATGCCTCAATACCAAACATAAAGGAAACGGCAATCAATAAACCACCAGCAATCACAAGAGGAAGCATATGCGACACGCCCGTCATTAAGTGTTTGTACACACCTTTTTTCTCTTCGGTTTTGGTTTCTGTTGCCGCACTCGTTGCTGCACCTTCAAACACTTTCGCTTCTTTGAACGCTTTTTCAAACTCTTGTGCCGTTTTCTTCAACGCTAAGCCTGTTGAAGTACGATACATCAATTTACCTTTGAATTTATCTAATGGTACATCAATATCTGCTGCCACAAAGACTAGATCGGCTGCTACCACTTCTTCAGGGGTAATAGGGTTACCTGCACCGACTTGTCCACGAGTTTCTACACGTACGTTCCAACCTTGAGCTTTAGCATAATTTTCAATTGCCTCAGCTGACATAAAAGTGTGAGCCACGCCCGTTGGACAAGCCGTTACCGCCACGATGTTTTTCACACCACTTGATGAAAGCGATGATGAAGCGGTCACATTTGCAAATATTTTTGCATTTTCTACCGCTTGTTTGATGGCTGCTTCTGGGTTTGCAAAGGCTTTTTCTAACTCAAGCTGTGCCCCTTTTTTGCCTGCTGCTGTCGCTGGAATTTGATCGTCAAATAACACGATGAAATCAGCTTGATCTGCAGCAACCACAGAATGCCCTTGCTGTTTTGCTGCTGCACTCAGTGCTTCATTCACCAGAAAAGCACATGCTTTGCCCAGTTGTGCAGGAAAAATAAATGAGAAATTCATACGCTATTCCTATTAAAAAGTTAATAAATTAGTTAATTTCACTTGGGCTAAAATTTGCTCTAACGCCTGTTTATCGCTAATGCCTACGTTGCTTTGTGAAACCGCAAGGGCAGATGTTGCACTTGCAAAACTTAAGGTTTTCTCTTTACTCCAACCTTGGCTGAAACCGTAAATTAAGCCTGCCACCATTGAGTCGCCTGCACCAACGGTACTCACCACATTTTCACAACGTAGTGGCTGAGCTTGTAATACACCTTCGCCGTTAAGCCATACAGAACCTTTTTCGCCCATTGAGATGATCACGTGTTCAATACCATGCGAACGCAATTGTTCAGCGGCTTCGATCACTTCTTCAATTGTATGTAATGAACGCCCCGCCCAAACTTCTAATTCACGGCGGTTTGGCTTCACTAACCAAGGATGAGCGGTTAAACCTGCAGTTAATGCTGCATTTGAGCTATCTAACACCACTTTTAAGCCTTGTTGATGGAGGCTTTCTAACCAAGCTGCAAACTGCTCAGGCGTTACGCCACGCGGAAGTGAACCACACACTGCTACTAAATCATATTGACTTTCCCAAGTTTGGCTTTGGCGAGTAAAGGCTTCCCAATCTTGTTCGCTAATTTCAAAACCTAAGAAGTTAAGATCCGTTACATCCGCTTCTGTTTCAGTAATTTTCACGTTAATACGTGTTTTACCAGCAATGCGGTAGAATTTGTCATCTACGCCATTTTGAGCAAAAGCTTGCACGAAATCGCCTTGATTTTCTTCGCCTAAAAAGCCTGTTACAGAAAGTTTGGCACCTAAATCGGCTAATACTTTCGCTACATTGATGCCTTTACCCGCTGGGTATAAACCAAGGGTTTCCACCGTGTTTACTTCACCAATTTCAATACGTGCCAAGCGACCGACTAAGTCAAAGGCAGGATTTAATGTTACCGTTGCAATACGCATTTTTACCGCCTTATTTCTCGCCTAAACCAGCCGCAATTGCAGCACCAATGCCATCTAATGCTACTTGTGCATCTTCACCCGTTGCCACAAAACGTAAAGTTGTGCCTTTGGTGACACCAAGTGCCACGATCTTCATTAAGCTTTTTGCACTTACAAGCGGTGAGTTTTTATCAACATTTTGCACTTCAATTTTTGAAGCATATTTTTTCACTTCATTGACTAACACCGCACTTGGACGAGCGTGTAAGCCGTGTTCGTTTTGAATCACAAACGTTGCTTCTAACGCCCCTTCAGCTAAAACAGGTGTTTGTTTTGCTACGGGTTGAGTGGTAGTTGGTGCAGTTTGAGCTACGTTACCTTCGATAGTATCAGCCACTTCTGGTACGAATGACACACTTTCGCCTAAGCCTGTTTCAAACGCTTTCGCAAGCGTTTCCATTGCTTGTTGAGCATCTTCGCCTTCCGCCACAAAACGTAAACGAGCACCTTTCGAAGCACCAAGTGCGACCACTTTCATTGTACTTTTCGCATTCGCTGGAGCTGTGCCACGATCTAAGTTTTCCACTGTAATTTTCGCTGCAAATGGTTTTAACGTTTGTACTAAAACCGCAGATGGGCGAGCGTGAATCCCGTTTTCGTTACGTACGGTAAATGTACCAATCACTTGACCAGCTGAAGAAGCGGTCGAATTTTCTGCAGGATTTGCAGAAACAGATACCGCTTCACCGTTGAATAACGCCACGATTTGTGCTGCTGTGGCTGCTGCTAATTGAGTGCGAGTTTCCGCATTTAATAGACGAGCAAGCTGTATTTCTAAACCGCTATCAACAGTCGCAACACTGACTAAAGTTTGACCTTGCGTACTACGTGCCACCGCAATACCGTTGGCTAAATTGCCTTTTGCACTATCTACAATAAACACATTATTGCCTAACGCAAGCGGAGCTTGAGCCACTACATCGCTGATAAATTGTTGATTAACATAGCCTTTTTCTTGTAACTTACCCGCATTTACTGCCGATAAAGTAATCAGGCTTGAAGTGTCGATATTTAAAGAAAGGTTTTCTTCTGCAATCGCAGGAAGGGTTTTCTTGCCACTTAAAATGTCTGCAAATTCTTGCACATCTTGTGTTTTTGCTAATTTTTCAGCCGCTTCTTCATCACTTAATACTGTGGTTAATTGACGAAGTAAGGTTAAATGCTCATCCGATTTTGCCGCAATACCAATTACTACATAAGCTGTATTGCCTTCACCCCATTCAATGCCTTGAGGAAATTGGATGATTTGCACGCCCGTTTCTTTCACTAAACCACGCGTGTCTAACGTGCCGTGAGGAATGGCAATCCCATTGCCTAAAAAGGTTGAGGTTTGTTGCTCACGTGCAAACATACCTGCTTCATAACCATTCTCAACATTGCCATTTGCAACCAAGCCTGCAGAAACTAATTTAATTGCTTCTTCTTTGTTTGCAGCACTGCCATTTAGACGGATATTTTTTGCCGATAAATTAAGCATTTTTGCTCCTTATATAAAGGTAAGTTTAAAATTGAAAAGATGGTACCGATTGTACCCCACTTTAGCTAAACCGTTCCAGCAAAAATCAAAAAAGAGAGGGAAAATCTTGATTTTCCCTCTCTTTTATAACATTTGTTTTACATTTAGATATTCAAGTTAGCTTAATTGTTAATTAAAAGGTAAAAACACGCTAAATTTATTGCGTAATTTAACTATCAGCGATAAAATAAATATCGCTATTATATTTTTATATAATGCTATAATAACAATTCAGATACAGAAATCACTCCTTGTCTGCCTTCGGGCAGACTTTTTTGTATTAAATAGCCGCCAAAATGATCTGCTCTGGCTCGATATGCAGTGGAATTTGCTCACCTACTTGAGCTGAAAAATCACTTTCAGTCGTTGCACAGAACGTCGTTTGCTGCATTTCTATTATCACTTCATTTTGCTCAACAGTAACAATTTTTCCCATGAAATCGTTTAGACCTGTGGGTTGGGCATTGAGTTTAATCCAAGGGGCTTTAATCAATAACATCACCTCTCGACCAAGTGTGAGCTCAAGCCGCTTGCTACTTTTTTCGGTGATAACAGCACAAATCGGCTCGTTCATCCCCTCAATATTTACATCAACCCAAACTAATGCTCCCTTTTGTTTTAACCCTGATACTTTTCCGAAAAGCTGATTTCTTGCGCTAGTTTTTAAAGAAGATTTTGCAGTTGCAACCAGTGCATTATCAAGTGGAATATTCTCTTCGTGTAAGATATCAAAGGCGCGCTTTTGTGTGTGTTGTAACAGATCATAAAGTTGCAACAGACGTTCTGCATAGCTGGTCAGTTGCGTGCCGCCACCCTGTTTCCCGCCCGTGCTACGTTCAAGCAAAGGTTTAGGGCTGATTTTTGTCATAGCATCAATGTTGTCCCACGCAGTTTTATAGCTTACACCAGCTAATTTAGCTGCTTGGTTGATTGAACCGATCTGTTTAATTTGGCGTAATAATTCAATACGGCGAGGATCAGCAAATAGCGTATCTTGTAATTTGATGGTCAGTAGAATTTCAGCATCTAGCATTTTGTATATTTTTTTATATAAAGAAGGTTTTAGATCTCGCAAGAGATTTCTAAAAATGAACCGCTTACACTATTTCATTTGATGTAAAGAAATAGGCAATCTCACGCTCTGCTGATTCAACAGAATCAGAACCGTGCACGGAATTTTCACGTCCGCTTAATGCGTACATTTTGCGAAGTGTCCCTTCTTTTTGATCTTCAGGCTTCGTTGCTCCCATTAAAGCACGATAATTTGCTACCGCGTTTTCGCCTTCCAGAACCACAGCAACCACAGGGGCTGAAATCATAAAATCAATGAGCGGGGTAAAATATTCGCGCCCTTGATGTTCTGCATAAAAACCTTCCGCTTGTTCACGGGTAAGTTGGATTTTTTTCAAGGCCTTAATGGTTAAACCTGCTTCTTCTAAATGCGATAAAATTTTGCCAATTAAATGGCGTTTCGTCGCATCTGGTTTAATTAAGCATAAAGTTTGTTGGATCATTCTTTTCTCCGTTATTTTCGTCATAAAATAAGCATATAAGTAAGAGGTGATATTTTAGCAAAAATATGACAAATATTTGCGATAGATCAAATTAAAGTGTATTAACTGACTATTTTTTGGTAGAATTTACAGCGAGTTTTAACTCAAGTTTTACCTATTATTTTATATATTTGAGGATAATAACAATGGCATACACATTACCAGAATTAAGCTACGCATATGATGCATTAGAGCCACATTTCGATGCAAGAACAATGGAAATCCACCATTCTAAACATCACCAAACTTATGTGAACAATGCAAATGCAGCATTAGAAGCATATCCAGAATTATTAGAACAATGCCCAGGTAAATTAATTTCAAACCTTGAGCAAGTTCCTGCAGAAAAACGTGTTGCGGTACGTAACAATGTGGGCGGTCACGTAAACCATACGTTATTCTGGAAAGGTTTAAAAACTGGCACAACCCTACAGGGTGCATTAAAAGAGGCAATCGTGCGTGATTTCGGTTCTGTTGAAGCATTCCAAGCACAATTTGAACAAGCTGCAGCAACCCGCTTCGGTTCAGGCTGGGCATGGTTAGTATTAGAAGAGGGTAAATTATCTGTTGTTTCTACAGCAAACCAAGATTCACCTTTAATGGGTAAAGAAGTGGCTGGTGTTTCAGGCTACCCAATCTTAGGCTTAGACGTTTGGGAACACGCTTACTATTTAAACTACCAAAACCGCCGTCCAGACTACATCAAAACCTTCTGGAACGTCGTAAACTGGGATGAAGCAGCTCGCCGTTTTGAAGATAAAGTAAACACTTGTGGTTGTACAAAATAATCAAAATTAATCTTATATCATTTACCTAGTAAGTAACGCGGATAAAGTTATGGATTTAACTTTATCCGCTTTTTTATTTGCCATTTTTCTTTCTCTTTCACTTATTTAGTAATTTATTTTAAATTGATAGGTAAAAACCATTTGAATATAGTGGTTTTTAGATGGAAAATGCGAGCCATTTTCATTAAATAGCCATAAAAAATACAAGGAGACAAGCATGAGCAAAAAGTTTTCGCTCAACATCATTACATTATCATTACTGGGGGTGGCTCAATTTGCTTATGCAGATTTAGTACTAGATGAAATCCAAGTAAAGTCTAGCGAAGTGAGTAACGATAAGAAGCCCTTCACTGAAGCCAAAGCAAAAAGTACGCGTGAAAATGTATTTAAGGAAACACAAACCATTGACCAAGTGATTCGGAGCATTCCAGGGGCATTTACTCAGCAAGATAAAGGTTCAGGTGTAGTTTCTGTAAATATTCGTGGCGAAAATGGATTAGGTCGTGTCAATACTATGGTTGATGGTGTAACCCAGACCTTCTATTCTACAGCCTTAGACTCTGGTCAATCAGGCGGAAGTTCTCAATTTGGTGCGGCAATCGATCCTAATTTTATTGCAGGTGTAGATGTCAATAAAAGTAACTTTTCGGGAACAAGCGGTATAAATGCATTATCGGGCAGTGCTAATTTTAGAACATTAGGCGTTAATGATGTCATTACCGATGACAAACCATTTGGCTTTATTCTGAAAGGAATGACAGGAAGCAATGCGACTAAATCCAATTTTATGACGATGGCTGCAAGCAGAAAATGGCTTGATAACGGTGGCTATGTAGGCGTGGTGTATGGTTATAGCCAACGTGAAGTTTCACAAGATTATCGTATTGGTGGCGGAGAACGATTAGCATCATTAGGGCAGGATATTATAGAGAAAGAGAAAGAAGCCTATTTTCATAATGCGGGTTATGTTTTAAATGCTGCTGGACAGTGGACTCCTGATTTATCTAAAGCCCATTGGTCTTGTAACCTAGATATGCCTCAATATTCAGGAAGTCAAGATCCTATTGTCACAACAAATAAATATACGGGAGCAAGAGAGGAACGTTACACTGATGCGAATTGTAATGTATACATAAAACAAGATGGTGACTCAAAATTCTACAACTATAGAAATGTTTACGAAAATGAAGAAAGAAAGAAAATTTTAGAACAATTTGTTAAAGAGAAAAAAGATCCATCAGAAATTACAGAATTACAAAAAGGTTCTGATGGAATTGAAGAAACCGACAGATCATTTGAAGATAATAAAGATCAATATAGTGTCGCACCGATTGAACCAGGCAGTTTGCAATCTCGTTCACGTAGCCATTTGTTAAAATTTGAATATGGCGATGATCACCATACGCTAGGGGCGCAACTACGTACATTAGATAATAAAATTGGTTCTCGCAAAATTGAAAACCGTAATTACCAAGTCAATTATAACTTTAATGATCACAACTATCTTGATCTTAATTTAATGGTGGCACATAACATTGGCAAAACCATTTATCCTAAGGGTGGCTTTTTTGCTGGTTGGCAAGTGGCAGACAAACTTATTACCAAAAATGTCGCAAATATTGTTGATATAAATAACAGCTATACCTTCTTATTGCCAAAAGAAATCGATTTAAAAACTACATTAGGGTTTAACTATTTTACTAATGAATACAGTAAAAACCGCTTTCCAGAAGAATTAAGTTTGTTTTATGATGATGCTTCACATGATCAAGGTAACTACAGTAATTTAGGACGATTTAAAGGTAGTCGTAATTTACTGCCACAACGTTCAGTGATTTTACAACCTTCAGGTAAGCAGAAATTTAAAACGGTGTATTTTGATACCGCACTTTCTAAAGGCATTTATCATTTAGATTACAGCGTGAATTTTACCCATTATGCCTTTAATGGTGAGTATGTTGGATATGAAAATACAGCAGATCAAATTAATGAACCGATTTTGCATAAATCAGGTCATAAAAAGGCATTCAATCATTCTGCTACATTAAGTGCAGAACTGAGTGATTATTTTATGCCGTTTTTTACTTATTCACGCACACACAGAATGCCGAATATTCAAGAGATGTTTTTCTCTCAAGTGTCTGATGCGGGGGTGAATACTGCATTGAAACCTGAACGGGCGGAAACCTATCAACTAGGCTTTAACACCTATAAAAAAGGATTGTTTACTCAAGACGATGTATTAGGTGTGAAATTAGTAGGTTATCGTAGTTTTATTAAAAACTATATCCATAATGTTTACGGTGTTTGGTGGAGAGATGGCGTTGTACCTACGTGGGCAAACACGAATGGTTTTCGCTTTACCATCGCTCATCAAAATTATGAGCCAATCGTGAAAAAAAGCGGTGCCGAGTTAGAGCTTAATTATGATATGGGACGTTTCTTTGCGAATTTCTCTTACGCTTATCAACGTACGAATCAACCAACTAATTATGCCGATGCTAGCCCACGTCCTAATAATGCATCAAAAGAAGATATTTTAAAACAAGGTTATGGCTTATCTCGCGTTTCAATGCTACCGAAAGACTACGGAAGATTAGAGCTTGGCACACGCTGGTTTGATAAAAAATTAACCTTGGGTATCGCAGCACGTTATTATGGAAAAAGTAAACGAGCGACCATTCAAGAAGAATATATCAACGGATCTCATTTTGAATTAAATACCGCGGGTGATAGAACTTACTATGCCGTTAAGAAAACGGAAGAGATTGAAAAACAACCGATTATTTTAGATTTACACGTCAGCTATGAACCAATCAAAGATTTGATTATTAAAGCGGAAGTACAAAATCTATTAGATAAACGTTATGTTGATCCGTTAGATGCTGGAAATGATGCAGCTTCGCAACGTTATTATTCAAGTTTAAATAATTCTATCGAATGTGCAAAAGATCCATCTGCTTGTAACGGTGGTTCAGATAAAACCGTACTTTATAACTTTGCACGTGGAAGAACTTTTATTATGAGTTTGAATTATAAATTTTAGTAACTTTGGAAATAAAGGCGGTTTATCCCGCCTTTATTTATTTTGGTGTGGTTTTAATTAGAGTTATTGTTGTAAAACTTATTTCAGCACTCTCGCACCTAAATTATCCACTTTACAGATATGAATAAATCCTTCGTTGTTTTGGAGGTATTCTTTTTCTAAGTAGGCTTCCAATTT
Source organism: Haemophilus parahaemolyticus (assembly GCF_002015035.1). Classification (GTDB taxonomy): domain Bacteria; phylum Pseudomonadota; class Gammaproteobacteria; order Enterobacterales; family Pasteurellaceae; genus Haemophilus_A; species Haemophilus_A parahaemolyticus. The sequence continues at coordinate 30,632 of NZ_MUXY01000014.1, read as the reverse complement.
TTGAGCGTGTTCCAAATCTGGTGCAATCGCAAACATGGTTGGGCCTGAACCAGAAATACCGACAGCTAATGCCCCAAGATCTTTACAACCTTGGCGAACAGTTGGGAAGTTCGGCAGTAAGTTTTCACGGTAAGGCTCGGCGATTAAATCTTTCATCATCGCAGCCGCTAAAACATCTTGGTGTGTATGGCAAGCGTGGACGAATGAGCCTAAATAGCGAGCCTGTTGGATCATATCTTGGCGAGTGTAATTTTTTGGTAAAATTGCACGAGCCTCTGCGGTTGAAACCTCAATGCCAGGGTAAGCAAGTACCCAATACCATTCATCGAAGAAAGGTAACGGCTGGCAGATATTACCAAGCGATTGGGTCATTAATTGTAAGCCCCCTAAATAGCACGGCGCTACGTTGTCGTAATGGATTGATCCTGAAATACGCCCCTCTAATTCCCCCATCATTTCCAACAATTCCATTTTTGAAAATGGCTCATCGTGGAATTTATTGAGTGCAACTAATGCCGCCACAATTGAGCAAGCACTAGAGCCTAAGCCTGAACCAATTGGCATATTCTTTTCGAGCGTTAAGCGTAAGTTTTTGATCTTGCCGCCACGTAATTTAAAGCGTTCACTGAAAAGCACATAGGCTTGATAAACGATGTTTTTTTGCGGCTCTTTTGGTAATTTGCGAACAAAATAACCGACACTTTCAAGCTCAAATGGCTGATCGCAATCTTCAATTTGCACCACATCGCCCAGCAAAGAACCGTTGATTGGCGAGATAGCAGCCCCTAAAGAATCAAAACCGACGCTGATATTTGCACTCGAAGCGGGTGCATAAATACGTAATGTTGTCATTATTGTGCTCCTCCATGTAAGGTACGTAAAATATCCGCGAAGATACCCGCAGCCGTTACGCTATTGCCCGCACCGTAACCACGCAATAAGAGTGGAATTGGGCTGTAATAGCGAGTGAAGAAGGCAAGTGCGTTTTCACCATTTTTCACTTTGTAAAGTGGGTGCTCAGAATCGACCGCTTCAATCGCGACACGACATTTTCCGTTTACAATTGAACCAACATAGCGTAGCACTTTACCTTCCGCTTTTGCGGCTTCAATACGTTTATTGAACTCTGCATCAAGCTCTGGCAACACTTGCAAAAATTCCTCTTTATTCATTCCTTCTGAGAAACCTTTTGGCAACACGCCTTCCACTTCAATGTCTTCAAACTCAAGTGCTAAGCCCATTTCACGTGCGAGAATCAGCAATTTACGTGCTACATCTGCACCTGATAAATCGTCACGTGGATCAGGCTCAGTAAAACCTTTCTCTTTTGCGAGTAAAGTTGCTTCTGAAAGACTTAAGCCCTCTTCTAGTTTACCGAAAATAAAAGAGAGTGAGCCCGATAAAATCCCTTCGAATTTCTCAACTTCATCGCCTGCAGCGAGCAAGTTTTGTAAGTTTTCGATAACAGGTAAGCCCGCTCCTACGTTCGTTTCGTATAAGAATTTATGCTGGCTTTGGCGAGCATTTTCACGTATTTCTTGATAGTAAGCATAGCTTGAAGTGTTCGCTTTTTTGTTTGGCGTCACTACGTGGAAGCCCTCTTTTAACGCACGAGCGTAAAGGTTTGCCACAGATTGTGCTGAAGTACAATCCACAAATACAGGGTTTACTACGTGGTGCAATTTGATAAACGAAAGTAATACATCAAAGTCTGATGGCTGTGTTGCGTTCTCTAAATCTTGCTGCCAGTTATCTAAATTTAAACCGTTTTCATTGAGTAACATTTTATCTGAGTTGGCTAATGCACAAACTCGGATCTCAATATCCTTCTTTGCAAGGAATGCCTTTTGTTGTTTCACTTGTTCAATCAATGAGCCACCAACGCCCCCCACGCCAACAAGGAACATATCCACCACTTTTTTGTTGCTGAATAAGCGTTTATGCGTGGCTTTTACGGCTTCAATCGCTTTATTTAATGGCACAACGGCAGAGATAGAACGCTCAGAAGAGCCTTGAGCAATTGCTACGATGCTGATGTTTGCTTGTGCAAGCGCAGAGAAGAAACGGGCTGCGATGCCTTTTGCGGTACGCATACCATCACCAACAACAGAAACAACAGAAAGATCTTTAATAACATCAATAGGATTTAAGCAACCTTCTAATAATTCATGAGCAAATTCACTCTCTAGTGCAGATAAAGCTTTTTCTGCTGATTTTGCTGGCACGCAGAAACTGATGCTGTATTCAGAAGAAGATTGGGTAATTAAGATGACGGAAATACCCGCCTTTGACATAGATGAAAATACACGGGCAGCCATCCCAACCATTCCCTGCATACCAGAACCAGATACGTTAAACATTGCTACATTATCTAGGTTGGTAATACCTTTTACTTTTAAGCCATCATCATTGATATTACCATCAATGTAAGTTCCTTTACCTTCAGGATTACCCGTATTTTTAATTAAACACGGAATATTAAGTGGAACAAGGGGACCTATTGTACGGGGATGGATCACTTTCGCTCCGAAATAAGAAAGCTCCATCGCTTCTTGATAACTCATTGATTCTAAACAAATCGCATCTGGTACTAAACGCGGATCGCAAGTATAAACGCCGTCTACATCCGTCCAAATTTCACAACATTCTGCGTTTAAACAAGCTGCTAAACAAGCCGCTGAGTAGTCTGAACCATTGCGACCTAACAACACTAATTCGCCTTTTTCATTACCTGCCGTAAACCCTGCCATTAACACGATATTTTTCTTCGGAATTGCATTGGCATCAACACGTTTAGTTGATTCCGCGATATCCACAGAAGATTCTAAGTAGCTACCTACAGCGAGTAATTTTTCAACTGGATTGATGTTGGTTACTTCGTAACCTTTTGCCTCAAACCACGCTTGCATCATCGCAATTGAAAGTTTTTCACCACGGCAGTGAATGGTTGCTGCAACGGAATCTGGAAGAGACTTACTTTGTGCCGCTTCTTGGGCAACGCCTTGAATTTGTTTAAGTTCAGCCTCAACTAATGCTAATAAACCTTCACGATCAACCTTATTATTTACTGCATGTAAGCCATTGATAATATTATGGAAAATATCGGTTGCTTCAGAAAGGTTTTGTTCGAAAGATTCGCCAGCAATCGCTTTATCTACGATGGCGACTAAATGATTGGTAATTTTAGCGGGAGCAGAAAGCACACCTGCTGCTTGAGATTTTAAATGTGCCTTTTCGATGATGTCTGCCGCTTGCATAAAGCGTTCTGGATTTGCAAGCGATGTGCCACCAAATTTAAGAACTCGCATAGTTTCTCCTGAATAATAAAAGAATGATGTTGTAAATTTTCCTACAAAAAAGCCCGCTTGTAGCGGGCTTTTCTTGGTTGATTTTAGCAATACTGACCCGCACTACACGAAGATGGTAATGATCGTAATCATGGTGGTCATCATTGCTTGAGGATTCATAATTTAGCTATTTAATTTAGCGTGAAGGATGGGTAGAGAATGTGCCAAAGTGAGAAATTTGTCAATGATTTTTTGTTGAGATTTGGGAAATATTTTTTCTGGTTTATTATTTTTCCTCCGCATAAATTTTCTACTCGTGAAAAAATCAATTTTATGCTATTTTATAATGTAATTTTCCTCACTGATTTTGGCAGAATACGGAAAAAGGATATTTTTAACTTAACTCATTGATTTTAAGGAGCTTTTATGCAACAAGGTAGCGGTTTAGAAATGTTGATCATTCTCGCTGTGTTCGGTGTGATTTTCTATTTTATGGTTTTCCGCCCACAATCTAAACGCCAAAAAGAACAACGCAACTTGCTTTCAAGCCTTTCAAAAGGGGATGAAATCTTAACAAGCGGTGGTTTAATCGGTAAAATTACCAAAGTGAGTGCTGAAGATGAAAATATCGTGATAGCATTAAACGACAACAACGAAGTGATGATCTCTCGTAACTTCGTAGTAGCGACCTTACCAAAAGGTACAATGAAAGCATTAAAACCTTAATCTCATTTTTAACGCTTGTTTTAAGTAGCTTAAAGCCTGCTTAAAACAAGCGTTTTACTTTTAGGAGAATTAGTGTGTTAAATCGATTCCCGTTATGGAAGAACTTGATGGTCATCATTATTACCTTAATTGGTGGTCTATATGCTCTTCCAAATTTATATGGTGAAGATCCATCTGTTCAAATTTCAGGGACACGTGGGCAAGAGGCAACAACGGAAACATTGGCTCAAGTCAATAATGCCCTTGCATCGTTGAATATCTCACCAAAAGCAACTCAGCTTGAAAATAGCTCAATCTTAGTGCGTCTGGAAAAAGATGATCAACAATTGCCTGCTAAAGAGAAAATCTCAGAAGTGCTAGGTGATAAATATTCAGTGGCTTTAAACCTTGCTCCAGCGACACCAACTTGGCTAACCGATATTGGCGGTAGCCCGATGAAACGTGGTCTAGACTTACGTGGTGGAGTTCGCTTCTTAATGGAAGTAGACATGAACACCGCAATGCAAAAGCAACAGGAAAGCTTACAAGACTCTTTACGAAGTGATTTCCGAAAAGAGAAAATTGGCTATAAAGCGGTTAAAAAAGGCGAGAATTTTGCAACTGTGATTGAGTTTAATGACTCTACTGATGCAGATAAAGCCGTGCGCTTAGTAAAACGTACGCATACCACGCTAGAAGCCACTTATAGCTCACCGACAGAAGTAACTTTTGCACTTTCTGCAACAGGTTTATCTTCTGCTCGAGATATGGCCATTGAGCAAAACTTATCTATTTTACGTAAACGTGTGGAAGAGTTAGGTGTTTCTGAACCGACTATTCAGCGTCAAGGTGCCGATCGTATCGTGGTTGAGTTACCAGGGGTGCAAGACACCGCTCGAGCAAAAGAGTTGCTTGGTGCAACTGCAACGCTTGAGTTCCGTTTAGTCAATGATACTGTAAACCCTGAAGCAGCAACGCGTGGGATTGTGCCTGCAGATTCAGAACTTAAATATATGCAAGATGGTCGCCCAATGGTACTTAAACGTAAACCGAGTTTAGGCGGTGAGCATATTATAGATGCAAATTCTGGCAAAGATGACCGTGGTTTACCACAAGTTAGCATTAAGCTAGATAGCGATGGTGGTAACCAAATGGCAGAGATGACGAAAAGTGCAGTCGGTAAGCCAATGGCAACACTTTATAGCGAGTTCAAGGATTCTGGTCGTCGTGATGCGAATGGTAAAGTGATCCTTGAAAAACACGAAGAAGTGATTAATGTGGCAACCATCAACAGCCGTTTGGGTAACCAATTCCAAATCACAGGGATTAACTCACCTGCTGAAGCTCAAAACTTAGCAGTATTGCTTCGTTCAGGAGCATTGATTGCGCCAATCGTTATTGTAGAAGAACGAACAGTGGGTGCATCACTTGGTGCGGATAACGTTGAAAAAGGTGTAGAAGCAGGTATGTATGGCTTAGTGCTTACTATTGTATTCTGTCTGGTGTACTACAAAATGTTCGGTGTGTTTGCTTCCATAGCATTAACCGTCAATATGATTTTAACAATGGGGCTAATGTCGTTAATCGGTGCAACCTTAACTATGCCAGGTATTGCTGGTATTGTGCTTGCCGTTGGTATGTCAGTGGATGCGAACGTATTGATTTACGAACGTATCAAAGAAGAGTTGCGTAACGGTCGCTCAGTACAACAAGCGATTCACGAAGGCTATAACGGTGCATTTACCTCTATTTTCGACTCAAACTTAACCACTATTTTAACCTCATTAGTTCTTTATGCTGTGGGTACAGGACCTGTAAAAGGCTTTGCGATTACTTTGGCATTGGGCGTAATGATCTCTATGTTTACCGCAATCACTGGAACGCGTATGCTTGTAAACTGGGTGTATGGTGGTAATAAACGTGTGAAAAAACTTTGGATTTAAGGTGATATAAATGGCAATAGTTCAAAAAGAAAAAGACGTATCGGAAATCAAGCTTCCGTATAAGCTCATTCCATTTATGCGTTATCGCTTTATCGGTTTTGGCTTCTCACTCATTGTAACAGCACTTTGTCTTTTCTCCATCGTAACCAAAGGCTTTAACTGGGGCTTAGATTTCACGGGCGGTACTGTGATTGAAACCTCATTTTCACAACCTGCTGATTTGGAAAAAGTAAGAACCTCTTTAGAAAAAGAGGGCTTTAGTAGTGCGTTAGTGCAAACCACGGGTAGCCAAAAAGATATTATGATCCGCTTGCCTGCCTCTGCTGGGGATAAAGATCTAGGCAGTAAAATTATGAATATGGTTCATAAGGATATTGACCCTCAAGCGGTAATTAAAAGCGTAGAATTTGTAGGGCCAAACGTAGGGGAAGAGCTTACTCAAGGAGCCATCTATGCAACATTAGCAACACTTGGAATGCTCTTACTTTACGTAGGAACGCGTTTTGAAATTCGTATGGCATTCGGTGGTATCTTAGCCTTGTTCCACGATGTATTAGTCACCTTGGGAATTTTCTCTTTCCTTCAAATTGAGATCGATCTTACTTTTGTCGCTGCGATTCTCTCCGTTGTTGGCTATTCACTTAACGACTCTATCGTAGTATTCGACCGCGTGCGGGAAAACTTTAGTAAAATCCGCCGTGTAAGCTCGCAAGAGGTGATTGATATTTCATTAAGCCAAACGCTCTCACGTACCTTAATGACGTCTGTAACTACACTCTTTGTGGTAGCAGCCCTCTTCTGGTTCGGTGGTCCAAGTATTCACAGCTTCTCGCTAGCCTTGTTAATCGGTATCGGTTTCGGTACTTACTCTTCAATCTATATCGCAATCGGTGTGGCGTTAGTGCTAGGCTTAGACCGTGAACATATGAATAAACCAGTGGTTGAAAAAGAAGGGGCAAATACTGAGTCTTTTATTGATTACTAAGTTTCAAAGCAAAAACCGCTTGTAAGAGATTACAAGCGGTTTTTTTATATTATTGTTTAGGCTTAGAAAAATACTTTTTAGGCATAATAGACAAAATAAAAGCCCCTGTAATCTAAAGTATTCAGGGGCTAAATTAAGCGGTCAAATTCGACCTAAACTTTGCGAATTAACGCGTACTTGTACTGGTTGTAGTACGGCTTGCACGTTTACGTTCTACTTCGGTAAGAAGTTTTTTACGAATACGTACGGAAGTTGGCGTTACTTCCACTAACTCGTCATCGTCAATAAATTCTAGCGCTTGTTCAAGTGTCATTTTTACTGGCGTCGTCAGTGTTAGGGCATCATCTTTACCTGAAGCACGCATATTGGTGAGTTTTTTACCTTCCAATGGATTTACGGTTAAGTCGTTTGAACGGCTGTGAATACCGATAACTTGACCTTCGTATATTTCTGCACCATGCTCTACCATTAATTTACCACGATCCTGTAATGCATAAAGTGAGTATGCTAATGCTTTACCAGTGCCGTTTGAAATCAATACACCATTGATACGCTGACCAATTTCTCCTGGCTTCACATCATCATAGTGGCTGAAACTTGAGTAAAGTAAGCCAGTACCTGATGTCATTGTCATAAAGTCATTACGGAAACCGATTAAACCACGGCTTGGAATGATGTACTCTAAACGGGTACGACCTTTACCATCTGGCACCATATCACGCACTTCACCTTTACGGATACCTAATGCTTCCATTACCGCACCTTGGTGTTGTTCTTCGATATCGATAGTCACTTGCTCGTATGGCTCTTGCTTGCGACCATCAATCTCTTTGAAGATTACTTTTGGACGAGATACAGCTAATTCATAGCCTTCGCGACGCATATTCTCGATCAATACCGATAAGTGTAATTCGCCACGACCAGACACGCTGAATACATCAGAGTCATCGGTTTCTTCCACGCGTAATGCTACGTTGTGCACTAACTCTTTTTTCAAGCGTTCTAAGATTTGGCGTGAAGTTACATATTTACCTTCTTGACCACAGAATGGCGAGGTATTTACACAGAAGAACATCGTTACCGTTGGTTCATCTACAGTTAATGCGGGCAATGCTTCAACATTGTTGATATCACATAATGTATCAGAAATGTTGAGTTCGCCTAAGCCAGTGATAGCAATAATATCGCCCGCATAAGCTTCTTCCGCTTCGTAACGTTGTAAGCCTAAATGACCTAATACTTGACCAACACGACCATTGCGAGTGTTACCATATGCATCAATGATTGTTACAGGTTGGTTCGGTTTTACCGTACCACGTTTGATACGACCGATACCGATTACACCTAAATATTTGCTGTAATCCAATTGCGAAATTTGCATTTGGAACGGCTCTTCTAAGTGAACATCTGGCGGAGAAACGTGTTCTACAATCGCCTCAAATAAAGGATCCATATTTGGTGCTAAATCTTCGTGCTCTAAGCCTGCAACACCATTTAATGCTGAAGCGTAAATGATTGGGAAGTCTAATTGTTCGTCAGTTGCACCAAGGTTTACGAATAAATCAAATACTTGATCTACAACCCAGTCAGGGCGAGCACCTGGGCGGTCCACTTTATTGATAACTACGATTGGTTTTAAACCGTGTGCAAAGGCTTTTTGAGTTACGAAACGCGTTTGTGGCATCGGACCATCGAACGCATCTACGACTAATAATACTGAATCTACCATTGAAAGCACGCGCTCAACTTCACCACCGAAGTCCGCATGCCCTGGAGTGTCTACGATATTAATGCGGTAATCGTTCCAGTTAATTGCAGTGTTTTTCGCAAGAATGGTAATACCACGTTCTTTCTCAAGATCGTTTGAGTCCATCACGCGCTCTTCAGTATCACCGCGAGAAGTATCTAATGTGCCTGAAAGTTTAAGAAGTTTATCAACGAGGGTAGTTTTACCGTGGTCTACGTGTGCGATAATCGCAATATTACGTAGTTTGTTTGTATCTAATTGTTGCATAAATAAAATGATTTTTGCCTATGAAGGAAAATAAAAAGGTGGGACAAGTCCCACCCTACGGAAATTTGAGGTGCTAAATTATACGCTAAATTACACCTATTGGCTATGAAGTAAGCGGTCTAATTTGGAAAAAGTTCTGTAAATATTTCTTGCTCTCATACCATGGCAATCCTAATGCAGAAATTAAGGAAAAAATAGCAATCACAAGCAGATAAAGAAATAAAAATAATTTCAAAAACATTATTTAAAATTGTTTAGAAAACAAATTTTATCTACTATGCCTAAAATTTAGTTCTTCATCGACTGGACAGGGGCTGGAATACGCCCGCCGCGGTTGACGAACACTTCGCAAGAGCCTTCTTTTACTGGCATAATCGGTGCATAACCAAGCAAGCCGCCGAATTCCACACTTTCGCCTACGGTTTTACCCGTAACAGGAATAATGCGCACTGCGGTAGTTTTACTGTTAATCATCCCAATCGCAGCTTCATCGGCAATAATGCCAGAAATAGTGTGAGCAGGGGTATCACCTGGGACGGCAATCATATCCAAGCCCACCGAGCAAACCGCTGTCATCGCCTCCAATTTATCTAACGTGAGAACGCCTTGTTCTGCGGCGGAAATCATACCTTCATCTTCTGAAACAGGAATAAATGCACCGCTTAAACCACCGACCGCACTCGATGCCATCATTCCGCCTTTTTTCACTGCATCGTTAAGTAATGCAAGGGCAGCAGTTGTGCCATGTGTGCCACATACACTTAACCCCATCGCTTCTAAAATCCGAGCAACTGAGTCACCCACCGCAGGGGTTGGAGCAAGGGAAAGATCCAAAATACCAAATGGAATATTAAGCATTTTAGAAGCTTCTTGCCCAATCAATTCACCTACACGAGTAATTTTAAACGCCGTTTTCTTCACCACTTCCGCCACTTCGGTAAGTGTTGTTACATGGGAATTTTCTAACGCCTCTTTTACTACGCCTGGTCCTGAAACACCAACATTAATCACTGCATCGGCTTCACCCGAACCGTGGAAAGCCCCTGCCATAAAAGGATTATCTTCCACGGCATTACAGAACACTACGATCTTGGCACAACCAAAGCCTTCTGGGGTAATTTCGGCGGTCTGTTTAATCATTTCTCCCGCTAATTTTACTGCGTCCATATTGATGCCCGCACGGGTTGAGCCAATATTGATTGAGCTACACACGATGTCAGTGGTTTTCATTGCTTCAGGAATGGATCGAATCAGTACCTCGTCAGACGGCGACATTCCTTTTTGAACCAATGCGGAGAAACCGCCGATAAACGACACTCCAATCGCTTTCGCTGCACGGTCGAGTGTTTGAGCAATCGAAACGTAAGAGTCCGCTTTGGTTGCCGCAGCAATTTGCGCAATAGGGGTAACAGAAATGCGCTGGTTCACAATCGGCACGCCATATTTAGCAGAAAGAATTTTGGCGGTTTCCACCAAATCTTTACCTACTCGGGTAATTTTATTGAAGATATTTTGGTTCAACTCATCAATATCGCTACTGATGCAGTCGTGCAAATCAATGCCAATAGTAATGGTGCGAACATCAAAATGCTGATTCGATACCATTCGAATCGTTTCTAAAATTTCGTTAGATTGAATGCTCATCTCGCCCCCTAAATGCGGTGCATCGCTTTAAATATTTGCTCATTTTGCAAGCGAATATCTAATTGTAATGCTTTGCTTTTTTCGCTACACAGTGTGGCTAATTCAGGGAAAGAAAGTGAACATTGAGCAGTGTCAACAAGGATAATCATCGTGAAATAATTTTCCATCAGCTGCTGGCTAATGTTAAGAATATTAATGTTATGTTCGGCTAAGATCTTCGCAACATCGTACACAATCCCAACACGATCTTGTCCAATAACGGTAATCACTGAATGGCTCATAGGAGTTCCTTTTTACATAATTAAAAATAAGCGGTATTTTTGCTATTTTTTTACAAAAAAGCTGCCTTAATTATCTAAGACAGCCTTCAAATATTTTTAGAGTGAATTAAAGAAAATTACCAGAATAATGACTGGAATCACAAATCTTACGTAATTAAACCAAAGATTTGTAAATACTTTGCCTGCCCCTAATTCTTCTTTAGCTTCATCTTTTAAAACAAAACCAACAAAAATAGCACTACCTAATGCGGTTAAAATAAAGAGAATATTACCGCTAATGTAGTCAAAAGCATCAAAAATGCTTTTACCTATAATGGTGACGTCTTTCCAAAGATTATCGCCTAATACAGATGGAATATTTCCTAAGATGAAAATAACGGCTAATGTAACTGCAATCGCTTTTTTGCGTCCCATTTTCGTTTTTTCTTGTAAAGCGGTAATAATCACTTCATAAATTGTTAATGATGTTGTTAATGCAGCAACCACTAACAAACCAAAAAAAATAATCGCAAAGAGCGTTCCGCCCCACATATTTGAGAATACGATAGGTAAGCTTTGGAACACAAGGGTTGGACCAGAATTAGGTGGCACGCCAAAGCTAAATAGCGATGGGAAAATCATAAAGCCCGCAAGTACTGCAATGATGGTATTCATAACACCTGTTATGGCGGCAGTTTTTACTAGGTTTTCATTTTTATCTAAGTAGCTTGAAAGTGTAATTAACACACCGAAACCTAGACTTAATGCAAAGAATACTTGACCTAGCACAAAAACAAATAGTTGTGGGGTGATTTTGGAAAAATCTGGCATCAAATAGAATGAAATCCCTTCCATTGCACCAGGCAAGGTTACGTTACGAATCACCATCACAAGCAAGAATAAAAAGAGAATTGGCATTAAATATTTAACGGAACGTTCAATACCATCTACGATCCCTTTCACTAGAATAAAGTAGTTTACGATAACGAAAAGAAACGTGTAGGCAATAATTCCCCACGGATTGTCATGGATATTCTCTTTCAAAAAAGATGAAGTATATTCCACATTAAGTGGCTGAGAAAAATCTAGTTTACCTGTTAAAAGACTGCTGATATATTCTATCACCCAGCCACCAAGCACCATATAATAGGCAAGAATCCCGAAAGCCCCAAGCAAACCAGTGTAACCTAAAATTTTCCAACCTGCGGCAATTTTTTGACCATTTGCGTGACCACTAAATGCATCAATTACATTCACTTTCATCCGACGACCAATGACATTTTCAACTAAGATCATCGGAATACCGATCACAATCATTGCAATACAAAATAAGAAAACATAAGCACCACCGCCATTTTCACCGACTAGATAGGGAAAACGCCACGTTGCACCGAAACCGACAGTTGCACCTGCAACGGTCATTATATAAGCTAATCGGCTCGACCAAGACTGTCGTTCTTCTTGATTAGACATAAAAATAACATCTCCTAAAACAAATCTACCCTGTTCGAGAACAGGGTAAACCTGATAAATACACATTAAAAATTAACGAATAATGCCACGCGTCGAGCGCTTGAAGAAATCAAGATAAACCGCAATCACAGGCTCTTTTAACGCCATTTCTTCTAATTCTGGTAAAATTTCTTCTATTGTTTTGCCTGAAGTGTAAATTAACTTATAAACAGCACGAATTGCGTGCATTGCGGGTTTATCAAAACCTCGGCGCTTCAATCCTTCAAAGTTAATACCAAATGGACGAGCATGGTTACCTTGTGCCATTACATAAGGAGGCACATCTTGGCTAACCATCGAACCACCACCAAGCATCACGTGCGAACCTATCACTGCAAATTGGTGAATCGCCGACATTCCACCCACAATCACAAAATCATCTAACGTCACATGCCCCGCTAGAGTACCATTGTTTGCAATAATACAACGGTTACCAATACGGCAATCGTGAGCAATGTGGCAATTAATCATCAATAAATTATCGCTCCCAATACGCGTTACGCTACCACCTTGTACGGTGCCACGGTGAATAGTCACGCTTTCGCGAATACGATTACGATCACCGATGATCGTTTTAGTCGGCTCGCCTTGATATTTTAAATCTTGGTTAATTTCTCCAATACTCGCAAATTGGAAAATATGGTTGTCTTCACCAATCTCAGTAATACCGTTGATAACCACATGCGAATGAATTTTGGTTCTTGCTCCAATTTTGACATCTTTGCCAATAACTGAAAATGGACCAATCTCAACGTGAGCTCCAATTTGAGCACCTTCTTCTACGATCGCTAATGGGCTGATTTTTGCGGTTGAATCAATTAAACGCATAATAAGCTCCCTTTCCTAATTTGGGTTATTTTCTTGCACACATTAAATCAGCTTCGCAAGCCAATTTGCCATCAACATAGACTCTACCTGTGAATTTTGTGATACCACGTTTTTCTGTTAAAAATTCAACTTCTAAGACAAGCTGATCACCAGGTACTACAGGACGTTTGAAACGTGCGTTATCTACAGCTGCAAAGTAATAAAGTTCATTTTCTTTTAATTTACCATAGCTAGCCACCGCAAGAATACCTGTTGCTTGTGCCATTGCTTCTAGAATTAACACCCCAGGGAATACAGGTCTATCTGGAAAATGACCCGTAAAGCAAGGCTCATTCACGCTAATATTTTTTACAGCACGCAACCATTTTCCTTCTTCATAATCGGTTACGCGATCAACTAAAAGGAACGGATAGCGATGTGGTAACATCCTCATAATTTCCGTGACTTCAATTACTTTTGGCTCTCTATTTTCGTGAGTTTCAATTGTCATTCTTCTAAAGACCTCTATCAATTTTAATTCATTGAATTTATTTTTAAATTACTCAGCTAATTTTTTTTCTAATGCTTTCACGCGCTCATTGATTTTATCAATATTCATTGTTAAAGCTGCCGTTTTACGCCATTGTTTATTTGTTTGAGCAGGAATCCCCGAAGAGTAAATACCTTTCTCAGTAATTGGCTTCATAATCATACTCATCCCTGTGATGATTGCTCCATCACAAATTTCCATATGACCATTTAGTACGCTTGCCCCACCAATTTGACAGAAACGACCTACTTTTAGGCTACCCGCCATAATCACACCACCCGCTACCGCTGTGCCGTAGCCAATATGTACGTTGTGAGCAATTTGGCAAAGGTTGTCGATAATCACGTTATCTTCAATGACGGTTGGATCGAGTGCACCGCGATCGATACAGGTGCAAGCCCCTATTTCAACACGGTTACCAATAATCACACCGCCGGTTTGAGGGATTTTAATCCATTGACCTTTATCGTTCGCATAACCGAAACCATCTGAGCCAATCACGGCAGAAGATTGGATTAAACAATGTTCCCCAATTTTTACTTGATGATAAACTGATACATTCGCCCAAAGTTGAGTGCCTTTACCGATTTGGCTATTTTGCCCCACAAAACAACCCGCTCCAATCACGACATCATCAGCGAGTTCTACACCTGCTTCAATCACAGTATTTGCCCCAACAGAAACATTCTGACCTAATTTTGCTTCAGGCGAAATCACGGCACTAGGGTGAATTTGGTTTGCTGCTTTTGGCGTTAAATCCATATATTGTGCTAATAATGCGTAAGCCAAATAAGGATTTTCCACAATGATTAGGTTCTGATCTTCACGGCAAAATGCCTCATCATCTTCAGTGACAATAATCGCCCCCGCTTGGCAAGCGGCTAAATTTTCGCGATATTTTGCATTAGAAATAAAAGTAATTTGTGAGCTATTTGCCTTGTCTAAAGCTGCAATACTTTGAATAGGTAAATCGGTGTTACCTTTTACAGTACCACCGATATGCTCCGCTAATTCAATTAAACGGAAAGTAGCCATTATTTTTTCACTTCTTCTGGTTTTGTTTGCTCAGTTTTTGTTGCATCTACTTTAGGTGCTTCTGGCAATTTAATTTCTGGATGTTTTGCTTTAATTGCATCTAACACAGCTTCAGTAATATCTTTACTTTCATCTTCCGCATAAAGTGCAATTTGTGGTTGAAGAATTAAGGTATACCCTTTCGCTTTAGCCACTTCTTTAATAGTTGCATTCACTTCATCAATCGCAGTTTTTTGTGCTTCTTGAGGATTTAAACCACCGCTATTTTTATTTGCATCTTCAATTTTTTGTTGGAAAGCATCGGCACGTTTTTGGAAATCTTCTGCTTTTTTCGCAAACTCTTGTTCACGTTTTTGAATTGCAGCCACTTTGTTTTCAAAAGCTTTCGCTTTGCCTTCAATTTTTGCTTGTCGAGCTTGGATCTCTTTAGCACGTAAACGCGGTGCATCTTTTTCTAATTGGGCAACCTCTTTTTTTAATGTCGCTTCAACGGTTGCTTGTTCTTTTTGAAGATTTTTTGCATCAATATTTAATGCATCACGCTCAGCCGTTAGCTTTTTATTTTCTTCTGCTAATTTTTTATCTTCATCAGCAAATTTAGCTTGATTTTCTTTCATAAAGTTTTCAAATTTAATTGAAGCATCAAGGAGAACTGGATGGTTCTGCATCACATAACCAGGATCAACAAAACCGATGGTATCTGCTGCATTCGCTACAGCTGAAGTAGCAAGTAAAGCACTTAATGCACTGATTTTAAATAATTTTTTCATTTTTTATCCTTAATTTAAACGAATGAAAGCGGTCAAATTTGCAAATTATTTTACTAAATCCACCGCTTGTAAGAATTAGAATGTGCTACCTATGTTAAACTGGAATTGCTCAATTTCATCTCTCTCATATTTTTTGATTGGTTTCGCATATGAGAAAGAGAGTGGACCAATTGGAGACATCCATTGGAAGGCAATACCTGCTGAAGCACGATATTTTTTCCAGTCTTTAGCATCTTGAACGCCAAGATCTTTTAATGTGATATTCGTTTTAGTTGCATTATTATAAGCTACAATTTCATTTTGTTTCCATTTAGTGTTCCAAACTGTTGCCATATCTACGAATAATGAAGTTCGAACATTATGCTGGAATTTATCGGCAATAAATGGGGTTGGAGTAATCAATTCAATACTTGCAGATGCAATAGCATTACCACCAATAACGTCATTGCTTGGAGAAACGAAAAGACCACTATTATTAGTATAAATAGCTTTAGGACCTACCGCACCATACGCAAAACCACGAATTGTACCAATACCACCTGCGGTGTACAGTTGATAGAACGGCACTTCTTTACCACCAAAACCGTTGGTATAACCTAAACTTGCACGAGTTGAAAGCACCCATTTATGCTCGCGGTTTAATGGAATATATTTCGAAAAATCTGCATTCAAACGATAGTATTTATTGTCTGAACCAGGAATGGTTACTTTACCACCAATACTTGCACTTGCTCCTTCTGTTGGGAAATAACCACGGTTTAAGCTGTTATAATTCCAACCAAATGAAAAATCGAAATCGTCCGCTTTCATTTTACCGTAACGGCTTGGATCATTTCCCACTAATGGGAAGTTCATTGAGCGAACGTATTTTTCACGTGTAAACTCACGCTGTACATTACTTAAACTATCGTGTGTATAACCTAAACCCGTATAGAATGAGTTATATTCATTTACAGGGAAGCCTAAGTTTACATTCGCCCCATAACTGCGACGTTTATACGAAGAGACATTGTCATTTTTTGAGTTATCATAATCTTCGAAGAAAACATTACCACCTAAACTTACCCCATCTTTTGTGAAGTATGGCTCGGTATAGCCTAAAGCAACACTTGTACCGTAGTCATTACGTGTACCATTTAAGCTAATGGTTGAACCCATACCTAAGAAGTTATCTTGTTTGATACCTGCTTGGTAACTGATACCACTTTCTGTACCGTAACCAATACCAAAGTTGATGCTACCAGTATTACGCTCTTTAATCGCATACACTAAATCCACTTGGTCGGTCGTATTCGGAACAGCTGGCATTTGCATATCAACGCTTTCATAGAAACCTGTTCTTTCTAAACGTGATTTACCAAGCGATGCCGCAGTAGTAGATAACCAAGCACCTTCTTGCTGACGCATTTCTCGACGCAATGTTGAATCAGCGGTCACATTATTGCCTTCAAAGCGAATTTTACGTACATACACACGCGGACCAGCTTCAACAACAAAATTGACTTGAACAGTTTTCGCATCTTCATCAAATTTTGGATAGAGATCGACTTGTGCTGAGCCAAAACCATTCTCACCTAATTTTTGTTTGATTGCTTCCTCAATTTTCAATAGATCAGCTTTGTGGAAAAGATCGCCCGTTTGGTAATCTTTTAACAAGGCGTTGAGTTGATTGCCTAAATTTGCGGTGTTACCAATAATACGCACATCGCTTACTTTATATTGTTCGCCTTCTGATACCTGATAGGTTAAATTCACTTCTTTTTTATCATCAGAAAACTGCACATCCGTACCAGTTAAAGCAAATTTTGCATAACCACGATTCATATAGAAATCACGGATTGTATCTAAATCTTTTGCATACGCTTGAGATTCAAACTTGCTACTTGCAAAAATATTAAACCAAGAAACATCTGGTTGAATATCAAGCTGTTTAGTGAGTTCTTTTGAACTAAATGCCTGATTACCTTCGAAATTGATGTGTTTTACATATGCCACATCACCTTCTTTAATGTCTAATTTAACATTAATTCCACCATTTTCTGCTCGGGTAGTAATCGAATCAATGGTTGCGGTATAACGACCAATAGAGTGATAATGTTCAATCAAACCTTGTTTGAAAGATTCTAATTTTTGTGCATCAAAAACTTCACCTTTCGCAATTAAATTAGCTTTTAAATTTTGCTCTAATGCATCTTTAGGGATTGCACCATTACCCTCAATATCTACGGTATTGATTAAAGGGCGCTCTGCCACTTTAATAACTAACGTATTGCCTTCACGTGCTGCACGCACATCTTGGTAACGATTTTGAATGAAAAGACTTCTTACAACATTCGCCACATCAGCATCTGTTGCTGTTTGACCGACACGAACAGGTAAAGCTGAAATGATCGCTTCGCCCGTTTCAGGCTGTACACCATCAACACGAATATCTTTTACTACAAATGGTGCAGCCATTACACCATTGGCAATTAAAAGAGAAGAAAGCAATAATTTTTTCATTGAAATTATCCTATGAAAGTTTTGTAAAAGAGTCAGCGATTTACACCGCTAGTTTAAAAATGAATAACATCATTGATGAACGCAAATGCCATCAGCGATAACACAAAGAGCATTCCAAGCTGTTGAAAACATAGATGAAATTTCTCTGAAACAGGTTTTCGTTTTATCGCCTCCACCGCTAATAGAAGCAGTTGCCCGCCATCTAAAGGCAGGATAGGAAAGAGATTCATCACACCTAAATTCACACTAATTAATGCCATAAAACTGAGATAATACACCCAACCTATTTCAGCAGTAGCAGCCGCTCCTTTCGCCATCGAAATCGGGCCGCTTATATTGTTCAAAGACAACTCACCAGTGATTAAATTCCCAAGAAACTGGAAAATGCTATGAATAAGAGATCCGACCTTATCCACACTTTTGCCGATTGCCGTGAGCATATCATACTCTATCACCGTCCGATATTTATCACTAATGCCTTCATAAGTCGGAGTAATACCAATGACATAACGATCTTTTTGCTTTTCAGGCATAATTTCCACCGCTTGTTTTTGTTGGTTTGAGCTTTCGATTTCAAGCGTAATTGGCTGCCCTGTTTGCACCGTTTTAACTAAATTTTGCCAATCAAATGGCTGATGATTTACCGCTAAAATTTTATCTTGTGCTTTTAACCCTGCTTTTTCAGCAGATGAATGAGGTAAAACTTGAGCAATCTCAGGTTTAATCACCGTATTTTTAGGACGTATCCCTAAACTGGTTAATGGACTTTCTTTTGTACCATCAACTTTCCAATCCGTTAAATTGAGATAGAAACGTTGCGGATGATCTTCATCAATACTTGAGCCTAAAACTTCTACATGTTCTGCTCCTAGATTATCAATTAACGCAAGACTTACTTCTTCCCAATCTAAAACTGTTTTCTCTGCTACCTGCTTGATCTCAAATTCAACAGGTACATTTGCTTGAGCTGCAATTGAATTAGGTAGCACCTGCCCAACAACAGGTTTAAGCGTAGGAATACCACTAACAAACACCCCCCAATAAGCGATAACCGCCAAAATAAAATTCGCAATAGGCCCAGCACCGATAATAAAGGCACGTTGAAGCAGTGATTTTTTTGATAAAGATTGCGAAATCGGCACATCAATTTTCTGTTTATTGATTTCAGGCTCACCATTCCACATCTGCACATAGCCACCAAGTGGAATCAATGAGAAAGCAAATTCTGTGCCGTGCTTATCTTTTTTTCTAAATAGTACTTTGCCAAAGCCAATCGAAAAACGAATGACTTTGACGCCACAACGGCGAGCCGCCCAGAAATGACCATACTCGTGCACAAACACAAGTATGCAGATTAAAATAAAAAATGAAATAATTGAGCTCATTCTTTACCTAAATTAAAGCACAAAGAAAAACATCGTAGCAAAGAACGGAATCGCCGCAGTTAAGCTATCAACACGGTCTAAAATACCACCGTGCCCAGGGATTAGATTACTACTATCTTTAATACCTGCTTGGCGTTTAAACATACTTTCAGCTAAATCTCCCAATACTGAAATTGCTACTGTTGCAACAGATACAGCAATAAACGGCATCATTTCTAAAGTACGTCCAAAAACATCGTTCGGCGTTGCCTGCAAGAACGCAAATGCAATCACACCCGAAGTAAATAAACCACCTAATGCCCCTTCCCAAGATTTACCTGGCGATACTTTTGGTGCCAGCTTATGTTTGCCTAAAGCTCGACCAAAGAAATAAGCCCCAGAATCAGCCCCCCAAACAAGCAAGAAAGCATAAAGTAATAAATAAGTGCCTTGGTAAGCATCCAAAGTATAATTATTAAAACGGATAGCCAATAAACCAATTAAGAACGGGAAAAGCGTACAAATACCGAATAAAAATTTCGCCACGACTGATTTCGCCCATAATTTTGCAGAGTTGGGATAAGTCACCACTAAAATAAGAGCCGCCAACCACCATACACAAGCAATGAAAAGTGCAATAACGCTTAAATCTGTCATAAAGCGAGCCGCATTAATATAATCTGTATTCGCAACAACCAAAAGCAAAAGAATACAGGTCGTCACACCAGCAACAACTACGCGCGACATTTGGCTTTTGAAACCCACAAATTGAGCCCACTCCCACATACCAAGCACCACTAATGCTGAAAGGGCAATAGTCAATGCCAAGGGAGGCAACCAAAAAATCGCTGCTAACGCTACAATAACCATTACAACCGCAGAAAGTACACGTTCTTTTAGCATTTTTTTATTCCTTTCTTATTCTTTTTTAGCAACCACCAAAACGGCGATTACGTTGCTGATAAGCGATAATCGCTTCGCTAAATACATTATCATCAAAATCTGGCCACAAAACAGGCGTAAAAAAGAGTTCCGCATACGCAATTTGCCAGAGTAAGAAATTACTAATCCGCTGCTCACCACTGGTACGAATAAGTAAATCTACTTGCTGTTGATCTTCAGTGACTAAGGCTTTTTCAAATACCTCTGGCGTAATTTGCTCAATCGCCAACTCACCCAATTTGACTTTCATCGCCATTTTTTGAGCAGCTTGAGTAATATCCCAATACCCACCATAATTCGCTGCAACATTTAAAATCAAACCTGTATTTTGAGAGGTCAGCTCTTCTGAGTCTCTAATTTTCTTCTGTAAACTTTCGCTAAAACGAGATTTATCACCAATCACTTTTAACCGAATATTATTTTTATGGAGCTTTTTTACCTCAGAATTAAGCGCAGTCATAAACAATGTCATTAATGCAGAAACTTCCGTTTCAGGACGGCTCCAATTCTCACTACTAAACGCATAAAGAGTCAGAACCTTGATCCCATATTTTGCAGCAAAACTTACTGCAGATCGCACCGCTTTCACCCCATTTTGGTGACCAAACACCCGCAATTTGCCTTGTTGTTTTGCCCAACGCCCATTACCGTCCATAATAATTGCAACGTGCTGAGGCATATTTTGAGGATCAAAACTCGCCATAATTTCTAATTTACCCATAATCAAAATGGCGATAACTATATCATAGTCTCGCCATTTCTCATAGTTAAACCCATTTATGCTTAATGATTTTTTAACGCCTAAAATTCCGCCTTTTGGAATGAAAGCGTTGTGCTTGCGATTTTAAGTTCGTTGCCTCAGGCTTACGAACTGTTCTCACGTGTGGGGTTTTTCGGCGTAAGTAATAAAAAATCGTGGCAGAAAATAGCACGCCAGTCAGCACTAAAATAATCAACTCGCCATAAAGTTGTTGGAATAATTTATTTACTTTCACCTGCATACCATCTTCATATTGAGCATCAAAAGTTACTCGTAAAAATCCAACTAGTGCTTGTTTAGCAAAAATTGGTTCCACAATTTGCTGGGTATTTTTTTGCTCAATGCGTTCTTTCAATGCTATCGAATGCTTACTCTGAGCAAGCAATTCCCCCGAGGCAGAATAAAGATTCGCATCTAAAACAAACTCTTCTTTTGAGAAACTATCCAAAGCCTCAACCAACTCATCGGTTTTGATATTTTTCATCAACATCAATGAAAACAAGTTCGCTTGCTGTCGCACTAATACGTGAGCAAGGTTAGAAACTTGGCTAATGCTCGCTAATTGCGAGCCCACTTTAAATTGATTCACGCCATTTAAAATCACACTAATAGTTGCTACACAAAAGGCTAGCGTGAAAATAAACACCAGCGTTTTGGTTAATTTTTCGCGAGAAAAATACATAATTAAGCCTTATTTTGCTAAGCCTTTTTTCAGCCAGTAATGGTAAGGAGCAACGCCAGTTTCACTTTTTAGTAGTTGATGCTCCATAAATTCGCAGAAACTCGGAATATCACGCGTGGTGGCGGGGTCGTCCGCAATAATGTGTAAAATTTCGCCCTCGTTCATATGACGTACAGTTTTGCGTGTAAGCATTACTGGTTCTGGGCAACGCAAACCTAGCGTATCTAAGGTTTGATCTGCGGTTAATTCTGTCATATTAGACCTTTTGTATCGACTAAATAATATAAGGCGATTAAAATACACTATTTTCCACCTTCACGCAAAAATAAGGAAGCTTATGCCGTTACTTATCATCTTTTTTGCTTTGATTCTTTATATCTATTGCGAGCTCTCGCTTTTAGTCAGCGTGAGTGCTGCGCTCGGCGTTTTCCCTACTATTTTCTTGCTAATAGCCATTTCTGTGCTTGGCGTTTGGCTAGTGAAACTACGTGGGCTATACGCCATGATTTCAATCCGCCAAGACTTAGCTCAAGGCAAACTCCCAGCTGATGCGGTAATCAACTCCGTGCTCTTTATTATTGCAGGTATTTTGCTCATTATTCCTGGCTTTATTAGCGATATGTTAGCGATTTTATGCGTTCTGCCGTTTACGCGTAAACTGATTAAATTATGGGGCTTGAATATGTTGAAAAAACGCTTTCAATTTGTCAATTTCAGCGCAAATCAGACCGCTTACCAAGCAAAAGATGATACCGTGTTTGATGCTGAATTTGAGCGTCAGCAAGATCCAGATAAGTGGGTTAAATGATGTTTAAAAGAAAGTTATTTAACCGCAACCCCACTTTACAAACAAAAGCCAAAAAACGACCGCTTGTTCCCTCACCAAGTTTTGATGAAACCGTCGTGATGCTTTTCAATAAACCTTATGATGTGCTTTGCCAATTTACCGATGAACAAGGACGACAAACATTGAAGGATTTTATTGATATTCCGAACGTTTACCCCGTTGGTCGTTTAGATCGCGATAGTGAAGGCTTACTCTTACTCACGAATCACGGTGAAATTCAGCACCGTTTGGCTCATCCTAAATTTGAGAAAGAGAAAACCTACTGGGTGCAGGTAGACAATATCCCAACTGCAGAAGCAATCCACCAACTGCAACAAGGCATAGAATTAAAAGATGGGCGAACAAAACCTGCAAAAGCTAAGCTAATTAACACCCCAAATTTTGAGTGGGCAACCGCCCCGAAAATCCGTGAACGAAAAAATATCCCGACTGCGTGGTTAGAACTAAAAATCAGCGAAGGCAAAAATCGTCAAGTCCGCCGAATGACCGCTCACGTAGGATTCCCCACATTACGCTTAATTCGTGTAGGATTAGGAGAATTTAAATTAAATGGATTAGAAACGGGAAAATATAAGATTTTAACGGAGGAAGAAAAGGCGAGGTTGTTTGAACAATTGAAGTTGAATAAATCCTATCTCTTTAGCAAAGAGAGGAACTTTTAAATAAGGAATTTAAAATGAACCAATCATACTGGGCAATCGTGAACCATTTTGAAATTGCTCTCATTAACAATGAATTACCCTTTGGTACGGTGGAAGAGATCGGTACAAGCGGTCGAAAAAGCGTAAAAATTGGCGAATATAAAGGTTTTCCGTTGAATTTAGTGCAAGCAACAGAAGCAGACTTAAGCCGTTGGGATTTCGTATTTTTACGCACACAAATTGCTCGACCGATGGAAGAGACATTTGCAATACACCGTGCGGTGGCGTTAAATCATTTCCTTGAAACACATCAATTTTGTGGAAAATGCGGTACAAAAAATGTGCTATCAGAGAAAGAAATTGCAATGATTTGCCCGAATTGTAACCAGCATTTCTATCCTGTTTTAAGCCCAAGTATTATTGTGGCTGTACGTCGTGGCAAACAGATTTTATTGGCAAATCACCAGCGTCATAAGGGCTCAATTTACACCACCTTAGCAGGCTTTATTGAAGCAGGCGAAACGGCTGAACAAGCGGCTGAACGTGAGGTATTTGAGGAAAGCGGTCTAAAAATTAAAAACATTCGCTATTTTGGTAGTCAACCGTGGTCATTCCCCAATTCGTTAATGTTAGGTTTTTTAGCAGATTATGAAAGCGGAGAAATTCGTTTGCAAGAGGAAGAAATTTCCGATGCGAGATGGTTTGATGCAGATAAGCCTTTACCTGAACTTCCGCCCAAAGGCACGATTGCGTTGCAATTGATTGAAGAAACGTTAAAAATTTGCCAATCAGAAAGCACATAATAATTGGCGAGATAAGCATCAGATTTTGTGGCTTATTCTTTTAAAATACCCGAATAATATGGTATAGTACCGCCTTACTCAGTAGCTTATCATTCTCACTTAGTAAAGTATATAAAGAACAAAGAAGCTAAAGCCCACGGTTGGAACATTATGGCAAAACAGGACGCAGATTGTATCACCCTTGATTTGTTCGCAAGCGTGCCAAAAGTTGGGCGACCACGCACAAATCCTTTAAGTCGAGAACAACAAATTCGCATAAACAAACGCAATCAACTTAAACGCGATCGCTCATCTGGGTTAAGACGCGTGGAGCTAAAATTGCATGCTGATTTAGTGCAACGACTTGAAGATGAAGCGAGCCAACGCAATATCACTCGCGGACAACTGATTGAATATATTTTAAATGATTATGTCGGCAATCTTGCTGATAACGATAACAGGTAGGTAATTAATATGGCAGTAGTAGGTTTATTCTACGGTAGCGATACAGGTAATACAGAAAACATCTCTAAGATGATTCAAAAAGAGATTGGTGCAAATTTAATCGATATTCGTGACATTGCAAAAAGTACGAAAGAAGATATTGAAGCCTATGATTTCTTATTATTCGGTATCCCAACTTGGTATTACGGCGAATCTCAAGCAGACTGGGATGATTTTATGCCAACCTTGAAAGAAATTGATTTTACAGGCAAAGTTATCGGTATTTTCGGTTGCGGTGACCAAGAAGATTACGCGGAATATTTCTGTGATGCAATGGGCACAATCCGTGACATCGTAGAAGAAAATGGTGCAGTCATTGTCGGGCACTGGTCAACAGAAGGCTATAACTTCGAAAGCTCACAAGCAGTCATTGATGATGAAACTTTTGTAGGTTTATGCATTGATGAAGATAGACAGCCTGAATTAACCGAAGGCCGTGTAAAAGCTTGGTGTAAACAGCTTAATGAAGAGATGTGTTTAGACCAATTAGCCTAATAATTGAATATAGAAATAACATTGAATGAGGACAAAAGGTGACAGTGATGTCTGATGAAAATATTAAATTACTGAAAAGTGTTGGTTTAAAAGTCACTGAACCACGCTTAACTATTCTTGCGTTAATGCAAGAAACTCGTGAACAGATGCAACATTTCTCAGCAGAAGATATCTACAAGCTACTGCTTGAAAAAGAATCTGATATTGGTTTAGCGACCGTTTATCGAGTATTAAATCAATTTGAAGAAGCGGGTATTTTGGTTCGTCATAACTTTGATGCCAATAAAGCCGTGTTTGAGTTGAATATCGAACAGGATCACGACCATATTATCTGTATGGATTGCGGTAAAGTGTTTGAATTCAAAGATCCTGATATTGAACGTCGCCAACGCGAAATCAGTGAGAAACACGGTATGAAACTCGCAACTCATAGTTTATATCTTTACGGTAATTGCCAAGATATTAGTCATTGTGAGACGAAAGAGAAGAAATAATCTCTTATATACTTAAAAAGCCAAAGGGAAAAACTCTTTGGCTTTTTTAAAAAATACGTTAAGAAATAAAAATAGGAATATCTGAATAAAAATGCGTTTTTTCTTCTTGGATGAAACCCGTCTTAATCATCATATCCCTTAACTGATACTGAATATTAAATAAATAATCATTTTTTCTTACCTCCTCCTGTCTGGCTGAAATAAAAAGTAAGTCAGCAATATTCTTTTTATCGCAAGAAAAATAACTCGTACTCACAAAACCACCAATTTTATCTGGTTTACAACCAATAAGATAAAGAATTTCGAAAGGTATATTATCTGGTAACATTACTGCTTTTTCGAAACTCTTTTCTAATCTTGAATTCATCTCTTTTTGATGAGGATGACCTTTAATGACCAAAGTAAACCCATCACCGATAAAATATTTTCCGTTAGGATGAATATAATTTAATATTGCATTAAGATGTAAACGATATAATGTCTCTTCTTCCTCTTTTGGTAGAGAGAAAATTGTTGTACCAGTAAATATAAAGGTCTTTTTTTGTTGAAAGATTTTTATTTTATCTTCTAAAGATTGAATATTAATCCCTAATAATTCATTAAAAAAGTCTTTTTCTTCTTGAGTAAATTGGAGATATCTTTCTAAGTCCATAATATGGCAATACTTTATACTATTCTTTAACAAAGATAACTTTTCATTTTTCAAAAGAAAATCATTCAATAAATAATAATGTGATTCAAAAAGTGAATTCCATAAATACCGAGCAATATCTTCATCTAAAAATGAAAGTTTATCCGCATAAAACGATTGACTATCTATATCAATAATCTTTTGTAAGATTTCACTAGAATAGTTTTGTTCTATTTTAGAAAGCGTTACCAACCCTTCTGAACCATCATCATAGAAATTAAGCTTTATATCTAGTACCTTATGCTTAAATTGCCAAATTATATGTAATAAAGGAATGAGCATCTTCCAAGAATGGAATAAATTTATATGGAAGTTAAATCGATACTGACAAAAACTATCCTCAGTCAAAAGCGTAATAAATAATTGCTGAAACGCTGTTTGATCCTCAAAAATAATTGGACAATAACGAATAATTCCTTCTGGATACGATTCAATAATACTTTTAGAAATATTGAAACGTCCTAGTCCAAATAATCTGATTGTTGCAATATCATCTTTATTTTCTGTAAAATGATAAAAATAATTTAAGGTTGGAATTGTTGCATAATCCAGATAAACTTCTACATTTTTTATATATTGTTCCGTCATAGTCGTAAATACAATAGTAACAAGCGGGCATATTTTAAAAGAATTTTGCTAATTCTTAAAATAAAAAACACGGGGAACTCCCCGTGCTTAAAAGTTGCAATAAAAAATTACGCTACAAATGGATCACGTAAGATCATAGTTTCAACCCGATCTGGGCCTGTTGAAAGAATATCTACTGGCACACCAACTAGCTCTTCAATACGTTTGATATAGTTAATTGCTGCTTGTGGTAAATCTTCTAATTTGGTTACGCGGAAAGTATTTTCTAACCATCCTGGTAAAGTTTCATAAATTGGCTCAACACCTTCCCAATCTTTTGCGGCTAATGGTGCATATTCTACGATTTCACCATTTGGCATTTTGTATGCTACACACACTTTTAATTCATCAAAGCCATCTAAAACATCAAGTTTCGTCATACAGAAACCAGAAATTGAGTTGATTTGTACAGCACGACGAACGGCAACCGCATCAAACCAACCACAACGGCGTGGGCGACCTGTTACAGAACCAAATTCATTACCTTTACGAGCAATTTCTGCTCCCGTTTCATCGAATAATTCTGTCGTAAATGGACCACTTCCCACACGTGTGCAGTAAGCTTTAATGATACCTAAAACATAGTCTAAGTGACGTGGACCAAAGCCAGAACCTGTTGCCACACCACCAGCTGTTGTATTTGAACTGGTTACAAATGGATATGTACCATGGTCGATGTCTAACATTGTACCTTGAGCACCTTCAAATAAGATGTTTGCACCGTCTTTACGTGCATCGTGAAGCATTGTCGTCACATCAGCAACCATCCCTTTAATCACATCGGCAATCGCAAACACATCATCTAAAGTTTTTTGGAAATCAACGGGCTCTGCTTTATAGTAATGCACAAGTTGGAAATTGTAGTAATCTAAAATTGATTTTAATTTTTCAGCGAAAAGCTCTTTATTGAACAAATCACTTACGCGTAAACCACGGCGTGCAACTTTATCTTCATAAGCAGGTCCAATACCGCGACCCGTTGTACCAATTTTATTCTTACCTAAAGCACTTTCTCGAGCGTGATCCATTGCAACGTGATATGGTAAAATTAATGGACAAGCTTCTGAAATTTTTAAACGCTCGCGCACATTTACACCACGCGATTCTAATTCGCCCATCTCTTTCATTAACGCTTCTGGCGACAGCACTACGCCATTACCGATTAAACAAATCACATTATCGTGTAAAATACCACTTGGGATTAAGCGAAGGATAGTTTTTTCGCCATTGATAATCAAAGTATGACCAGCATTGTGACCTCCTTGATAACGCACCACATATTTTACACGATCCGTTAATAAATCTACAATTTTACCTTTCCCTTCATCGCCCCACTGAGCGCCGAGAATCGCAACACTTTTACCCATAGGATTTACCTCTTTAGTTGAGTTTATTAAAAGTTTGAATTAAAACGTAAAAAGACCCGATATTTCGGGTCTTATTGATACTATTATTTTGTAGGCGATTTCATAAAGCGTAAGAAATCACTCTCAGGCTTCATAATCATGATATTAGTTTTGCCTTCAGCAAAGCTAGCTTCATACGCTTTTAAACTACGTACGAAAGCATAAAATTCAGGCTCTTGCCCAAGTGCATTCGCATAAATACGAGCTGCCTGTGCATCACCTTCACCTTGTAAGGTTTCAGCCATTTTTTTCGCATTCGCTTCAATTAACACGACTTTTTTATCTACTTCCGCTTTGATAAATTCGGCTTTTTCTTCACCCTGTGAACGGTGTTCGCGGGCTACTGCATCACGTTCTGCACGCATACGTTGATAAATAGAAGATGAAACTTCATTTGGTAAGTTGATCTGTTTAACACGCACATCTACCACCTTGATGCCCAATTTTTCTGCACCATCATCCCCGTAATTTAAGGCTTTTTGAGCTCCCGCCATCAATTCACCACGAGAACCAGAAACAATATCTTTAATGGTACGAGAACCAATTTCCGAACGTAAACGGTCATTGACCTTGCGACGTAATAGATCGGAGGCTTTTTGATAATCTCCACCTGTCGAAGTATAGAATTGACCAAAATCACTGATTTTCCATTTTACATAAGAATCAACGAGTAAATCTTTTTTCTCAACGGTCACGAAACGATCTTCTTTACCATCTAAGGTTTGAATACGAGCATCAAGCACTTTTAAGCTGTCCATAAATGGGACTTTAAAATGCAAGCCTGGCGTGTAAATCACCACTTTTTGCTCCGCATCACGATGGACTTTATTGAATCTCAACATAATACCGCGTCCACCTTCTGGCACAATCGTCATAGACTGGAATAAGACGAATGCTACAACAGCCAGTACAGGCAATAATAATTTACGCATTAGAATCTCCCTCTACGAATTTCTGGTTGTGGTTGCTCTTGTACCGCAATTTTAGGTTTTACAGGTTGTTGAATCACAGGCTCTGCCATAATTGCTTTCGTTGTAGGCTGTGAAGCGGTCAAATTTCCTAACAGTTTTTCCAATGGTAACACATTGATATTTGCACCACCTTCCATCACAATTTTCGGTGTATTCGACATTACTTTTTCCATCGTTTGCAAATATAAACGTTCACGGGTTAGTTGCGGTGCAGATTTATACTCTGGCAATAATTTGCTGAAACGTTCTACCTCACCTTGAGCCTCTAGCACCACTTTTTCTTTATAAGCGGTTGCTTGCTCAATAATACGCTGTGCTTGACCACGTGCAATAGGCTCTTTACCACGAGCATAGGCTTCTGCTTCACGAATTAAACGTTGCTCATCTTCTTGAGCTTTGATCGCATCGTCAAATGCTGCTTTTACCTCTTCAGGTGGACGAGCATATTGGAAATTTACATCGGTAATAAGTAATCCCATATCATAGTTTTTGATAATATCACGCAAGGTGTTCCACGTTTGTTCGCGTACAGTTGCACGACCTGTCGTAAGAATTTCATCCATTTTCATATGCCCGATAACATAGCGTAAAGCACTATCAGTTGCTTGTTTCAAGCTATCATTTGGATTATTCACGCTAAAAAGATATTTCGCAGGATCTTCCACTCGATACTGTACGGTCATTTCAACCTGAACCATATTTTCATCTTGCGTAAGCATTGAACCACTTGTATTGAGTTCCATCACACGTTCAATGTTTACTGGAATAACATCATCAATAAAAGTTGCCTTCCAATTTAAACCAGGTAAAACGACTTGATTAAGCTTACCAAAACGCGTTACAACACCTCGCTCAGCCTCTTGCACAGTATAGAAACCAGAAGCTCCCCAAATAACTGCCGCTAAAGCAATAACGGCAGGAATAAACTTACCAAAAGAAGCAGGCTGAGGATTCCCATTTTGATCTTTCTTACCACCCATTTTACGAAGTAAACTAGAGAATACTTCTTCTAAATCAGGTGGCTGTTGATTATTCTGTTGCTTTGGTTCTTGTGGTTCTGAACCATTATTTTGTTGTTCAGACTTCTTTTGACCCGGTTTACTCCAAGGATCTTGATTGTCTGATAAATAGAATGACATACGGTCTCCATAGATGAATTAGAATATTCTAATCAATAATGTTTAACTTGAAGATTGTACCTATTTGAGCTAGTTTTTACTAGCTTATTTGAGGAGAATTTTCCAAAATTTTAACAATTTACGCCTAGTCCGACAAAAAGCGAAAACCCCGTACCTTACGATACGGGGTTATTCGCTTTCGCTGTAATTCAATCTGGCGATGCCCTACTCTCACATGGGGAAACCCCACACTACCATCGGCATTACGGCATTTTACTTCTGAGTTCGGAATGG
>NZ_MUXY01000013.1:1969-4729 GCF_002015035.1 Haemophilus parahaemolyticus | reverse complement strand
CCGCATGTAGCTACCCGGCAATGCGTCTGGCGACACAACCGGAACACCAGGGATGCGTCCACTCCGGTCCTCTCGTACTAGGAGCAGCCCCTTTCAATTCTCCAACGCCCACGGCAGATAGGGACCGAACTGTCTCACGACGTTCTAAACCCAGCTCGCGTACCACTTTAAATGGCGAACAGCCATACCCTTGGGACCTACTTCAGCCCCAGGATGTGATGAGCCGACATCGAGGTGCCAAACACCGCCGTCGATATGAACTCTTGGGCGGTATCAGCCTGTTATCCCCGGAGTACCTTTTATCCGTTGAGCGATGGCCCTTCCATTCAGAACCACCGGATCACTATGACCTGCTTTCGCACCTGCTCGACTTGTCTGTCTCGCAGTTAAGCTTGCTTATACCATTGCACTAACCTCACGATGTCCGACCGTGATTAGCAAACCTTCGTGCTCCTCCGTTACTCTTTGGGAGGAGACCGCCCCAGTCAAACTACCCACCAGACACTGTCCGAGAGCGTGTTTCCACTCTTCGTTAGAACATCAAACGTTAAAGGGTGGTATTTCAAGGTCGACTCCATAGAAACTGGCGTTCCTACTTCAAAGTCTCCCACCTATCCTACACATCAAAATTCAATGTTCAGTGTCAAGCTATAGTAAAGGTTCACGGGGTCTTTCCGTCTAGCCGCGGGTACACCGCATCTTCACGGCGATTTCAATTTCACTGAGTCTCGGGTGGAGACAGCCTGGCCATCATTATGCCATTCGTGCAGGTCGGAACTTACCCGACAAGGAATTTCGCTACCTTAGGACCGTTATAGTTACGGCCGCCGTTTACTGGGGCTTCGATCAGGAGCTTCTCTTTCGATAACACCATCAATTAACCTTCCAGCACCGGGCAGGCATCACACCCTATACGTCCACTTTCGTGTTTGCAGAGTGCTGTGTTTTTAATAAACAGTTGCAGCCAGCTGGTATCTTCGACCGGTTCAACCTTCGAGAGTAAATCTCTACAATCTACGCCGGCGCACCTTCTCCCGAAGTTACGGTGCTATTTTGCCTAGTTCCTTCACCCGAGTTCTCTCAAGCGCCTGAGTATTCTCTACCTGACCACCTGTGTCGGTTTATAGTACGGTTTAGATAAATCTGAAGCTTAGTGGCTTTTCCTGGAAGCGTGGTATCAGTTACTTCAGTGCCTTAGCACCTCGTCATCAGTTCTCGGTGTTAAGAGTGCCCGGATTTTCCTAAGCACTCCACCTACCGCCTTAAACAGACATCCAACAGTCTGCTAACCTAACCTTCTCCGTCCCCACATCGCAATTTATCCAAGTACGGGAATATTAACCCGTTTCCCATCGACTACGCTTTTCAGCCTCGCCTTAGGGGCCGACTCACCCTGCCCCGATTAACGTTGGACAGGAACCCTTGGTCTTCCGGCGAACGAGTTTTTCACTCGTTTTATCGTTACTTATGTCAGCATTCGCACTTCTGATACGTCCAGCAAACCTCTCGATTCACCTTCATCCGCTTACAGAACGCTCCCCTACCCAACAATGTTTCCATTGATGCCGCAGCTTCGGTGCTATATTTTAGCCCCGTTACATCTTCCGCGCAGGCCGACTCGACTAGTGAGCTATTACGCTTTCTTTAAATGATGGCTGCTTCTAAGCCAACATCCTAGCTGTCTAAGCCTTCCCACTTCGTTTCCCACTTAATATAGACTTTGGGACCTTAGCTGGCGGTCTGGGTTGTTTCCCTCTCCACGATGGACGTTAGCACCCACCGTGTGTCTCCTGAGTATCACTCTTCGGTATTCGCAGTTTGCATCGGGTTGGTAATCCGGGATGGACCCCTAGCCGAAACAGTGCTCTACCCCCGAAGGTGTCCGCTCAAGGCTCTACCTAAATAGATTTCGGGGAGAACCAGCTATCTCCCGGTTTGATTGGCCTTTCACCCCCAGCCACAAGTCATCCGCTAATTTTTCAACATTAGTCGGTTCGGTCCTCCAATTAGTGTTACCCAATCTTCAACCTGCCCATGGCTAGATCACCGGGTTTCGGGTCTATACCTTGCAACTCTTCGCCCAGTTAAGACTCGGTTTCCCTTCGGCTCCCTTATTCAGTTAACCTTGCTACAAAATATAAGTCGCTGACCCATTATACAAAAGGTACGCAGTCACAGAATAAATCTGCTCCCACTGCTTGTACGTACACGGTTTCAGGTTCTATTTCACTCCCCTCACTGGGGTTCTTTTCGCCTTTCCTTCACAGTACTGGTTCACTATCGGTCAATCAGGAGTATTTAGCCTTGGAGGATGGTCCCCCCTTCTTCAAACAGGATTTCTCGTGTCCCGCCCTACTTCTCGTTAGCTTAGTACCACAATAATATTTTCGAGTACGGGATTATCACCCTCTGTGATTGAGCTTCCCAGCTCATTCCTCTAACAAAATTGCTATTACTAACAGGCTTTTCCGCTTTCGCTCGCCGCTACTGACAGAATCTCGGTTGATTTCTTTTCCTCGGGGTACTTAGATGTTTCAGTTCTCCCGGTTTGCTTCACTTGCCTATGTATTCAACAAGTGATAGTAGATTCTTCATCTACTGGGTTTCCCCATTCGGACATCTTGGGTTAAACGCTTCTTATCAGCTCACCCAAGCTTATCGCAGATTAGCACGTCCTTCATCGCCTCTGATTGCCAAGGCATCCACCGTGTACGCTTAGTCACTTAACTATACAACCTCAAATGTTTTCAATTAAACATT
>NZ_MUXY01000012.1 GCF_002015035.1 Haemophilus parahaemolyticus | reverse complement strand
GTAGTTCTACCTGACTCCAAGATCCAAACCACCCATATCACAAAGTTTCGGGCGGAAACTATGAATACTTTATTGGTATGGATATGCCAAATATCATTGATAAAGTAGAAAAAGTAGATGATTATACAGTGAAAATTAGTTTAAAAGTGCCAAATGCACCATTCTTATCGAACGTGGCAATGGATTTTGTTGCAATTTTCTCGGCTGAATATGCAGAGCAAATGCTAAAAGTGGGAACACCTGAAAAAGTGGATAACGATCCAATTGGTACTGGCCCATTCCAATTTGTAGATTATCAAAAAGATTCAAGTATTAGATACAAAGCATTCCCTGAATATTGGGAAGGAAAAGCAAAAATTGACCGCTTGGTATTCTCGATCACTCCAGATGCTTCGGTTCGTTTAGCGAAAATCCAAAAAGGTGAATGCCACGCTGCACCTTATCCAAACCCTGCAGATATTGAAACACTGAAAAAAGATCCGAACATTAACTTGATGACAAGTCCAGGGTTAAACATTGGCTACTTACATTTCAATACTGAGAAAAAACCGTTTGATAATCAAAAAGTGCGCCAGGCATTAAATTACGCTATCAATAAAGATGCGATTATTAGCTCTGTTTACCAAGGCTCTGGTGAGAAAGCGAAAAATCCAATTCCACTAACAATGTGGAGCTATAACGATGCGGTAAAAGATTATGACTATAGCCCTGAAAAAGCTAAAGCATTATTAGCTGAGGCGGGATTTCCAAATGGTTTTGATACAGAAATCTGGGCAATGCCAGTAAGCCGTCCTTATAATCCAAATGCACGTCGTATGGCTGAGCTTATCCAAGAAGATTGGAAAAAAGTGGGTGTGAATGCGAAAATTGTGAGCTATGAATGGGGTGAATATCTTAAACGCTTGCGTAATGGTGAAGATCCAACAGGTATGATGGGATGGAATGGTGATAATGGTGATCCAGATAACTTCTTAAATACCCTATTAAGCTGTGCAGCGGTGAAACAAGGTTCTAACTATTCGAAATTCTGTAATGCAGAGTTTGATAAATTAGTGACAGAAGCAGCTCAAATTACTGATCACGAAAAACGTGTAGAACTTTATAAACAAGCACAAGTATTGTTCAAAGAACAAGCACCTTGGGTAACCATAGCTCACTCAACCACCTACTTCCCTGTGCGTAAAGAAGTAACAGGTTATACTATCAGTCCGTTTAGCTTGCACAACTTCTACCACGTAGATTTAGCAGATAAATAATTCTGCTGATTCTCTCTTTCATTCCCTTCTCTTGTGGGATAGCTTGGAATTGCGTAAGGCAATTCCAAGCAGAGAGAGGAGATACAAGCAGTCAAAATCTTCCCAAAATTTACTTATATTATCTATTTATGTTTTCATTTATTTTAAAACGTATTTTAATGGTGATTCCTACATTTATTGCGATTACCTTAATTACTTTTGCGTTGGTGCATCTTATCCCTGGTGATCCCATTGAAATTCGAATGGGCGAACGTGGGCTTGATCCAGCTGTGCACGCCCAAATGATGTCTCAACTCGGCTTGGATTTACCCTTACCTGAACAATATTTCAACTATATTAAAGGGGTTTTCCATGGTGATTTAGGCAATTCATTCCGTAATAATGAGCCAGTTCTCAAGGAGTTTTTGACTCTTTTTCCCGCAACGGTTGAGCTTGCATTTTTTGCCTTGCTTTGGTCTTTAGTGGTTGGGATTTTTCTTGGTGTGATTGCGGCAGTGAAGAAAAATTCGTGGATCTCGCACATTGTAACCACACTTTCCCTTACAGGCTATTCAATGCCGATTTTCTGGTGGGGCTTAATTTTAATTCTCTATGTTTCAACGCCACTCGGTTTGCCTGCGTCAGGGCGTTTACCGTCAGAATATTGGATTGAAACCAACACGGGATTTATGTTGATTGACACGTGGCAATCGGACGAACCTGGTGCATTTTTAGCGGCAATTAAATCTCTGATTTTGCCTGCTGTTGTGCTTGGCACTATTCCACTTGCAGTTATTACGCGAATGACCCGCTCTTCAATGCTTGAAGTATTGGGCGAAGATTATATTCGTACTGCAAAAGCAAAAGGCTTAAATACTACTCGTATCGTGTTTGTACATGCACTGCGTAATGCGTTAATTCCTGTTGTAACAGTAGTGGGATTAATTGTGGGGCAGTTGCTCTCAGGGGCGGTATTAACCGAAAATATTTTCTCTTGGCCTGGTATTGGTAAATGGGTAATTGAGGCGATTAACGCCCGAGATTACCCCGTGTTACAAGGTTCGGTGTTGATTATTGCAACTATCATTATTCTTGTGAATTTACTGGTTGATTTGATTTATGGTGTGGTCAATCCACGTATTCGAAATACTTAGAAGAGAGGAGTGAACAATGTCTTCAACGACAGTAACAGCCCCAATGCCAAAAACACCTTTCCAAGAGTTTGTCTATTACTTTAGTCAAAACCGCGGGGCGGTAATTGGATTTATCTTTATTTTAATCGTGCTTTTTGCCTCAATTTTTGCAGGTTGGGTTGCACCTTTCGATCCAATCGAACAAAACCGCTCAGCTTTACTTTTACCTCCTATGTGGTTTGAGGGCGGTAATTCAGCCTATACTTTAGGCACAGACGATATCGGTCGTGATATGCTTTCTCGTATTATTTATGGAGCAAGGCTCTCTGTTTTCATAGGCTTGCTAATCGTGGTAATGTCTTGCGTGTTAGGCGTGATTTTAGGCTTACTTGCTGGCTATTATGGCGGTACGCTTGATATTCTGATTATGCGTTTGGTCGATATTATGCTTGCCATTCCAAGCCTGTTATTAACCATCGGCGTGGTGACGATTCTCGGGCCTTCACTGATTAACGCAGCGATTGCGATTGCGATTGTTTCCATTCCAAGTTATGTGCGTTTAACCCGTGCTTCGGTAATGAATGAGAAAAACCGTGATTACGTGGTGGCAAGCCGTGTGGCTGGGGCGAATGTGTGGCGATTAATGTTTATCGTGATTTTGCCAAACTGCCTTGCACCTTTAATTGTACAAATGACAATGGGGATTTCGAACGCGATTTTAGAACTTGCTGCGCTTGGCTTCTTAGGCATCGGTGCACAGCCACCGACACCAGAACTGGGTACTATGTTGGCAGAATCACGCGGTTTTATGCAATCAGCGAACTGGCTTGTTACCATTCCAGGCTTAGCAATTTTATCGCTTGTATTAGCCTTTAACTTGATGGGCGACGGCTTACGTGATGCTCTCGATCCAAAATTAAAACAATAGGGAGCAAAAATGAGTTTATTAACTGTTGAAAATCTTTCCGTTTCTTTTGGAGATGAAAAAGCCCCATTCAAAGCGGTGGATCGTGTAAGTTATACAGTAAATGAAGGCGAAGTACTTGGTATTGTGGGTGAGTCTGGTTCGGGAAAATCGGTTAGTTCGTTGGCGATTATGGGCTTGATTGATTTTCCTGGTCGTGTAACGGCTGAGAAATTGCACTTTAACCAAAATGATTTACTTGCCCTAAAACCGAAAGAGAAGCAAAAAATTGTGGGGGCTGATATTGCAATGATTTTCCAAGATGCGATGACGAGCCTGAATCCAAGCTACACCGTGGGCTATCAAATTATGGAAGCCCTCAAAGTGCATCAAGGTGGGAGCAAAGCGGCTCGCCGTGAGCGTGCGATTGAGTTGCTCTCTTTAGTGGGCATTCCTGATCCAAAATCACGCTTGGAGGTTTATCCACATCAGCTTTCGGGTGGGATGAGCCAGCGTGTGATGATCGCAATGGCGATTGCGTGTAATCCGAAATTATTGATTGCCGATGAGCCAACCACTGCATTAGATGTAACCATTCAAGCCCAAATTATTGATTTATTGCTTGAGTTACAACGCAAAGAGAATATGGCATTAATTCTGATTACCCACGATTTAGCATTAGTGGCGGAATCGGCTCACCGTATTATCGTAATGTACGCAGGGCAGGTTGTGGAAGAAGGGCGTGCGGAAGAGATTTTTAAATCGCCACTTCACCCATATACGCAAGCCTTGCTCAAAGCCTTGCCTGAATTTGCAGAAGGAAAATCTCGCTTGCAGTCGTTGCCTGGTGTTGTGCCTGGTAAATATGACCGTCCGCAAGGCTGCTTACTTAATCCGCGCTGCCCGTATGCAACAGAAAAATGTCGCACCGTTGAGCCTGAATTAATCCAGCTAAATGGTCGCCACGTGAAATGCCATACGCCGTTAAATGCACAAGGCTTACCGAGCTAATCAAGGAGAGGACAATATGCAAAAAAATGATCAAAACGCACCGCTTCTTGATGCGATTAACTTAAAAAAATATTATCCCGTGAAGAAAGGGGTATTTGCAAAACCAAAAATGGTGAAAGCGGTAGATGGTGTTTCTTTCACGCTTGAGCGAGGCAAAACCCTAGCGGTAGTAGGCGAATCAGGCTGTGGGAAATCAACCCTTGGGCGAATGCTCACGATGATTGAACATCCGACCGAAGGTGAGCTTTTTTACAACGGTCATAACTTTCTGGAAAATGATAAAGAGACGGCAACGCTTCGTCGCCGTAAAATTCAAATCGTGTTCCAAAATCCGTATAGCTCACTCAACCCACGTAAAAAAGTGGGCTCAATCTTAGAAGAGCCTTTGCTCATTAACACTTCGCTTTCGGCAAAAGAGCGTAAGGCAAAAGTGTTGGATATGATGGCAAAAGTGGGCTTAAAACCAGAGTTTTATGATCGCTATCCGCATATGTTTTCAGGCGGACAACGCCAGCGTATTGCGATTGCTCGTGGCTTGATGCTTGAGCCTGATATTGTGGTGGCGGATGAACCTGTTTCGGCATTGGATGTTTCCGTGCGTGCTCAAGTGCTCAATCTAATGATGGATCTACAAGAAGAGATGGGGCTTTCTTATGTCTTTATCTCGCACGATCTTTCAGTCGTGGAACATATCGCAGATGAAGTGATGGTGATGTATTTAGGGCGTTGCGTGGAGCAAGGCGAGGTGAAACAGATTTTTGCTGAGCCAAAACATCCATACACGCAAGCGCTTCTTTCAGCGACACCAAGATTAAACGAAGCTGATCGCCGTGAGCGAATTAAACTCACAGGCGAGCTGCCAAGTCCACTTAATCCACCAAAGGGCTGTGCCTTCCATGCCCGTTGTCGTTTTGCAACCGACCGCTGTCGTGTTGAACAACCACAATTGAAAAACGACCCAGATGGTAGAAAAATTGCTTGTTTTGTGGTGGAGTAAACTATTAATAAATTGTAGGATGTGTGAAACAAGGTTTCACGCACCTTAATCTCTTGTTTACGTGCGTGGATTTTATAAATCCATGCACCCTACCAATAGTAAATTTATATGAAAAAGCCCCTATCCCTCTGTATTATTCGTCTCTCTGCTATTGGCGATGTTTGCCACACTCTTGCGGTCGTGCAAGCCATTCAACGCCAATATCCCGATGTGGAAATTACTTGGATTATCGGTAAAACCGAAGCAATGCTGATGCAAGATCTCCCTAATGTAACGTTAATTCCGTTTGATAAAAAATCTAGCTGGAAAAATATTTTTACAATTTGGAAACAGCTTTCCCACAAGCGGTTTGATTTTCTGCTTAGTATGCAAACAGCATTTCGAGCTTCTATTCTCTCGCTTGGCATTAAAGCGGATAAAAAAATTGGGTTTAACAAAGATCGAGCCCGTGAAATGCAGTGGCTTTTTACCAATCAAAAGGTGGAACAAACCACCTCTCCGCACGTATTAGATGGACAGATGATGTTTGCTAAAGCGATTGGCGTGACTGATTTAACCCCAAAATGGCAATTGCCAATTTCTATGGAAACGGTTGAAAAAGCGAAACAGTGGCTTGATCCAATGCGTAAAAATGTGGTGATTTCTCCTTGTTCCAGTAAGGCTGAAAAGGATTGGTTAATAGAGCGTTATGCTGAAATTGCCAATTGGTTGATAGCACAAAACATCAACGTGATTTTGGTTGGTTCGCCTGCAAAACGTGAACTGGAAATGACCGCTTATATTCAGCAACTTGCCCCGAATGTGCAGAATTTGGTAGGGAAAACGTCGCTAAAAGAGCTTGCCGCCCTCTTGAAATTAGCAGATCTAGTGATTTCGCCTGACACTGGCTCAGCCCATATTGCAAGTATTCAAGGCACACCTGTGATAGGGCTTTATGCGATCCACAATCCGCGTCGTACTGCACCTTACAATGATCAGCAAAATGTGATTTCTGTTTATGATGAAGTAGTGCAAACTTATTACGGTAAACCGTGGCAAGCACTTCCTTGGGCAACTAAAGCGAAATCTAAAACAGGTGAGAATTTAATGGCAAGAATTTCGGTAGAAAGTGTGAAGCAAAAAGTAGTTGAAATCTTGGCAATAAATAGGTAATTTATCTGTAATTTTTGATTTACAATAAGTAAATAATAATAAACACAATATCAAGGATAAATTATGCCATTAAACTCTTTACGCGAAAAAATTGATCAGGTTGATCGTGAGTTGATAGCCTTACTTTCTGAACGTTTAAAATTAGTGGCGGAAGTGGGAAAAGTTAAGTTGGAACACGGCATTCCCGTCTATGCACCAGAGCGTGAAAAAGCGATAATTGAAGCTCGCAGAACCGAAGCTGAAATGCAAGGCGTACCTGCTGATCTGATTGAAGATGTACTCAGACGCGTGATGCGAGAATCCTATGCCAACGAGAACAAACACGGCTTTAAGCAAGTGAATCCGAATATTCAAAAGATCGTAATTGTGGGTGGACTTGGTAAATTAGGGCGATTATTTAACCGCTTTCTGAGTTTGTCGGGTTACCAAGTGGTAAGCCTTGATCAAAATGATTGGGTTCAGGCTGAAACCATTTTGGCGGGGGCTGATTTGGTACTTGTTTGTGTGCCAATCAATAAAACGCTAGAAACGATTGAGCGCTTGCAACCTTTCTTAACTAAAAAGATGATTTTAGCCGATCTCACTTCGGTAAAAGCTCAACCGTTGCAAAAAATGTTAAAAGTGCATCAAGGAGCAGTGGTTGGGCTTCACCCAATGTTTGGTCCAGACACGCAAAGTTTAGCTAAGCAAGTGGTGGTTTGCTGCCACGGGCGTGGAGCAGAGCAGTACGAATGGTTATTAGAGCAGATCAAAATCTGGGGGGCAAAAATTGAAGTGATTGATGCTACAGAGCACGATCACGCAATGACTTATATCCAAGCACTACGCCACTTTTCGACTTTTATGTTTGGCTTGCATTTATCAGAGCAGCCGATAAAACTTGACCAGCTATTAGCACTTTCTTCTCCTATTTACCGTTTAGAACTTGCGATGATAGGGCGGTTATTTGCTCAAGATGGGGCGTTGTATGCAGATATTATTTTGGATAAACCTGAAAATCTCACTACCATTCAATCGTTAAAAGCAACTTTTGAACAGAGCTTAAAATTCTTTGAAGAAAAAGATAAAGCGGGCTTTATTCAAGCTTTTGAAAAGGTACATCACTGGTTTGGAGATTATTCAGAACAATTCTTAAAAGAGAGTCAAGTGTTGTTGCAGCAAGCGAATGATTATCGAAAATAGAGCGAATTTAAGTAGAAGAAAACCCAACGTTATGTCGGGTTTTCTTATCTATCCAGATTATTTAAATTCGTAACGATGAATTGTTTTTAAGTCTGAATCTTGTTTGTTTTCTTGGCCAGTAACAGTGACACGTGCTCCCACTGTTGCGTGAGAGTCGTATTTACGTTTTAAAGTCACAATTTCACCGTTGTCTTTTTGTACTGTTAATTCTACAACATCGTTAGAGATGTTTTTGCTACTTAAAATAGTTGCATCGCCACGGTTAGAGTAAACTTCAGCTGTACAAGCTGCAAGAACCATACTAACTAATACGGCTAACGAAAGTTTTTTCATTATGAATCCTTAAAATTGAAAATTAAAGTAAAGAAACGTTTAAATTCGAGTTAGAACCAACGAGTCTTACGCGTTTACCTGGTACGAAACCGTCTTCTTTTTTCTGAACAACTACGATTTCTTGACCATCATCTTTACGAATCGTCATTTCTAATGAAGAAACTTGACTCGCCTTTTCTTCGATTGTATTGCCTGCCATCGCACCCGCAATAGCTCCTACAGCAGTTGCAATCGCTTGTCCTCTACCGCCACCGATAGCAGAACCAGCAATACCACCTAATACACCGCCACCGACTGTGCCAATAACACCTTGATTATCTGCTTGGATTTTTACATCACGCACAGATACAATCGTACCGTAGCTAATTGCTCTAGCTTCTTTGGCTTGTGACGCAGAATATACGCTTCCGCTATAAATGTCGGTATTTGCGCAACCAACCATCACAAGGCTAGATAATAACGTAGTAGCTAATCCAAATTTTTTCATATTGTACCCCAATAAGAGAAAGTTCAGAAATGATTTTCTGAACAAATAATATCATTTATACCATAAGGATGTAGTTTTAGACAAGAATGATTACTTAAAGTTGCATTCTTTACATTTATCGCAATGGTCGGATTAGGTAGGTGTTCACCTTCCACTTCAGGCTGGCTAATTTTAATATTAAGTTTAGGATTCTCATTAAGTGCAAACATTTTTATTACTCGTTCAATCCAAGAATCTACGTTTTCACTTTGCTGCATAGGGATGACAGCTTCAATATGTTCCCATCCCTCTTGTGGATAAATTTTGCCTTTAGGAAAGGGAAGTTCTATGATTTTGACTTTTTGTCCACAAAAATCAACCGCTTGCGTTAGCTCAAACAGTCCAATTGGGCGACCGTTTACTTTACTTTCTCTAAGAATATTTACATTTTCCACCAAAAGATTTCGCCATTTTTTAGCAGTTTCAAGTGTATTCATTCGAACCGCAAGATGATCGATTTCATATCGGCTGAAATCAATCCCTGCGATTTCTGCAATTTGCTGAATTTTTTGCTCGAATTGAGATAAATCACCAAAACAAGCGGTCATTTTCTCGTAAAAGTTTGCGTTTTCAGGTATAATTTTGTCCATTTTTTGAATGTATATGCAATAGGTTAAAAAGTGAATATTCAACAAATTTTATCAGATAAAATCAAGCAAGCAATGATTCTTGCAGGAGCAAGCGAGAATGTTGAGCCTTTAGTGCGTCAATCGAGTAAACCTGAGTTTGGCGATTATCAAGCGAATGGTGCAATGGGAGCGGCAAAAAAATTAGGAATGAACCCGCGTGAGTTTGCTCAAAAAATTTTGGCTAATGTGAATTTAGACGGTGTCGCTGAAAAATTAGAAATTGCGGGTCCAGGCTTTATCAATATTTTCTTAAATAAAGATTGGTTAGCAAACAACGCTAATTCAGCCTTACAAGCGGTTAATTTTGGTATTCAAACCGCAAATCCACAAACGATTGTCATTGATTACTCTTCTCCAAACGTGGCGAAAGAGATGCACGTTGGGCATTTGCGTTCGACCATTATTGGCGATGCGGTGGTGCGTACTCTTGAGTTTTTAGGCAATAAAGTGATCCGTGCCAACCACGTTGGCGACTGGGGAACACAGTTCGGGATGCTAATTGCTTATCTTGAAAAAATGGAAAATGAAAATGCCTCACAGCTTGAATTAAGCGATTTAGAAGCATTCTATCGTGCAGCCAAAGCGCATTACGATGAAGATGCAGCTTTTGCTGAAAAAGCGCGTGGTTATGTGGTGAAACTCCAAAGTGGTGATGAATATTGTCGTACCATGTGGAAAAAATTAGTTGATATTACAATGCACCACAACCAAGAAAATTACGACCGCTTGAATGTCACCTTGACCGAAAAAGATGTGATGGGCGAAAGCCTTTACAACCCGATGTTGCCAGAAATCGTTGCCGATCTGAAAGCGAAAGGCTTAGCGGTGGAAGATGATGGTGCATTGGTGGTCTTCTTAGACGAGTTCAAAAACAAAGATGGCGATCCAATGGGCGTAATCGTACAGAAAAAAGATGGCGGTTTCTTATACACTACCACCGATATTGCGGCAGCCAAATATCGCTATGAAACCTTGAGTGCCGACCGTGTGTTGGTGTTCTCCGACAGTCGTCAAGCTCAACATATGCAACAAGCTTGGTTAATTACCCGTAAAGCGGGCTATGTGCCAGATTCATTTAGCCTTGAACACCCGTTCTTCGGTATGATGTTGGGCAAAGATGGTAAGCCGTTCAAAACCCGTTCAGGTGGCACTGTGAAACTGAAAGATTTGCTTGATGAAGCGGTAGAACGTGCGGATAAACTCATCTCAGAACGTAGCCAAGAACTCACCGCTGAAGAAAAAGCAGCGGTGGTAGAAGCGGTAGCAATTGGCTCGGTGAAATACTCAGATCTCTCGAAAAACCGTACCACCGATTATGTCTTCGATTGGGACAATATGC
Organism: Haemophilus parahaemolyticus; assembly: GCF_002015035.1. Taxonomy (GTDB): domain Bacteria; phylum Pseudomonadota; class Gammaproteobacteria; order Enterobacterales; family Pasteurellaceae; genus Haemophilus_A; species Haemophilus_A parahaemolyticus. The sequence goes on along the minus strand of NZ_MUXY01000012.1, from coordinate 37,242 downwards.
TGACCTTTGAAGGCAACACCGCGCCTTATATGCAATACGCTTACACCCGTATTCGTTCGATTTTCGCACGCAGTGGCATTGATGCAGACCAATTAACGGGCGACATTGTATTAACCGAAGATAAAGAGCGTGCACTGGCAGTGAAATTATTGCAATTTGAAGAAGCTTTAAATGGCGTAGCAAAAGACGGTATGCCGCATATTCTTTGCCAATACTTATACGAATTAGCGGGCACATTCTCGAGCTTCTACGAGGCTTGCCCAATTTTGAATGCAGAAGAAAGTGTGAAAAATAGCCGTTTACGTTTGGCGGCATTAACCGCAAAAACATTGAAACAAGGTTTAGATCTGTTAGGGATTAAGACTGTAGAGAAAATGTAATGATAGATCCCCCTCTTTTTCAAAGAGGGGGTAGAGGAGATTTCAGCGATCTCAATTTGCAAAAAATAGGTCAAAAAAGACCGCTTATCAAATCTCCTCCAGCCCCTCTTTTCTAAAGAGGGGAGCTAAAATAAGGAACAAAAATGAAATTTATTGATGAAGCCCTGATTCGCGTTGAAGCAGGTGATGGCGGTAATGGCTGTGTAAGCTTCCGCCGTGAAAAATATATCCCGAAAGGGGGGCCTGATGGTGGTGATGGTGGTGACGGTGGCGATGTTTATTTAATCGCAGACGAAAACTTAAATACTCTTATCGACTACCGCTTTGAAAAACGCTATGCCGCAGGGCGTGGAGAGAATGGACGCAGTGCAGGTTGTACGGGGCATCGTGGTAATGATATTACTTTACGAGTGCCAGTCGGAACGCGTGCGATTGATAACGATACCCAGGAAGTGATTGGCGATTTAACTAAACACGGAATGAAAATGTTGGTGGCAAAAGGGGGTTATCACGGTTTAGGTAACACCCGCTTTAAATCGTCAGTGAACCGTGCACCGCGTCAAAAAACCAACGGTACACCAGGGGAAAAACGCGATTTGTTGCTTGAGTTAATGCTCTTAGCCGATGTGGGTATGCTCGGTTTACCTAATGCAGGTAAATCAACCTTTATCCGCAGTGTTTCGGCAGCGAAGCCAAAAGTGGCGGATTATCCGTTTACTACGCTTGTACCAAGCTTAGGCGTGGCACGTGTCGGTTCAGATCGAAGCTTTGTGGTGGCAGATATTCCAGGCTTGATCGAAGGCGCAGCCGACGGTGCAGGTTTAGGGATTCGTTTCTTAAAACACTTAGAGCGTTGTCGTATCTTGATTCACCTTGTAGATATTATGCCGATTGATGAGAGTGATCCAGCAGATAACGTGGCGATTATCGAAAGCGAATTGTTTAAATATAGCGAAAAATTGGCAGAAAAACCGACTTGGCTAGTGTTTAATAAAATCGACACGATGAGCGAAAAAGAGGCTCAAGAGCGAGCCAAAGAGATCGTTGAACGCTTAGGCTGGGAAGGGGATTACTACCTCATTTCTGCTGCAACAGGTCAGAACGTGCCATCCTTAACACGCGATATTATGGACTTTATTGAAGCGAACCCACGTGAAGTGGAAGAAGAAAATAAAGAAGCCGATGAAGTGAAATTCAAATGGGATGACTATCACCAAGAAGCGATGCAAAATGTAATTGAAGAAGACGACTGGGACGACTTCGACGACGATTGGTCGGAAGAAGATGAAGAAGGTGTCGAGTTTGTTTACACCAACCGCTAATTGGTAAATCAGATGAAAAAGAAGACTGCTTGCGAGCGGTCTTTTTAATAGGAAAAAATGCAAATGTTAAATAGTCAATTTTGCAAAATTTTTGATATTCCTTTCTTTCAATTTGCTCAAATGAAAAAATATTACCCTGAGGATATTCCGATCATCAAGGCAACATACAAAGAAAATTGGGAGGAGTGGAAAGCGTTGAGCCTTGATGTCTACCGAAAATTGGGAATGCCATTTGCTGAGCCCCATATTGAGCGTTGGTGCAATGGTTGGCAAGTCCGTGCACACTTTTTCACCTTTTATAAGTATGAATTTAACCAAAATTCAGCGGTGATTTTATCTGTTATTTTGAACCGAAAACGGTTACAAGTTAGTCTTGATTGGCATTGTTATCGTGCGGATCGTTCACAGGTAAAACTGCCGCAATATCAGCAATGGTGGGAAAATTTGGATCGAGAAAAATATAACGATTTTGATATTTGGCAAGGTGACGAAAGTGAATACGCCGATTTCAAAAAGTTGAAAGAACTTGGTGATTTAACGTTAGAAAATCAAGAGGCTTATTGGTGTATTGGTAAAAATGTTGAGCGGGAAGATTTGGCTAAAATTGATGCGGCAGAATTTATTTTGCAAACTATTCGAGAATTATTACCGCTTTATGAGGCTTGTCATCGTTAGAGAAAGAAAAAGCGAGAAATCACTTCTCGCTTTTTACGTTTAAAATGGAAGATTATTCTTCTTCTACACGCTCAGAAAAACGCTCAATAGTTGCACCTAAGCCGCGTAATTTTTCTTCGATATGCTCATAACCACGATCGATGTGGTAGATACGATCTACAATGGTTTCGCCTTCAGCGATACAGCCCGCTAACACTAAGCTAATTGAAGCACGTAGATCAGTTGCCATCACTTCAGCTGGTTTTAATTTTTCTACACCGAGGCAAATTGCGGTATTACCTTCAATTTCGCCTTTTGCACCCATACGGTTAAGCTCTGGAATGTGCATAAAGCGGTTTTCGAAAATGGTTTCGGTAATGCGACTTGTGCCTTCTGCGATCGCATTTAACAAAGTAAATTGCGCTTGCATATCGGTTGGGAAACCAGGATGTGGCATTGTGCGAATATTCACGGCTTTCGGGCGTTGACCTTTTGAATCAAGCGTAATGGTATCTTCTGTTACGCTCACTTCCATACCTGCTTCACGTAGTTTTTCGATGACCGCTTCAAGGGTATCAGCTTTGGTGCCGTGACAGGTAATTTTACCGCCAGACACGGCTGCAGCGATTAAGAATGTACCTGTTTCGATACGGTCTGCGACTATGCGATGTGTGCAGCCTGTTAAGCGTTCAACCCCTTCAATGGTAATTGTGCCTGTGCCTGCACCTGAGATTTTTGCCCCCATTGCATTTAAGAAAATTGCAGTATCCACAATTTCTGGCTCGTGTGCGGCATTTTCGATAATTGTTGTACCTTCTGCAAGTGTGCCTGCCATCATCACAGATAAGGTCGCACCAACACTTACTTTATCCATATAGATTTGAGCACCGTGTAGGCGACCATTTGAAGTGGCTTTTACATAACCTTCGTCTAATTCAATGGTTGCCCCCATTTTTTCTAAGCCTGTAATGTGCATATCAACAGGACGTGCTCCAATAGTACAACCTCCAGGCAATGAAACCTGACCTTCGTGGAAGCGAGCGACTAACGGTGCTAATGCCCAGATAGAGGCTCGCATTGTTTTAACTAATTCGTAAGGTGCGATGTAATGATCAATTTTGCTTGCATCAATATGTACATCGCCATTTTCTGCACGCTCAGCCACAACGCCTAATTTACGTAAGATTTTGAATGTCGTATCCACATCTTTTAATACGGGAACGTTGGTTAATGTGACTGGTTCGGTGGCTAGAATGGCTGCAAAGAGGATAGGTAACGCAGCGTTTTTTGCTCCTGAAATATTGACTGAACCGCTTAATGTTGCAGGCCCAGTAACACGGAATTTTTCCATTGTTTTTCCTTAATAATTGAATTTGGTCGTGTACAAGCGGTACTTTTTAGAAGGAAATTTGTAGCTTGTAGTGGCTGTTTCATAAATCATACCTAGAGTAATGGGCGAATGTAATTCGCCCTTTATAGTAAGAGCAACATAGTTGCTACAATAGATATGTGGTATCGATAATTAACCTGCCATATTCAATAAGCGTTCTTTTTTCCATTGTTCGGTTGAGAACACTTTAATAGTCAAAGCGTGAATAATATTACTTGAGAAAAGTTCTCCGAGTGGTGCGTAAACCGCTTGTTGCTGTTTTACGCGTGAAAGTGAGGCAAGTGTATCGCTTACCACAATCACGCCGAAGTGTGCATTTTCGCCTTGAACGTGGATTTCAGTTGCATCTGTGAGGTGTTCTTTTAATAAGTTTTCGATTTGAGCGAGTTCCATAAGTTGATCGGATTCCTTAGGCATTAATAACATCTTGATTCTTGTTGGAGATATATTGCTTAATCCAGTCGTTTAAGCCATAAAGTTCAGCAAGTGTTTTAATCACTTCAGGCACGTGAATTAAGCTATTTTTTGTCTGTTTTCCGTAATGGTTTAATAATTCAGTGAGGAAAGCGAAGCCAGCCGAATCAATACGTGCAAGTTGAGCTAAATCCCAATAAAGGGATTGATTAGCATTGGTTTGTAAAAAAGAAGCACGTTGCTCCCATAATGGGCGCAACGTGGCACGAGTTAATTCGCCTTTTAATTGCACTACTTGGCTTTCATTATTCTGAAAAACGCTCCATTGTAATGTTTTTTCGGGCTTCATACTATTATTTTTTAGAAAGTGTAATCGGTTGTTTTGCAGATTGTGCAACTTGAGCAGTTAATGTATCAATACCTTGTTGACGTAAAATACTACTCCACTCATTTTGTTTGGTAGCCACCATACTTACGTTTTCTGCTGCCATATCATATGCTTGCCATTCACCAGTACGGCTGTTTTTACGCCATTTGAAATCAAGTTTGATTGGCGGTGCATTGTTAGCTGAAATTACATTTACGCGAATAGTCACGATAGATTTTCCATCTGTCGGTTTTTCACTTTCGATTTCTACTTTTTGATCGCTATATTGCGTTAATACTTGTGCATAAGATTGCTCAATAAATTGACCAAACGCATCAAAGAATTTTTCACGCTGTGCTTCGTTTGCAGATGAAAGCGATTTACCTAAGACTAATTGACCTGCGTATTTTACATGTACGTGTGGCATTAAGTCGTTGCGTACGATGGTACGTAAATATTCAGGATTTGATTTAATTTTGCCTTGGTTGGCTTTGATGTCACTAAACAGTTTATCTGCTGTTTGCTGCATCAATACATAAGGGCTGGTTTCTGCAAATGCTTGGTTTGAGAATAAAGTTGCTACAGAAAGAAAACCTGCAACGATGATTTTTTTGATTTGTTTTAACATTAAAAACACTCCATAAATAAAGTTAGTTTATTTACAAGCGGTAAATTTTTGTAAATATTTTACCGCTTATAAGATAAAAATTAAGGTGTGGCAGGTGTTTCTGCTTTTTCACCTTCAGTTTTTGGTTCAGCATCTGATGATTTTTTGTCGCCATACAGGAACTGACCGATTAAATCTTCTAACACCATTGCTGAGTTTGTGTCAGCAAAGCTATCGCCTGATTTCATGTATTCCGTTTCACCTTCTAGCATAAAGCCGATGTTTAGTGCGATATATTGTTCGCCCAATAACCCTGAAGTTTTGATAGAGAGTGAGCTGGTATCTGGAATTTTGTTAAATTCTTCATTAACCGCTAAGGTTACTTTTGGGGTGTAGGTTTGTTCGTCGAGCTGAATATTTGACACACGACCAACAACCACGCCACCAACCTTAATCGGTGCTCGCACTTTTAGTCCGCCGATATTATCGAAAGTTGCGTAAAGCATGTAAGTTTTTTCTGAACTAAAACCTTGCACGTTGGCAACTCTAAGTCCTAAAAATGCCAAGCCTAATAAGCCGAGTAGCACAAATAAACCTACCCAAAATTCATATTTAATTGATTGACGCATTGTATTTCCTTTCATTGAAATGGATTAACCACCAAACATAATGGCAGTTAAAATAAAATCTAAGCCTAAAATCACTAATGAAGCGTGAACAACGGTTTTAGTTGTTGCTTGGCTAATACCTTCTGAGGTTGGTGTGGAATCGTAGCCATTAAACAACGCAATCCAAACCACGGCTAAAGCAAAAATCACGCTTTTTACAAAGCCATTGACTAGGTCGCTTACGTGAACAGAGTTTTGCATTACTGCCCAGAAGCTACCTGAATCAACACCTTTCCAATCGACACCGACAAGTGAACCGCCCCAAATACCAATTGCGGTAAAAATCACGGCAAGGATTGGCATTGAAATGACCCCTGCCCAAAAACGTGGTGCGATAATTCGACGCAGTGGATCAACCGCCATCATTTCAAGGCTAGAAAGTTGTTCGGTCGCTTTCATTAAGCCAATTTCTGCGGTTAATGCCGATCCTGCTCGCCCAGCGAAAAGTAAGGCGGTGACGACAGGCCCAAGTTCACGTAATAGTGAAAGCGAAACCAATGTGCCTAAACTACTTTCTGCCGCGAAATCGACTAATACCACATAACCTTGTAAGCCTAACACCATCCCGATAAATAAGCCTGAAAGCATAATAATCAGCAAAGATTGCACGCCGACTACGTGCAGTTGCTTGATTAAAAGTGGCGTATGTTTGCGAAATTGTGGCTTACCAATCAATGCACCCCATAGCATAAAAGCAGCGCGCCCGAATGCACGGATAAATTGGATAGTTGAAGCCCCAATTTGAGTAATAAAGTTAATCATTAAACAAATCCTCTACATAATCTTGGGCAGGATAATGAAAATGCACAGGGCCATCAGATTTACCTGCCAAAAATTGCACCACTTGTGGATCTTGGCTTTCCATCAATTGTTCTGGCGTGCCTTGTGCAATTACGGTTTTATTTGCCACAATATAGGCATAATCCGCAATGCTGAGCACTTCAGTTACATCGTGTGAAACCACAATAGAGGTTAAATTTAATGCCTGATTGAGTTTTTTAATCAGCTCCACAATCACGCCCATACTGATTGGGTCTTGCCCTGTAAAGGGTTCGTCATACATAATCAAATCAGGATCTAAGGCAATTGCACGTGCAAGTGCCACACGACGTGCCATACCGCCAGAGAGTTCTGATGGCATTAACTGTGCCGCGCCGCGTAAGCCAACCGATTCTAATTTCATTAATACCAATTTCCGAATTAACTCTTCTGGCAAATTGGTATGCTCACGAATAGGGTAGGCAACATTGTCAAATGTGGATAAATCCGTAAATAACGCTCCCGATTGGAATAGCATTCCTATTCTTTGACGGATTTGATAAAGCGTTTTGTTTGATGAGGTACAAACATTTTGCCCATCAAATAAAATCTCGCCTGATTCTGGTACAAGTTGCCCACCAATTAAGCGTAATAAGGTGGTTTTACCAATACCAGAAGGCCCCATAATTGCTGTCACCTTACCTTTCTGCACCTGCAGATTGAGATTGTCGTAAATCACTCTCTCCCCTCGTTTAAAGGTGAGGTTGTTTACTTCAACCAGGTTTTCAGTGTGTTGCATTGAATTTAATACCTTTCTTAAATACAAAAATGAAGGTGAATTATACTCCACCCAACGAAATAAAGCCAAAATGCTTTTTATTTTTCAAATAGCGGTCAAATTTTAGAAAATTTTACAATGCTTAGAACTCTCTAAAAATTTTTCTGTCCTATCAGACACGAGCAAGGTGTGGGAGTTCATTTCGCCTTGTTTGTGGGATTCACTCTCGTAGTACGGTATTTTTGCCCACCCTACGAATAAATTAGGAAACAAAGCAAATATGAAAACATTAAAAAAATCAATTATCGCAACATCAATTTTAGCTTTAGGTATGGCAACAATGCCAGCAAAAGCAGAAATCAACATTCCATTTATCTCAGCAGTGGCTGGGCAAAGTAATAATCAGGCAACCCCATCTTTAGCTGATATGTTAGACAAAGTCCGCCCAGCGGTGGTCAGCATCTCTGTAGAAGGTAAAGCGAAAGAAGATCAAGGTCGTAGCCGTATGCGTGATTTGCCTGAAGAGTTTCAATTTTTCTTTGGCGATATGTTCAGCGACCGCTTTGGCGGAGATTCTCGCCCTCGCCAATTCCGTGGTTTAGGTTCTGGTGTGATTATTAACGCAGAAAAAGGTTATGTCATTACGAACAATCACGTTATCAAAGATGCGGATAAAATCACGATTCAATTAGATGATGGTCGAGAGTTTAAAGCAAAATTGGTAGGTGCAGATCCGCAGTCTGACGTGGCGTTAGTGCAAATCGAAAATCCGAAAAACTTAACGGCATTAAAATTTGCTGATTCAGATAAATTACGCGTGGGCGATTTTAGCGTGGCAATTGGTAACCCATTTGGTTTAGGTCAAACCGTGACTTCAGGCATTATTTCTGCATTAGGTCGCTCAACTGGCGATGCAGATGAGGGTTACCAAAACTATATTCAAACCGATGCGGCAGTAAACCAAGGTAATTCTGGTGGCCCATTAATCAACTTAAAAGGCGAATTAATCGGAATTAACACTGCTATTATCTCACCAAGTGGTGGCAATGCGGGTATCGCTTTTGCTATTCCATCGAATATGGTGAACAACCTTGTACAACAAATCATCGAATTTGGGGACGTAAAACGTGGGATGCTTGGTATTAAAGGTGGTGAGCTGAATGCAGATTTAGCGAAAGAATTTGGTGTAGATGCTCAACAAGGAGCATTTATTAGCGAAGTATTCCCAGAATCGGCAGCCGCAAAAGCAGGCTTAAAAGCAGGCGATGTGATTACTGAATTAAACGGTCAAAAATTACATAGTTTCAGTGAATTGCGTGCGAAAATCGCAACCTCTGGTGTTGGCAAAGATATTGAATTAACTTACTTACGCGATGGTAAAACCGCAAAAACGAAAGTAACGCTTCAATCTGAAATTGGCAGTACAAGCTCAGTTACAGATTTATTGCCAGAATTGAAGGGGGCAGAATATACTAATCAAGATGAAAAAGGCGTGAAAGGCGTTTCAATTACTAAAGTTGAAAAAGGATCATTAGCCGAAGCACGTGGATTGAAAAAAGGCGATTTAATCATTGGTATAAACCGTCATCGTGTTGAGAATGTAAGTGAGCTACGCAAGGTATTGAGTGAAAAACCATCAGTGGTTTATTTAAATATCGTACGTGATGGTGCAAATTTCTTCTTGATGGTTCAGTAGTTTTTATCGGGGGAGAGAATATCTCCTCCCTAATTGCGAGAGCATTCTATCTAACAAGCGGTAAATTTTCCTTAAGAATTTACCGCTCGTTTTTATTTTCCTAAAACTTTCCAATCACTAGCGCCAAAATCCCTGCGGCAATTAACGGTCCAACAGGAATCCCACCGAAAAATGAAACGCCAATGACTGTGCCAATCATTAACCCCGTAACCAGAACAGGTTGAGTTGTCATTAGATCTACGCCTTTACCAGCAATCCAAGCGACGAGTACGCCTACTGCAATTGAGGCAAACATTTTCCAATGTACAAAATAAGAGAGTTCAGGCAGCTGGATTTTGCCAGAAACGAGTGGGCTTAATACGCCAAGAGTCAGGATAATAATCCCGATTTTTAAACCGTATTGGTCAATCCAAGGAATATATTTTGAAAGGAGCGTTTGCTGCATAATTAACAGCACTGCTGCAGAAATGGTAATTGCATTATTGTGACTTATTACGCCTAAAATCAGTAATACAATAAGCAAGAGGGCAATCATATTTAATTGTAATGACATAATCATTCCAGAAGTGAAAAATAAGAGCATAAATTATAGCAATTTATCCAATTAGTGTGTTTTTTATTTCCAACTAAAACGATAAAATGAAAAAGAATTTACTGATTATTTTTTGAGGAATTTTATGTCGAGTGTTGCCAGTCCAGAGCTGATTAAAACGGTGATTTTGCTTGCCTCAAGCGTCACTATTGTGCCACTTTTTAAACGTCTTGGGCTAGGTAGCGTGTTAGGCTATTTAGTTGCAGGTTGTTTAATTGGCCCATCTGTATTTGGTGTTATCCAAGATCCTACTGCTGTTGTGCATTTAGCTGAACTGGGCGTGGTAATGTTCCTATTCATTATTGGATTGGAAATGCACCCTGAACGTCTTTGGGCAATGCGAAAAGCGATTTTTGGGCGAGGATTCTTGCAAGTGGCACTTTGTGGCTGCTTGCTGACCTTTGCTGGAATTTACTTGCTTAATCTTTCGAAAGAAGTTGCTTTTATTGCGGGGATGGGATTTACCTTATCTTCTACCGCTATTGTTATGCAGACTTTAGAAGATCGTGGTATTACTAGTACGCCAAAAGGGCAACGGGTGATATCCACGCTAATTTTTGAAGATTTAGCGATTGTGCCACTTTTAGCATCTATTGCTTTTTTAGTACCGAATTCAGCCGATGCAAAACATACAACGGATTGGATGTCTATTGGCATTGCACTTGCGGCAGTTGTTGGTTTAATCATTTCAGGCAAATGGTTAATGAATCCCTTGTTTCGCCTCATTTCTAAAGCACGTGTAAGAGAAATGATGACCGCGGCTGCATTACTCGTTGTACTTGGTGCAGCTTTAACAATGGAACTGGGGGGATTATCAATGGCGATGGGGGCATTTGTTGCGGGTGTAATGCTCTCAGAATCGTCATTCCGTCACGAATTAGAAGCGGATATTGAGCCATTTAGAGGTTTATTACTTGGGCTTTTCTTTATGGGCGTGGGAATGTCACTGGATTTAAGCCTTGTATTCAACCACCTCTTTTTATTACTCGGTATTGTTTGCCTCTACATTTTAGGCAAAGGTTTAGCGGTTTATTTTGTCGCACGTTTAACCCGCTTACAACATCGTGAAGCCTTTGGGCGTATGGCACTACTTGCTCATGGAGGGGAATTTGCATTCGTACTCTTTTCTGCGGCAACTTCTGCTAGTGTAATGTCAGCCCATGAAAATGCAACTTTTACCGCTGCAGTCATCCTTTCTATGTTATTTTCACCATTGATTACTCAGCTTGCACGAATAGTCACTCTACGAGCAGAAAACAAACAAAATACGCAGCAGAATAATCACGATCTCGACCCCATTGTGGATTTAGAAGACACCGTACTTGTGCTTGGTTTTGGTCGTTTCAGCCAAATTGTTTGTCAAACTTTATTACTACGGGGAATCAATGTAGCCGTGATTGACCGCAATATCGATAATATCCGTGCTGCGGCGAAATTCGGTTTTAAAGTGTACTATGGTGATGGCATTCGCTTAGATGTGCTTCAAGCAGCAGGCATAGAAAAAGCTAAATGTGTCGTGATTGGGATTAATGATACTGACCGCATTGAAGCAATTGTAAGTCAATTAAAAGAGGCTTACCCAGAATTGCCAATTTTAACCCGAACATACGACCGCCAAACGACGGTAAGTTTGATCAAACAGGATGTAGACTTTATTGTGCGTGAAACGTTTGAATCTGCCTTAACTTTAAGCCGAGCCACCTTAATGAAACTCGGCATTAATCAAGTAGAAGCGGATGAAGTGATTGCCGAAGTGAGATCGCTCGACCAAGATCGCTTAAATGAGGAGGTTCTTCACGGCTTTTCTAGCGAAATTGTGAAAAAATATTGGACACCAAAACCTTTCATCAAACCGCATTGTGATGCTAAAGCTTTGAATGAAGAGGCTGCTGAGATCTTGGAAGAAGAAAAAGAGGAAATTCGCAAAGAAGAGGAAAAATAATACCGCTTGTAATCACAGACGTTTTCTCCAATAGATAAAGAGGCTGATATTTGTAGTAAATATCAGCCTCTTTGTTATTTAAATCCCTTTGGAACAGGGCAGTGTCTTACGACAAATTGCTGCCAAAGTATTGAAAAATCAGTGCCTTTAACGTCTTTAGTTGGGAAAATACTGTTCGGCGAAAGCGGTTTAAAATCGTAAAAGAATTGCGATTTTTCTATTTCCGGCTTGATATGTTCAAATAAACTAAACAGTTTTTCATTATCTTGATGAATTTCTGGCAGCTTACCCAAAACAATTTTTTCTGCTTTCGGTAAAAAATGAGAAATATCAACTTTTTTAAGTTGTTCAGGAAAAATAGGAAGGGATATTTGATGCTTTTCTGTAAACTGTTTCAAATAATGATGCCAAACAGAAAAAGCGAGAGAAATCGTGTGTTCTGACATAATCACTCCATTTGATGAAAATTTAAATGAAGTATAATCATATTTTTAAGCATTGTCAGTAAATACAAATTTGTAAAAATAAAGGTTATTTAAGATATTGATATATCTCAAATAACCCATCTAAAACCAACTTATAAAGTAATGATTGTTTTTAATCCAATTCTTTGATTTTGTTCTATCACATTTTCCAACCGTACTTTTAGACCGTGTAATTCCGCAATTCGCATCACAATTGAAAGCCCCAAGCCACTGCCTTTTTCATTTTGCCCTGCAGGACGGTAGAAACGTTGCCCGAGTTTTTTCAAATCGTCAGGTTCAACACCGCCACCGTTGTCTTCCACAATAATTTGACAAGCGGTTATTTTTACTGAGATGTTTGCACCTTCAGGGCAATATTTAATCGCATTATCGATTAGGTTTCTGATCATTAAGGAAATTAAAAGTGGCTGTCCTTGTTTCGCTTTGGGTTCGGCTTCTTTTTCAAAAGCCAGCGATATGTGGCGTTTTTCCGCCACAAAATAGCGTTCAGCAATTAGCGATTGGATAATGCCTTCCCAATCAAGCGGTTGAAGTTCTTCCAACTCTTGCAAATTATCCAGCTTGGAAAGCGTCAGCAGTTGCTCGATAAGCTGTGATGCACGGTCAATCCCTTGGATTAAATGGGAAAGAGCTTGCTCGCGAAGTTGGGCATTATCGCCTGCCAGCTGTGCCACTTCGGTTTGAATGCGAAGGGCGGCCAAAGGGGTACGCAATTCGTGGGCGGCATCAGACGTAAAACGGCGCTCGCGTTGCAACATTGCCGAAGTGCGGTCAAAAAATTGGTTTAAATTTTGTACCAGCGGCAGAATTTCCAGAGGCAAAGATTGTGTATTGAGCAGTGAGACATCGCCCGATTTTCTGCTTTGCACTTCTTGGCTTAAGCGTTTAATTGGCTGCAATTCTTTGTGAATGAGCCACGCAAGCACAATAATTAAAACCGGCAGGCTGGCAAACCAGATCCACATCTGCCCGAAAATCATTTCGTTAATCAGCTCTTCGCGATATTCCAGCTCTTGCCCAACGGCGATAATCAGATCGCCATTTGCCACAGGTTGCCAGAAAATCCGCCATTCATCGTCATCATTAAGCATATAGCCTTTGGCGAAGCCGATTTCGTTATCGAACACAAAATTATCGCCATTGCGTCCATCGGTCAGAAGCCGCTTGCCTTGTTTGGAAAAAATCGCAAAGGCAAGAGCATCATCATCATAATTTTTCTTAAATGAATGGGTTTGGATTTTGTTTATATCTTCAGCGTGTTCAAGCAGGATATGGCTTAAATCAGAGTTGGCGAGTCGCTCAGCAAACAGAATTTGCTGGGCATCGAACACGTCATTCACTTCATTTCGCACTTGCCACCACGCAACAGTCGTGGAAATAAGCCAAACGAAAAGTGCAGTAAGAGAAAGGACAGAAATGAGGCGGAGCGTTAGGCGTTTATTTTCCATTTTCGACCACTTGTGGCTGTACCGATGCTTGCCCTAAGGCGTATCCCACGCCGTGTACGGTGCGGATAAACTGCTTACCAAGCTTTTGGCGGAGATTGTAAATATGCACATCTAAAGCACTGCTGCTGATTTCTTCATCCCAAGACGAGAGTTTTTCTTCAATCGCAGAACGGGAAAGTACGCGATCTTTATTGAGCATAAAAAGCTCCAGTAATTTATATTCGCGCGTGGTAAGAGGAATCGCTTGCTCGTTAAGCGAAACGGTGCGTTGATTGGGATCGAGTTTGACACCTGCGTGTTCAATCACTGGGTTGTGATGCCCATAACGGCGACGAATTAACGCCTGCAAACGAGCCGCCACTTCCGCCAACGCAAAAGGTTTGCAGAGATAATCATCCGCCCCGTGTTGCAAGCCTTTTACGCGTTCATCCAAAGTGTCGCGAGCGGTTAAAATCAGCACGGGTACATCTTGATTGTTTGCTCGCCATTGTTGAAGCACGTCTAAGCCATCTAATTTGGGCAAGGTAAGATCGAGCACCACAGCATCGTAAGGCGCGGAAGTCAGTGCATCTAGCCCAGTTTTGCCATCAGTAAACCAATCCACCGCAAAGCCAAGTTGGGTTAAACCAATCTGTAAACCATTGCCGATCAGGCTATCGTCCTCAATTAGTAAAATTCTCATAGAAATTGACCGCTCTTTTACAGTTAAAAAAACAAAAACAGCGAGCTGAGCTCGCTATTTTTTTTGAGTAAATTATCTTGCTTTTTCAACACGATAAACTTCAAGTTCGGCTTTCTCGAAAGCTTCATTGTCTAATTTACCACTAATACGGATTTTATCGTTCGGGCCTACATTTAAGCCATTCCAAGCACGGCGTTTAATTTCCACTTTAATTTGTGCTGTGCCGTCAGTAAATAAGAACTCATCGTCATCGATTTGTTGTGTAATGTTACCCTCTAAGGTAATCATTGAGTTATCTGCTGCTTTTAATGCTTGTTTTACGCTAATTGCTGATTGAGTGCCTGATTGGAAGCCACCATTTTGTGTCGTATTACCGTTAAAGCCAGCAAACGCTGAAGTGGTAGATAAAGCTAAAATAGTTGCTAAAGCTAATTTTTTCATAATGTTTTCCTTTGTTTAGCCACCTATAAACGGTGGTATGTTTAGTTTAGTGATTAAGAATATAAGTGGTTATATAAAATTAGTTTGCTTTTTCGATACGTAACACTTGAAGTTCTGCTTTTTCAAACATTTCATTATCTAATTTACCGAAAATACGCACTTTATCATTTTGGCCTACATTTAGACCGTTCCATACGTGGCGTTCAATTTCTACTTTAATCTGACCCGTGCTGTCACTGAACCAGAACTCATCATCATCGATTTGTTGTGTAATGTTACCTTCTAAAGTAATCATTGAATTATCTGCTGCTTTTAATGCTTGTTTTACGCTAATGGCTGATTGAGTACCTGATTGGAAGCTACCATTTGGTGTCGTGTTGCCGTTAAAGCCAGCAAAAGCTGAAGTGGTAGATAAAGCTAAAATAGCTGCTAATGCAAATTTTTTCATAATGTTTTCCTTTTTAAGTTGTTTTCTCAAGCAGTATCGCTTTGATGTGTGTATTAAACCAAAGAAATCTTAAGAAAAAGTTAAGAAGCGGTTAATTTTTTAAAATTTTTGCAAACAAAAAGCGAGCAATGCTCGCCTTTTTATTGTTTCTTCTTAAAGAAGTGCAGCGACTTCATCGCTAATTTCGCCATTGTGATAAACGTTTTGTACATCATCACAATCTTCTAGCATCTCAATTAAACGGAGTAATTTGGGTGCTGTTTCTGCATCTAAATCGACAGAGGTTGATGGAATCATTGTTACTTCTGCTTCTTGAATTTTGAAGCCTGCTTTTTCAATGCCATCACGTACGTTACCTAAATCTTCCCACGAAGTGTAGATCTCAAATGAGCCATCATCTTGTGGTTGAATATCATCTGCTCCCGCTTCGATTGCCGCTTCAGTTAATGCATCTTCATCTGCTTCCGCAATTAAAATTAAACCTTTTTTGCTGAATAAGTAGCCAACAGAACCTTCAGTACCTAAGTTACCGCCACATTTTGTGAAACTTGGGCGAACTTGTGAAATGGTACGGTTTGCATTATCGCTTAAACATTCTACCATCACCGCTGTACCGCCTGGGCCATAACCTTCATAGATTTTGGTTTCCATATTGGTATCATCCCCACCACCTACACCACGCTCAATCGCACGGTTGATGGTATCTCGCGTCATATTGTTTGATAACGCTTTATCCACTGCTGAACGTAAGCGCGGGTTTGCACTTACATCACCACCACCGATTTTTGCTGCAGTAACTAATTCACGGATTAATTTGGTAAAGATTTTACCGCGTTGTGCATCTTGTGCTGCTTTGCGGTGTTTAATGTTAGCCCACTTACTATGACCTGCCATGTATTTTCCTTCTTGAATAAAATTATGATATGAATAAATGTGCCTTCTTTATTCTTAAAGAAGAGGATAAATAAATTTCTTAATCGCCTCCGCGTTATTCGGGGAAGCGGTTAAATTCAGAGCTTCTTTTGCATCTAACCATTGAAATGCTAAATGTTCGCTTAATTGCGGTTCTACTTCATCTGGTAATGCCAATAAAAACCAATGTTCAGTATTATGTGTAGTATCTGGTGCATATTTGTAACGAAATTGTGGGAAAATCTCAAATTTCACCGAATATTGGCAATCCACTAAGATCAAATTTTGTGCCTTAATATCAATCCCTGTTTCTTCCTTCACTTCCCGCATCGCTGTTCGTAAAGGTTGTTCGCCCTCTTCAATAGTGCCTGTTACTGACTGCCAAAAATTCAGATCATCTTGGCGTTGTAACATTAACACTCTGCCTGTATTTTGAGCATAAATCACAACCAGAACAGAATAAGGATTTTTATATTTCATAAGCAAGAATACGTCTTTTTGTGCAAAAGAGTGGCGATTTTAACAAAAAAATTGGGGTTTGATAATAATTACATACAAAAATGGTGCAACAAGTTGCACCATCTATAACATATAGCTTAAAGTAGCATAAATTATGCGTAAACTAAAGTCCTAGGATTCCAAACACTCTTTCGCCACACGAATAGCTTCTGCCACACGTTCAGGATTTACCCCGCCTTTCGCACAACGTTTTTCTAAGCAAGATTCAAGCGATAGAATTGGGTAAACATCTTCATCAATCACTGAATGGAATTGTTTAAATTCTGCCACAGATAACGCTTCTAACGGTTCGCGTTTACTGATGGCATAAACCACCGCTTCGCCCACGATATGATGTGCTTCACGGAATGGAATGCCTTTAGCGACTAAGTAATCAGCCAATTCAGTTGCATTTGAGTAGCCTTGTTGAGCTGCCTCACGCGTACGTTCTATATTCACATTAATATCTTCAAGCACAAGTGCGGCGATTTCTAAACACGCCTGCCAAGTTTCCATCGCATCGAAGATACCTTCTTTGTCTTCTTGCATATCTTTATTATATGCAAGCGGTAAGCCTTTGAGTGTCGTAAGCAAGCCCGTTAATGAACCGAATACACGCCCTGATTTACCACGAATTAATTCACACGCATCGGGGTTTTTCTTTTGCGGCATCAATGAAGAGCCTGAAGTGACACGATCAGAAAGTTCCAAGAATGCTGATTCACCACTGTTGAAGAAGATTAAATCTTCTGCAAAACGAGAAAGGTGCACCATACTGATTGAAGCACTTGAAAGCAATTCTAAAACGTGGTCGCGGTCTGAAACGGAGTCTAAACTGTTGCGTGTACCAATACTAAAACCAAGATCTTTTGCCAATGCATCACGATCCACTGCATAAGCTGTGCCCGCTAATGCACCCGAACCAAGCGGGCAAGTGTGCATACGTTTGTAAGCATCGGTTAAACGGCTGTAATCACGTTCTAACATCTCAAAATACGCCATACACCAGTGAGCAAAAGTGATTGGCTGAGCACGTTGAAGGTGAGTATAGCCAGGCATCACTGCATGTTGGCTAGCTTCTGCAGTTAGCACTAATTTTTCTTGAAGATTACGGATACGTTCTTGCATTACAATCACTTGTGCTTTACACCACATCTTCATATCAACCGCGACTTGGTCGTTACGGCTACGCCCAGTGTGTAATTTTTTACCTAAATCGCCTACTTTTTCAATCAGTTTAGATTCCACCCAGCTGTGAATATCTTCGGCATCATCTTTTAAAATGATCTCAATTTTTGGCTCAATTTCTGCACGTAATTCTTTCAGTGCTGCTACTAATTGTTGATGCTCTTCTTCGGTTAATACGCCTACTGAAGTAATTGCTTTCGCCCAACCGATTGAACCATCAATATCTTGCAGAGCTAAACGGTAGTCAAAACGTAATGAATCATTGAAAAATTTAAATTTTTGGTCTGCTTCCTGTGTAAAACGTCCACCCCAAAGTGCCATATTCTATTCCTTAAATCTAAAATGAAATTGTATTTATCAAAAACTGGCTCTATTGTGCATAAATATGCATTATTATTCAATAATTATTTGATAAAAACCCGATAAAAAGAAAATCTACATCCTCTCAAGCGGTCAAATTCACTTAAAAGAATGCAGATTTTTATCATATTACTTCATCAGAAAAATTACTTCAAAAACGGATTATGTATTTTTTCACGCCCAATAGTGGTGTGCGATCCATGCCCCGCAATGATAATGAAATCATCATCTAAATCAAACATTTTGGTGCGGATGGTTTCGAGCAGTTGGTCAAGGTTGCCCATATAGAGATCGGTTCTCCCAATGCTATCTTTGAACAATACATCACCAGAAAAAGCAATTTTATTCTCAAAATCAAAGAAACCAATGTGCCCAGGTGCGTGCCCTGGTAGGTGGCGAATATCAAAATTTAAACTTCCAACACTGATTTTATCACCCTCGTTTAGCCAATGATCAGGCAAAAAATCGTTAACTGGCGGAATACCAAACATTTCACACATTTGAGGGAGTTCTTCAAAGAGCGGTTGATCAGCTTTGTGCGAGCCATATACTTCTACGCCAAAATGATCGCGCACTTTTTCAACGGCCATAATGTGATCGAGATGACCATGGGTGATCAGTAATTTTTCTATTTTTAAGTTTTGTGATTCAACGAATTGAATGATTTTTTCCGCATTATCGCCCGCATCAATAATAGCTGCATTTTTATTGTCATCCCAAATAATTGAGCAATTTTGTTGAAATGGACTAACAGGGATAATTTGTAAATTAAACATAAAATTTTACCGCTTGAATGAAATTTAAACTCCACGCCATGTACGTACAGGACCTGTATCAACGTGCACAAAATTACTACGTGGATAATAACCTACTCCGCCATTGCTTAAGCTCTCTGCTGCTTGCTTCACTTTAATTAGCGGTACACCAGAGAGTTGAATATCGACCGCCTGTCCGCGAATATGGAAACTGTTGCTTGCCACGCCGTGATGCTCACGTTTTAATTTGGCATTGGTTTTTGCAGAACGATAGCCACTAATTACCACAACTTCTGCATTGCGTAAGCCAAGGCGTTGTTGGAGTTGGTTAAGTTTAACGAATAGATTAGGATCAATGCGTTTTACTTCACCTGTGCGGCGATCTCGCATTAAGTAATTGAGTTGTTTTAAATCTTTAGAGGTTAAATTGTTGCCATTAAATTTGACGGAGTGTGTATCGCCTGTATTGATATTACGAAAACGCAACGCAAGAGGCTTTATCGTAGAAAGGCTGGCTAGCACTTGTTGTGGCAGTAGGCTTGCGCCTAATACAATGCCACCTAACGAGAGCCATTTGCGGCGTTGGAGATTAATTGGATTCATGAATCACCTCATTCATTGAGTTGAATAAAATTAAATTGCCTGAAATCAAAAAGATAACTTAATTTTATTAAACATTGTAGTAATGATATTTTTGTATATAGGAACGGGATTTATCCCGACCCTTTATGCATCTTGACATTGTTATGCACGGGGAAAACCGCCCCTATGGGCAAGAACGATGATATTTATATAAACAATGATTTTGTATAACTGCTATAGAATACTGCAAATTATTAAATATGAGATTATTATAAAAACAAAAGTTCCGAGAAGCGGTTAATTCTTCTCGGAATTTTTCATTTTTGTGAATTAGATCACATTTTTCACTATTTGCCAGTTAAGATTCGGCTTCAGTTGGTTTTGATCGAGCTTGTAAATATCTGGCAAGGTAAACACTTTCCCTCCTTCTACCCACGCGGTGACGTAGTAGAGATACACGGGGTTTTCAGAGTTAATTCTTGCAGATGTTGTTTTATTACTGTCTAGCACTTTTTGTTGTTTATCGGCAGACCAACCCGCTTCACGTAATAATACGGTCGCTAATTCATCCGCTTTTGCCACACGCACGCAGCCTGAACTTAACGCACGATCCGTTTTACCGAATAAACCTCGGTTTGGTGTATCGTGTAGATAAATCGCATCTGAACTTGGCATATTGAATTTATAACGGCCTAATGCACTGTCATCTCCAGCTTTTTGACGAATACGATATGGAATATTTTTTGTGTTGAGGTATTTCGACCAGTTCACGCTATACGGATTTACCTTGTTACCACTACCATCTAAGATTTCGTAGTTGCGTGCATCGGCAATACCTGGATTTTTTGCCAAAGCTGGAATGATATCTTTGCTTAAAATCGTTGGGGGAACATTCCAAGGTGGGTTGACTACCACATTACTTAATTTGCTATACATTACAGGTGTACGGCGATCTTCTCGACCTACAATTACTTTTGATTGCAATACTGGCTTGCCATCAATGAAATAGTAGAGTTGATAGCTTGGAATATTCACGAAAATGCCGTTATTAAAACTTGGAATAATACGTAAACGTTGAGCATTCAGTGCCAATTTATAGAAAGTCGTTGCGTCTGAAACGGGCGTTTTTTCTCCACTTTTGGCAGATTTGCCTTTTGATACTTTTTTCTCACCGCTTGCAGTAACCCCATTTGGTGACATTGCTAATAAACGCTCAGTTGTTTCTTGATATAAATGGTTACGAGGCACTAGATTATTCATAAATTGCATTGCATTGCCATTTTTCACGGCGTTCACCCAACTTGAAATATTTTCCACACTGGGTGTTGAAGTTCGGTATGAACCTAAGTTGTAGAGCCAGTTATTTGCATTACGTGAGACATTTTTGTTGTAGTAGAGATAATCTAAAAAAGCATCGGTAAGTAAAATATCACGGGCTAAAAATCCGTCTGGTTGGGCTAAAATTTGCTGTAATATACCTGCTGCTTTATTTGAGACGCTACTTACAGCAAAGAGGGCATATTCTTTTAAAAAAGTGCGAGTAGCTGTCGCATCCGACCACATTGGTGCGAAATCGTTATCTAAATAAACCTTAGCTGTTGCTGAGCTTAATAATAAGGTATTATTGCCTATTTCTTGCTTCACTCTCGTTTCCGCTTCGGCAAGTTTACGTTCTTGCTCTTGGCGAATTTTTTCCTGTTCTAATGTATAGTTTACATCTTTTGCCAAAGTGGCTGCTCGTGCTTGCTGAGTTTCAAAACTCAATTGTGGTAAAATTTTCTCTTGTTGTATTTGTAGGTTCTGTTGAGCCGTTTGTTGAATCGGTAAAGTTGCCTGCTCTGCCATTGCTGAAAGGCTTATTGCTAATGGAAATAATTTAAATTTTTTCATTATGAAATCTCTAACCTAAAAATTAAGCCGCTTATTGGCTTTACCCAAGCGGCTTAGTAAGATTTACGTATTATAAAGAAGTTATGTTTTTTTATCAATTTCTAACCAATCGACCATCATTTGTTCAGTTTCTTTTAAATAGAAATCGGGGGCTTCGTAATCTTTTGGTAATGCATCAATATCTTTGATCGGTTTTTTACCTTCACGTTTAAAGCGTTCGTTCAGGTTTTTTAAACGACGATCTTCATCTGCTTTATTCTCTTTTTTGCGTTCAGCTAAATTCAACGACATAAATTTACGTTCATCACGATCTTTACGAATCGCAATATCTTCATTTACCACGATAAATTCTGGATTTTTTGCTACACGTTCTTCGTGTTTTTGAGTTAAAGTTTCCACAGCATCTCGAGCGTGTCCAGCTTCTTGATAACTTGCGGCAGGAATTTTATCCCAAGGCAAGGCATTATCTTCAAAGCTTTCGCCTGTTTTTGCTGCATTGATGATCTCAGGGAATTTAATATCCGCATTCACTCCTTTTAGCTGTGTACTGCCACCATTAATGCGGTAGAATTTTTGAATGGTATATTGAATATAGCCTAGTGGATCTTTATCTAAATCATATACAAAATTCAATGAACGGCTTTGTTGTACTGTGCCTTTACCGAAGGTTTGCTGCCCTACGATGATGGCACGGTTGTAATCTTGCATCGCTGCCGCAAAAATTTCTGAAGCTGAAGCACTATGGCGGTTGACCATCACCATCAACTTGCCATCATAGATCGATTTATCCGCCTCAGGATCTTCGTGTACTTTAATGCGGTTGAAAGCATCACGCACCTGCACAACAGGTCCTTCTTTAATAAATAAACCAGATAATTCAATTACTTCCGTTAAAGAACCACCGCCATTTTCGCGTAAATCAATGATGAGAGCGTCTGCTTTTTTCTCTTTCATTTGTGCCAATAATTTACGCACATCGCTGGTTAAGCCAATATAGAAAGAAGGAATTTTAATCACAGCAATATTTTTACCATCAACTTTATCCACGCTTAGTTTCGCTGCGCTGTCTTCAATACGCACTTTATCGCGAGTTAAAGAGATAATTTTAGTTTTACCTCCTTTCTCAGGCTCAATTTCTAAGCGAACAATTGAGCCTTTTTTGCCTTTAATCTTATCAACTACATCATCTAATCGCCAGCCGATAACATCTTCAATCTCTCCTTTCTCGCCTTGACCCACACCCACGATTTTATCGCCTACTGAGATTTTTTTACTACGAGCAGCAGGTGCACCTGGGACAAGTGAACGGATAGAGGTGATGTCATCTTCCATTGAAAGCGTTGCTCCAATGCCCTCAAGTGAAAGATTCATACTCTCTTGGAATGCTTTAGCCGCACGAGGCGATAAATAGCTAGTATGCGGATCGATTTCACGCGCAAATGCATTCAAATAAGTTTGTAAAATATCATCAGCCTTAATTTGAGTGAGACGTTTGATCGCTAAATCATAGCGTTTCACCAAAGTTTTCTTGATTTCAGGCCATTTTTTCTCTTTGAGATAGAGATTGATAATGTCATTTTTGACACGTTCTTCCCAAAGTTTATCTGCTTCTGCCGTTGTTTTCGGGAATGGTGCTTTATCACGCTCAACTTCAATTTGATCGTTAGCTTTTAAATCAGGTTCTTTATCCAATAAAGAGAGAGCATATTTATAGCGTTCATAACGACGTTTAGTCATTAAATCATACATATCAAAAGCAGCACTCAATTCGCCTGCATAGAGCTGATCATCTAACTTCGTTCCATATTTTGCACGCATTTCTTCAACATCTGATTGCAAGAAAGTATTGTGTGCAGGATCTAAAAAGTCGATATAGCGATTAAAAATCTTGCTGGCAAATTCATCGTCTAATTTGAATTTTTCGTAATGAGATTGGGTTAAACGAGCGGTAACACGTTTGGTAGAAATGCTATGCTGATCGTTAGGTTTTGGAATCACTAACGCATTTTCTTTGATTTGAGGTTCAACCGCAAAGCTACTATTCACAAAAAGTCCCATTGTGAATAACGCCATCAAACGGCTTGCTTTATTGAGTTTCATGCTTGTCCTGATATGCTATAAAAATGCTATTTAAATAATGCTTCTCTCCCACAAGGGGAGAGGAGAATAAGAAAATTATCGACCAAATTTTGTTGCTAATGCAGCTAAACTTTCTGCTGATGCTGCAGGTGCATTAGTGTCTGGTTTCTTCGCTTTTGGCGTAAATTTACGAGCCGTTTTATTTTGCTCAACTCGCTGTTTTTTGAAGAACTCTTTACGTTGTGCTTTACGTTGTTCTGCTTTACGAGCTGCAACCGTTTCACGAGATTGTGCTAAAGTTTGTGCTGCGTGTTCAGCTTGTTGTTCATCAACGATACCCGCTTCTTCGCCTTGTAAACCTACACGCACAGCATTTGGTTTGCATGCTGCAAGATAGCGCCAACTCATTGTATAACCGCGTAATGCTTGACGAAGCTGTGTTTTGCTTATGGTTTCATCGTCAGCTAATGCTGCGGCCAAATCTTCAAATAAACCGATTTTAATTGGTTTTGCTTCACCTTCTACACTAAAACAAATCGGGAATTTTTCTGCTAAATAGGCAATAATTTCTTTAACAGGTGGATTTACTTTATTCGTATTTGAAGCTTTCTCACTGGTTTCAACTGCTGCTTGTACTTCTTGTTCAGACATAATTTCTTCCGTTTTTAACTGAAAATAAGGGGTTAGATAGCATAAGACTTAAAGTGGTAACTATATTTTATTTAACCCGCTTCGTCCATAGATTTACCTAATTTTTCGTGTAAATAGGTCAATCATTTTAGCGGAAAAGTTCAGATTATTTTCCTCGCTCTTTCCTATCTTAAAAATAACATTTGCTTTCTTGATGAATAAGTGGTCTAATCAGCACGCTTTTGCGACTTAATGTGATCGCTTTCTTCTCAAAAATGAGAGTGTTTTAGTTATCCATCATCTCTCTTTAGCAATTTTGATTTATTTTTAGAAGGAAAACACTATGTCAGCATTAATCGGCACAGTAAAATGGTTCAATGCAACCAAAGGTTTCGGATTTATCGCACCAGAACAAGGTGGCGAAGATATTTTTGTACATTTTTCAGCAATTGAAAATAATGGTAGTTACCGTACGTTAGAAGAAGGTGCTAAAGTTCAATACGAAGTGCAAAAATCAGATCGTGGTTTATCTGCAGTAAATGTAAAAAAAATCTAGTTTTTAACTACGTATATCTCTATTTTTAACCGCACAATTGTGCGGTTTTTTTTGTCTTTTTTTCATCAATTATTTCTTGTTGTTTCAATTTTGTGATCTATTTCACAGATTTTTAACAGATACAACTTTAATACCATAAAACTAATATTGAAACTAAAGGAAATATTATGGTGACTTGGCTACAAAATTATGCTGCTATAGGCGGTAGTTTATATATGACAGCTACGATGGCGTTGCTGCCGATTGTGTGCTAATGCGATTGGTGGGGTAACGGGTAAAATGATTTCACCACAATCTATCGCAATTGCGTGTGCAGCGGTAGGCTTAGAAGGCAAAGAATCTGAGTTGCTCCGTTTTACGATTAAACACAGTTTGATTTTCTGCACATTCTTAGGTTTACTCACCGTACTTCAAGCTTATATATTGCCGTGGACGATGATTTCCTTCCATAAATAATCATAGAGATAAATGCAATTTTATGTTGTTCGTTCGTAATGAAATGGGCTTATCTAATTTCTTGGTAGATACAATGGACAGGGGAGCTCTGCCTATTGTCATTATATTGAGAGATAAAGTAAATATTTCTGAAATATTTACTAATCTTATTGGTCAGTAAAACCTTTTAATTCCTATATAATGAATAGTTAATTTCTATCTGAAATTTCTTTGATAAAGTGTTAGTATTTTCAATAGATAAGAAAGAATTAAATGTTTTTATCTATCGATTTACTTGAAAAATTTTATGTCATGGAGAAACCTATTATGTCAGAGAAATGTCCTTTCGCACA
The DNA here is from genome assembly GCF_002015035.1 of Haemophilus parahaemolyticus. Lineage (GTDB taxonomy): Bacteria > Pseudomonadota > Gammaproteobacteria > Enterobacterales > Pasteurellaceae > Haemophilus_A > Haemophilus_A parahaemolyticus. Next base: position 11,931 of record NZ_MUXY01000012.1, on the reverse strand, counting down.
CTTAGCTGCGACAAACTTAACAATGGGTAACGGTGCACCCGTTGCAGACAACCAAAACAGCTTAACAGCTGGTCCACGTGGTCCATTACTTGCACAAGATTTATGGCTTAACGAAAAATTAGCTGATTTTGTACGTGAAGTAATCCCAGAGCGTCGTATGCACGCTAAAGGTTCTGGTGCATTTGGTACTTTTACTGTAACACACGATATTACTAAATATACTCGTGCAAAAATTTTCAGTGAGGTGGGTAAAAAAACGGAAATGTTCGCACGTTTTACTACCGTGGCAGGTGAACGTGGTGCAGCAGATGCTGAGCGTGATATTCGTGGTTTTGCATTAAAATTCTATACTGAAGAAGGTAACTGGGATTTAGTTGGTAACAATACGCCAGTATTCTTCTTACGTGATCCACGTAAATTCCCAGACTTAAACAAAGCGGTAAAACGCGATCCACGTACTAATATGCGTTCAGCAACTAACAACTGGGATTTCTGGACATTATTACCAGAAGCATTACACCAAGTAACTGTTGTAATGAGTGATCGTGGTATTCCTGCAAGCTATCGTCATATGCACGGTTTCGGTTCTCACACTTATAGTTTCTGGAACGAAGCAGGCGAACGTTTTTGGGTAAAATTCCACTTCCGTACACAACAAGGCATTAAAAATTTAACAGATGCTGAAGCAGCAGAAATTATTGCAAATGACCGTGAAAGCCATCAACGTGATTTATATGAGGCGATTGAACGTGGTGATTTCCCTAAATGGACATTATTTGTACAAATTATGCCAGAAGCAGATGCGGAAAAAGTGCCTTATCATCCATTCGATTTAACTAAAGTATGGCCGAAAAAAGACTACCCATTAATTGAAGTCGGTGAGTTTGAATTAAACCGTAACCCAGAAAACTTCTTCGCGGATGTAGAACAATCTGCGTTCGCACCAAGTAACTTGGTTCCGGGTATCGGTGCAAGTCCTGACAGAATGTTACAAGCTCGTTTATTTAACTATGCGGATGCACAACGTTACCGTTTAGGTGTGAACTACCGTCAAATTCCAGTAAACCGTCCGCGTTGCCCAGTTCATAGCAACCAACGTGATGGTCAAGGTCGTGTAGATGGTAACTACGGTAGCTTGCCACACTACGAGCCAAACAGCTTCAGCCAATGGCAACAACAACCAGACTTTGCTGAACCACCACTTCGTATCAACGGAGATGCAGCACACTGGGATTATCGTAACGATGATAACGATTATTTCAGTCAACCACGTGCATTATTTAACTTAATGAATGCAGAACAAAAACAAGCATTATTCAACAACACGGCAGCAGCAATGGGCGATGCACCTGATTTCATCAAATATCGCCACATTCGTAACTGTCACTGGTGTGATGCGGCATACGGTGAAGGCGTTGCGAAAGCATTAGGTTTAACCGTTGAAGATGCATTAAAAGCTCGTGATACTGACCCTGCATTAGGTCAAGGTGGATTGTTATAATTGTTGATTTTAGTTAACAATTAGATAGAAAAAAACGGCAGTTTTTCATCAGAAGAACTGCCGTTCTTGCTAAATAGGAGAGAATAATTTTAAGCTATTCTTCCAAGCCATTTGAGCGATCAACCCTGGTTCTTCGTTTCTCAACTTACACAAATAACGGAAGGTTTCTGCTACTCGCTCAGGGCGGTTTGGTTCTCCTTGAAAGCCAAAAACAGGCATATCGGGGGAGTCAGTTTCTAAAATAAGGGATTCAAGCGGTAATTTTTTGATTGCTTCTCGTGTTTTATTGGCTCGAGCATAGGTAATCGTACCACCAACACCAATTTTGTAGCCAAGATCAACAAAGCGTTTGGCTTGGTCGTAACTACCTGCAAAGCCGTGCACTACGCCCGTATTGGTTAATTTCGCTTTTTTCAAAAAGGTAAACAACGCATCGTGGGTTTTGCGAGAATGCAAATTAACAGGCAAATTAAACCGCTTGGCAAGAGTGAGTTGTGTTTCTAAAAACTCGCATTGTTTCTGCCAAAGCTCAGGTGTTGCCACATCTGCCACTGCTTTTTCAAGCCCTATCTCTGCAATTGCAGTGCAGAGTGGATCTCGCTCGCTTAATTGGCTTTCTAACAAATCTAAATGAGCGAGTTCGTGCTGGCGAATATAGAGTGGATGTAGCCCCAAACCATAGCGTAAATGCTTGGGTGATTGATGAGCACAAGCGGTCACTTTTTCAAAATTTTCTGCAAAAACTGCCACGATAAGCATTTTCTGCACGCCTGCGTTGCCTGCATTTTTGACTAACTGTGGAATGGATAAATTAAGTGCTTCTGCCAAGTAGTCAAGATGAGTGTGTGTATCAAAGAATTGCATATATCAATTTGGATTTAGTCATTGGGCAAAGGGAAGGAGTATACCTTCCCTACGTATTATGATATGTATTTAAAGTTTAGAGCTTCTCCAGCTTTGCCATTTTCGCAATCAGCCACTTAATGCCATTACCTTGGAACGCAATTTGCAGGCGGGTAGCTTCGCCTGAGCCTTCGACATTGATAATCGTACCTTGCCCGAATTTAGCGTGATAGACCTTCTGCCCCATTTTCCAAACATCATCTTCTAAAATGGAAGCGGTCGTTTTTGGCGGATGTTTTGCAACGGTGCCGAAATTTGCCGCACGGTTAATATTGCCACGTAAGCGAATTTCTCGGATATTTTCTTCTGGCAATTCAGCAATAAAACGCGATGGAATATGGCGTTCTTCCTTACCGTAAAGGCGACGAAGTTCAGCATAACTAATGGTTAGCTTGCGTTTTGCTCGGGTAATACCTACATATGCCAAGCGACGTTCTTCTTGCAATCGTCCTTCGTCAAAGCTCATTCCGCTAGGGAAAATTCCTTCTTCCACGCCCACCATAAATACGCGGGGGAATTCCAATCCTTTTGCTGAGTGAAGTGTCATCAGCTCCACATACTCTTGATGTGGCGAGGCTTGTGCTTCGCCTGCTTCTAATGATGCATGGGTTAGAAAAGCGGTTAATGGTGTGAGTTCTTCAGCCTCTTCTGGCGGAGTAAATTGCTTGGTTGCAGTGACCAACTCTTCTAAGTTTTCGATGCGAACTTCGCCTTTCTCGCCTTTTTCTTGCTTGTACATCTCATACAGACCAGATTTTTTAATCACAAAATCGGTTTGTTCTGCAAGTGCCATTTCTGAAGTTTCTTCATCCATGGCGTTAATCAGTTCCACAAAGCGAAGCAGAGCGGACGCGGAGCGACCAGAAAGTTGCTCTTCATTTAACGTTACTTGCACCGCTTGCCAAAGAGTGATGGAACGTGTGCGAGTAATTTGGCGGATAGTGTCCAAGGTGCGATCACCTATACCTCGCGGTGGGGTATTGACCACGCGTTCAAATGCAGCATCATCTTGGCGATTAGCAATTAAACGCAGATAAGCCAATGCATCTTTAATCTCTTGGCGTTCGAAGAATCGCATACCGCCATAAATGCGGTACGGAATATTGGCTTGAATTAAGGCTTCTTCAATCACGCGTGATTGGCTGTTGCTGCGATAAAGCACGGCACATTCTGAATAGCTGCCCTCATCCTCTTTCCATTGCTGAATTTGTGAGGCAACAAAACGGGCTTCGTCTAGTTCATTAAAGGCACAATAAATTTCAACAGGATCGCCATTGCCACTTGCTGTCCAGAGATTTTTACCCAAACGGTTATCATTGTTGGCAATCAGCTCATTTGCCGCCGAGAGAATATGCCCTGTTGAGCGGTAATTTTGCTCTAGTCGAATGGTTTCCGCATTTGGGTAATCTTTTAAGAAACGTTGGATATTTTCCACCTGAGCCCCACGCCAGCCGTAGATCGATTGGTCATCATCGCCCACAATCATTACCTTGCCCGAATTACCCGCAAGCAGTCGGATCAGATCATATTGAATATTGTTGGTGTCTTGGAACTCATCGATCAAAATATGCTGGAAGCGTTGTTGATAGCGTTGCAAAATTAGCGGTTTTTTCTTCAACATTTCGTAGGTGCGAATCAGTAATTCCGCAAAATCCAATAAGCCTGCACGGTCGCACGCTTCTTGGTAAAGCTGGTAAATTTCAACTAATTTTTTCTCATTCAGATCATTGTGATGTTCAATATCTTTAGCTCGATTACCCTTATCTTTTTGGGCATTGATATACCAAGCTACGTGTTTTGGTGGAAAATGTTTTTCATCAATATTGTGTAATTTCAGCAAACGTTTAAGTAATCGGACTTGGTCTTCGCTGTCCATAATCTGAAAATCTTGTGGCAGATCAGCATCTAAATAGTGAGAACGTAACAGACGGTTGGCAATACTGTGGAAGGTTCCTACCCACATACCAAACATGGAATGATTGCTTGTTTGAAAAAGCGTACTTTCGATACGATGACGCATCTCGCTAGCCGCTTTGTTGGTAAAAGTTACTGCTAAAATGTTTGATTCAGGCACATTTTCTACACCAATTAACCACGCAATACGGTGAGTGAGTACACGAGTTTTACCTGAACCAGCCCCAGCTAACACCAAATAATTGCCAATAGGGGCAGCGACTGATTCGCGTTGTTTATCATTCAAGCCATCAAGTAATAAAGAAAAATCCATTAGTTAGCCTATATTTGTTTTTTTATACAGTGAGATTGCAAGATTATAGCCTAAAGCGGTCGCTTTTGGGAAATGTTTTGCGAATGGTTATAAAGTGTTAATTATTAATTAAGAATTATTTGCATTTCAATTTCATTGGAAATATAATAAAGACAGATCAATTCATCAAAAAATAGTCAATCCCAAAAGGAGATTTCTCTTATGCAATTTAAACACTTCAAACTAGCAGCACTTGCAACACTCACTTTTTCTGCCAGCAGCTTCGCTGATATCACTGTTTATAATGGTCAGCACAAAGAAGCCGCTGCTGCTGTAGCAAAAGCCTTTGAACAGGAAACAGGCATTAAAGTTACGCTAAATAGTGGGAAAAGTGCACAACTGGCAGGTCAATTAAAAGAAGAAGGTGATAAAACACCAGCTGATGTTTTCTATACTGAACAAACAGCGACTTTTGCTGATCTTTCTGAAGCAGGGCTTTTAGCTCCAATTTCAGAACAAACCATTAAACAAACTGCACAAAAAGGTGTACCACTTGCACCGAAAAAAGACTGGGTTGCGTTAAGTGGTCGTTCTCGCGTAGTAGTTTACGATCACACTAAATTATCTGAAAAAGATATGGAAAAATCAGTGCTTGATTATGCTACCCCAAAATGGAAAGATAAAATCGGCTATGTGCCAACTTCAGGAGCGTTCTTAGAGCAAGTTGTCGCTTTAAGCAAAATGAAAGGGGACAAAGTTGCACTTAATTGGTTAAAAGGCTTAAAAGAGAACGGTAAACTTTATGCTAAAAATAGTGTGGCATTACAAGCCGTCGAAAATGGCGAAGTACCTGCTGCGTTAATCAATAACTATTATTGGTATAACCTAGCAAAAGAAAAAGGTGTTGAAAACCTAAAAAGCCGCCTTTATTTTATTCGCCACCAAGATCCAGGTGCATTAGTTAGTTATTCAGGTGCAGCAGTATTGAAAGCCTCTAAAAATCAAGCTGAAGCACAAAAATTCGTTGATTTCTTAGCGAGTAAAAAAGGTCAGGAAGCATTAGTGGCAGTGCGTGCAGAATATCCGTTACGCACCGATGTGGTTTCACCATTTAATCTTGAACCTTATGCTAAATTAGAAGCTCCAGTGGTATCTGCAACGACAGCTCAAGATAAAGAGCATGCGACCAAATTAATTGAAGAAGCTGGATTGAAATAATTCAAATATTGCGTGTGTGGATTTGAAAAAATTCACGCACGCGTTTACAATTCTCCTCCAAAACTAACCGCTTGCGTGCGTGAACTGAGGGTTCACATTCCTAAAAGGATTTAACTTTGCCTCGCAGACCGCCATTCTGGCTCACTTTACTTATTATCTTAATCGGGCTTCCGTTATGTTTGCCGTTTCTGTATGTCATTTTACGAGCGACAGAGGTGGGATTAACGCGAAGTGTTGAACTATTGTTTCGCCCTCGAATAGCTGAATTATTAAGCAACACAATGCTTTTAATGGTTTGTGTAACTATTGGTGCTATTTCACTTGGCACGCTTTGTGCTTTTTTACTTGAACGTTGCCGTTTTTTCGGTAAAGCCTTTTTTGAAGTAGCAATGAGCTTACCACTCTGCATTCCAGCCTTTGTCAGCTGTTTTACGTGGATTAGCCTAACCTTTCGGGTGGAAGGCTTTTGGGGCACGATTGGCATTATGACGCTCAGTTCTTTTCCGCTGGCTTATCTACCTGTTTCTGCAACTTTAAAGAGACTCGATCGTTCGTTAGAAGAAATCAGTCTTTCTCTTGGTAAAAGCCCAACTTATACCTTCTGGCATGCCATTTTCCCGCAACTTAAACCTGCCATTGGCAGCAGTATATTACTGATTGCCTTACATATGTTGGTTGAATTTGGTGCAGTGTCAATTTTAAATTATCAAACCTTTACCACCGCCATTTTTCAAGAGTATGAAATGTCGTTTAATAACAGTTCAGCAGCCTTACTTTCTGCGGTGTTAATGGCAATTTGTACTATTATCGTATTCGGTGAAATCTTTTTTCGTGGCAAACAAACACTGTACAACAGCGGTAAAGGCGTTACACGACCTTACTCCGTTAAAATGCTGTCATTCGGCAAACAATGTGCCACTTTTGCGTTCTTTTCCTGCATTTTTATGTTGAGCATCGGTGTTCCTGTGGCGATGCTGATCTACTGGCTGATTGTAGGAAATTCACGTGAAGGAGCGGTCGATTTTTCGGAATTTTTTGCAGCTTTCAGCCATTCGTTGACAATTTCAGGCTTAGGTGCATTGCTTACCGTGATTTGTGCATTGCCGTTGGTTTGGGCTGCCGTTCGTTATAGTAGTAAATTAACTGTCTGGATTGACCGCTTACCTTACTTGCTTCACGCTGTACCAGGCTTGGTGATTGCATTATCGCTGGTTTATTTTACGATAAACTACGCCAATGCCATTTATCAAACTTTCTTGGTAGTAATTGTTGCTTATTTTATGCTCTATCTGCCAATGGCTCAAACTACGCTTCGCGCTTCTTTGGAGCAACTTTCCGATAATATCGAAAAAGTCGGGCAAAGCCTTGGGCGGAGTCCGTTTTATATTTTCCGAACGCTCACTCTGCCTGCGATGTTGCCAGGGATTGCCGCCGCCTTTGCGTTGGTCTTTTTAAATTTGATGAAAGAATTGACCGCTACACTTTTGCTTACACCGAATGATATTAAAACCTTATCCACCGCGGTGTGGGAATATACCAGCGATGCCCAATATGCTGCTGCCACGCCTTATGCGTTGATGTTGATACTTTTTTCGGGTATTCCTGTGTTTTTGTTAAAAAAATATGCATTTAAATAGAATGAAAGAGACATTACTCACCATCAAAAATCTAAATAAATTTTTTGGCGAACAGCAAGTGTTGAACGATATTTCTCTGACCTTAGCACGGGGTGAAATGCTCTTTTTGCTCGGTGCTTCTGGCTGTGGAAAAACCACGCTGTTGCGTGCTATTGCTGGCTTTGAGCAGCCGACCAATGGCGAAATTTGGCTCAAAGAGCGGTTAATTTTTGACGAGAATTGCAATCTACCAACGCAACAACGCCATCTCGGTTATGTGGTGCAAGAGGGCATGCTGTTCCCGCATCTAAATGTGTATCGCAATATTGCTTATGGCTTGGGAAATGGCAAGGGCAAGACTATAGAAGAGTGCACCCGTATCGAACAAGCGATGAAACTCACGGGGATCAGCGAATTAGCCGAACGCTTCCCGCATCAACTTTCTGGCGGCCAACAACAACGTGTCGCTCTTGCTCGAGCACTTGCTCCTAACCCAGAATTAATTTTACTGGATGAACCGTTTAGTGCCTTAGACGAGCATCTTCGCCAACAAATTCGCCAAGAGATGCTCCAAGCACTTCGCCAAAGCGGTGCTTCCGCCATCTTTGTTACCCACGATCGTGATGAAGCCTTACGCTACGCTGATAAAATCGCCATTATTCAGCAAGGTAAAATTTTACAAATCGACACACCTTGCTCGCTTTATTGGTCGCCTAATCATCTTGAAACGGCAAAATTTATAGGCGAAAGCATTGTCTTGCCTGCCTATAGAATTGATAAAAATATGGTGCAATGCCAGCTTGGATGTGTGCCTATTCAGCCTACGCATAGTGATGCGACAAGCGGTCAAATTTTGTTTCGTCCAGAACAATTCAGTTTGGTCAATATTTCGCAAAATAGTACCGCTTGTACGGTCTCGACTTTTGAGGCTATCGTGCAAAACATTGAGTTTAGAGGCAGAACGACTGCTGTTCAAATTGCGATAAATCACTATGAAATTTGGGTTGAAATCGGTTATATGCCAGAGCTTAAGATTGGGGAAAGGATTGATGTGTATTTGCAGGGAAGTGGAAGGTTTTATGCAGAGTAAGCGGTAAATTACAAATTCAATTGTAAACTTCACCGCTTATTATCTGGTTATTGATATTCAAAAATCACGCGTGGGGTAAGTTTGGTTATCAGCTCATAGCTAATCACGCCAATGTGTTCAGCGATTTCTTCAATGAGTAAGTCTTTGCCCCAGAATATCGCTTCATCGCCTACTTTATCTTGGCTATCAGCACCAAGATCGACCGTAAGCATATCCATTGAAACGCGTCCGACAATTGGTACTTTACGGCCGTTAATCAGTACAGGCGTACCTTCAGGTGCATTACGAGGGTAGCCATCGCCATAGCCCATCGCGATAACGCCAAGTTTAGTGTCTTGCGAGCTAACCCAAGTGCCGCCATAGCCAACAGGTTCGCCCGCTTTGTGCGTACGAACGGCAATGAGAGAAGAGGAAAGTGTCATCACAGGTTGGAAGCCAAGATGAGTGATGGGTTCGTAATGGGGGGAAATGCCATGCATAATAATGCCTGGGCGTACCCATTCGTAATGTGCTTGCTTCCAATAGAGAATACCGCTAGAAGCGGAAATACTGCGAGCATGTTCGGGGTAAGCTTGAGTGGCTTGTTCAAAGGTAGAGATTTGTTTTTCGGTGTAGCCGCAATCTAATTCATCGGCACGGCTGAAATGGCTGACAAAGCTGATGCTTTCGACCAACGGGCATTTTTTAAGGCGTTGATAAAATTCATCTACTTGCTCAGGATGCACACCTAGTCGGTGCATTCCTGTATCGATTTTTAACCAAACATTGATCGGAAAATAGATCTTAGTTTTGCGTTTCCAAAAGCCTTTTTGTTGCTCTTCTTCCCATTCTTTGGCGACTTGCTCTAGCAACTCAAGCTGTTCATAACAGTGAATCACACTGTCAAAGCGACGGGAAAGGGTTTTGAGCAACTCTTCACGATCAAAAAAACCTTCAACTAATAAAATTTTGCCTGTGTAGCCTGTTTCTTGAATTTCAAGTGCTTCACGCAGCCGTGCAACACCAAAGCCATCCACTTGGTCGGCTAGAATGTGAGCTGCAGGAAGAAGACCTTGCCCATAGGCATTGGCTTTGATCATAGCAAGTAGTTTTTGATTAGGTGCGAAGGATTTGATGAGCTGAATGTTGTGGCGAAGTGCCGCACTATTGATGGTTGCAATGGCTGGTTTCATCTTGTTTTTATCACTTCAAAAATAAAACCATTATACGCTCGAACTTCATTTCTGGACAAGGGATTGCAAAAATTAGATAATTTAACCACTCATTTTCAACGGATTACCGCAATGCTAACCCTTCTTCATACGCTTAAAGAGCAAAAAATCATTTCAGAAATCAATTATCAATTTGCTAAATTGATTGATCGTAAACAGCAAGATTACAACTACTCGTCATTACAACAGAATTTGGCGGTGTTTTTAGCGGCTCTTGTTTCGTTTAATGTGATGCAAGGGCATAGTGCAGTGCGATTAAGTTCGAATGCGGTAAAAAATCCGTTTGGTTTGCGAGAGTATCATCCAGAGCAGGCAATATGGTTGGCAGAGATTTCGCAAAAGATTGAGCAAAGTTTACCGCTTGAATGGCAAGAAATTTTGGCTGATCACATTGCTTTTAGTCGCGATGTAACTCAAGTTGCTCCAATGCTGTTTCAAGGCGAGTTAATCTATTTTTATCGCTATTGGCAAGCGGAACATCAGATTGCTCGTTACCTGCAACAAGCGGTTGAAACAGAAATAGAAAATGCAAATGTGGAAGAAGATCGTGAGATTTTGGAACGATTGTTTGGTGCTACTCAAACAGATGAAATTGATTGGCAAAAAGTGGCGGTTGCAACGGCACTGTGTAAACGTTTTTGCGTAATTTCTGGCGGACCAGGTACAGGGAAAACGAGAACGGTAGCTCGCTTGTTGGCAGCATTGCAATTAAAACAAGAAGTAGAAAATAAGGGCTTACTGAATATTGCGTTGGTTGCTCCAACAGGGAAAGCGGCTGCTCGCTTAAAAGAGTCAATTATTGCGAACTTGGATGAGCTAGATTTACCGCTAGCGATGAAAGAGAAGATGGAAATTAATGCGTCGACAATTCACCGTTTGTTAGGAATGCGTCCGCAAAGTGATCAGCCGATATATCACCAGAAAAATCCGCTACATTTGGATCTCTTGGTGATAGATGAGGCTTCAATGATCGATCTATTTTTAATGGAAAAATTGATGAGTGCACTCAAGCCAAGTACACGCTTGATTATGTTGGGTGATAAAGATCAGCTTGCTTCTGTTGAGGCTGGGGCGATTATGGCTCAACTTGGCTATTTTATTACGCAAGGTTACAGCCAAGCACATACCGATTATGTGGCTTCAGTAACGGGGTATCAATTAACGGCTCAATCTGACGGCTCAGCGATTCGTGATTCGCTTTGTCATTTACGTAAAAGTTTTCGTTTTGACGAAAATTCGGGTATTGGTTTATTGGCAAAAGAAGTGAATGCACAACAAGCGGTAAAATCTTGGCAAACTATTGCAAATAGTCAGTATGAGGACTTGGAATATGTAGCATATCCAACGGTTACTGAATTTACTGAGAAAAGCCAGTGGATACAACATTGTGCGGATTTGGTGGTACAAAAAGCAGTAGAGTTATATCGCGATTATTTGCAAAAAGCAAAGGCAAGAGAACGCCAGCCTGAATCTGTTTCTATCGAAGAGATATTCAAGGCGTTTCAAAAAGTCCGATTTTTGGCAGCGTTGCGTGTGAGCGAGCTAGGAGTAAATCGATTAAATCAGTTGGTTGCGGAGGCATTGCAAAAAGTGAAGTTAGTAAAATTTGGGCATTCACGAGACAGTTATGTAGGAAAGCCGATTTTGATTACCGAAAATGCGCCCCAACATCATATATATAGTGGTGATATTGGTATTATTCTGCCAGATGAAACCAGTGCATTACGGGTTTATTTTGATACGAAAGTAAATGGTGATTATTTGAGTTTATCGATTAGCCGAGTTCCAGCGTATGAATCTGCTTATGTAATGACGGTTCATAAATCACAAGGTTCAGAATTTGAACATTCTTTATTTGTGATGCCATTGGCTAGTTCACAAGTATTAACGAAAGAATTGGTGTATACAGCAATTACGCGTGCGAAAGAAAAATTTACGTTATTTGGTGAGGAAAAAACGTGGATGACAAGCGTAAAAGCGAAAGTGCAGCGCCAAAGTGGATTGCAAGAGCAGTTAATCGACATTTTTAGCTAGAATTTCATTCGAATTGTATTAAATATGTTCTCTTGATTAAAAAATCAAGATTTTTTGCAAAAAGTGCTTGCACGAGTTTTATTTTTCTCTATAATGCACCTCACACAACGACGCACTGTTGTGAATGATTTAAATTGATATGCAGTGCGTCG
>NZ_MUXY01000011.1:89383-140709 GCF_002015035.1 Haemophilus parahaemolyticus | reverse complement strand
TTAAAGAACAAAAAGAAACGACGCACTGCATATCAATCTAAATCGTTCACAACAGTGCGTCGTTGTGTGAGGTGCATTATAGAGAAAAATCAAAACCGTGCAAGCACTTTTTGCAAAAAATTTTAAAAAATTCACCAATTGTTTACATTTGAAGCATAAAGGTCGTTTTTATCTCAAACATTGATCAAATTAAAACCACCTGCATTTTCTTATCTAATGCTTTACACTATCAAAGCAATCATCTGACGATTTTTGATTGAATTTAGGATTACTTTTGATTACATTCAGACAAGTGTGATCTATCTCACATAAATGAGAGAAAAAATCAGCTATTATATATAAGCATATTTTCAACAATTCATTAGATAACATTATAGGAAAACATTATGAGCCAATTAGACGCTTTAAGAGAAATGACTGTAGTAGTTGCTGACACTGGTGACATTGATGCAATCAAGCAATACCAACCACAAGATGCTACCACTAACCCTTCTTTAATTTTAAGTGCATCGGCATTACCACAGTATGCACCACTTATTGATGAAGCGGTGGCTTATGCAAAAACAAAAAGCAATGATAAAGCACAACAACTAGTTGATGCAGAAGATAAATTAGCAGTAAACATCGGTTTAGAAATTTTAAAAATCGTTCCAGGGCGTATTTCAACTGAAGTCGATGCACGCTTCTCATACGACACTGAGAAAACCATAGCCAAAGCTCGTAAACTTATGGCTCTTTATAATGAAGCAGGCATCTCAAATGATCGCATCTTAATTAAAATCGCTTCAACATGGCAAGGCATTAAAGCCGCTGAGCAATTAGAAAAAGAGGGAATCAACTGTAATTTAACCCTTCTTTTCTCACAAGCTCAAGCCCGTGCTTGTGCCGAAGCAGGGGTTTACCTCATCTCACCATTCGTTGGACGTATTCTAGACTGGTACAAAGCCAACTCAGATCAAAAAGAGTATGCTCCAGCTGAAGATCCAGGCGTAGTTTCTGTTACTTCAATCTACAACTACTACAAACAATACGGCTATAAAACCGTCGTAATGGGTGCGAGTTTCCGTAATGCAGGTGAAATTACCGAATTAGCAGGTTGTGACCGCTTAACTATCGCACCAGCTCTATTAAAAGCATTACAAGAAAACAACGAACCATTAGTACGTAAATTAAACTTTAACGGTGAAGTACAATCTCGCCCTGCACCAATGACTGAAGCTGAATTCTATTGGGAACATAACCAAGATCCAATGGCTGTAGAAAAATTAGCAGAAGGCATCCGTAAATTCGCGATCGACCAAGAAAAATTAGAAACCATGCTTTTAGCAAAACTTTAATTTCTTATTAGAATAAAAAGCAAAAAGTCTAGCAAATGCTAGACTTTTTATTTTAGTTTCACTAAACCTCAATCCCAAACTTCTCTTTCACTAATGCTTGAAAATCAGTGCAACCACCAACGTGAACGTTATCTAAGAAAATTTGTGGCACGGTTTCAACTGGCTTGCCGACACGCGGCACTAAATCTTCTTTGGTAATACCTTCTTCAGGCATATTTACAAATTTAAAATCGAAATCGGATAATTCTGATTTCATTTTTTCCGCTAATGCTTTCGCACGAATGCAATATGGGCAAGTTAAACGCCCGTAAATTTCAACAAACATCGTTACCTCTCTGTTTTTCCTTGTTGTAAGTAATTACATCTTACCCTTTGTAAGCGGTTAAATCTATCTCTTGAGCCGCAAATTTTTCTAATTCGACTTGATGAGTAAAAACCACCAAAGTCTGCAAATGTTGCTTTCTTTGTGCCAACTCGCTAAGTTGCTTTGACCAGACAATAAAGCTATTTCCGTCAGGCTGTATTTAATTTGAAAATTAATGAATCGGCTGGGATTGTATAACACACAGCCACAAAAATGGCGTACATAGACTGCCCTTTTGTTGAACTCGTATTCTCAATGCAAGCCTCACTTGAAGCATTATTAACATTTTTTCCCTGTAAATAATTGCTCCGAAGTAGTGATAATAAATTTATCTAAAAGATTGAACTTTTAGGCATGCTATTAAGATAAGTCAACTTTATGTACTAAAGAATTATTATTAGCAATATTTAAACTATCGACATAGCGCTTTCAATGTATAAAAACCGTCCTTAATTTACTCTTTCAAACTAAAACGATATATTTTATACTTTTTGAGAATAATTCCTCTCCCCAAAAATTGCCGTGCCGATGCGTACCATTGTTGAGCCACAATCAATTGCACTTGCCATATCATCTGACATTCCCATTGAAAGCGTATCAACGCTCTCAAACCGTTGTTGCAAGCGGTTGAATAAATCTTTCATTTTACGCAATGCTATCTTCTGTTGTTCAGGTTCACTTTCTGGCTTGGGAATTGCCATCAAGCCACGTAATTTCAAACGTGGAAATTGACTGATTTTTTCTGCAAGTGAAAACATTTCTTCAGGCTGAATTCCTGATTTTGAGCTTTCATCACTGATATTAATCTGAATAAGCACATTGAGTGGAGGCAAATGCTCAGGACGTTGGTCATTCAAACGCTCGGCAATTTTGAAACGATCCACGGTTTGAATCCAGTCAAAATGCTCAGCCACCAGACGGCTTTTATTCGATTGTAACGGTCCGATAAAATGCCATTCCAACAATTTATTGCCTGAAAAATAGGCGATTTTTTCAACCCCCTCCTGCACGTAATTTTCACCAAAAGCACATTGACCTGCTCTAATGGCTTCTTCAATTGCTTGCACAGGTTTAGTTTTAGAAACAGCTAATAAACGTACATTTTCGCGTTGGTACTCGGCAGAAATTTGCTCAATTTGTTGTTGAATACGAGATAAATTTTCAGAAATCGACATAATAATTCTCTCTTTTACGTTAACGAGGGCTATAATACAGAAATCATATCATAAAAGGGTAATAAGATGGATTTAACCAATATCAAATTAGTCATTACCGACGTAGACGGTGTCTTAACTGATGGTGGGTTGTACTATACTGCTGAGGGCGAAGTAATGAAACGCTTTCATGTACACGATGGCTTAGGTATAAAAATGTTGCAAAGTTGTGGTATTCAAGTAGCAGTGATTTCGGGTGGCGATCATCCGTTACTCCGAAAACGGCTTGAGGTACTAAAAATTCAATTCGTACATTTAGGTAAAATGGAAAAACGCTCAGCCTGTTTCGATATTATGCAACAAGTGGGGGTAACACCAGAACAAACCGCTTTTATCGGCGATGATACGCTTGATCTGCCTGCATTTGAAGTATGTGGCTTGGCAATTGCCACTAAAAACGCCCACGATTATGTGAAGGAAAAAGCAGACTGGGTACTTACTAAATCGGGCGGAGAAGGAGCGTTTCGCGAGGTATCAGATAAAATTTTAGAGGCTCAAGGTTTCGATGAAATTTTCCGCACTGCAGATGGTTTTTTAACAATTGCGGAGAAGATGGCACAGTAGATTCGTTAATTTATGAAAGAAAATGCCCTTCTTTAGCAAAGAGGGAAAATTTGACATAAATGAATACGAACATGCAAGATTAAACCACCTATAAACTAAAGAAAATATGCTTTTTGATACCCACATCCATTTCGATCAACTCTCCACCGAGCTACAACAAAATACGCTAGCAGATCCTCACATTACGGGCGTACTTGCGGTAGCAATAAACCTTAAGAGTAGCCAAACTTTACTCGCATTACAAAAACAATGCCCGCATAAAATCCATATCGCTTCGGGTTTCCATCCAGAGCAAGCGCTACCAACTGCAAGTGAGCAAGATGAACTGTTTAACTGGCTTGTAAAATACCAGCAAAATCTGACCGCTATAGGTGAAGTTGGCTTACCGCATTATCTGAAGCGAGAAAATCCAAATTTGGATTACGCCCCTTATTTCTCGTTACTTGAACACTTTGTTGCCTTCGCTAAGCAGTCAAATTTACCACTTAATTTGCATATTGTGCACGATGACGTGTTACCTACTTTGGCACTACTTAAGAAGTATCAGATTATAAAAGCTCATTTTCACTGGTTTAAAACCGATGAAGCTTCGTTAGCACAATTTTTACAAACACCTTATGTCGCAAGCCTTACGCCTGATATTTTATGGAATCCCAAAACACAACGAGTAGCAAAAATATTACCACTTGAGCGGTTACTGGTAGAAACAGACAGCCCGTGGCAACACGAAGGATTAGAAGACAAAGCAATTTCTACCCAGCTTGGTGCTGTGGTAGAAAAATTGGCAGAATTGAAAAGATTGACGGTAGAAAAAGTAAAAACACAAGTACTCGAAAACAGCTTGCGTTTTTATGGGCTTTAAATCACCCCTAATTCCTCCAACGCATACAAAATCCCGTCTTCACGAATATCTTTGGTGACAAAATCCGCCAATGGTTTGAGTTCTGGCTCAGCATTGCCCATTGCTACGCCAAAACCAACAGTATCCAACATTTCCATATCATTTAAGCCATCACCAAATGCCATTGCATTCTCAAGATTAAAGCCGAAATAGTTGATTACATCTTGAATACCACGAGCTTTAGAGTTGTCTTTAAGCAAAATATCTACCGCATTTTCATTCCAGCGCACTGCTTTTAAATCTGAGCCCAATACGCCAGCATCTATCACTTCTTGTGTTTGCTCTTCGGAATAATATGCCAACATTTGCACGGTGGTATCTTTAAGATAGAACTTCGGATCGACGATGTAATCTTTAGTAATCGGAGAAGTAGCATTCCAAACTATCTCACTGTTTTCCGACACAGAAATTGCGTTACGGCTAACAAAAGCGTAAGCAATGCCCAATTTTTCCAGTTTTTCGACCGCTTGTTGAATACGTTGCACGCTTAAGCGGTAATCTGAAATCTGCTTGCCTTGGTAAAGATTATCTTGCCCGTTAATAGTCACAAAAAGCTCAAACCCATTTTCGTTCATCAAAGGCTTAAGTGCTTTGGGAAATCCCTCGTAATTTCGCCCTGTAGCAATAGCAGGAATAATGCCCTTTGCTTTGAGGCGTGGAAGTACCTGCTCCGTAATTGAGGTAGGAATACGAGCTTCGTCTTTGATGTAAAGGGTGTAGTCGATGTCGAAAAAGACAATTTTGATGGGGGATGTTGGTTTTTTCATAAGATGAGTTGAATAATAAAAGCGGTAGAATTTTATTGAGTGTTTGCAAACTGCTCATCAAAATCTACCGCTTGTTGCGAGGAGAAATTATTTAATTAATTGAACCAAAATACGACGAACAGGCTCTGCTGCACCCCATAATAATTGGTCGCCTACAGTGAAAGCAGCCAAGTATTCAGGACCCATTGCCAATTTGCGAAGTCGTCCTACTGGCACGCTTAATGTACCTGTTACTTTCGCAGGGGTTAATTCACGTAATGTGGTTTCTTTGTCGTTTGGTATTACTTTTACCCATTCGTTGTGTGAAGCAATGATTTGCTCAATTTCCGCTAATGGTAAATCTTTTTTGAGTTTGATGGTGAATGCTTGGCTGTGGCAACGTAATGCACCGATACGCACGCATAAGCCATCAACAGGAATTGGGTTGTCGCTTAAACCTAAAATTTTGTTGGTTTCTGCATAACCTTTCCACTCTTCTTTGGTTTGTCCGCTTTCTGGTAATAATTTGTCGATCCAAGGAATTAAGCTACCGCCTAATGCCGCACCAAAGTTTTCTGTTGGGAAGCTGTCAGAACGCATTTCAGCCGTCACTTTACGTTCAATATCTAAAATAGAAGAGGCTGGATTTGCAAGCTCATCTTTTACCGCATCGCGTAATAAGCCCATTTGTGAAAGCAATTCACGCATATTTTTCGCACCCGCACCAGAAGCCGCTTGGTAGGTTGCAACAGAGATCCATTCCACTAAATCTTTTTCGAATAAACCACCGATTGCCATTAACATCAAGCTCACTGTGCAATTACCACCCACAAAGGTTTTCACGCCGTTTTTCAAGCCTTCAGAAATAACGTATTGGTTCACTGGGTCTAATACGATGATGGCATCTTTTTCCATACGAAGAGCAGATGCGGCATCAATCCAGTAGCCATTCCAGCCTGCTGCACGTAATTTTGGATAAACTTCGTTGGTATAATCACCACCTTGGCAGGTGACAATAATGTCTAATTTTGCTAACTCTTCAATATCGAATGCGTTTTTTAACTCGCCCGCTTCTTTACCTGCAAAAACAGGGGCTTTTTTACCCGCTTGTGAAGTAGTGAAGAAAACAGGGTTAATGTTTGCGAAGTCATTTTCTTGAACCATACGATCCATTAACACAGACCCTACCATTCCACGCCAACCGATAAAACCGACATTTTGCATTGTGTTGCTCCTGAATAATTAAATAAATGTTGTTTTGAGTGATAGCTTTCATAAATACAAGATTTTTGATGAAAATGCAACGTAAAAATACAATGTTTTTGCCGATTACTTTATTCTAGATAAAATAAAACGAAAGTGGTTAGAATATAACCACCGATAACGGTGCTTTTAAAGAGGAAATTAAGATGAAAATCAAAACAGTATTAGCGGTCATTTTAGGCGGATTATTTGCAACTTCCGTGGCAAATGCAAATGAGCCTGCAAAATTAGTAGTGAAAGTGCAACAATTGGATGTACAACACGGCAACAAAGATGTAGGTACGGTTGAAATTACTGAGTCTACTTACGGCTTAGTGTTTACTCCAAATCTAACTGGTTTAGCAGAAGGTTTACACGGCTTCCATATTCACGAAAATCCAAGCTGTGAGCCAAAAGAGAAAGACGGAAAACTTACTGCTGGTTTAGCGGCGGGCGGTCACTGGAACCCAACCAAAGCGAAAGGTCACGGCTTCCCGTGGTCTGACGATGCACACTTAGGCGACCTTCCAGCCTTAACCGTGTTACACGATGGCACAGCAACACAACCTGTGCTTGCCCCACGCTTGAAAAAATTAGATGAAGTGAAAAATCACGCGATTATGATTCACGCAGGCGGCGATAACCATTCCGATCACCCTGCAACTCTTGGCGGTGGCGGTGCACGTATGGCGTGTGGTGTGATTAAATAATATCTTTATCAGAAACAGAAAATAATCAACAAAAAAAGGACTAATCCCATAAATTACAGGGCTTAGTCCTTGAATTAACTTTTGAAGGGAGGCTAATTACTCCCTTCTCTATTTTAACTATTTAGTTTCTGCTACTGTATATGCATCTTCATCACGCTCACCTAATGGTTTAAGCATTGTGAAGAATAATACAATACAAACAATAGTTGTTGCAAAGCCAAGATATACGGAAAGCTGGTAGTCTAAGCCGAAACCGATTTTATTATAGAACAAATAAGTTGCACATACGGTTGTGATAAACCACGCTGGAATTGAAGCCACCCAGTGGAATTTATGATAACGGTATAAGTATGCGGCTGCTGTCCATAACATAACCATTGCTGTCATTTGGTTTGCCCAAGTGAAGTAACGCCATAATACGCTGAAATCAATTGTGGATACAAAGTAACCTAATACGAACAATGGAATTGCAATATATAAACGTTTTACTAATGAACGTTGATCAATTCCGAAAATCTCTGCTAATTGTAAGCGTGCTGCACGGAATGCTGTGTCACCAGAGGTAATAGGTAACACTACAACACCTAATACTGCAAATATACCACCAATAAAGCCTAAGAAATGTATTGAGCTATCGTATACCACTTTAGATGGCGAACCTGCAGAAATGGCATCTTGTAATGCTTGTGGATTTTCATAAAATGCTAGCCCTACCATACACCATACTAATGCAATTACACCTTCGGTGATCATTGCACCGTAGAAAATAAAGCGACCTTCACTTTCATTTTCTGCACAGCGTGCCATTAATGGCGTTTGAGTTGCGTGGAAACCTGACAACGCACCACAAGAAATAGTTAAGAATAAAAGAGGCCATATTGGCACATCACCTTTCACTTGGAAATTTTGAGTGAATTTTGCCCAAGTTAAGCCTTGACCATCTGCATCAATAGTGCGGAAAAATTCAATTGGATCGGTTGCACTAAAATGAGCGGAAACTAGCCCATAGACCATTCCTACAGACATAAAGAGCAATAACGCACCGAATAATGGATAGATACGGCCAATGATTTTATCAATCGGAAGTAATGTTGCGAGAATATAGTAAGCAAAGATGATAAATGTCCAAAGTGAAATAACTGTTGCTTTATCCATACCCCAAACTTTAATCCCCCCCGCTTCAACAGCTTGGTGAACTGCTTCTGCATCCCCCAATTGTAATGCACCTTGTGAAGCACCAAGTACATCCATGGTAATTGTACCCATCAATTGTGCTGGGCTTGCTACGAATACCACACCAACTAATAAAAGAAGGATAAGGGCTAATGCGTTAATAAATAATTTAACGGGTTTACCTAAAAATTTACCCGCTAAATATGGCATTGTTGCACCGCCATGGCGGATACTTAACATACCACAGAAGTAGTCGTGCACCGCACCTGCGAAGATACAGCCAAGTACGATCCAAAGCATCGCAACAGGTCCATATAACGCACCAAGAATAGGGCCAAAAATTGGACCTGTTCCCGCAATATTTAATAATTGAATAAGCCAAATTTTCGTTTTTGACATTGGCATATAGTCCACACCATCATTAACTTGATAAGCGGGCGTTTGGCGTTTCGGGTTAATTACGAAGATTTTTTCGATAATTTTACCGTAAATAAAGTAGCCAAGCACCAAAATGGCTACGCAAAAGAAAAACCACAACATAATGTTATCCTAGAATGAAAAAATAAAATTCTGCCTTGTTGGCAGAGAATAATTCTAGTTATTTGCATATTAAAAGTAAATCCAATCACTGAAGAGTTTATAGAAAATGTGAGAGACCTCACATTTTTGTTGAAAAAGTGAATAAAATTTGAGTATTGAATAAGAAGAAATAAAAAAGAAGAGAGATTATTTTGAGCTGACGCCAAAAAGTTAGGCTATTTTAAAAGGCTGTTTTCGACATGAGCTACACCTCAAAAGTTTGACCAAACGTCTAACTGATTAAGGTGCGGATCATTATATTTTCTGCCCTTATTTATTTACCTTACAGTCCTAACTGATTTAATTTATCCGCTTCTTCTTTAAACTCTTCAATCGCTTTTTTATCAAAGAAATATTGCGTGCCACAACATTCGCATTGCATATCAATCACACCATTTTTTTCGGCTAACATTTCCTCAATTTCTTCCGTTGGCAATAATAAAATTGCATTGCCAGAACGTTCACGTGAGCAGCCACATTTGAATTCGGTATTTTGCGGTTCATAAACTTGCACGTGCTCTTCGTGGTATAGGCGATAAAGCAACTCTTCTGCAGTTAAACCGAATAACTCTTCATCTTTCACGGTTTCAGTTAAAGTGGCTAAATGCTCGAAATCTTCAGGCGTTCCCGTGCCATCTGGCATAATTTGCAACAACATTCCACCTGCAACAGCTGTGCCTTCATATTCGCCTGTGCGGATCACCAAATGCGTTTGCAACTGTTCAGAACGCATGAAATAATCTTCTAAACATTCACGAATTGTTGGTTTATCTAAGCCAATGACGCCTTGATAGCGTTCGCCATCGGTTGGGATGATAGAAATCACCAACACGCCATTGCCGATCATTTCGTGTAAAGTGGCTGTTTCTGCCACTTCACCTTCTACACGAGCTAATGCACGTAATTGCTGCTGCTCATTGCCATTTACGACCGCTAATTTTAACGGACCATCGCCTTGAATTTGCACGGTAATAGTGCCTTCAAATTTCATTGTAGCGGTTAAAAGGCTCGTTGCGACCAACATCTCACCTAATAAATTTTGTACCGCGATTGGGTAGTGATGCGTGTTTAATGTTTCGGTAAAAGTATCATTTAAGCGTACCCATTCGCCACGCACAGCACGGTTTTGGAATAAGTAGCGATAGAGTTTATCGTTGTCTTGTTTGTACATAATGTTCCTTAAAATAAAAAAGCCCCTTACATAAAGGGGGAATGTATGTTGCACACAATATGGAGGTGCTTTTGCAAATTACAAGATATGGTCTTTAAATTTGGCGAGCTCTCGGCGTTCTTTCTTATTCGGGCGACGATCTGGATGTGGCATCGAAAGGGCATTTGCCTTACGAGCAAACGCAATCGCTTCACGCTGTTTTACACTTTTTTCTGTCTCTTGATAAAGTAATTGTGCTTCTGGTGCACCACGACGTTGATCGCTCAGTGCAGTAACAACGATCTCTTTCTCTTCATTACCTTGGCGTAGTTTGAGCGTCGCTCCAATTTCAACTGCTTTGCTAACTTTCGCTCGCTGACCGTTGTAATGTACTTTTCCGCCTTCAATCATCGCTTTAGCAATCGAACGCGTTTTATAAAAACGTGCTGCCCAAAGCCATTTATCAAGGCGAATTTCATTATCGGATTGTTCTTGATTATTTTTCTTCATAATTTGACTTACCCCTATATTTCTCGGCTTATACCAATAAGCCTGTTACTATCTTTCCTAAACCAACTTTGTTATAATGTTAAAAATTACATTCATAAAGAATAGGAAATATATGATGTTCTCTCTACACAATTCAGTTAAATTCAATTTAACCGCATTATCCGTATTAATTTTAACCGCTTGTGGAAGCGGTGGTAGTAACAGTAGCACAAATCACCATGCTACTCCTCAACAGACCTCAAATCAATCCTCTAAAATTCTTCAACCAAACCCACATAATCATACCGGGGGGTATACCCTCATTAATCGAAGAGATAAGGAAAAAATTCATCCTCTTACTAATATAGATATAAATAAGATCAATATTAATGATGAAAACATTGATATTATGTTAAAACCAAGTGAAGATATTAATTCTCCTTGGGCAATTTATTCTCAATCAAATAGAGACATTATCATCTGTTGTGAAAAATATTCATCTACCCGCTTCGGCATCATCGATTCCCCCAATGAATCTATACCAACCTATATATTCTATAACGGCAAACCAACTCAAAGTATGCCATTAGGAAAAGCATCTTATTCAGGTGAAGTAATCGGCGGTATTGGAGAATATAATAAGAAAACAGGATATAACTCAGGTATATCAAAATTTGATGTCGATTTTGATGAGAAAAAATTAAAGGGCACTTTAACCATCAAAAACATTAAACCTGTTCATATTGATGCTAATATTCAGAATAATACATTTACAGGTACAGCTACTTCAGATGCTTTTAAATCAGATACAAAAGTTGAAGTACAAGGTAAATTCTTTGGTGAAAACGCTAAAGAATTAGGTGGTATAGCAGAATCTCATGACGATAGCTTTAATGCAGCATTTGGAGCACAGAAGCAATAGTTTTTTAACAGCATAGTAGACAAAAGTTACACCATACAAATTGAATATAGATGGAACAGAGCCAACTTCTCGCATCTCAGGTAATAGTTTCACAGGTCCAGCAAACGCTTCTGTTTTAATTGAAACAGGACAAGTAGAATAGAAATTTTATGGAAATAATACTCAAGAACTCAGAGGAATGGTCAGACTTGGGAAACAATGAGGTGCTGTTTTTTGGCTGAAAAGAAAAAACTCCCTTAGCAAACAAGCGGTCAAATTTGACCGCTTGTTTTCATTTTAATCCTAGAAATGCAAGATTAACGTTCGTTCCAACGTTTGATTGATTCACGGATTACTTCTTTTGCTTCTTCCACATCGCCCCAGTGAGTGACTTTAGTAGAACCTGGTTTTTTCAACGCTTTATAGTTGTTGAAATGGAATTCGATTTGTTTAATTAAATTCGCAGGTAAATCTGCTAATGTATTGTATGCATTACCTGTGTCGCGGTCATCTGCTGGTACACAAACGATTTTATCGTCTACTTCGCCATCATCGACGAATTTCATCACACCAATTACTTTCGCTTCAAGGAATACACCTGTCGCTAATGGTTGACGAGTGATCAATAACACATCTAACTCATCACCATCTTCGTCTAAAGTTTGCGGAATAAAGCCATAGTTAGTTGGTTTTGCAAAGATTGCTGGCTCTACACGATCTAATTGGAATGCAGCAACTTTACGGTTCCATTCGATTTTGTGGCAGCTGCCTTCAGGGATTTCGTTTACTACGTTGATAATACCAGCATCTACATCGCCTGGAGTTAAAATTTGATTAAAATCAGCCATTGAAATGTCCTCATTGGTTGGGTTAAAAAACTGCGAGAGTATAGCAGTTTTTTGCCAATATTCGCAGTTTATTATTAGAATTCTATGAGAACGGGGGTTATCCCCGTCCGCTATTTTTAAACATCATAAGTCGTCGATGCTGTATTACCACCACGCCCCGTCCAGTTGGTGTGGAAGAATTCGCCACGTGGTTTGTCCGTGCGTTCATAAGTGTGTGCACCGAAGTAGTCACGTTGAGCTTGTAATAAGTTTGCAGGTAAGTGTGCTGAGGTGTAGCCATCTAAGAAAGTGATCGCCGATGCCATACACGGCATTGGAATGCCCACTTCAATCGATTTCGCCACCACTTTACGCCAGTCACTTAACGCATTTTCTAAAATACCTTTGAAGTAGCTGTCTGAACCTAAGAAAATTAAATCTGGGTTCGCTTCGTACGCATCGCGGATATTGCCTAAGAAACGGCTGCGGATGATACAACCTTCACGCCATAACAATGCGGTTGCACCGTAATTGATGTTCCAGCCGAACTGTTCTGATGCTTCACGAATGAGCATAAAACCTTGTGCGTAAGAGATGATTTTTGAAGCTAATAATGCTTTACGCACCGCTTCGATCCATACTTTTTTGTCACCTTCAACTGGTGTGATGGTTTTGTTGAAGAGTTGGCTTGCGGCTAAACGTTGGTCTTTGAATGAAGATACACAACGTGCGAACACTGATTCAGTGATTAAGGTTAATGGAATACCGAAATCTAAGGCGTTGATACCCGTCCATTTACCTGTCCCTTTTTGACCTGCAGTATCTAAGATTTTTTCTACTAACGGCTCGCCGTCGGCATCTTTATAGCCAAGAATGTCGGTGGTGATGTCGATTAAGTAGCTATCAAGCTCGGTTTTTTTCCATTCTGAAAAGATAGACTGCATCTCTTCGTAGCTTAAGCCTAAGCCTTCTTTTAAGAATTGGTAGGCTTCACAAATTAATTGCATATCGCCATATTCGATGCCGTTGTGAACCATTTTCACGAAATGACCAGCCCCTTCGCCGCCCACCCAGTCACAGCAAGGCTCGCCTTGTTCAGTTTTCGCCGAGATCGCTTGGAAGATTGGTTTCACATATTGCCACGCTTCCGCATTACCGCCTGGCATAATGGAAGGTCCGTGACGAGCACCCTCTTCACCGCCTGAAACGCCTGAACCGATAAAGCGAATACCTTTCTCTGCTAAGGCTTTCACACGACGGTTCGTATCTGGATAGTTTGAGTTACCGCCATCAATAATGATGTCGCCTTCTTCCAAGTGCGGTAGTAATGCATCAATAAATTGATCCACCACATCACCCGCACGCACCATTAACATCACTTTGCGTGGACGCTCTAATTTAGACGCCAAGTCTTCTAAAGAATACGCCCCAATAATGTTTGTGCCTTTCGCAGCCCCTTCCAAGAATTCATCCACTTTTGAAGTTGTACGGTTATATGCTACTACTTTAAAGCCGTGATCATTCATATTTAAAATAAGGTTCTGCCCCATTACGGCTAAGCCGATAACACCGATGTCGCCTTTTACTGACATTTTTTTCTCCTGTTGGTAGGGTAGGCTTTAGCCCACCATGATTTTTGATTTTATCCTACGTTATGCATAAGGGCGTAAACGGTTAAATTTAAGTGAAAATTTACATTTCTAACGAATCCCCCCTACCTTGGTAAAGAGGAGGCTTTCGAGCATTTTCACGAAATGCTCTTAAAATTCGACCGCTTAAGCTCTTCTAATCTCCACATGCGATTTCTTAAAGGCTAATGCTACTGTTGCAATCAACATTACACCTGCCACGGCGATATAAAGCGTTTGTTTTCCCCATCCTGAGTCAAGCAATATTCCCGCAACCGTTGGAGCAAGCACTGAACCAGCACGACCTGCACCAATCGCCCAGCCCACACCTGTGTTGCGAATATCCGCATCGTAAGTAGCTGGATTGATGGTATATAAACCACTGATACAACCGTTAATTAACGCACCGACTACCACGCCAAGTACCATTGCAATCGCAAGGTTCGCACTTGAAAGAATAAAGACCACAATGGCAATTGAAGACGCCACAGTAAACAGCATCAACACGCTACGTGCAGACCAGCGGCTGGCGATTAATCCATAAACCAATGAGCCTGCTGCACCGCCAAGCGAGATCATCATTCCCACATTGATACTCTCTTCCATGGTCATTCCTGCTTCTTTTAACAACGCAGGGGTCCACGAGCTGATGAAGTAGAAGCAGAACATAATCGCAAAAAATGAGAGCCATAATAATAGCGTAGAACGCAGATATTTTTTGCCAAATAGCTCCCAGATCGGCAATTTTACTGCCATTTTCTCTGCTTTTGACGTTAAATCCCATTCGCCTGCAAAGCCGAGTTTATGGGCAATTTTATTTAAACGTACTTTAGCATTTTGTGGCTGTTTTGAATTGAGGTAGTCGATTGATTCTGGTAACCAAATCCAAAGTACCACAAAAACGACTGCCGTCATTACGGCACCCGCAAAGTAAACAGCGTGCCAAGAGTAAGCGGCTTGTAACGATTTCGCGATAATCCCGCCAATCATCGCCCCGATACCGAAGCCTGCTGCGTAAACGCTAATCGCAAAGCTACGCCATTTTTTCGATGAATATTCGCTAGTGATTACGTTAGTTCCTACCAAAATACCGCCTACGCCTAAGCCTGTGAGAATACGTGAGAACGCAAGAATTTCAGACGTAGTAGAAAAGCCAGAAACCGCCAAACCCACTGCAGAAAATGCTACAGAAAGTAATAAAATTGGGCGACGGCCAAATTTATCAGCAAGTGGTGCCAGCACCATTGAGCCAACTACCATACCTATTAACCCTGCACTGACGAGCATCCCAAATTCGGTTTTGCTCAAGCCAAAATCTTTGCTGATATTGGTGGCAGTAAAGGCGATGGCAAGCACGTCAAAGCCGTCTAAAAAGTTCATTACGGCAGCCATTAACACAATAGCCCACTGGTAAAAGCCCATTGGGCTATTGTCGATTTTTTCTCTTAAATTCATTAAGACCTCAAGTTATATTTGTTGATTTGTTTTTGTTTGTTGCAACACTGTTGCTTTTGCTATAGGGGCAAATTACATTTGTCCCAAAACATTGATGGAATATTAGGGCGAATACAACTCACCCCTTGTATCTCAACCGATAAGTTAAAATAGCAAAATCAAGGTAAGATATTGATTTGCCCCTTAGTGCTTAGACACTACATTATTATCTATAATAACTTCACCGCTTCAGCATCTAAATACCATTCCGTCACGCCATTTTTTGCCTGAATTTTCGCGGCTGGATAAGGCAAGTTTTCTGCAGGCGTTTCTTGGATTTCTTTCAAAATTTCCGCTTTTGCCACGCCAGTCACTAAGTAAGTAATACGTTTGGCGTTTTCCAATAATTTCGCGGTTTTAGAAATGCGAATTTGCCCTGTTTCAGGGTGTTTGGCAATCACCGCAACATTGTGATCATCAAAGTTGGTTTGATGTGGGAAAAGCGATGCAGTGTGTCCGTCGTTACCCATTCCAAGAATAATCCAATCGAAGGCTAAATCTGGCACGCAAGCGGTCAATTCTTGCGAAAATCTTACCAATTCTTGCTCGACGTTTTCTTCACCACGAATGCGGTGAATATTCTCGGCAGGAATTTGGATGTGATCAAAGAGCAGTTTTTGTACTTCGCCATAATTGCTTTCAGGATCTTGTGGTGGAACCATACGATCGTCCCCCCACCAGAAATGGAGATTTTGCCATTGAATTTCATTGGCAAACGGAGCTTGAGCTAAGGTTTTAAATAATAATTTTGGCGTTGAACCGCCAGAAAGAGAGATATGTACAGGACGATGTTGTTCGCTATATGCTTTCAATTCCTGAGCGATTTTTTCGACTGCTTGTTGAGCGGTAGGGAAGATAACTTTTTTCATTTTAGGTTCTCTATCATATCCCCTCTCCCACAAAGGGCGAGGGGAAAATTCATTACACTTTTTTCTTCATCATACCTGAAGGCTTACGCCATACTCTGCCGTGTTTGGCGATCAGCTTATCCGCTTCTTTTGGTCCCCAAGTACCTGCTTCATATTCATAGACACGACCATTTTGGGCTTTATAATCCAAAATAGGCTGCACAAATTTCCAACAAGCGTGCACTGCATCAGTGCGGGCAAATAGGGTGGCATCACCTTTCATTGCGTCTAACAATAAACGTTCGTAGGCAGTGAGAAGACTTGGAGAAGCTAAATCAGCATAACGGAAGTCCATTGATACTTCTTTTGCTTCAAAGCCTGCACCTGGTTTTTTCAAACCGAAACGCATTGAGATACCTTCATCAGGTTGCACGCGAATAATCAATTTATTTTCAGGTGCATTTTGGCTAAACACGGGGTGCGGTGTAGTTTTGAAATGGATAACCACTTCCGTTACGCGGGTTGGTAATCGTTTGCCTGTGCGAACATAAAAAGGCACACCCGCCCAGCGCCAGTTATCGATTTCACATTTTAATGCCATAAAGGTTTCTGTATTGGAATCTTCTGGTACGCCTTTCTCTTCTAAATAGCCTTTCGCCATTTCTCCATCAATTTCTGCGGCGGTGTATTGCCCGAGCACGAGGTTATTTTTCAAATCTTCGTTAGAAAGCGGGTGTAAGCAGTAAAGCACTTTTGCCACTTCATCACGCATTGCGTCCGCGTTGATAATCGCTGGTGGCTCCATTGCAACCATGGCAAGCACTTGCAATAAGTGGTTTTGGAACATATCACGCATCGCACCTGAGCCATCGTAATAGCCACCACGTTCTTCCACTCCAATTGATTCTGCTCCTGTGATTTCCACATAATCAATGTAATTGCGGTTCCAAAGTGGTTCAAATAAACCGTTTGAGAAGCGTAACACGAGCAAGTTTTGTACGGTTTCTTTGCCTAAATAGTGGTCAATACGGTAGATTTGATGCTCTTCAAAGAAGCGGTGAATTTGCACGTCTAATGCTTTTGCAGTTTGAATATCATAGCCGAATGGTTTTTCCACAATAATGCGTTTCCAGCCGAACTCTTCGGTGGTTAAACCGTGTGCTGCCAAGCATTCTGGGATCACGCCATATAAACTTGGTGGGGTTGAAAGGTAGTAAAGCGTGTTGCCTGCACTGCCATATTTGTCATGTAAATCGTCAAGACGGGGCAAGAGTTTCACGTAATCTAACGCATCGGAAGTATTTACTGCTTGATAGTAAAGGTGATGGCAAAATTCATCTAAAGTTTCACCGCTTGCATTCTCAAATTTAATTAACGCATCACGCATTTTTGCTCGGAATTGCTCGTCGTTTAATTCCGTACGAGCCACACCGAGTACCGAAAAATGCTCGCCTAATCTGCCAACTTTATGTAAGTTATAAAGTGCGGGGATGAGCTTACGGAAGGTTAAATCCCCCGAAGCCCCAAAAATCACGATACAACAATTTTCTATGTTCATTTTTATTCCTAATGAGATTATAAGTTTTAACAATAATGCAACATTTTCGCCGTTTTTACTAATCGCTACAACTTATTAAATTGAAAGACATTCTGCCAATCGTGCTGGCTGTCGCGCACCATAATAAAATAAGGATTAATCAGCGTTTCGCGTTCATTGTAACTGAGCGGTTCAAAATGCAGATCAAAAATTTCACCACCAATTTCGCTAAGTAGAACTTCTGATGCGGCGGTGTCCCATTCGCCAGTGTCGCCAAAACGGATATAGCAATCGCTAATTCCCTCCGCTACCAAGCCCGATTTTAAACTGCTTGAGCCATATTCCATAAAAGTAGCTTGATAAGGCGGTTTGAGGTTATCTTCGATATGATCAGGATGTACGAAACCAATCGCGATATGCAGATTGTGATCGCGATAGTCAGCTTGTTTCAAGCCGTGAAGCGGTCGAATTTCACCTTTTTCTTGCAAATAGCAGCCAAAATGTTGCATTGCAAAGTAGGTTTTTTCCAAGATAGGGGCGTGGATCACGCCTAAGACAGGGTGATTTTTGCCAATTTGTTTTTGCACAAGAGCAATAATCACCGCAAATTGATCGGTACGATTGATAAATTGTTGAGTGCCATCCAGTGGATCGATAATCCAATATTCGTCCCATTTTTGACGCTCTTCAAAGGCAATATCGCAATTTTCTTCCGAAAGCACAGGCACATCTGGCGTAAGCTGTTTTAACTGTTCCGTGATAAATTGGCTTAAAAAAAGATCCGCCTCGGTGACAGGTGTTTTATCCGATTTAATATGCACTTCGACCGATTTCGCATAAAAATCTTTGAGGTGTTCGCCTGCATCTTGGGCGATTTTTACGATTTTATCCAACAAGGATTGATTAAGTGTTTGCATAGTTCCGTCCTTTTTTCTCTATTTTTCCGTATTCTTATTTAAATATGCTTTTAATAAAAAGAGGGCGGATAAATTTCTGGCTTCGGCAAAATCAGGGGAGGCAAGTAATTCATCGATTTTTGCCAACGGATAGTGAACCAGCTCAAGCGGTTCAGGTTCATCGCCCTCAAGTTTGGATGGATAAAGATCTTCTGCCACAAAAACGTGCATTAAGCCAAACATATGACTCGGACCGCTGTATAAATTCCGTAACGGCTCTATTTTACGTGCACCAAAACCAATCTCTTCTTGTAACTCACGATTAGCACTTTCAATCGGTTCTTCGCCCGCATCTATAATTCCTTTCGGAAAGGTGAGTTCATAACGCTCAGAGCCCACTGCATATTCCCGTACAAAAATTAAATTACCTTCGTGAATTGGCAACACCATTACTGAAGAACGGCGTTGTGGCGTAAGGCGTTCATAGGTTCGTTCCTCGCCATTAGAAAAACGTAAATCGACTGATTGCACTTCGAAAATTGAGGTTTTCGCAATGACAGAAACAGATTTAATTTCGGGTAGTGTTTTCATTTTATTTTTATCTTTACGTTAATCCTATGTAGAGAGCTATCCCCACCCTGAATTTTCCGAGATTTATCAGGCGGAGATAAACTGCCCCATACACTAAGAGAAATGTTATTTGCAACAAGATTAAGCATATCACAGTTTAAAATGTTTTACTCATCTCAAAATAAACCCGATTTTTATCGTAGCTATAAAATGGGTGGTTACTGCTTACTTTCTGATATTGCCACGTCACTTTTGGTGTCACGCCAAAGAAATGCAAGTCACGATGCCAGAGCGTTAAAGCAGAAGAATATTCATCATTTTTTTGTATTTTGCCGATTAAATCTGGAGCAGGATGTGCCTGATAAGTTCGCTTCGCATAAGAAAACGAGATGCGGCTAGAAATTCCCCAGCCCCATTCTTGCCCCCAGCCTAAACGTGCACTAGTACGTTGGTAAGCATTGTCTTTATCGCGAGTATTTTCACGATTGTAATCCAAACCTGCAAACCAATATTGCCCGCTTTTTGGCACATATAAGAGCGTGTTTGACCACAAATAGTTGTTGCCGTTTAGGTGCTTACGCCAGTCGTAGCGTTGTTCACCATATTCCAATACATTTGAAAGTTGCCATTTTTCATTCAGCCAGTAACTGCTTTCAAGCTGCACACCTGAGTTTTTTGAATATTGTTTAAGCGATTCACTGCCCGATGAACCACCCGCATACCAACGTTTCTCGGTAAAGGGGGTAAGAGCAATTTCAAAACGTGCGGTTTGATAGCCTAAGCCAACACCTGTCCGCACATTAAGCTCGTTATATTTTTTGTTATCCCAATAATATTTTCCCGAAGTATCCAACGCTATTTTGGTGAAAAACTGATTTGGCAACGACCATTTTTTCTCAGTGTTGAAGTAGTAAGAAAAGCCCTGTGCACTCTCTTTTTTCCATGCTTCCCAACCGCCTACTCTCGTGCCCGCTTTAGGTGCATTGTTGATATTCGTCTCGTTAAGGAAGCTCATTCCACCGCTAAATTTCCACTGATCACGTTTATTTAAAGCAGTCAAATATTGGTCGATAATTGCCACTGAATCGGGCGATAAATTTTCCGCACGCAATTTCTGGAATTGATCTTTTGCTGCCTCATTATTGTTATTTAAAAAGAGGGCTTGAGCGAGCTGATAACGCAAAGCAGGAATATCCGATTTTTGTGCAAAGAGCGAGCGGTAACGTTCTACTGCAAGGCTAAAATTGCCTTGTGCTTTAGCCGAAATCGCTTCTGCCCACTCACGTAAGAATGGATCTTGCTTTGGCAAGTTTTGGTACATCGGCAACAATAATTCGACCGCTTGTTCGTTGTTTTGTAACACAGCTGGAATTAAACCTCGTACGATTAAATCAGGGTGCTGAGCTAATTCTTCTTTTGTCATCGACACCGAGCCTGATGTTTCTGTTTGTTCTGTATCAGGCTGAGTTTTAGGTTTTGGTTGAGCCACTTGGAAGCGTTCGGTTAAATCATTTTTAGGCTCAGCCATTTTCTTTTCTTGCGGTTGCACTATTTCTGCCTGTGCGAAAGAGGTCAGATTTAGGCCAAAGATTGCAAATACAATTGAGTGGGAAAGTTTCATTGATATTTCTCTTATATAGATATCCTAGGGAAAATCACAAAAAAAGGGCAAAAGCCCTTTAATTTTCTTGGTAGGGCGGATTTGGGTCCGCCTTACGATTATTTTTTAATTAAAAACGTTACTGCATCTACATAGCGTTTGATGAAATCGTTAGTTGAGGTGGAATCTGAGAAACCACTTAAATTGATTTCATACTGCTCGTTTACGAAGAAAGCTGGCACACCACGAACTTTGAACTCTTCCGCAGCCTGAACTTGTTTGTTTACCAAGCCATTTACCGCAAAGCTGTTAATGCCGTTATCGAAATCTTCCGCACTTACGCCATTTGCTACGAATACCGCCTTGATGTCGTCCATTGATTTAAACGCATCTTTTTGTGCTCCTTCAAACAACGCTGTTTTTACTTTATCTTCTACGCCTTGAGCCATTGCAAACGCCCACGCACGAGTTAAGTTTTCAGATTGTCGACCTAAGAAATTCACGTGATATTGCACCAATTTTGTGCCTTCAGGCAAGTTTGCTTTAATTTGTGAAGGGATTTTGTAGTTCAATTCAAAATCATAGCAATGCGGGCAGTAGAAAGAGAAAAATTCCAGCACCTCTTTTTGAGCTGATGGTGCTTGTCGAACGATATTGTACTCTTTACCTTCCACAGGATTTGATGCAAAAGCGGTCGAATTTACTGCGAAAAATGCAGAAAGTGCAACGA
This sequence comes from Haemophilus parahaemolyticus, assembly GCF_002015035.1. Classification (GTDB taxonomy): domain Bacteria; phylum Pseudomonadota; class Gammaproteobacteria; order Enterobacterales; family Pasteurellaceae; genus Haemophilus_A; species Haemophilus_A parahaemolyticus. Next base: position 119,209 of record NZ_MUXY01000011.1, on the reverse strand, counting down.
ATGTAGTTTTTAATAACATTTTTTTCATTTTAATTTCCTTTAAAAATATGGTTTCTATTAGACCACATTAGTCTTTTAAAATTCCACGTGCACGTAAAAGTGCCGTTTTAAAATCATCTTCGTAATCTTTTTTTAGGCCAGGGATTGGCTCGTGTTTGTCGGCATTACGCATTTTTAACTGATAAATTAACACCTCATCACGTAATGCAGGGTAGTTATCAGGTTCGCCCACCTCTACCGAGAGCTGCTGCAAAATATCCATCAAATGTAAATCAGGGTTTTTACGCCAATGGTCGCCCAATAGCTCTAATAATTCTTCTAAACGTTTGCATTTCACCGGAAAATCCTTAAAAAATCTTGTTGAAAATTGGCTCGGATCATATACTTTTAGCACTCTTTTTGCAAAGAAAAGCCCTTATTTATGACAGAAAAAACTTCACCTCAAATTCACGCTGTAATTCTCGCAGGCGGTTTGGCTCGCCGAATGAATGGCGTAGAAAAAGGCTTGCAAAAGCTACAAAATCTTCCACTTATTGCACATATTTTGCAACGTCTTAGCCCACAATTATCAGCAGTAAATGGAAAAGTTTATTTGAATATAAACCGCTCACAGGCGGAATATCAGCAGTTTTTCCCTCACTTGCCTTTTTACCAAGATGAAATGCCCAATTTCCAAGGGGCGCTGAGCGGAATGCTTACAGGCTTTCATCAGATTGACAGCGATTATCTGCTGTTCGTGCCTTGTGATTCTCCATTTTTGCCAGAAAATTTGCTTAAAAAACTACTTACAGCCTTGCAAATTAACCAAGCAGAGATTGCCTATGCCCACGATGGCGAACGACCGCACCCGACTTTTGCGTTAATTCATCGCAATGTCGCAAAAGCACTGAATGATTACCTGCAAATGGGCGAACGCCGCTTATACCAATTCTTCCAACAACAAAAAAGTGTTGCAGTAGATTTTTCTGATCAAACAGCCGCATTTAGAAATTTCAATACATTAGAGGAATTGGCAACAGCAGAAATGCCTCATACAGTCCCCACTGTGCTTGCCATTACAGGCTACAGTGGCACAGGCAAAACTACGTTGTTGGAAAAACTGATTCCCAAATTGACCGCTTGCAATCTCAAAGTCGGTTTAATCAAACATTCACACCATAACATTGATGTGGATAAACCAGGCAAAGATAGCCATCGATTGCGTTTAGCGGGAGCGAATCCCACCGCAATTGCCTGCGATGAACGTTGGGCATTAATGGCCGAAACACCCGAACAAGCGGTCGATTTTCAGCAAATTATTGCCAATTTCAAAGATGTAGATTTGGTGCTGGTCGAAGGCTTTAAACACGAAGCCTTACCAAAAATTCAGCTTCATCGAAAAGAAGTAAAAAAACCCTTACCTGAACTAGATGAATGGACCATTGCCACCGCCACCGATTACCCGCTTGAACGAGAAAATCGATTGAATATCAATAATGTGGATGAAGTGGCAGAATTTGTAAAAACGTGGTTAAAAAGATAAAAAATGCCCCATACTATTGAGCGTGGGGCATTAAAATTACTGAACAAAACCCACTAATTTATACACTTCATCAAGTGTTTTCTTCGCATGGGCACGAGCTTTTTCTGCCCCTTCACGATAGATTTTTTCAAGCAATGCTTCATCTTGACGGAAATGGTTGTAGCGTTCTTGTAAATCTTTAAGCAGTTCGGACACTTGCATTGCAACTTCTGTTTTTAAGTGTCCGTACATTTTGCCTTCAAATTCTGTTTCTAATTCAGCAATTGTTTTGCCTGTTACTGCAGACAAAATATCCAATAAATTAGACACACCCGCTTTATTTTTCTGATCGTATTTCACCACAGGTGGTTCATCACCATCGGTCATTGCACGTTTGATTTTTTTCTCCACCGATTTCGGATCTTCTAAAAGTGTAATCACGTTGTTGCGGTTGTCATCTGATTTCGACATTTTCTTGGTCGGCTCAAGTAGCGACATTACACGTGCACCCGCTTTCGGAATAAACACTTCAGGCACAGCAAATACAGGTTCAATCACGTTGCCTTCTGCATCTTTTTTGCCATATAACGCATTGAAGCGGTTGGCAATATCGCGCGTAATTTCAAGGTGCTGTTTTTGGTCATCGCCTACTGGTACTTGGTTAGCTTGGTAAAGCAGAATATCCGCCGCCATTAACACGGGATAGGTAAATAAACCTACGTTCACATTTTCTTCATAGCGAGCTGATTTATCTTTGAATTGGGTCATTCGGCTCATTTCACCAAAATAAGTGTAGCAGTTTAATACCCACGCTAATTGCGTATGTTCTGGCACGTGCGATTGAATGAAAATAGTGCTTTTGTTTGGGTCAATCCCGCTTGCTAAATAAAGGGCAAGTACATCTAAAGAGGCTTTACGTAAGGCTTCTGGGTCTTGACGCACGGTGATTGCGTGTAAATCGACGATACAGAAAAAACATTCATGATCGTCTTGCATTTTCACGAAATTACGTAATGCACCGAGGTAGTTGCCGATGGTTAATTCACCTGATGGCTGAATGCCACTAAATACAATAGGTTTGCTCATTTTTTATTCTCTTTAATATGAAGTTAAAAACGCCGTTATCTTAACTTTTCCCATCATTTTTGTAAAACGCCAATCGTTTTTAACCGCTTGTAACGAAAATAAAGAATTTACCCCCAAAGTCGTTGATTTTTTGTTACAATTATGAGCATTTATAGCTATAAATTTAAAAATAGAGAAAAAGAATGAACACTAGTACGTTTAACCGTTCTTGGGCAAAAGTGATTTTAAATGCCGTGAACCGATACGGTGTAAAACATTTTTGTATTGCTCCAGGTTCACGCTCCACCCCTCTTACATTGGAAGCATTGCAACTACAACAAGAAAAACTCGCACAATGCCATAGCCATTTTGACGAGCGTGGTTTAGGCTTTTTTGCATTAGGCATTGCCAAAGCGACTAAAGATCCCGTTGCAGTAATCGTGACTTCGGGTACAGCGGTCGCGAACCTTTATCCTGCCATTATCGAAGCAAGTTTAACTCATCAAAAATTGATTGTGATTACAGCAGATCGTCCAACCGAATTTATCGGTTGTGGAGTAAACCAAGCAATTGAACAACAAAACATTTTTGCGAATTATCCAATTGCAAGCCTTAATTTGCCAAAGGCAACAGAAAATTATGCGGCTACGTGGCTCGTTTCAACTGTGGAAAATGCTTGCGTGAAACAACAGCAAGAGAGCGGTGTTATTCATATCAATGCCCCATTTGCTGAGCCTCTATATGATGCGGACGAAGCTGCGATCGCAAATAATGCGTGGCTTAGCCCAATTCAAAGCTGGTTGAATAATCCACAAGCAAAATGGCTCGATCATCAACAGATCCAAGCGGAAGTATCGATGCACGCCAACTGGGATTACTGGCGAACCAAACGTGGAGTAATCGTGGTCGGGCAATTGCCTGTTGAGCAAGGCGTCGGGATTAAAACTTGGGCGGAAACGCTCGGTTGGTGCTTGATTACCGATATTCAATCTTGCGTGGATGCTAGCCTACCTTACGCAGATATTTGGCTTTCCAACAAAACTGTGCACGAGCTTTTATTGCAAGCGGACATTGTGATCCAGTTCGGTTCTCGTGTGATCAGTAAACGCGTAAATCAATTCCTTGAAGCCTTCAAAGGCGAGTTCTGGCAAGTGGATGAATATCAAGACAACATCAATCCATTCTCACATCACCAAACACGTTTTGTGGCGAAAGCTCATCATTTCTTACGTGTGCATCCGCCACTTCGTCAAAAACCGTGGCGATTAGAACCGCTTGCGTTGTCGCAATTTTGTACCGATTTCATCGAAAAACAGATTGGTGGTGGTTTAAACGAAGCTTCATTCGCGCATAATTTGCAAGATGTGCTTGTGCCAAAAGGTAATCTCTTCTTAGGCAACAGCTTATTTGTACGCTTAGTTGATGCCCTATGCAAATTGCCTGAAGGCTACCCCGTTTACACCAACCGTGGGGCGAGTGGCATTGATGGCTTAATTGCTACTTTTGCGGGGATCGCCAAAGCAAGCGAACAAACAACCGTAGGCGTGATTGGCGATATTTCTGCCTTACACGATTTAAACTCGATTGCCTTACTTTCGCAAATTAACCAACCGACCTTATTGTTTGTTATCAATAACAGTGGTGGGGCAATTTTCGATATGTTACCTGTAGATAGCAAAGCGAAATCGCAATTCTACCGCTTGTCGCACAACCTCGAATTTGGACAAATCGCTACGATGTTTGGTATTGAGTATATCCGCCCGTTCACTTGGGCAGACTTGAAAGCGAAGCTTAAATTAGCCTATAACCGCCGTGGTGTGACTTTAGTTGAAATCAAAGTGAATGACCAAGATGGAAGCAATTTGTACAAATCGCTCATTAAACAAATTTCACAAGCGGAAATTGCCTAATGTTAGCAAGCACTTGGCATTCAAACAGAAACGACGGGCAAACAATGCCCGTTGTTTTTTTACACGGCTTACTCGGTTCGCAAGGGGATTGGCAAGGTGTGCTTACTCTTTTACAAAATTTCTCACAATTTCGACCGCTTACTATTGATCTCCCTTTTCACGGCAAGAGTGAAAATATCGCCTGCCAAGATTTTGCCGATCTTAGAGCTCAACTCCACCAAACTTTGATAACATTATTAGGCGATACCCCCTTCTTTCTTGTCGGCTATTCACTGGGCGGACGCGTTGCCTTGGATTACACCTTTCACGCCAAAAATCCATATTTACTTGGCACGATTTTAGAAGGGACAAACATCGGCTTAAAAACCGAAGCGGAACGCAAAGCCCGCTGGCAAAACGATCAACATTGGGCAAATCGTTTCCGCACAGAGCCAATCACACAAGTATTAAACGATTGGTATCAACAGCCTGTTTTCGCTCATCTGGACGCTTGCAAGCGGTCAATTTTAATCAAGAAACGACAAAACAACTCAGGTGAAAATATCGCCCAAATGTTGGAAAGCACAAGCCTTGCTAAGCAGCAAGATTATTCAGATTTACTCAAAATGCGTGAAAAAAATATTACATTCTTTATTGGTGAAAAAGATCAAAAATTCCGCCAAATCGCACTAGAAAATCAACTAGTGCATAGATTGATTCGCAACGCAGGGCATAATAGCCATGATGAAAATTCATTAGGGTTTGTTAAAGAATTAATTGAACAATTTAAATATGTAAATAATCCTTAAAATTCTATAAAGTAATACAGCGTTTATACGTTATAAAACGTCTCTACGAAACCTCTCCATGCAACCGTTGCAACAACCTATCCATTGCTCGGTAACCCAGAGCTTCCGCTAAATGTACTTGTTTAATCTGCTCTTCGCCAGCTAAATCAGCAATGGTTCGGGAAACTTTTAAAATACGGTGGTAAGCCCGCACCGATAAGCCTAGCTTTGTTAAAGCACTTTCTAAAAACAACGCATCTTGTCGCGATAATGCACAATCTCGTTCGATCTCACGAGTATTGAGCTGAGAATTGATTTTACCTGCACGTTTGAACTGAATTTCCCTTGCCTTTAACACTCGTTCTCGCACTTGTGCCGTTGTTTCTCCTCGATTTTCATTGCCACTCTGCAATGCACCTTGTGGCAAAAGTGGTACTTGAATGGAGAGATCAAAACGATCTAAAAATGGTCCTGATAAACGATTCAAATAACGGACAACCTGCTGTGGTGAAGTACGGTTATGCGTACCTTGATAATGTCCTGTTGGGCTGGGATTCATCGCAGCAATTAGCTGAAAACGAGCGGGAAATTGCACCTTGGCATTGGCACGCGAAATAATAATTTCGCCTGATTCCAACGGCTGGCGTAACGCATCTAACACTTTACGCTCAAACTCTGGAAGCTCATCCAAGAATAAAACGCCATTATGGGCGAGCGATATTTCGCCAGGTTTTGGGATCGTTCCCCCGCCAACTAACGCTACCATTGAAGCACTGTGGTGAGGTGCACGAAATGGGCGATCTTTCCAATTAGTAAAATTCAGTTCATTTTGTACAAGGCTTGTAATGGATGCCGTTTCAATCGCTTCTTCATCCGACATCTCAGGCAAAAGATCTGCCAAACGGCTGGCAAGCATTGTTTTGCCTGTACCTGGAGGGCCTAGAAAAAGCAGATTATGTTGCCCTGCCGCGGCAATTGTTAAGGCTCGCTTAGCGTGTTGTTGCCCAATAATATCCGTCAGATCACGTTTAACAAGCGGTGTATTTTCTTCACTATGTTGCGGAATGTCTTGGGCAACAGGGAGTGTATCTCGTCGGTTAAGAAAATTGACCACTTGCAATAGCGAATGGGCAAAATGCGTTTTAGCATTAGAAACAAGCGAAGCCTCATTCGCATTCTGCTTGGCTAAAATCATCTGGCGTTTTGCTTTCTCTGCAGAAATCACCGCAGGAATTGCTCCTTGTACGCCTCGCAAAGAACCTGTAAGAGCAAGTTCGCCTAAAAACTCAAAACGTTTGAGTAAATCTGAATCAATTTGCCCTGATGCAGCAAGAATACCAATGGCAATTGGTAAATCGAAACGTCCGCCTTCTTTTGGTAAATCAGCAGGTGCAAGATTGATGGTAATGCGTTGCGGGGGATAGAAAAAATTAGCGTTAATTAAAGCACTTCTCACTCGATCCGCTGCTTCTTTCACTGTGGTTTCAGGTAATCCGACAATGGTCATTTTCGGATTGCCGTTACTAATGTGCACTTCAATCGTGACTAAAGGAGCTTCCACACCAATGGAAGCACGGCTATAAACTATTGCTAAAGACATAATCTCTCCATTTTTAATTTCGACAGCATAAAAAGAGAGAGCCAAATCACCAAGCAGAAATGTTGAGATTTTCGAGTGAGATCACAAAAATAGTTTGAATGAGTGCAAACTTTAGATAAAAAATAACCGCTTGCAAGTCGTCCTACAAGCGGTTTATTTTCAGACTATTTTTGCCGAATTAGAGATTAACAACGTATTGACCTACGCCAAGCTCATCTTCTTTACGGGTACGAGCAATTACGCTTGCCGCAGATTCCACTACACGTAAGTCCATTTCATCTTCAGTGCGAACGACTTCACCACGTAGCGAGTTAGTGTAAACATCGGTAATTTTCACATCGACGAATTTGCCGATCATATCAGGCGTACCCACGAAGTTCACCACGCGGTTGGTTTCAGTGCGACCTGTTAATTCCATAATATCTTTTTTCGACGGGCCTTCTACCAAAATGCGTTGTTCTGTGCCAAGCATCGCACGGCTGAACTGCATCGCTTGATGGTTAATGCGTTGTTGTAAACGCGCCAAACGCTCTTTTTTCTCATCTTCGCTTACATCATCTGGAATATCTGCCGCTGGCGTTCCTGGGCGTGCTGAGTAGATAAAGCTAAAGCTCATATCAAAGTTCACTTGTTCGATCACTTTCATCGTTTGCTCGAAATCTTCCGCTGTTTCGCCAGGGAAACCGACGATAAAGTCAGAACTGATTTGAATATTCGGGCGTACTTCACGCAATTTGCGGATAATCGCTTTATATTCCAATGCAGTGTGGTTACGTTTCATCATCGTTAAAATGCGGTCTGCACCACTTTGGATTGGCAAGTGTAAAAAGCTTACCAATTCTGGCGTGTCGCGATAAACTTCAATGATATCGTCAGTAAATTCAATTGGGTGACTGGTGGTGTAACGCACTCGGTCGATGCCGTCAATCGCTGCCACTAAGCGGAGTAATTCTGCAAAGGTGCAAATACCACCGTCAAAGGTTTCACCACGATAAGCGTTTACGTTTTGACCGAGTAAGTTCACTTCACGAACGCCTTGCTCGGCTAATTGTGCGATTTCAAATAATACATCGTCCACAGGGCGAGAAACTTCTTCACCCCGAGTGTAAGGCACCACGCAGAATGAGCAGTATTTGTTACAGCCTTCCATAATCGACACGAATGCCGTTGGACCTTCCGCTTTTGGCTCTGGCAAGCGATCGAATTTTTCGATTTCTGGGAAAGAAATATCCACAATCGCACGGTCACCGCCGCGGATTTTGTTAATCATTTCTGGCAAGCGGTGTAAGGTTTGCGGCCCGAATACGATATCCACGAAAGGTGCACGTTCACGGATGTGTTCACCTTCTTGCGAAGCCACACAACCGCCTACGCCAATAATCAAATTAGGTTTGTCTTTCTTCCAGTTTTTCCAACGACCTAATTGCGAGAATACTTTTTCTTGTGCTTTTTCACGAATTGAGCAGGTGTTGAGCAACAACACGTCCGCTTCTTCAGGTTTATCGGTAAGTTCTAAACCGTGGGTTGAATTTAAGAGATCCGCCATTTTTGATGAGTCATACTCATTCATTTGGCAGCCCCAAGTTGTAATATGTAATTTTGCCATAATCGTCTATATTGCCGTTAATAATAGGTTATCAAGATTAAGAAAAGAAAAGCGTAGAGCTAAGTTTAAACTTGCTCCACGCTAAAAATCTGACTTATTTTACCTGATTGACTATTTTTTGGCTATAACTAATCTGATTAAATCTTTTTATTTACCTTAGCTGGAAACAAAAAACCCAGCCTAGGCTGGGTTTTCTATAATCTTTTAAGATTATTCAGCAACTACGTTTACAGTAACTACTGCGTTCACTTCTGGATGTAAGTGAACTTTAACTTGGTGTTCGCCAGTTGCACGAAGTGGACCTTCTCCTAAACGAACTTCAGATTTAGCTACTTCAACACCTGCTGTAGTTAATGCTTCAGCAATGTCTCTTGCAGAGATTGAACCGAATAAACGACCATCATCACCTGCTGTTGCAGCGATAGCAACTGCCGCGATTTCAGCGATTTGAGCTGCACGAGCTTGTGCTGCTGCTAATGCTTCAGCTGCTTTTGCTTCTAATTCTGCACGACGTGCTTCGAAGTGAGCAATATTTGCTGCTGTAGCCATAACTGCTTTACCTTGTGGGATTAAATAGTTACGAGCGAAGCCTGATTTAACTTCAACTTGTGTACCAACACCGCCAAGGTGAGCCACTTTGTCTAATAAAATAACTTGCATTGTACTCGCTCCTTAATTACTGATGGTTGTCAGTGTATGGAAGTAACGCTAAATAGCGTGCACGTTTAATTGCACGAGCTAATTGACGTTGATACTTCGCACGAGTACCAGTGATACGGCTAGGAACAATCTTGCCATTTTCAGAAATGTAGTTCTTTAATGTAGCGATATCTTTGTAATCGATTTCAACAACATTTTCCGCTGTGAAACGGCAGAACTTACGACGACGGAAATAACGTGCCATTTGGCTTCTCCTGATCTATAAATTCAATATGTTCGGTATGTAAAACTAATTGGCTGTTGCCGTTATAGTCTTTATGTGTATTAAGAAATCCTTGTACACAAATTTTACTACCGAGCTTAATTTGTTGGGTTATTAAACTAAATTGATTACCGTTTAAAACCACTTGGATTTTGCACCAAGCTTGGCGTTCTAAATTGACTTCCGTTTGCTTTGAACGATGTTCTAGCCAAAATCGGTAATTTGGAATACCTAAAGGGCTTTGTTTTTGTTTAACTAAACTAATGACTTCACCCGTTAGAATCAAACGATTTTCAATCGGCAAAATTATTCGCCTGCTTCTACTTCAGCTGCTGCTTCAATAGCTTTGCTTTCTTTTGCTTTAGCCATTGGTGAAGCTTCAGTTACTGCAGCTTTAGTGTGAACGATTAAGTTGCGAAGAACTGCATCGTTGTAACGGAAGTTAGTTTCTAACTCATCGATTACACTTTGTGGTGCTTCTACATTCATTAACACGTAGTGTGCTTTGTGAAGTTTGTTGATTGGGTATGCTAATTGACGACGACCCCAATCTTCTAAGCGATGAATTTGACCGCCAGCTTCTTTGATAGATGCTGTGTAACGCTCAATCATTGCTGGTACTTGTTCGCTTTGGTCCGGGTGAACCATAAAAACGATTTCGTAGTGACGCATTGACTATCCTTACGGGTTAGCAGCCTCCAACTTTAGCCAGTCACCAACTTGTGGAAGCAAGGATTAAAAACAAATGTGACTGAACGGGACAATTATACAGATTTAAATGTTTTGATCAAGCAAAAGTATAAAATTCAAACGGTGAAATTTCAAAAAGATTTGTGAATTTTATTGCTAGGCGTCTATTGAAAAATAGCGTAAACTTACGCAATCGTTTGCTTTGTTTAATTTTAAGGATTTTAAATGAATATTCTCATTATTGGTAACGGTGGTCGTGAACACGCTTTAGCTTGGAAAGTACGTCAATCGCCTTTGGCAGATAAAGTCTTTGTTGCACCAGGTAATGCGGGTACAGCATTAGAAGAAGGCATTGAAAATGTTGCCATCTCTGGCACAGATTTGACCGCTTTGGTGCAATTTGCCCAACAGAACCAAATCGGCTTAACCATAGTCGGCCCTGAAGCCCCACTTGTCGCTGGCGTAGTTGATGCGTTCCGTACAAATGGTTTAAAAATCTTCGGTCCAACTCAAACCGCCGCACAATTAGAAGGCTCAAAATCTTTTGCGAAAGACTTCTTAGCTCGCCACAAGATTCCAACTGCAGAATATCAAAACTTTACGGAAGTAGAACCTGCCCTTGCTTGCTTACATGAAAAAGGCGTGCCGATTGTGATTAAAGCTGATGGCTTGGCAGCAGGCAAAGGTGTAATTGTTGCAATGACGATGCAAGAAGCCGAAGAAGCAATAAAAGATATGCTTTCTGGCAACGCTTTTGGCGATGCAGGGAGTCGTGTGGTTATCGAAGAATTTTTAGATGGCGAAGAAGCAAGCTTTATCGTGATGGTAGATGGTAAAAATGTCGAGCCAATGGCAACTAGTCAAGACCACAAACGTGTGGGCGAAGGCGATAAAGGCTTGAATACAGGCGGGATGGGAGCGTACTCTCCAGCACCAGTAGTAACGCCAGAAATCCACCAATGTGTGATGGAGCAAATTATCTATCCAACCGTTCGTGGAATGGCAGCCGAAAATAATGTTTACACAGGTTTCCTTTATGCGGGCTTGATGATTATGCCAAATGGTCAGCCAAAAGTGATTGAATTTAACTGCCGATTTGGCGATCCTGAAACCCAGCCAATTATGATGCGTTTAAAGTCTGATTTAGTTGAACTTTGCTTAAAAGCGTGCGATGGCGAATTAGATCAAATTCAATCAGAATGGCGTGAACAAGCTGCACTTGGCATTGTACTTGCAGCGGAAGGTTACCCAAATGATTATCGCAAAGGCGATGAAATCTCAGACATTCCATCAGAAACTGCAACGCAAAAAGTTTTTCTTGCAGGCGTAGAAAAACAAGGTAATAAATTACTCACGAATGTCGGACGCGTGCTTTGTGCAACTGCATTAGGCAACTCGGTGTATGAAGCACAACAATCTGCGTTGAAATTGGCAGAACAAATCCAATGGCAAGGGCGTTTCTATCGCCGTGACATTGGCTACCGAGCCGTGGCTCGCGAACAGGCGGTTTAATTTTCTCCATATTTTGCAAAAGCGGAATATAATTTCACCGCTTGCCTAAATTTAGACGGTTCAGTAAAATGAGCCGTCTATTTTTATCTCTATTTATATAAGGAACGACTATGTTTGGAAAAGGCGGTTTAGGCGGCTTAATGAAGCAAGCTCAACAAATGCAAGAAAAAATGCAAAAAATGCAAGAAGAGATTGCTCAACTTGAAGTAACTGGTGAGTCTGGTGCGGGTTTGGTAAAAGTGACAATCAACGGTGCTCATAACTGCCGACGCATCGAAATCGATCCATCATTGATGGAAGATGATAAAGAGATGGTAGAAGACTTAGTAGCAGCCGCATTTAACGATGCTGTTCGCCGTGCGGAAGAGTTACAAAAAGAGAAAATGGCAAGTGTAACCGCAGGGTTAAACTTACCTGCAGGAATGAAGTTACCATTTTAATCGTAGTGTGGGATAAATCCCCCTTCAAATAACATCCGACTCTATGCAAACAAGCCCTTTACTTGAAAATTTAATGGAAGCCCTACGAGCCCTCCCTGGCGTTGGCCCTAAATCGGCACAGCGTATGGCATTTCATCTTCTGCAACGCAACCGTGCGGGCGGATTTCATCTTTCTAAAGCGTTAAACGAAGCAATGACGCATATTGGACATTGCCAATCGTGTCGCACTTTTACCGAAGAAGAAGAATGCACAATTTGTAGCAATCCACGTCGTCAAATGGGTGGACAGCTTTGCATTGTAGAAATGCCTGAGGACATTCAAGCGATTGAGCAAACAGGGCAATTTTCAGGCAGATATTTTGTGCTGATGGGGCATCTTTCCCCTATTGATGGTATTGGTCCACGTGAGATTGGCTTAGATTTATTGCAACAACGTTTGGAAAATGAATCGTTCCACGAAGTGATTTTAGCAACGAACCCAAATGTCGAAAGCGAAGCAACCACACATTATATCGCCGATATGTGCAAAATATACAATGTAAAAGTGACTCGCATCGCCTACGGCGTACCAATGGGTGGATCACTTGAAATGGTCGATGGCAGCACACTTTCGCATTCCATTATTGGGCGTCGGGATATCACCCTTTAGTTATTTTTTATTCACATAAAAGCTGATATAATCAGTCAACTTTTTACCGACAATTCTTTGAGGATACAATGGAAACTATCGACAAAATCAAAAAACAAATCAGCGAAAACCCAATTCTTCTTTATATGAAAGGTTCGCCAAAATTCCCATCATGCGGTTTCTCTGCGCGTGCAGTGGAAGCGGTAATCAACTGCCAAGTACCTTTTGGTTATGTAGATATTTTAACCAACCCAGATATTCGTGCAGAATTACCAAAATTCGCAAACTGGCCAACTTTCCCACAATTATGGGTAGAAGGTGAGTTAATCGGCGGTTGCGACATCGTGTTAGAAATGGCACAAAAAGGTGAATTACAAACGTTATTAAAAGAAGTGGCAGCTCGTCATCCTGCTTAATTAGCTAAGAAATAATTAAAGCCCCAAACTCATGCTTGGGGTTTTACCATAATTTACTTCTCTTCGGGTGCCAATCCCACCCCATCTTTTTTAGTTCTCTGATAATCGCTTGAAACCAATTTATTCGCATCATTCCAATATAAAGTTAAAGTCACTTCGCCCTCAACAAAAGAAGCTAAAGCATAAACAGGATAAACAAAATTAATCCCTTCGTGAGTGAAATAGAAGTTATCAACTAAATCAAAGTCTGCTTTTGGAGTAAATGGCTCAGCTTTTTCATCTTGAGCTTCCATTCTTGTTTTTTCTAAATAACTATTCCATAAAATAGCTTTGGCTTGTTCTTGATGTGCTTTTGACATCAAACTATCCAACGAAATCACGGTTTTTTTGTTTAAATCTACGTTGAAATACTTTGTGCCATAAAGACCGTGTGCACCGCCCGTGTAGTTATCCCAATACTGAATAAAGGTTGCAATATTGCCACGTTGTCCAATATATGTCATTTGTGAACTATCACGAATCGCAATATCGCCATACTCTTGCAATGCAGCTTTTGAATCTTGATAATTTTTTTCGATTAATTTTAGAGCTTCTTCTTTTTCAGTCCCTGTCACTTGATGATTGATTTTTCCATTCTGGTTAAGCAAAGTATGACGAATCAGCAAATTATCCAGCCAATCTAAGCCCGTTTTTGCAATACTTGCAAAATAATAAAGCTCACTTTCTGTTCTTCCAAAATCATTCCCTGCGGGTAATTTTACCTGTTCTAATTTTGAAAATAATGGTTCAATTGTCACATCAAGTGCTGGCAATTGTGCTTGCAACTTGCTTTGTTCTGCTTGTAAAGCGGTTAAATCTTGCTGAGATTTTGCAAGATCTTGATTAAGTTGAGTGATGGTTTGCTCAGCTTGTTGTAATTTTTCATTAAGGGCTTGAGTATCTTTTTCGTTACAAGCTGACAGAAGAAAAGTGGAAGAAATCAGCAATGCGAGGAGAGATTTTTTCATGGGATTATCCTTAAAAGAGAGAATAAAAAATGCTCTAGTATCATAGCACTAGGCTAGGTTATTTTCATTGTTTTTTGTTCAAACTGTCTGAAACTCGCACATATCTAAACGACTTTACTGGGCAGATTTACCTTGCCTTTTTAGCCTTCAAAATGCGATAATATAACCCTCTTTTTGCCTGTAAATTCTGGTAAAAAGAAACCTTTTTGCTCTTGTAAGCAAAATACTCCTTTAGGGTATAACCCTTTGATTTTGCAGCCATTTTAGACAAACGAAATGGGCGTAAGACAAAAATTATCATTTATTCATAGTTAAAGCGAAGACAGTCGCGAGATTGGCGGGAATGACAACAATCTGTTGAGTCATTTGAAAATACGCAATAACTCAAGCAACAACAAAAAAGATAAGAGAAACACAATGAAACGTATGTTAATCAATGCAACTCAAAAAGAAGAGTTGCGAGTTGCCCTTGTTGATGGGCAGCGTTTGTTCGATCTGGATATTGAGTCGCCAGGGCACGAACAAAAAAAATCAAATATTTACAAAGGGAAAATTACCCGCGTTGAACCAAGCCTTGAAGCCGCATTTGTTGATTACGGTGCTGAGCGTCACGGCTTTTTGCCTTTAAAAGAGATCTCACGCGAATATTTTCCTGAAGGTTATGAATTCAGTGGCCGCCCGAATATTAAAGATATTATTCAAGAAGGGCAAGAAGTGATCGTTCAAGTGAACAAAGAAGAACGTGGTAACAAAGGTGCAGCCTTAACCACGTTTATTTCACTTGCAGGTAGTTACTTAGTATTGATGCCAAACAACCCACGTGCAGGCGGAATTTCTCGCCGTATTGAAGGCGATGAACGTTTAGAACTCAAAGAAGCGTTAGATTGCTTAGATGTCCCTGAAGATGTGGGCTTAATTGTGCGTACCGCGGGCGTAGGCAAATCACCAGAAGAGTTGCAATGGGACTTAAAAGTGTTATTGCATCACTGGGAAGCAATTAAAAATGCGGCACAATCTCGCCCTGCACCATTCTTAATTCACCAAGAAAGCGATGTAATCGTGCGCGCTATTCGCGATTACCTCCGCCGCGACATTGGCGAAATCTTAATCGATAACAAAAAAATCTTCGAAAAAGCAAAAAACCATATTCGTTTAGTGCGTCCAGATTTCATCAATCGCGTGCGTTTATACGAAGGCGAAGTGCCACTTTTCAGCCATTATCAAATCGAATCGCAAATTGAGTCCGCATTCCAACGTGAAGTGCGTTTGCCATCTAGCGGTTCCATTGTCATTGATGTGACCGAAGCATTAACGGCAATCGATATCAACTCATCACGCTCAACTCGTGGTGGCGACATTGAAGAAACTGCACTCAACACCAACTTAGAAGCAGCAGATGAGATCGCGCGCCAATTACGTTTACGTGACTTGGGTGGTTTAATTGTGATCGACTTCATCGACATGACCCCTGTTCGCCACCAACGCGAGGTAGAAAACCGCATTCGTGAAGCGACCCGCCAAGACCGTGCACGCATCCAATTCAGCCGTATTTCACGCTTTGGCTTGCTTGAAATGAGCCGCCAGCGCTTAAGCCCATCATTAAGCGAAGCATCAAGCCATATCTGTCCGCGATGTCAAGGTACAGGTAAAGTGCGCGATAACGAATCGATCGCACTCTCTATCTTACGTTTAGTAGAAGAAGAAGCTATCAAAGAGAACTCTTCACAAATTCACGCAATTGTGCCGGTAGAAGTGGCCTCTTACTTATTGAACGAAAAACGTAAAGCGATTTCAGGCATTGAGTCTCGCCAAGATGTTAGCGTGGTAGTTGTGCCAAGTGAAAGTATGGAAACACCACACTTTAGCGTTTACCGCTTGCGCGAAAATGAAATCGAGCCGATGTTAAGCTACGACTTAGCAAAACGCTATTTAGCACGCCAAGATGATGAGCAAAATCCATACCATCACTCACATTCAGACGAGGCTTTAGTGAGCCGTAATGAGCCAGTGATTACCGTGGAATCCGTGCTTAATAGCTCAGAGCTAAATATCCAACCTGCACCAACGCCTGCTGAATCTGTAAAACCGTCTTTATTAAGCCGCATTATTGCGAAAATTAAAGCGATTTTCAGCGAAGAGCCAAAGAAAGAAGAAAAACCGAAAGGGAAATCTCGCAACCCTCGGGAACGACGCAATAATCGTCAACGTAATAACCGTGCAGATCGCCAAGAACAACGTAAAGCACAGCAAGACGAAAAAGCGAAAGCCGAAAAAGCAGAACGCAAAGAACGTCAGCCACGTCGTCAAATTGTAGAAGAAACGGCTGGCGTATCAGAAGCGGTAGAAAAATCGCCTCCAGTTGCAGAGCGTCGCCAACGCCGTGATTTACGCAAAAAAGTTCGCATAGAAAATAACGTTGAAGCCGTTGAAAACGGCGAAAAAGCAAACGCAACTGTTGTGGTAGAGCAAGCTCAGGTTAAAGTAGAAGTGCAAAAAGCACCGAAAATTCAACCGCTTGTAGAAACTGAAACAGCAAACGAAGAACGTGTAGAAGTCGAAAACAACCGTGAAAATGGTCGCCAACGTCGCTTACCTCGCCATTTACGCGTAGGCAACCAACGCCGTCGCGACAATCGTAATGATCGTGTACGTGCAATGCCATTAACCTCTGCAGTCGCTTCACCAGAAGCAGCAAGCGGTAAAATTTTACTGGCAATTAACGTTCGCCCTCAAAAACCAGTGCAAGAAAAACAAAATTTCTTGTCAGTGGATGAGATACTTGAACAGCAAGCAACTTCAGCCGAAGTGAAAGCGGAACAAGTAGCTGAAAAAGTAGAACGCAAAGTGGAAAGCACTGTGCCATTTGGTGGTTTTGTTAGCCAGCCTACTAATCGTGATTTAGTGAAAGAGCATCACAAACGTGAAGTGCATCCAGTAGCTTATAAACAAAAATCCGAAATCACTACCGTAGCAGAACATATTGCACCATTTGGCGGAGTGGTGAGCCAACCCTCTGATCGTGATTTAGTAAAAGAAAACCACGAACGCCGTAGTAATCTCAACACTCAAACTGCGATGGTTCAAGCAACGGTTGCTCCTGCAATTGAAGCGACTGAGCCAAAAGCGATTGTAGTGCCTGTTTCCACTTACCAAAGCAAATATGTGTTTGAAGGGCATTTAGGTACATTCTCTCGTGTGGAACATACCAAAGCAGAGATGACTAAAGCAGAGAACAAAGAGCCATCCGCACCAGCATTCCAAATTCGTGTGTGGAATCATTCAAAATATTACTTCCACGGCAAAGGAGCAGCAGGACACGCAGCGGCAGACAGCCACGTGCATTCAGCCCCTCGCATCGCTAACTAATTGGTAAAACACTAAAGCAAATAACCCGCTTGTAGCAATACAAGCGGGTTATTTTTACCAGAATGACTTATTTTACAAAACTATCAAACTTTAACTCATAATTATCACCATCACGATTGTAAGAAATAAAGCGTGGGAATTTTTCGCCCTCAAATTTTTTTACCGTAATTGCTTTATGGTCAGCGGTGGTGAAACTATAGGTGATTTCTTGATAAGTTTTGCCATCTTCCGTTACCGCTTTTTGCGATTTTTTCAGTTTCACATTCAGTGTTGGATAAAGTTTTTTACCGTTTGTGGTTTGGAAGCTGGTTGGCAATTTATCGTAGTAGCTCAACTGGAATGCCGTGGTAAATAGGTCAAAAGTTGGCATGGTTAAAGGCTCAGTTGTAAGTGGATCTTTCGCTTTACCGTATTGAATGCTTTGGCTATCGATTTCCGCTAAAGCATAGGTTTTTCCATTGCGAGTATCCCGGTAGCTTAACATATTAAAAATGCCATTTTTCTCTGTACCTTTTGCGGTAAATACAATGTTATAAAGTGGCACGTTGATCTTTGATTGAATTTCATATTTTCCACTATCATGTTTGAAGTTCACATAAGCAGGCATTAAGTAGTTTGAGCTATATTTGATATTGAAATTCTCTGCGTAAGCGGTCGAAATCATCGAAAAAATTACAACACCAGTAAAGGCGATTTTATTGAAAAAGGTCATTGGGTTTTCCTTATTTTTCTTCCAATTGTGCGTGGTCAAACATTCGCATAATAGCGTTGTTATCCCGCAGTTGTTCAGCTTGCTCTACCTGCATTCGAGTTAAATGCGGAGAGAAATAGTTAATAAAATCATACATATAATTACGCAAGAAAGTGCCACGTTTAAAAGCAATTTGCGTCATACTTGGCTGGAACAGATGGCTAGCGTTAATCGCAAGCAAATCGTTGTCGTTTTCAGTGTGTGCCATTGATGCCATAATCCCGACACCTAAGCCAATGCGTACATAGGTTTTAATCACATCCGCATCGGTCGCAGTAAAAACGATATTCGGTAAAATACCCTCTTTGTTAAAGGCTTTGTCCAAATCCGATTGCCCTGTAAAGCCGAAAGTATAGGTGATTAAATCATATTTTCCGAGCTCTTCGACAGTTAATTTCTCAGGTTGGTTCACATATTTTGCGAGCGGATGATCGGGTTTTACAATCACCGAACGATTCCACATATAGCAAGGGAGCAAAATCGCATCTTCAAACAGGTATTGTGCTTCGGTCGTAATGGCTAAATCCACTTCTCCCGCCATCAATGCATCATAAATCTGGGTTGGAGAGCCTTGATGTAGATGTAAACTGACGTTCGGATACCTCGCCTTAAAGAGTTCAATCACACTAGGTAGCACGTAACGTGCTTGCGTATTCGGGCTAGCAATACGAAGCACACCGCTATTCGGACGAGTTTGCTCTTCTGCCACCGCTCGAATACTTTGTGCTTTCACTAAAAGCTCACGTGAAATCGCCACAATTTTCTCACCTGCGGGCGTGAGCCCTTTGATATGCTTGCCATTTCGCTCAAAAATGTTGATACCAAGCTCACTTTCTAGCAGTCTCACTTGTTTACTGATGCCTGGCTGAGAAGTATAAAGGGCATCCGCTGCTTCGGTAATGTTGAGGTTTTGATTGACTATTTCGACAATATAACGAAGTTGTTGTAGTTTCATATTCTTCCTTGCTAGCTGATTTTTATGCTTTAATGTTATAAGAAAAGATTGGCGGTTTCAATTGGCTATTTAGGCTAATTTTTAGTATGCTAGCCCCAATTTTATTTTTGATGAGAAATCCTTTTGAGCAAAAGAAGATTAACCCAAAACCAGCAACGCCGTATTCAATCCAACCACCATAAAAAAATCTCGAAAAAAGAAGTAGAATGGCAAGATGATATGTTAGGCGAAGTGCAACAAGGTGTGGTGGTAACTCGCCATGCTAAACATGCTGATGTAGAAACCGAACAAGGTGAGATTTATCGCTGTAACTTGCGTCGTACGCTGAAAAATGTGGTGGTTGGCGATCAGGTTTCTTGGAGACTTGGTAATGAACAACTACAAGGCATTAGCGGGGTGATTGAAGCAATTTACCCGCGCAAAAACGAACTTAGCCGCCCTGATTACTACGATGGCATCAAAGTAATGGCATCGAATATCGACCAGATTATTATTGTCTCCGCTGTCTTGCCAACGCTTTCGCTCAACATTATCGATCGCTATTTGGTCATTTGTGAAGCGGCAAATATTCCTGCGTTAATCGTGCTCAACAAGGTTGATCTGCTCTCTGAAGAAGAGCGACAAGCGGTCAAAAAACAGTTAGCCATTTACGAAAAAATTGGCTATGAAACCTTGATGCTTTCCGCTGACACAGGCGAAAATATGGAAGCTCTGCACGCTTATTTACGCCAAGGCACTTCTATTTTTGTGGGGCAATCAGGCGTAGGGAAATCAAGCCTTATTAACCAGCTTTTGCCAGAGAACAATGCTTTAACAGGTGCTGTCAGTGATGTTTCAGGCTTAGGGCAACACACTACCACCGCTTCACGCTTATATCATCTGCCTCTTGGCGGGAATTTGATTGATTCCCCTGGAATCCGCGAATTTGGACTTTGGCATTTAGAACCGAACCAAATTACCGACGGCTACCGTGAGTTTCAAAGCGTACTCGGCACCTGCAAATTCCGAGACTGCAAACACGGCAGTGATCCAGGTTGTGCCATTCGAGAGGCGGTCGAAAAAGGCGAGATCGATCCTATCCGTTTTGAAAATTATCACCGCTTGATCGAAAGCAGAAACGAAAGCAAAAGCCAACGCCATTTTAGAACAGAAGATTTATAGAAAATGACAGAATTTGTATATCCCGACGCCAAACTCATTGCAGGCGTGGACGAAGTCGGCAGAGGCCCGTTAGTTGGGGCAGTTGTGACCGCTGCGGTAATTTTAGACCCAAATAACCCGATTGAAGGCTTGGCAGACTCGAAAAAATTGAGCGAGAAAAAACGCCTCGCCCTTGCTGAAGAGATTAAAGAGAAAGCACTATGTTGGTCACTCGGACGAGCTGAACCTGAAGAGATTGATGAGCTCAATATTCTTCACGCCACGATGCTTGCAATGCAACGTGCTGTAGATGGCTTAAGCATTCAACCTGATTTTGTGCTTGTCGATGGCAACCGCGTGCCAGCAAGTCTTACTATTCCCGCACAAGCGGTCGTAAAAGGCGATAGTTTGGTAAAAGAGATTAGTGCAGCCTCGATTTTGGCGAAGGTCGCTCGCGATCAAGAGATGGACGAACTAGACCAACAATTCCCCGAATATGGCTTCTCCAAACACAAAGGCTACCCAACCAAACTGCATTTTGAAAAACTTGCCGAACTTGGTGCAACCCAATATCATCGCAAAAGTTTTGCACCAGTGGCAAAAGCATTACATTTAAAATAAGAGGAACAAACTATGACTACAGAAAAAAACTACGAAGAAACTATCTTCAGCAAAATTATTCGCAAAGAAATCCCTGCGAATATCGTTTACCAAGATGAATTAGTGACCGCTTTCCGCGACATCGCACCGCAAGCAGCAACACATATCTTAATCATCCCAAACAAATTCATCCCAACGCTTAACCACGTAACCGCAGAAGATGAGCTTTTACTTGGTCGCTTAATCACCGTTGCCTCAAAGCTTGCTAAAGAAGAAGGCATTGCCGAAAATGGCTACCGCTTAATTATGAACTGCAATGTTCACGGCGGACAAGAAGTCTTCCACATCCATATGCACCTTGTTGGTGGTGAGCCATTAGGCAAAATGTTGAGCAAATAAAATGCGTAAATTTTTATCTTTAGCCCTTTTTTCTCTCTTTTTGACCGCTTGTGGTAGTAATCCACAAAGCTACATCACGCCAAAATCAAGCCCAATTGTGAACATTGATTCAAGCTTAAATGCAACTTTAGACGTGAAGGCACAACCAGACTATTTAACGGTTAAAAATCTAAGTGAGCAAGCAGTGAATTTTGCTTATAAATTGTTTTGGTATGATGAGAAAGGAGTAACCCAAACCTCAGAACTCTCACCACAAACTTGGCAACCCGTTACTTTACGAACGAAAGAAATGATGAAAATTCAGTTGGAAAAGCCAACAGAAGAGAGTGAAAATTATCGGGTTTATTTGAAACCTTAGACATAAAAAATGGTTGCTTACGCAACCATTTTTCTCTCAAAAGCCTATTTTACTTGCATACCAGGACGAATACCTTCATCGCCTGAAAGTAAGAAGAGATCCGAACCACCTGTACCAGCCGATAAAATCATCCCTTCTGATACACCAAATTTCATTTTGCGAGGAGCTAGATTTGCCACCATAATCACAAAACGACCATTTAATTCTTCTGGATGATTATAAGCCGCTTTAATTCCAGAGAATACTTGGCGTTGGTGATCGCCTAAATCTAATTGGAATTTTAACAATTTATTCGACTCTGGCACCGCCTCACAGCTAATCACTTTCGCTACGCGTAAGTCTAATTTTGCAAAATCATCAATGGTGATTTCTGGGGTAATTGGCTCAATTGCAAGATTTTCTTGATTTTCCACCGCTTGTTTTCCTTTTTTCGGTTCGTTTTTGGTTTGTTCGGCAAAAAGCTGTTTCGTTTCTTCAATCACTGCATCAATCTGTTTTTTCTCAAGACGAGAGAACAATGATTTAAATGGTGCAACTGTTTTACCTAATAATGGTTGGGTAATGGTTTCCCAGCGTAATTCTGTTTGTAGGAACGCTTCAGCACGTTCTGCAAGCCGTGGTAAAACGGGTTTTAAATAACTCATTAACACACGGAATAATTCAATACCCATTGAACAAACCGCTTGTAATTCCGCTTCACGCCCTTCTTCTTTAGCAATAACCCAAGGCGCTTTATCGTCCACATATTTATTTGCACGGTCGGCTAAATCCATAATTAAACGAACTGCTTTATTATATTCACGTGCTTCAAAATGTGCTGCAACTTGCTCTGATTGTGCAACAAATTCAGCGAAAAGTGCTTCATCTTCAAGTTTATCCGCTAATTTGCCTTCAAAACGTTTTGCAATAAAACTTGCATTACGAGAAGCTAAGTTCACTAATTTGTTTACGATATCGCTGTTTACACGCTGGACGAAATCATCCAAGCTTAAGTCTAAATCTTCAATACGCTCGTTTAATTTCGCCGCATAATAGTAACGTAAACATTCAGGATCGATATGTTTTAAATAGGTGCTCGCTTGAATAAAGGTTCCGCGAGATTTCGACATTTTCACGCCATCCACCGTCACATAGCCGTGAGCAAACACATTGGTTGGTTTACGTTGTTCGCAGCCATCTAACATCGCTGGCCAAAATAAGCTATGGAAGTAAACAATATCTTTACCGATAAAATGATAAAGCTCTGTTGTCGAATCTTTTTTCCAGAATTCGTTGTAATCAATACCTGTGCGGTCGCAAAGATTTTTGAACGACGCCATATAGCCGATTGGTGCATCTAACCACACATAGAAGAATTTGTTCTCTGCATCTGGAATTGGGAATCCAAAGTAAGGTGCATCGCGTGAGATATCCCATTGTTGCAAGCCACTTTCAAACCACTCTTGCATTTTGTTGGCAATTTCAGGTTGTAGTGATCCAGAACGTGTCCACTCTTTTAACATTCCTTCGAAACTTGGCAAATCGAAGAAGAAATGTTCTGATTCTTTCACGATAGGCGTAGCACCTGAAACGGCTGAACGTGGATTGATAAGATCCATCGGGCTATAAGTAGAGGCACAAACTTCACAGTTATCGCCATATTGATCTTCTGCTTTACATTTTGGGCAAGTTCCTTTTACAAAGCGATCTGGCAAGAACATCTCTTTTTCTGGGTCGAAAAGCTGTGAAATTACACGACTTTTAATAAAACCATTTTCCTTCAGCTTTAAATACATTGCAGTCGTAATTTCACGGTTTTCTTCACTGTGAGTCGAGTGGTAGTTATCAAAACTGATATTGAAGCCTTTAAAATCGGCAACGTGATCGGTTTTCGCTTTTTCGATGAGTTGTTCTGGCGTAATCCCCTGTTTTGCTGCATTAAGCATAATCGGAGTGCCGTGTGCATCATCTGCACAAACAAAATGCACTTCGTTGCCACGCATACGTTGGAAACGCACCCAAATATCCGCTTGAATATGCTCAAGCATATGACCTAAGTGAATCGCCCCATTTGCATAAGGCAGGGCACAAGTGACCAACATTTTTCGTTTTTGGTTTGACATTGTTATTCTCTTTCTTATTTAAGTAAAAATCTGAAGGATTTTAGCTCAAAAGGGCTATTTTTTCTAGGTTAAATCAAAGGAAATAAGGGAAACAAGCGGTCTTTTTTTACATTTTCTTTACTAAAATTTGGTTATGCGAAAACATCAACAAACCGATAAATTAATAAACTATTTTTGATAAAAAGTTAATCATTTGTAAATATTGAGTTACTCAAATTTTACTGTTTGACCTCCTATTGACTTAGATCAAGAATACCTCTTATGAGTAAGTAAATTTTGGTGCAAATCGTTTGCAGTTGAATAATAATTTCAACAGTTAAAGAATTTTAGATTTTTAATTTTTAGAGGAAACCAAACTATGGCTAAAGCAACTCAAACTGCTCAACCTTATGATGCTCAAGCGGAAGTGAATGTACTTGTAGAAAAAGGCTTGAAAGCCCTTGATGAGTTCCGTCATTTAAACCAAGAGCAAGTCGATTACATTGTCGCAAAAGCGTCTGTAGCGGCATTAGATAAACACGGTGTGTTGGCAATGCACGCATATGAAGAGACGGGGCGCGGCGTATTCGAAGATAAAGCCACTAAAAACTTGTTTGCCTGTGAATATGTCGTGAACAATATGCGTCACTTAAAAACAGCGGGCATTATCAGTGAAGACGATGTAACAGGTATCACTGAAATTGCTGACCCAGTCGGCGTTATCTGCGGTATCACACCAACCACTAATCCAACTTCAACCACTATCTTCAAAGCGTTAATCGCCCTTAAAACACGTAACCCAATCGTTTTTGCTTTCCACCCATCTGCTCAACAATCTTCAGCTCATGCGGCACAAGTTGTACGTGATGCGGCTATCGCTGCGGGTGCACCAGAAAACTGCGTGCAATGGATTACCGTTCCATCTATGGAAGGCACTTCTGCGTTAATGAAACACCCTGGCATTGCAACGATTCTTGCAACTGGCGGTAATGCAATGGTAGAAGCGGCTTACTCTTGCGGCAAACCAGCATTAGGCGTAGGGGCAGGTAACGTGCCAGCTTATGTTGAAAAAACCGCAAAACTTAAACAAGCGGTTTACGACATTGTGATGTCAAAATCATTCGACAACGGGATGATTTGTGCTTCTGAACAGGCTGCAATTGTCGATAAAGAAATCTATGCAGATTTCATCAAAGAGATGCAATCTTACGGCGTGTATTTGGTGAATAAAAAAGAGAAAGCCTTGCTTGAAAAATTCATTTTCGGTGTGGATAAAGCCCATGATGAAAACTGTGCAGGTGCGAAATTAAATGCGGC
This sequence comes from Haemophilus parahaemolyticus, assembly GCF_002015035.1. GTDB lineage: Bacteria > Pseudomonadota > Gammaproteobacteria > Enterobacterales > Pasteurellaceae > Haemophilus_A > Haemophilus_A parahaemolyticus. The sequence continues at coordinate 94,178 of NZ_MUXY01000011.1, read as the reverse complement.
TGTGGTAGGTAAACCTGCAGCGTGGATCGCAGAACAAGCAGGCTTTACCGTTCCACCAAAAACCAACATTCTTTTAGCAGAATGTGCTTTCGTAGGAGAAGGCGAACCGCTTACTCGTGAAAAACTTTCTCCAGTGCTTGCGTTATTAAAATCTAACAGCGTAGAACAAGGCTTGGAATTAGCAGAAGCGATGGTGAACTTCCACGGTTTAGGTCACTCTGCGGCAATTCACACGCAAAATGCGGAATTAGCAAAAATTTTCGGCGAACGCGTTAAAGCAATTCGTGTAATTTGGAACTCACCATCAACATTTGGTGGTATCGGTGATGTGTATAACTCCTTCTTGCCTTCATTAACACTTGGTTGTGGCTCATACGGTAAAAACTCTGTGGGTAACAACGTGAGTGCAGTGAACTTAATTAACATCAAACGTGTAGGCAGACGGAGAAATAATATGCAATGGTTTAAAGTGCCATCAAAAATCTACTTTGAGCGTGACTCAATTCAATACCTCAAATCCATGAACGACGTTCACAAAGTGATGATCGTAACCGACCGTTCAATGGTAGATTTAGGCTTTGTGGATCGTATTACCGAACAATTACGCCTACGCCGTAACAAAGTGATGATCCAACTTTTCACTGATGTAGAACCAAACCCAAGCTTGCAAACTGTACAACGCGGTACTGAATTAATGCGTAGCTTCCAACCTGATACCATCATCGCATTAGGTGGTGGTTCCCCAATGGACGCAGCGAAAATTATGTGGTTATTCTATGAACAACCAGAAGTAGACTTCCGCGATTTAGTGCAAAAATTTATGGATATTCGCAAACGTGCGTTCAAATTCCCACAATTAGGTCGCAAAGCGAAATTCGTGGGCATTCCAACCACATCAGGCACAGGTTCTGAAGTGACTCCATTTGCGGTAATTACTGATGGCGACATTAAATATCCATTAGCGGACTACTCATTAACCCCAACAATCGCGATTGTTGACCCAGCGTTAGTGATGTCTGTGCCTTCACATGTTGCGGCTGATACAGGTTTAGACGTATTAACTCACGCAACAGAGGCTTACACCTCAATCCTTGCGAATGACTATACCGATGGCTTAGCCTTACAAGCGATTAAATTAGTTTTCGAAAACCTAGAAAAATCGGTGAAAGAGTTTGACGAAACCGCACGTGAAAAAATGCACAACGCTTCAACAATGGCAGGTATGGCATTTGCAAATGCATTCTTGGGTATTTGTCACTCAATGGCACACAAAATTGGTGGTAAATTCCACACCATTCACGGTCGTACCAATGCGATTTTACTGCCGCACGTAATCCGCTACAACGGCACACGCCCAACCAAAGTGGCAACTTGGCCGAAATATACCAACTATGTAGCAGATATTCGCTTCCAAGATATTGCACGTATGCTTGGCTTACCCGCTTCAACTCCAGAAGAAGCAGTGGAATCTTATGCAAAAGCGGTGCACGACTTAGCCGTTCGCTGTGGCGTGAAAATGTCTTTACGCGATCAAGGTGTAGATGAAAAAGAATTCATTGGCTCACTTCGTGAATTGGCGTTAAATGCATTTGAAGACCAATGTACCCCAGCAAATCCACGCTTAGCAATGATTGAAGATATGGAAGAGTTAATGCGTAAAGCGTATTATGGTGAATAATTAAAAGCTCATCACCTGTAATGAATGAATCCTAGCGGTTAAATTTCTGGTATTATGTAGCAGTTGCACAAAGATTTAATCTCTTGTTTCTGCTACATTTTTCTTATCTTTTATCAATTATAAGGTAAGAATAACTCATGGCAAAGTCGATCTTAGAAGAAGAGCTTAAAAAGGCGATTACTTCGATTGAAGCAGAAGCTAGCGATATTATTAAACAGCTTAAAAATGCACTAAATGAAAGGAATAAGATTATCTCTGAATATCAAGTGGTATTAGAGCATGTACAAAGAGGTTTCTAAATGGATAATTAACATTTAATTCGCCAAGATAATAAGCAAGGCGTTGCGTTATTTCTTCTTGATTTAATCCTTGTAAGTAACTTTCTGATTTTAATTGGCTAAATAATTTATTAAGTTCAGGTGCAATTCGTTCTGGATAAGTAAAAACTGTGCCACCTTTAGCCAGTGAACCATCACGAATTTCACCAGCCCAATCATAAACAGGTGAAAAAATAAAGTGATGAATATCTTGTAAATGTTTTAGGTCAAAATTACCGTTAATTGGCGAATCTTTTAATTGAGCAATACGGAAAGTAGTAATATCTCTTTCCCGATTTTCCAATTCTTCATTGGTTTTTGCAGCTAATTTGTTTTTCAGAATACCATTTTCGTTAATATGAAAATCATTACTGCCATAACGCATACATTTTATTCTCCGCTTCTTCTAGCGTAATTTCACCGTTTACCCAGCGATTTAATAAGTCTTTTGCTTCATCACTCACAAAAAGCCCTTCTATAGCATTATTGTTGATCGCAAAATTAGCTGCTTCTTGTCGTTTTTGTTTTTCTAAAAGTGCTGCAAGCATAATATTTTCCTCTAAGAATGAATAAAATTAGTTAATTATCTTTAAATTTCCATTTCACGTCCACCACATTGATCTCCAAACGCTCAACAACACCCTTATCAAACCAATATTTGAGTGCTGCACGCATTGAAACAGTATGTTGCTGATGAATAATCGGCTCTTGCCCACATTTGACTAGCATGCGTTTAATCCGTTCATTCACTGTAAAATAGCGGTGCAATTCCATCAACAATAATTGGCGAAGCTTGCCGTTAAAACGTCGTTTATAAGTGCGGTAAGTATAGAGTTCCGTATTGTACTCATTGGCATTACTCAAGGCTTCTTCTGCGGTGTGATGTAGCAGTTGCACAATTGATTTGAGCTTCTTGTAGAGGCTGGGTTTAGGCAAAAATCATCTTGTGCAACTACATAATACTGGTCTCTTTACCTTTCTTATTAGGCTTTCGCCATTTAAAAAAAGATTAATATGCTCTAGCATCTTTTTACGTAAATTGTGATCTAGATCACAATTTCATGGTTGAATTCTATCATCTCGAGGTTCATAATCTAGATAATCAAATTACCAAGATTTTTTATCACACTAACATACATGGGACTATATTATGAAATGTGAACTTTTAAAACGTACTGCGATTGCCTTATTTGTGGGAAGCGTTATTTCTACTTATGCTATGGCAGAAGATGATACTCTTGTTGATGCAACAAATAACCTTAAGAACGCAATTAAACAAGAAGTTAAAATACAAACAGAGGCTTCAAAAGCTGAGCAAGATAAGAATATTCAGGGAGTTAAAACTGCTGTTTCTAAGCTAGCTAAAGGTATTGATGATGCTCTATTACCAGCAATTGCGACAAACCGTACAGACATCGACAAAAATACCTCAAATATTAAAAATTTAGCTACAGGTATTAGAGATGGTCTAGTACCAGCAATTGAAGCAAACCGTACAGACATCGATAAAAATACCTCAAATATTAAGAATTTAGCTACAGGTATTAGAGATGGTCTAGTACCAGCAATTGAAGCAAACCGTACAGACATTGATGCCAATAAAGCTGAAATTGAAAAAATTAAAAATCTTCAAGGTTACGACTCTTTAACTAAAGTCGAAAACATTGTTAGCAATAAAGCAGATCAGGATTACGTAGAAGGTTTAGAGCAAGACGTAAAAGCTTTACAATCAGATATGGGAAAAGCCGCTACAGCGGTAAATACGTTAAGTGACAATGTACAAGAGTTATAAATAATGCTCAAAATACTATTAATGAAAATTTTAACGATCAATTATTAGCCGTTAATGAGACTCTAGATGAGCATAAAGCTGGCATTGATGCAAATAAAGCAGATGTTGATACATTGAAGAATAGAGCTGATGGGGCAGCTACTGCTGTTAACTTGCTTGCTCAAAATATTGCGTTAAACAAAACTAATATAGAGTCTAAAGCAGATCAAGATTACGTGGAAGGTTTAGAGCAAGACGTTAAAATTAATACCTCTGATATTAAAAATCTAGCTAAAGGTATTGATGAGGCTCTATTACCAGCAATTGCAGCAAACCGCACAGACATTGACAAAAATGCATCACGTATTACAGATACTCGTAATAAACAAGTACTTCAAAATGCTCGTTTAGATAATCATGGTGAGAGAATTGATGCAAATAAAGCAGCGATTGGTGAATTAGCGAAAGCAACTGATGAAGCTGTAACAAATCTAGGTAATGCAGTAAGTGGCTTAGATGAAGATTTAGCGGGAACCCAAGATGCTGTAGCAGAAAATCGTAAAGACATTGACAAAAATGCATCACGTATTGCAGATACTCGCAATAAACAAGTACTTCAAAATGCTCGTTTAGATAATCACAATAGTAGAATTGATGCAAATAAAGCAGATGTTGATACATTGAAAAATAGAGCAGATGGGGCAGCAGCAGCTGTTAACTTACTTGCTCAAAATATTGCGTTAAACAAAACTAATATAGAGTCTAAAGCAGATCAAGATTACGTGGAAGGTTTAGAGCAAGACGTTAAAATTAATACCTCTGATATTAAAGAGTTATCAAAAGGTATTAGAGATAATATCTTACCAGCACTTGAAGCAAACCGCACAGACATCGACAAAAATGCATCACGTATTACAGATACTCGTAATAAACAAGTACTTCAAAATGCTCGTTTAGATAATCATGGTGAGAGAATTGAAGCAAATAAAGCAGCATTAGAATCTAAAGCAGATAAAACCGCATTGGAAG
>NZ_MUXY01000011.1:0-89307 GCF_002015035.1 Haemophilus parahaemolyticus | reverse complement strand
GGAAGCTAAAGCTGATAAAGTTTATGTAGGCAGTTTAGAACAAAATATTAGAGATAATAGCAATAAAATTGAGAAAAATAAGGTTGCTGTGTCTGCATTAAGAAACGATATTAACAGTCATGCAAAACGACTTGATCATTTAGATAATAGAGTTAATAAACTTGATAAAGATCTTAAACGTGGTCTTGCTACTCAAGCTGCTTTAACAGGTTTATTCCAACCATATACTGTAGGTAAAGCAAACTTTACGGCTGCTGTTGGTGGTTATAAATCTCAAACTGCGGTTGCTATTGGTACAGGTTACCGTTATAACAAGCATGTTGCAACTAAAGCAGGTATCGCATTTACTCAAGGCGGTGCTGCTTATAATGTGGGTGTGAATTTTGAATGGTAATAGATAACGAAATTTATCTAATGACTTAAAATCAATACCTGTTTTTGAATGATTTCAGAAACAGGTATTTTTTATTGATTAATTCATAAAAGATCTGAATGAATATGTACAATTCGGTACTAAATTAATACGTAGCTTTCAACCCAAACACCATCATTTTATCCTTTGACAATTTTAACCAACTCACGAATATCTTTTATTTCATAAGTTGGTTGGATTTTTGTGTCATTGACAAGGTTCGCGTGATTAAACCAGCAGGTGTCAATGCCCGAATTATAGCCACCTAAAATATCTGAAGCGAGTGTATCGCCAACCATAAGGATTTTGGTTTTATCTAAATCATCCATTAGTGAGAAAGCGTAATCAAACACTTTGCGGTCAGGTTTTGCCACGCCAATTTGTTCAGAAACCACGACCATCTCGAAGAACCTTTCGGTTTGGGTATTTTGCAAACGTTTCTGTTGTAGCTCAGTAAAACCGTTGGTGATAATGCCCATTTTAACTTCAGGATAGAGTGCTTCAAGCATCTCCATCACACCATCAAGCGGTTTGCTGACCTTCGCCATCTCCGCCATCAGTTCTTGGTTAAGCTGAATTTGATTCACACCTGTTTGCTTGGATAATTTAGCAAAGCGTCGCATTTGAATATCTTCCGCAGTGATTTCATTGTTCTGGTATGCCACCCAGAGCAATTTATTGACCGCTTGAAAAGCATCGTAATCTTCACGCGTAAAATCAATGCTATAGCGCTTGAGCATTGCGGTTAAGCCTAAGTAGGAATTGAATGAAAACAGCGTTTCATCCGCATCAAAAAGAACCCAGTTATATCTCATTATTTTCCTTATTTATAGCTGTTTTTAATCTCTTCGGTAATCCAATCCACGAAGCATTTCACCTTGGTGCTTTCCGCCATTTGCGGAGGATAAACCACATAGAACGCTTTTTCATCATAAACATTGGTCATTAATGGCTCAACAACCGAGCCTTCTTCGATCTCATCTTGAGCAAGCATTCGGTTTGCGACCACCACGCCTTGCCCGTGTTTCGCCGCTTGGATGCCCATTGAAGTTGTACCAAACATCGGCCCTGTTTCAATGTCCATATCGAGCTTAAGATGATCTACCATCTGTTTCCATTTAGTCGAAGAACAAACGTGGATCAAGTTTTTACCCGCCAGATCTTCTGGTTTTTCGATCGGGTTATCTTTCAAATATTCAGGTGAAGCGAGTAACATAATGCGGGCTTTTACCAGCTCAATCGCCTCCAAGTTATTCCAGTTCCCGTTGCCGTAATAAATAGCTACATCAGTATCTTTTCCGAATAAACCTTCGTCTTGTGGCATTGTCGTTAAACGCACTTCAATATCTGGATAACGCTGGTGGAAATCATTTAAACGTGGCACAAGCCAGTGCATTCCAAATGAAGGGGTGGTGCTAATTGCTAAAATTTGGCGAGCAGTTTTGAGTTTTACTTTTTCTGTTGCACTCGCAATTTTCTCTAAAAGCGGTTGAATTTCAGCAAAATATTGCGAACCAACTTCAGTAAATTCAAGTAAACGATTTTTACGGTGAAAGAGTTTTACACCTAAAAAATCTTCCAAAATTTTGATTTGATGGCTCACTGCAGCTTGAGTAACGAAAAGATCTTCGGCTGCTTTTGTAAAGTTAAGATGGCGTGCTGCCGCTTCAAAGGCTTTTAACGCATTAAGTGGTGGGAGTTTTTTATTCATAAAATTTCCTTTTTTAGCTTGAAACTTTGCCTATAAAAGCACATAATCAAGCCTCGTTTTTGCTATTCTTAATAAAATAACATTTCTTTATTATCCTCTCTATTATTGCATTATTTTTTCTAATAGTCTAAATAAAAATTTCTAGCTTGTTTAACTATTCCGATATATCTATAATTCGTGCCGTACTTAGACGGATAGTGATAGTAATTTTACTATTTCTAATTTTAAGTATGATGTTGTGTTTGCATATTGGTCTAGGAAACTAGGCTAGAGTGAAAATCTTTGATTTTTACTCGTTTCACTTCCTGTATATTCTTTAAACCCTTTTGGTTTTATGCCCCTTACTTTGAGGGGCTTTTTTTATGGTATCAATTTAGGTTTTATCTATGCAACCCTTTATTCAACAAGCCAATACCTTTGGTGCAGCCAGAAAACCATTTTTCTTCTTAATTGATTTTGAACAAAATCAGCCCATTCTGCTCCCATTAGCAGAATGCTCCTCACATCAGATCTTTTTTCAATTTCCTGACTACAATAACACTTCATGCTTTGATTTTAACAAGCCATTTGAATTTAGCAGAATCCCATTAAAATTTTCTCGCTATCAGGTTGCCTTTGAATTGGTAAAAAATGAAATTCAAAAAGGAAATAGTTATTTATTAAATCTTGCATTTGCTACTAAAATCCAAACAAATTATTCGCTTAAAGAGATTTTTATTAAAAGCCACGCAAAATATAAATTATTCTATCAAGATAAATTTATCTGCTTTTCACCTGAAACATTCATTCGCATTAAAGAAAATAAAATTTTCTCTTATCCAATGAAGGGCACAATTAACGCAAGTGAAGAAAATGCAAAACAAAAACTATTAAATTCAAAGAAAGAATTTGAAGAGCACAATACCATTGTTGATTTAATTCGAAATGATTTAGCTATTGTTTCTCAAAATATTCGAGTAACAAAATATCGTTATGTTGAAAAGATTGAAATACATCATGGAGCAATTTATCAAACAAGCTCTGAAATTTGCGGCGAACTCACTGACAATTGGCGAGCGAATATTGGCTCAATTCTCGCAAAATTATTGCCTGCTGGATCAATTAGCGGAGCACCTAAAGAAAAAACCATCCAAATTATTCAGCAAGCTGAAGGCGAAAAACGTGGCTACTACACAGGTATTTTTGGCTATTTTGATGGCGACAACTTGGAAAGTGCAGTCGCTATTCGCTACATTGAAAAGAATGAACAAGGTGAAATGCTATTTCGCAGCGGTGGTGGCATTACTTCACAAAGTAGCCTAGAAGAAGAATATCAAGAAATTTTAGAGAAGGTATATGTCCCAATTTCCCGTGTTTGAAACCATTGCGATTCTTGATGGCATTCCGCAAAATTTAGCTTTTCATCAAGCAAGAATGGATAATGCAATAGAGAAATTATTTAAGCAAACCTCGGTATTTAATTTAGCAGAAATTATCCAAGTACCAGAAAGATATCAGAATGGATTAGTGAGATGTCGCATTGATTATAATCAACAAGATTATCATATCATTTTTTCAGTTTATCAAAAAAGAGAAATAAAAAGCTATCAAGCGGTCTATTTTGATACGTTGGAGTACATATTTAAATATAGCAACCGAAAAAATTTTGATTTAATAAAAATCGAAAAAGATGAGGCTATCATCATTCAAAATGGAAAAGTGACCGATTGCCGTGTTGGCAATTTACTCTTTTTGAAAAATAATATTTGGTATAGTCCGAAAGATTATCTGCTTAAAGGTACTCAATTAAGCTATCTATTAAGCCAAAATAAAATTAAGCTGGTAGAAATTAAGGTTGAATATCTGCACCAATATGAAAAAATAATGATGATCAACGCAATGAATCCATTTGACGAGAGCCGAGCGATATCTACTCAACATATTACTTTATAGACTAATATGCGATTCCCTTATAAAATAGTGAAGTTTTTTATTACAACGAGGTTTTTATGAAAATTATTCTTTTAGGTGCACCAGGTGCAGGCAAAGGCACACAAGCACAGTTCATTATGAACAAATTTGGCATCCCACAAATCTCAACAGGCGATATGTTCCGTGCTGCAATCAAAGAAAGCACTGAGCTTGGCAAACAAGCAAAAGCGTTAATGGACGAAGGTAAATTAGTACCAGATGAATTAACGGTTGCATTAGTGAAAGACCGCATAGCTCAACCAGACTGTGCAAACGGCTTCTTATTAGACGGCTTCCCTCGCACGATTCCACAAGCAGATGCATTAAAAGAGTCAGGCGTAAAAATCGACCTTGTGTTAGAATTTGACGTGGCTGATGAAGTGATCGTAGAACGTATGAGCGGTCGTCGCGTACACCAACCTTCTGGTCGTACTTACCACGTGGTTTACAACCCACCAAAAGTAGAAGGTAAAGACGATGTAACAGGAGAAGATTTAATCATCCGCCCAGACGACAAAGCAGAAACCGTGTTAGAGCGCTTAGCAATCTACCACAAACAAACCAAACCACTTATCGCTTACTACACAGCCGAAGCCGAAGCAGGCAATACCCGCTACGAGCGTTTAGACGGCACAAAACCAGTAGAAGAAGTAAGTGCTGAATTAGCAAACATTTTAGGCTAATTAAAAATCGTATATTAGCATAAATAAAAGCCTTGGAGTTCTTGATGACTTCAAGGCTTTTTCTTATTTAATTCGCTTCAACTGCGTTCTCAACGTTCGCTTGAATGCCTCGGCAAGCACTTCGCAACTCAATGCCTCTTCCAAATCTGCTTTAATCGCTTCATTTGGCTTTTGAGCAATGAGTTGATTTAAATGCATAATATTGAGTTTCGGATAAGGCTGTTGCAAGCGGTGAATTTTATCGCCTTTTTTGCAAATACCCGTTTGAAGCACACGAACATACCAGCCAGTTAAGCCTTTTTCTCGCACAATTTCTTGAGTTTCAGAATGCTCACTATTGAGCGACAAACGCTCACAAGGTTTACGCGGCTGAGAAACTTCTACAATAACCTCACCAATTTGATAATGATCACCCACGCAAACATTATATTCATCTAAACCAGAAACAATGAAATTTTCACCATAAATCGCTCTACCTTGCCAGTCAAAATCCTTGCCAATCAAGCTTGTAAGATGCTCAAACGTTTTATCTGACATAAAGAAAAGGGCTTTATCCACACCACCGTGATGAGCTTTTAATCCAACATCGTTGCCCTCAGCCCCCATTTCATTTACCACCATTTGCTCAACAGGTTGCTTGCGGATCGCACTTTCAAGCGTGGTACCATCAGAAAAAGTTATCTTTTCCACTAAGCCAATTTTCATTGCTAACACTTCTGCATTCATTTTTTCTCCATATTTTCACTGTTAATCATATTTTCTATAGCTGATTTTACCACCGAAGGTGGATTATCCGATGTGGTAATAATAACAATAGTTGCGAGGCATGTTCATTATAATTTTCCTATGATGTTATATTGTTCTTTTTTGTTGAATTACTTTTCAAAGTACTCCTCAAAAATTTAGAATATGACTTTTTGGGGAATTTTCCCCTTTTTTTCGATCATTTCTCACATCAATTAAAACTCATCGCAATCGTTTGCGTAAAGCGGTATAATTTGTTCAATTTTTTACATTCACTTTAAATAGGATCTCAAAATGCAAATTAGCTTAAAAAAAATCTACTCTGGCAAAGTGCGTGATTTATACGAAATTGACGATAAGCGTATGCTTATGGTGGCAACGGATCGCCTTTCTGCCTTTGATGTTATCTTAGATGAGCCGATTTCGCACAAAGGCGAAATCTTAACTCAAATTTCGAATTTCTGGTTTAGTAAATTAGCCGATATTATGCCAAACCATTTCACAGGCGATTCTGTATTTGATGTGTTACCAAAAGAAGAAGCCGAGGCAATTCAACATCGTGCAGTAGTATGCAAGCGTTTAACACCAGTGAAAATTGAGTCTATCGTACGTGGTTATTTAACGGGTTCTGGCTTAAAAGATTACAAAAAAACAGGCACAATTTGTGGTTTAGCTCTGCCAGAAGGGTTAGTGGAAGCAAGCAAACTACCTGAGCCAATTTTTACACCATCAAGTAAAGCGGAAGTGGGCGATCACGATATCAATATTAGCTATGAAGAGTGCGAGAGCCAAATCGGGAAAGCACTTGCTAAACAAGTAAAAGAAGCAGCCCTTGCACTTTACACCAAAGCGGCTGAATATGCATTAACAAAAGGCATTATTATCTGCGATACGAAATTTGAATTTGGCTTAGATGAAAATGGCGTATTAACTTTGATGGATGAAGTACTCACGCCAGATTCAAGTCGTTTCTGGGCGGTAGAAAACTACAAAGAAGGCACAAATCCACCATCATTCGATAAACAATTTGTGCGTGATTGGCTTGAAAATAGTGGATGGAATAAACAAGCTCCTGCACCTAAAATTCCACAAGAAGTGATTGAGAAAACGGTTGCGAAATATCAAGAAGCGTTGGATTTATTAACGAAATAATGACAATCGGATTATTTTAAACCGACTTAGATGAATGGAGGTTGTATTATAATCATCATCGTTTCCATCAAGGTAAAATGTGTTATGGAATAACCTCGATGGAAACATTACTTGATGGGGCTTTTAGTCGTTATCTAGCATAACCCCAAAATTATTTATTAATATTAAACGTCAAGCTTGCATAATGCTTATGTTTTTGACATTGTTCAGGCTTCTCAAACGGCGTTTCATATACTACGGCTGCTTTCCAGAAACCATCACGAAGTGGGATAATATCGACTGTACCATCTGCACCTGTGGTGTCAGAGAAAGCTTGTGCTTCCACTTTGTGGGTATGCTGGTTATCTGAATTATCAAATCCTTTGAACGTTGCTGTTAATTTCGGCAACGTTCTTGCCAAATTCAGCTGCAAGTTGTTCTTCGGTATAAGGCGTATCTTCAATTACATCATGTAACAGTGCCGCCATCACGGCTTCGTGGTCGAATTTCATTTCCGCAATAATGCCTGCAACGGCAACAGGGTGCGTAATATAGGGTTCACTGCTTGAGAAACTGGATTTGTCTTGCACGACGTGCCGCAATTAAAATTAAATCAAAACGGTTGCCGATAATTTCAGCAGCTTCTTGAACGATTACACGAGCCATTTGTTACTCCAACGATTTGTGTATTCACGATAATTCAGTATAAAGGGGTAGGTTTATACAAAAAATCGCCGATATTGACAATCTAAACCCGAGATATTCTTCGAAAAGCTGCTGCAAGCGGTTAAATATTTTGATCGTATTGCAAATAGACTACATGAGTTTGGAGATATTCTTCTAAACCGTGTTTACCATCTGCACCGCCAATGCCTGATTTACGCCAACCTGCATGGAAACCTTGCATTGCCTCAAAGTTTTCACGGTTCACGTAAGTTTCGCCAAATTTCAAGCGTGAAATCAATTTCATTGCTTTATTAATATTTTGAGTATAAATCGAAGATGTTAAACCGTATTCGCAATCATTGGCGAGCTCAATTACCTCATCAATGGTCTCGAAAGTAGCAATCGGAATGACAGGGGCAAAGATTTCTTGACGTAAAATTGCCATATCATTAGTTACATTATCAATGATTGTCGGTTCGAAATAATAGCCTTTACCTTTTACCGAATGACCACCAAGTAAGCAACGCCCTCCTGCTTTGATAGCTTCATCTACCATCGCCTGTGCATGCAATTGTCCTTGTTTGTTTACCATCGGTCCCATATCTAGGGTTTCATCTTCAAGCGGGTTTCCTAAGCGGACTTTTTTCATGAGTTCCACTAATTTTTGAGTGAAAACTTCTTTAACTTCGCGCTGAACATAAATACGCTCTGCACAGTTACAAACTTGTCCACTATTGATAATACGTGAAGCTACGATAGCTTTGGCTGCTAAATCTAAATTTGCATCTGCCAATACAATTGCAGGTGCTTTACCGCCTAATTCCAAATTCACTTTAGTGATATTGCGACTTGCCGCCTCCATCACTTTACGACCAGCAGGTTCGCTACCTGTTAAAGAGACTAAACCGACCTTTGGATTGCCTGCTAATTCTTGACCGATTTCACCACCTGCACCGTGTACTAGGTTAAATACACCCTTTGGTAAACCTGATGAATGTACAATTTCCGCAAATAATATGGCGTTAATTGGTGAATCCACGCTTGGTTTCACTACTATGGTATTGCCTGTCACTAACGCTGGTGCCATTTTGCGTGCGATTAAAAAGAAAGGGAAATTCCATGGCAGAATGCCTGTGGTGACCCCAATTGCTTTTTTATAAATGAAAATATGCTCGTTTGAGCGATCACTTTGGAGAATCTCCCCTTCGTAGCGTCTTGCCCATTCTGCCATGTAATCAATGTAATCGGCGGTAAAATTCACTTCCACTCGTGCAAGTGGTAGAGTTTTTCCCATTTCTGACGAAATTACCCTTGCGATTTCTTCTGTTCTTTCACGAATGCCATGTGCAATTTTTCTTAAATAGCCAGCACGTTCGATCGCAGGCAGTTGCTCCCACGCATTTTGAGCTTTGTCTGCAGCATCAATTGCGGCTCGGGTTTCTTCTACAGTCCCTTTGGTAACAGACGCAATCACTTCTTCAGTGGCAGGGTTAATTACGTCAAAAAATTGACCGCTTGTAGAAGTAACAAATTGACCATCAATATACATTTGATATGTTTTCATAGAGTCTCCTTTTGTTTAAATAAGGGTGGTTATCGCTATGAATGTAATAATAATGTTAAAAAGTTTAATAAACTGTGAGCTAGTTCACAAATTTCACAATTTTCCCATAAAAAAATCTCCAATAAAGCGGGCTTTATTGGAGAATAATCATATCAAGCAATCTACGAAACTATTTGGCAATATCAAACGTTAACGTCGCATAATGTTTATGTTTCTGACATTGTGCAGGTTTCTCAAATGGCGTTTCATATACCACAGATGCTTTCCAGAAACCATCACGAAGTGGGATAATATCGACCGTACCATCTGCACCTGTGGTGTCAGAGAAAGCTTGTGCTTCCACTTTGTGGGTATGCTGGTTATCTGAATTATCAAATCCTTTGAACGTTGCTGTTAATGTTGCATTTGGGAGCGGTTCGCCTTGGTAAAGCACCACGACTTTGAAACGCTCACCCACTTTAATGGTGGCAGGATTGACCATTGGTACGATTTCCAATTCATGTCCAACTACTTCTGCCACATCATTTTTTTCGACTGCCTTGCCAATATTCACAATATTTTTTCCATACATCGCTGTGCTTTCACAATAGGTTGCATTTGGCGTGTTCAGCATATCGGCTTGCTTCCAGCCTTCGGCATTTTGCGACCAGAATGTCGGTTTATATTCTGCGGCTAATACGTAACTTCCTGCTTTCACAGGTTTTGCACTTTCATAGTGGTAATTCTCGCCTTTTTGCACAAGATTTTGTTTTCCTTCGGTATTCACCAGCACCATTCCTTTATCAAAGAAATGAAGGCGCTTTTCTGCAATCGGCTCGAGCGTTGGAAATTCACCATAGCCAATGTCTGCCTTCAAAATTTCACCCGCTTTCACAGGTTCACTTTGTACCCAAACGCGGTGAGCCTGAGCCGAAAAAGAAATCACACAAACTGCGGTAGCAAGAAGTAGTTTTTTCATAGATTCTCCATTCTATCTACTATTAACGCTGACGGGCTTTAAATCTTGGATTGCTCTTACAAATAACGTAAAGCTTACCTTTACGACGCACGATTTTACAATCTGGATGGCGACTTTTCGCACTTTTTAATGAATTGAGAATTTGCATTTGATTTCCTTATTTTTTCGCCACTAAACTTGCCATACCTTTAAATTTATCGCTAAATCGACTTGCACGTCCTTCACTATTTACCTCACGGCGTTTACCCGTATAAACAGGGTGAGAAGCGGAAGAAGTATCTAGTGTATAAAGCGGATATTCTTTGCCGTCTGTCCATTTCATGGTTTTTGTTGTTGCGGCACAAGAGCGAATAACCCAGCCTTGTTGTACGGAAGCATCATAGAAAAGCACTTCACGATAGTTTGTCGGATGAATCCCTTTTTTCATTTGAGTTGTCTCCTTTTGTATTTTGATCTGTTTCAAAATGGTTAATATCCATTTTTAAATTATGGGAATGCATCATACAGCAATTTTTATTTATTTCAATAAATTTTTTATGGTTTTGTGCAACTATTTTTTAACAATCAAAATTTTGCAAAAGAAACCAAAAACTCGACCGCTTTTTGTGGTAGGCTATGCCTGAAATTTTCTAGCTACCTTGGAGAAAAATCTATGGCACAGCAACCTTTTTTAATTGCACCTTCTATTCTTTCTGCTGATCTCGCTCGCCTTGGCGATGATGTGAAGGCAGTGGTTGAAGCAGGTGCAGACATCATCCATTTTGATGTGATGGATAACCACTTTGTTCCAAACTTAACTTTCGGACCAGCTATTTGCCAAGCACTACGTGATTATGGCATTACTGCACCGATTGATGTCCATTTAATGGTAAAACCTGTTGAGCGCTTAATTCCTGATTTCGCCAAAGCAGGAGCAAATTATATTACCTTCCATCCTGAAGCAACCGACCATATCGACAGCAATTTACAGCTTATTCGTGATTTAGGTTGTAAATCTGGCTTGGTATTTAACCCCGCAACGCCACTGCATTATCTTGATTATGTGGTGGATAAAGTGGATATGATTTTGTTGATGGGCGTAAACCCTGGTTTTGGCGGGCAGAAATTTATCCCTTCAACATTGGAAAAACTGCGTGAAGTGCGTAAACGTATTGATGCAAGCGGTTTAAATATTCGCCTTGAAGTAGATGGCGGTGTGAAAGTGGATAACATTGCAGACATTGCCGAAGCAGGGGCAGATACTTTTGTGGCAGGCTCTGCGATTTTTGACCAGCCAGATTACCAAGCGGTTATTACTCAAATGCGAAAAGCCTTAGAAGGAAAATAGCAAAATAAATCGAAAAGAAATTTTATGCGTGTGTGGATAATTTCTATTCATAATGGTAGAATATGTCAATCCTCGCATACATAAAAAGTAGGCAAACTTTTTTAATTCTTGTGTGTCTTAATGGCGTCTGGTTCGACCTATCTCTTTTAGGTTGCATTAAACAAAATTTCGATTACACTACTTAACTCTCGCATTCGCGATTTTATATAGGAAACAAAAAATGAGCATTGAAGAACGCGTAAAAAAAATTATCGTTGATCAATTAGGTGCAGACGCTGCACAAGTTAAACCTGAAGCTTCATTCATCGAAGATCTAGGTGCTGACTCTTTAGACACCGTTGAATTAGTAATGGCTTTAGAAGAAGAATTCGATATCGAAATTCCTGATGAAGAAGCTGAAAAAATCACAACAGTTCAATCAGCGATTGACTACGTGACAAAAGCTAACGCATAATTCTACAAATAAGGCAGTTTTAAACCGCCTTATTTTCAATAATTTCTCCTATTAGCATAAAGGCATATATCATTGATATATGCCTTCTTTTTTACTATTTCACCCAAAACTGTCCTTTGGATAATTTATAAATTGTTAAACTGATCAACCCTAAAATCATTACATTCGCAAATACAAAGGCGAAAATCGCAACGCCTGGGAGAACATTAGCATGGTAAAACGCAACCGCACTATTTGCCATTGATGCCAAACCGAATGAAAAACCCCAAAAGCCGATATTTAAGCCTTTTTCTGCAATCCACGGTAACAAGCGAATTAAGAAAAAGAATTGCAAGAAGCCATATCCCCAAAGAATTTTTACGAAAGTATCAATTTCACCATGATTCACGGCTAAGTAAGCTGATGCTCCAACAAAAGCGGGGGCAAGGATAATCCCCATCGTTGCTCGGAAAGGCGGTTCAACAGATGAAATTCTCAAGTGTTGCAACAACACTGGCTCGAAGATAATCCACGCAATTAAACCTGCTCCAAAGAACAAATAGCCCAAGTCATGATAACCAATCAAAGCAAGTGAGCTAGCACTGGTAAAGTTTGCTGCCACCGCAGGCAAATAGAATGGTGGACGGGTAGATTTTTGTTCAAAAATACCACCTTTCCATAATTCCCCGATGCGAATAGATGAAAAAAGCAACTGCCCAATTGTGCCAATCCAGATCATTACTTCGCCTAATAACGGTTGCCAGCGATATAAAATATCTGCGACTAACATCGTAGTAATCGGAATTAACGCAAGAAACGAGAATCTCACAGGGCAATGATATTCTTCTAAAACTTCGTGTTTAAAATAGAGAAACTTATACAGGTAAAGTCCGATAAACAGAAGCCATACAAGAATAGCACTAATCCCTAAAAGATTACTGATGGTATCAGTAAATGGCGAGTGAGCGAGATGTGACCACGCAAGGGAGAGCGCAGCCAAGCCAAGCGGGATACCGAAATATCCCGTTGGCAATGGGAAGGGGGTGTTAGTATTCATATTTCCTCCTGAAAAGTTAAAAACGATTTGAGTATAGCACTTGTGTCAAGAGGAAATATATGAAATTTTTTAAATTTTTGCGAGATCAAACATCGCTAAATCAATCACATCTGGCGTACCATAAAATTTTGCCAACGCTTTACGAAGTGTCTCTGCTCGTTTTGGCAAATAACCTCGCTCTGCGTAAACTTTTACCTGATTATAAACCGCTTGTTTGAAAGCTGAATTATCGCCTGGGTTGCCTAAAAGATTATCCGCACTCGCAAAATAACGAAAACCTGCAGCCGTCGCTAAGACCCATTCTATCGCTTGCGGTTTAACTTCCACCGATTCAAACTCACGTTGGCGTTCTGCTGAGCGACCATCAGGTTCATACCAATAGCCAAAATCCTCTAATTGGCGGCGTGCTTCACCTGCCACAAGCCAATGCGAAATTTCGTGCAACGCACTGCTATAATAACCGTGTGCGAATAAAATCACATGATAAGGTCGCTCTGATTTCATACCATCTTCCTCTAAAAAAGCGGGTAAATAGATAGGGTAATCGTCCCCTTTTTCTAATCGGGTATTGTATTCCGTGGCAAAACATTCGTTGAAAATGCGAATAATATCTTCGATCTTATGGTTATCTTGGTTCATTTTGTGCCTTTTTTAATTGTAAGGTGGACTTTTAGCCCACCAATAAAGTGTAGAAATTTTTGTGGTGGGCTAAAAGCCCACCCTACGATTATTTTATCCAATCTAAAAACTTCTCAGCATCCAAAAATCCTGTGATTCGCATTTGGCTTATCTCTTGCCCTTGTTCATCAAAGAACAAAATTGTTGGTAATCCTAGGATTTGGAAGCGTTGCATAATGGCATCGTTGTCAGATGAGTTTCGAGTCATATCTACTTGTAATAACACCATTTCATCTAATTTTTGTTGCACTTTAGCATCAGAGAAAGTGTATTTTTCGAACTCTTTGCAAGCGACACACCAGTCGGCATAAAGATCAAACATCACTTTTTTACCTTTCGCTTCGGCAAGTTGAGTGTCTAATTCCGCTAATGAACTAATGCGAATAAATTTGGCATGCGATGAGGTTTCTACTGAGTGTGAACTATTACCCCATACTAAATTTGCCCACGGATAAGCGGATAACGCAAACAGTGCAAACAAACCAATGCGAATCGTATTTTTCAACACACCTGTAGTAGGAATAACGCTAATCAGCCAACCTAAGAATACCAATGCTAAAGTAGACCAAAGTAAGGGTTCAATTTGAGTTGGCAATAAGCGGGCAATTAAGAAAATCGGTAACGCTAACATTACAAAACCGAAAGCCGTTTTTACTTTTAGTAACCAATCGCCTGATTTAGGCAGAATTTTGTTACCAAAGAGAGTGATCAACACAAGTGGAATACCCATTCCAAGTGCGAGCAAATAAAGTGCTAAGCCACCCGTAAATAGATCTCCACTTTGAGCCACGTAAAGCAATGCACCTGAAAGTGGGGCAGAGGTGCAAGGTGAGGCAACTAAGCCTGCGATTATCCCCATGATAAACACGCTACCGAATGCACCACCTGATTGTTTTTGGCTGAGAGCATTCAACTTTTGTTGCCACGCATTTGGCAAGCGAATTTCAAACAAGCCAAACATGGAAGCCGCGAGCAAGGTAAATAAAATCGCCAAACCGATCAGCACAGGTGGGCTCTGCAAGGCAATTTGGAATGGCAAGCCAATTGCTGCCACAATCAAACCAAGTAAGGTGTAAGTGAGTGCCATACCTTGCACGTAAGTGAGGCTGAGTAGCAATGCTTTTAGGCTATTGGGGCGTTGTTGGTTGCCGATTACAATCGCGGAAAGCAGCGGCAACATTGGCAGCACGCAAGGAGTAAATGCCAAGCCTACCCCCAACACGAAAAACCAGAAAATCGACAAGCGATTTTGTGAAAGCTGGCTTGCAAGTTGGTCTTGTTGGCTGATGCCTGCCATATTAGAAGCGGTTGAATTTTTGCTAGAATTTGCAACAGCTGAATTTGCAATATTTTGAGCAGAATCGACCGCTTGTGCTTCCACATTTTGCAGAGGCACGCTCACCGTTTCAGGCGGATAACAGAAGCCTTTGGTGCAACCTTGATAGCGAATTTCTACCGAACCATTTTGAGCCGATTTTAGCGGAATCTGTAACGCCAATTCGTTGCGGAAAATTTCCACATCGCCGAAAAATTCATCTTGATGGCGTTCCGCTGGCGGAAATTGCCATTCGCCCAATTCGGCTTGTGTTGGGGTAATTTGCACCTCTTTTTGGTAGAGGTAGTAGCCATCTGCGATTTGCCAATTTAGTGCCAATTGGTTGCCCGTTTGCTTGGCGTCAAATTGGAACGCTTGTTGGCTTGTAAGGAAAGTTGGTTTTTTATCAAATAAGCCCGCCTGACCATTGAGTGAGAGGCAGAGACTTACGAGAAGTATCAGAATACGTAACATTTTAAATCACACTTTTAAGTAAATAGAGAGTATAGCCTACAAAACAGAGCATCAAAAGAAATCCCTCAAAGCGGGTAATTTTACCTTGTTTTTTGCGACTGAACGGGTAGCAGCAGAGAGCGAGTAACACTGTAAGTGCAGACATCACTAGCATATCGCGGCTGAAAATATCAGGCTCAACGTGCATTGGGCTAATTACTCCCGCAATGCCAACGACCACCAAGGTATTAAAGAGGTTCGAGCCGACAATATTGCCGAGTGCTAAATCAGATTCACCTTTGCGTGCTGCAATAATGGAAGATGCTAACTCAGGTAAAGAGGTACCCACCGCCACAATGGTTAAGCCAATAACTAAATCGCTCACGCCTAACTCTTTGGCAAGCGACACTGCACCAACTACCATCAGTTTTGAGCTTGCCATTAACAACAATAAGCCGACTACAAGCCAGAACACCGATTTTTTAAGTGAAACGGGCACTTGGTTTTCTTCTTCCTCAATCGCATCAGGCGATTTTCTCGCCTCCCAAATTCGCCAGCCCATATAAATGGCAAAAATGACCAATAAAATGACCGCTTCTGTTTGAGTAACTGTCGCATCAGTTAAAAAATAGGCAGAAAGTGCGGTGATTGCCAGCAATGCAGGCAGCTCTTTTTTGAGCACATCTTTTGCTACCAAAATCGGCGAGATCACAGCGGTTACCCCTAAAATCAGGGCAATATTGGAGATATTCGAGCCATAAGCATTGCCCAACGCTAATCCAGATGCCCCATCTAATGCGGAAGAAGCAGAGACGAGCATTTCAGGCGTGGATGTGCCAAAGCCTACGATCACAATGCCGATAAGTAGAGGCGAAAGCCCCAAGTAGCGTGCAGTGGCAGATGCGCCGTCCACAAATTTATCGGCACTCCAAACAAGGAGGATTAAGCCGATGACGAGATAGAGGATATTGAGTAGCATAAATATTCCTAGGTGTTGTTACTTAATTTTTTCGTTAATAGATACTGCCAAATCTCCCCTACCCCTCTTTGCTAAAGAGGGGATTTATCTTTGCGAAATAATGGAGATCTCTATTCTTCATCAAGAACTTCTCCCTCTTTAGCAAAGAGGGGTAGGGGAGATTTGGCAGAAGCAAAGGCGAAGAAATTAGCTAATAAATTTACGAAAATTTTATATTTAAAAAATTCAAATCAGGGTACTTAAACCCAAACCCATCCGCCAACAAATGCGTTGGTACAAGCGGTTGATTATCCAACAAAATTGCCGAACGTTCGCCAAGTAGCCATTTCAATACAAAAGCAGGTACGTGGCAAAATGCAGGTTTACTACACTGCTTTGCCAACCAGCAGTTGAATTCCGCATTGGTCACAGGATAAGGTGAAACGAAATTATACACCCCAACGCAGTTCGGATTTTCCAATAAGAAACATAGGGCACGCAAATAGTCCTCTAATGCAATCCATGCCCAATGCTGTTTGCCATTACCTAGTTTCCCTCCAAGCCCTAAGCGATAAAGTGGGAGCATCCTTTTTAATGCCCCTCCTCGTTCGGAAAACACAATACCCGTGCGGATAAGGCAAAGCCTTGTGATGGCTTCTGTTTTTAACGCTTCTACCTCCCACTGTTTGCATAATTCTGCAATAAATCCACCGCTTGAAGGCGTTTTTTCAGTACCAAATTGGTCTGTCGGCAAATCACCGTAAAAGCCAGTAGCAGAACTCGAAATAAACACGGCGGGCGGTTGTGTGCTTTTAGCAAAGAGATTAGCAAGCTGATTGGTTAGTTTCACACGACTGTCGAACAATTTTTGCTTTTGCTTTTCTGTCCAACGTTTATCAAAAATCGGTTCGCCTGCAAGGTTAATCACGGCATCAAATTCATTTAAATCGCTGAAGTTTGCAAGGGTTTGCACAAATTTGACCGCTTGCTGAAGCCGTTTTGTTTTACGAGACAAGAGCGTGAGATTATGCCCTTTTTCAAGCAGAAACGGCACTAAATGCGAACCTATAAAGCCAGTGCCACCTGTGAGTAAAATTCGCATTAGAATGAGCTTTCAAAAAGGGTTTTGACCGTTTGCATTAGGTCGTCAATATCCGTGCCACGCGTTGGGGTGATGAAAATTGTGTCATCACCTGCAATCGTGCCTAAAATGCCTTCGCTTTTACCGATGGAATCCAGCAAGCGTGCAATCAACTGTGCCGCTCCAGGGCTGGTTTTCACGACGATCAATAGATCGTTATGATCGATGTCCACCACCAAATTTTTGAGCGGGCTGGATGTAGTCGGCACACCTAATTCATTTGGTAGCTGGTAAACCATTTCCATTTTAGTATTGCGGGTGCGAATAGCACCGAATTTAGAGAGCATTCGAGAGACTTTAGATTGGTTAATGTTTTCAAAGCCTTGCTCCTGTAAAGCCGTCACAATTTCGCTTTGTGAACCAAACTTTTCTTCTTTTAATAGAGCCTTGAATGCTTCAGAAAGTTTATCCATGAGTTTCCTTTTCAGTTAAAAATGCAATTTCTATGCAGAATTCTTGCGTATCTATGCATAAAAAGCAATTTGTTCTGTTAATTTTCTTAATGAATCAAATGATTATTTGGTAAAAACTTGATTCAGATTATATTTTCAACAGAACAAACTCCCCTTTTTAGGTAAAAATCTGTTAAAATTTCTCCAATTTTGAGATTAAATTCTTCATTTTAATAGGAGTTTTTTTATGAAATTAACCCTTTTAGGTGCTGCTGGCGGTATCGGTCAAACTTTGGCATTATTGTTAAAATTACGTTTACCAATAGGCACAGAATTAGCCCTTTATGATATCTCACCTGTTACACCAGGTGTTGCAGTAGATATTAGCCATATTGCAACCTCTGTAAAAGCCATCGGTTATGCAGGCGAAGAGAACTTAGCAGCGGCATTAAAAGATGCACATATGGTACTTGTTACTGCAGGCGTGGCACGTAAACCTGGTATGACCCGTGCCGATTTATTCAATATCAACGGTAACATCATCAAAAACTTGGTTGAAAAAGTAGCAGAAGTGTGCCCTGATGCGTGCGTGGGTATTGTAAGTAACCCTGTAAATACATTGGTGCCATTAGCGGCAGAAGTATTACGCAAAAAAGGGGTATACGACAAACGTAAATTATTTGGTGTTTCCACTTTAGACGTTGTGCGTGCGAAAAGTTTTGTGTCTGAATTAAAAGAAAAACACGCTGAAACTGTGAAAGTGCCTGTCATCGGTGGTCACTCTGGTCCAACCATTCTGCCATTACTTTCTCAAGCGTTATCTGAAGGTCGTAAAATTGACTTCACACAAGAAGAAATTGAAAGCTTAACTCACCGTATCCAAAATGCAGGAACGGAAGTAGTTGAAGCAAAAGCAGGCGGCGGATCAGCAACACTTTCAATGGCGGAAGCGGGTGCACGTTTTGCCGTAGCGGTATTCAAAGCATTATTAGGTGAAGACTGCGTGCGTTATGCGTATGTAGAAAGCAAAAAAGACAGTGGCTATCCAGAATTCTTTGCTCACCCTGTGCGTTTCGGTTTAACAGGCGTGGAAGAAATTCTGCCAATTGGTCAATTAAGTGAATATGAGCAAGAAAAATTAAAAGCACTTGAAGAAGTATTAGAAGCGGATATTAAGTTAGGCAAAGACTTTGTAAATGCTTAATTTTTTCTTTATTTTTCCGAGGGTTGATTTTATCAGCCCTTTTTTCTAAATTGAGCGAAAATACATAAGGAGTCTACTATGAATAAAACATATTTAATTGGCTTAGTTATTTTATCTACCACCCTCGTGAGTTGTGGAAATCGCCCAACCCCTGAAGTAAAAGGTAATGTAACTGTCGTTGCTGCTCCAGATACCGAAACAGCAGATTACAATATTCGTTTTAGTGAAAGCAATGTAAAAGGACAAATATCTATCCAATCAAGAACGCCCCAAAAAGAAGTGGCTTTTATCCCCGAAAAAGCCACCGCAATTTGTAATGATGGCACATTCTCTATGTCTCTCCTAAATGAAGCTTGCTTAAATAATGGCGGTGTGAAAGAGGCAATTTCGAGATATTATTCGAAATAGAGATTGTTAGGTTTACATAAAAATGTAGGACGAAGTGTTGAGCTTCGTCCTTTTTTATCGTACACATTCCACAATTTCAGAAATATCACAATCTAAAACTTCACAGATTTTTAAAAGCACATCTGTTGTCACATTTTCGTTATTTCGTAATTTATAAAATGTACTCTTGCTGATCCCCGATAAGAGTATTAGATCTTTGTGCTTCATTTCTCTATCGATAAGTAATTTCCATAACTTTTTGTAGCATAGTGTCATTATCTATCCTTTTAAAACCAGAAAAAGTTTTCTATCTCAAACTTTTTTCATATAATAAAAAACATCTTGATTTTTATAAAGATGTATTGTACTGTATATATAAACAATTTTTTAAGATTCTTATGATTGAAATAAAAGATAAACAGCTCACAGGATTACGCTTTATTGACCTTTTTGCAGGATTAGGTGGCTTTAGACTTGCTTTAGAATCTTGCGGTGCTGAGTGCGTTTATTCTAATGAATGGGATAAATATGCACAAGAAGTATATGAGATGAATTTTGGTGAAAAGCCTGAGGGCGACATTACCCAAGTAAATGAGAAAACCATTCCTGATCACGACATTTTATGTGCAGGGTTTCCGTGCCAAGCGTTTTCTATTAGTGGAAAACAAAAAGGATTCGAGGACAGCAGAGGTACGCTCTTTTTTGATATTGCACGTATTGTCCGTGAAAAAAAACCTAAAGTGGTTTTTATGGAAAATGTGAAAAATTTTGCATCGCATGATAATGGAAATACGTTAGAAGTTGTAAAAAATACAATGAATGAATTGGACTATTCTTTTCATGCTAAAGTATTAAATGCTTTAGATTATGGGATTCCACAGAAAAGGGAACGTATCTATATGATTTGTTTTCGCAATGATCTCAATATTCAAAATTTCCAATTTCCAAAACCTTTTGAGCTTAATACTTTTGTGAAAGATTTGTTATTACCTGATAGCGAGGTGGAACACTTAGTTATTGATAGAAAAGATTTGGTAATGACAAACCAAGAAATTGAGCAAACAACCCCCAAAACAGTTCGACTTGGTATTGTAGGAAAAGGTGGGCAAGGAGAACGAATTTATAGCACAAGAGGCATTGCAATTACCTTATCTGCTTATGGTGGCGGCATTTTCGCTAAGACAGGGGGATATTTAGTAAACGGGAAGACACGGAAATTACACCCTAGAGAGTGTGCTAGAGTAATGGGCTACCCAGATAGTTATAAAGTCCACCCGTCAACCAGCCAAGCATATAAACAATTTGGTAACTCAGTTGTTATCAATGTACTTCAATATATTGCTTATAACATTGGTTCATCATTAAATTTCAAACCATATTAAATTGAAAGGGGCATAGCCCCTTAGCAATTATAAAGAAATAGCTGCCTCAAAAGCTTTTCTATCTTCATTAAGAATAAATAGAGAAATATTATTTTTTAATGATATTGAAAATATAACATTAGCATTAAAAGTATTAGATAAAATCTTAACGTGATAAGCTCCATTATTCTCTTTAATTAAAAAATCCTTATCATCTCCTGAAATTCTTTTATCGTGAATGTTCTCGTCAGAATGCAGTTCCAACCCCCTCATCGTATAAGAGATGCCTTTTTTATCTAACGCCTGTTTGAAATCAGGAAGGCTTTTCGAATTGAGATGTCTTGAACCGCTTTTTTTAATTCTGTATGTACAAGATACGTTAAAGTAATGCTCGAAGTGTTCAATAGGAAATATAATAAAATCACCATTAGAAGTAATAAAGAATTTCACACTTTTACTTTTATAATATTCCTTAATCCAATTTACAAATACAGATTCAGGTAATGGAATAATTTTCCCTTTAGTAGATAAATTAGCATATTCAGAGAAGTTTTCTGACATAAATTGCATTATTTTTTGAGTATAGGGATTTATTTCACTCTTATTTTTCGGTGAATAATCAAATTTATATTCAGCTCTATTAGGAATTAAAACAAATTGACCGCATTGGGAATGTGGCATTTTTGCTTCTATATAGAATGGATTATTTCCTGTAAAAAGAATATCACTTGTTGTAGAATCACTTTCGCCTTTTTTCGCAAATTTGTTTCCATAAGTTTTATTTAAATAAGTAACACAAAAAACTTCAAATTCTTTCCAATTCATTTTCATTCCTTAATAAGTTGCTGATTTTAGTACAAGGGTAAATGACACATAGATTGCGTGGGATTATGTAGTTTGCGGCAATGTAATAAACCCAACACAACTATTGCTAAAACTATTCTAGCAGATAAAGCTCTGAAATTACGTATCCACAAATATGATTTACAACCCTTTCGGTACTATCTTTTCAAAATTTTCTCAAAAATCTCTTGCATAATTATGCAAAAATTCATAATATTCATTCAATTTGTTGATTTACATAACAGGACTTAACGAATGGCAATTCGTCTTTATCACGTCAATTTTTTCTATGGCAACAACCAAGCTCTTTTTGACATCAACCTTGATGTTGAAAAAGGCGATGTGGTGGTGTTGCTTGGCCCCTCTGGGGCAGGGAAAAGTACGCTTATTCGCACACTGAATTTATTGGAAGTACCTCAAGAGGGTACGCTGGAAGTGGCGAAACATAGCTTTAATTTATCCGCCAAAATGGATGCAAAACAGATAGCACTACTGCGTCGTGAGGTGGGAATGGTGTTCCAGCAATATCATTTATGGAACCATTTAACCGTGCTACAAAACTTAATTGAAGCACCGATGAAAGTGTTGGGAATATCGAAAGGAGAAGCGATTACACAGGCAAAAGCCCATTTAGAACGTTTACGTTTAGGCGAATTTACTGATCGTTTTCCGCTTCAACTTTCAGGTGGTCAGCAACAGCGTGTAGCAATTGCTCGTGCATTGATGATGCAACCACAAGTGTTGTTATTTGATGAACCAACCGCAGCACTTGACCCAG
Source organism: Haemophilus parahaemolyticus (assembly GCF_002015035.1). GTDB lineage: Bacteria > Pseudomonadota > Gammaproteobacteria > Enterobacterales > Pasteurellaceae > Haemophilus_A > Haemophilus_A parahaemolyticus. Next base: position 67,161 of record NZ_MUXY01000011.1, on the reverse strand, counting down.
AAATCACCGCACAAGTGGTGGATATTATTAAGGAATTAAAAAATACAGGCATCACGCAGGTAATCGTAACGCACGAGGTGGGCGTAGCTCGCAAAGTGGCAACCAAAGTGGTGTATATGGAGAAAGGGCATATTATTGAGCAAGGCGATTCAAGTTGTTTTGAACAGCCAAAAACAGCAGAGTTTGCTCAATATCTTTCTCATTCTGAATAATTAAACACATATTTAATAAGGACTTTCTTATGAAAAAATTACTTATCGCATCCGCTATTGCATTCGCAACTTTCTCAGCACAAGCAAAAGATTTAACTTTCGCAATGGAACCAAGCTACCCACCGTTTGAAACCACCAACGAAAAAGGTGAAATCATCGGTTTTGATGTCGATATTGCCAATGCAATTTGTAAAGAAATCCAAGCAAATTGCTCGTTCAAAAGCCTCTCTTTTGATGGTTTAGTGCAAGCGGTGAAACAAAAACGTATTGATGGTGCAATTTCTGCAATGGACATTACTGAAGCACGTAGCAAACAAGTGCTTTTCTCTGAGCCTTACTACGACAGCTCGGCGAGCTTTATCGCATTAAAAGGCAAAGCGGATTTAGCAAGTGCGAAAAACGTGGGCGTACAAAACGGTACTACTTTCCAACAGTACGTTGTGGCAGAAGCGAAACAATATGCACCGAAAGCGTATAATTCACTTCAAGATTCTATTTTAGACTTAAAAAATGGTCGTATTGATTTAATTTTTGGCGATACTGCTGTGCTTGCGGATATGCTTTCAAAAGAAGCAGATTTAACTTTCGTGGGCGAGAAAGTGACCAATAAAAAATACTTCGGTAATGGCTTAGGGATTGCGATCAACAAAGGTAACAAAGATCTTGTAGATGAGTTAAACAAGGGTTTAGCAACCATCAAAGCGAACGGCGAATACAAAAAAATCTACGATAAATGGATGACAAACAAGTAAGCTATGTTTACCGAATATCTTCCTTTAATTTACAGTGCAACGCTCATGACGCTTGGGCTTGCACTGGCTTCTCTTGTCGTCGGCTTGTTACTTTCCATTCTTTTTGTAAGTTTGGAGATGAATAAGACCGCTTGCATCAGCAAACCAACCACGGTTTTTCTCACTTTAATGCGTGGTTTACCTGAAATTTTGGTCGTGTTGTTAATCTATTTCGGTTCAACTGAGCTGATCGAAAAAATCACAGGTGAATACATCGAATTTAGTGCCTTTAACAGCGGTGTGCTGGCGTTAAGCGTGATTTTTGCTGCTTATGCTTCACAATCACTGCGTGGGGCAATTCAAGCGATTCCGAACGGACAGTGGGAAAGTGGAGCGGTGTTAGGTTTAAGCCGCCGTTATACTTTCTTGCACATCATTATGCCTCAAGTATGGCGACACGCTTTGCCTGGTTTAAGTAACCAATGGCTTGTATTGCTGAAAGATACCGCCTTAGTTTCGCTGATTGGTGTCGATGACTTAATGCGACAAGCCGACCTTATCAATACCAACGAGCATCAACCATTCACATGGTATGGCTTTGCAGCATTGATTTACCTTGCAATTACCCTAATTAGCCAAGTGATTATTCGCCGTCTTGAACTGCGTTTCACCCGTTTTGAGCGAGGAGGCAAATAATGTGGGATTATTTCTTAGTTATCGCACAAGGTATTCCAACTAGCCTTAGCTTAATGGCGGTGTCGTTAATGATTGCATTTGTGTTGGCGATCATTTTCACGTTCTTGCTTTCAATGGAAAATAAATTCGTGAAAAGCTTAGTCAATGGCTATTTGATGCTCTTTACAGGCACGCCGCTATTAGTGCAATTTTTCTTAATTTACAGCGGGCCAGGTCAATTTGAATGGCTCACACAAAGTCCACTTTGGGCATTATTTTCTGATGCGTGGTTTTGTGCAGTATTGGCTTTAGCACTAAATAGTGCGGCATACTCAACGCAACTTTTCCACGGAGCAGTAAAAGCGATTCCGAAAGGGCAATGGGAAACGTGTGCCGCATTAGGTTTAAGCCGTTTAGATACGCTCAAAATCTTGATTCCGTATGCGTTAAAACGAGCGTTACCTTCTTACAGCAACGAAATCATTTTGGTTTTCAAAGGCACATCACTTGCCTCCACCATCACGATTTTAGATATTATGGGCTATGCCAAACAGCTTTACGGCACGGAATATGATGCAATTACCATTTACGGTATCGCTGGGGCAATTTATCTTGTGATCACTGGCATTATGACTGTACTATTGCGTAAATTAGAACATAAAGTGCTGGCATTTGAGCGAGTGTAGTTTTCTACAAGCGGTCAATTTCTGGCATAAATTTGCAATCTTACTTGATCTTTCACACAAAGGGCGTATTATTCGCCCTTTGTTTTTTCTGGGTTCCCTAACCCCAATCTCTACTAAAAAGGAAAATTATGCATTACCCAATCCCATTTTCTGATCTGCAAAAGCGATCTTCTCTGAAACTTTTAGCCTTTTTCCATATTTTTATCTTAACTATCAGCAATTTCTTAGTACAACGCACTTTTGAAATTACTGTACCCTTTACCGATTATGTCATCCCAACCACCTGGGGTACATTCACATTCCCATTTATCTTTTTAGCAACAGATTTAACGGTGCGGGTATTTGGCGCTGAGCTAGCACGCAAAATTATTTTCGTCGTAATGTTCCCCGCCTTGTTGATTAGCTATGTGATTTCCGTGCTGTTTTTTGAAACACAGTTCCAAGGTTTCTCCGCACTAAGCAAATTTAATTTCTTTGTGTTCCGCATCGCACTAGCCAGTTTCAGCGGTTATGCAGTAGGTCAGATTTTAGATATTTTGGTGTTTAACCGCCTACGCCAAGGCAAATCGTGGTGGCTTGCACCAACTTGCTCGACCATTTTCGGTACGATGATCGACACCTTCGTCTTCTTTGCTGTTGCTTTCTATCAAAGCGAAGACGTTTATATGGCAGAACATTGGTTTACCATCGGTACGGTAGATTATGCGTTCAAGCTTTTTGTCAGTCTGTTGCTATTCTTACCACTTTATGGCGTGGTGCTAAAATTTATTATGCAAAAATTCGATTTGAAATAGCTATTTCAACCGCTTGTAGGGCTTATATTGTAACGCTACCCATTGATTACGCTTTTTCGAAGAAGAATGCAATTTGGGAATTGCATCGAAAAAAGGTATAATTCCTAAAATAGGTAGACATTTCAAAAATATTTGGCTTGCTTAGGTCATAATTACCTTTACTACAAGTCATTTTGAAACATCTTCAAAACCCTAATTTTTAATGATAAAGAGAACGTTATGAGCAATATTCCATTAAGAAATGAACAAGAAATCGAGAAACTTCGCGAAGCCTGCAAATTGGCTTCAGATGTGTTAGTGATGATCGAACCTTATGTGAAAGAGGGTGTGAGCACAGGCGAATTAGACCGCATTTGCCACGAATATATGGTTAATGAGCAGAAAGTGATTCCTGCTTGTTTAAACTATCACGGTTTCCCAAATGCAACCTGTATTTCAGTCAATGAAGTAGTGTGTCACGGTATTCCAAATATGGATAAAAAACTGAAAAATGGTGACATTGTGAACATTGACGTAACGGTGATCAAAGACGGCTATTTCGGCGACAACTCCAAAATGTATGTGGTGGGCGAACCTTCTATTCGTGATAAACGCTTGTTAGAAGTAACACAAGAATCACTTTACATTGGCTTACGTCAAGTAAAACCAGGTATCCGCTTAAAAGAGATTGGCACAGCGATTCAAAAATATGTGGAAAAAGAAGGCTTCTCTGTGGTGCGTGAATATTGCGGACACGGCGTAGGAACAGAATTCCACTGCGATCCGCAAGTATTGCACTACAACGGTGATGATGGTGGCGTAGTGTTAAAAGAAGGCATGGTGTTTACCATTGAACCGATGGTCAATGCAGGTAAAAAAGAGATCCGCACGATGAATGATGGTTGGACGGTAAAAACCAAAGACCGTAGTCACTCAGCTCAATATGAGCATCAAATTGTGGTAACCAAAGATGGCTGTGAAGTGATGACCATTCGTGATGAAGAAATTGCCGAAGGGCGAATTTCGCACATTATGAAAAACGCATAAAACTAATATGAAAGCCTATAAACTTTGCAATTCTGATCTGTCCTAAAAGTTGGGCAAGGATACTTACTCTGTCAATTAAACTTCTTAGGCTAGAACTAAGTGGAAGCGGCTATTTAATGAAAATAATAAGCTGAAATGGTTTTATTTATACTGACAGGCAACTTTTTCTTATTTAGCTATCTTAACCTAAATAGAATTTTTAGTCGTTATCTAGGACAGCCCCAATTTTTTCAAATTTCAGGTAAAATTAAACCGCTTGTTAGCAAAAACAAGCGGTCATTTTTCGCAAAAACTTACTGATTTACCCACCAACTCGCAACTCCAATTACCACCGCAAAAATTAACAACCAAACGAGCTGGAGTTTATTGTTTTGTCGGTTGATTTCTTGGTTAATTTTTCTACGTTGTTCAAGTTTTTGGCAGTAAATTTCTAAATCTGCCTCTTTAAACGAGAAACCGCAATGTGGGCAAGCTTGCGCACTTTCGCTGATTTTCTTGCGACATTCCGGGCAACGATGTAATGCCATTTTATTTCCTACCAAATCCGAATCTGTTTTTCTGGTGAGCGGTACATTTTATCGCCTTGTTGAGTGCCAAAAGCTTGGTGAAAGCCTTGAATATTCAGCACAGGAGCGAAAGCTCGGAAATGGCCTGGTGCATGTGGGTCACTTTTTACTTGATGCGTTAAGGCTTCTACCGTCGCTTTATAACGCCAAGAGCGTGTCCAGCTCATAAAAAAGCGTTGATCGGAAGTGAGATTTTCAAGCACAGGGCTTTTGCCTTTATCTTGCTCGAAAAGCTTGAGAGCATCATATGCAATGCTAAGTCCACCAAGATCAGCAATGTTTTCACCAAGTGTAAAACGACCATTTACATGCACGTTTGGAGCAACCTCAAACTGATTAAATTGTGCAACGAGTTTGTCGGCAAGTTGTTCGAATTGTTGGCGATCTTTAATTGTCCACCAATCGGTTAAATTGCCTTCACCATCAAATTTTGAACCACTATCATCAAAACCGTGAGTAATTTCGTGTCCAATAATTGCACCAATTGAACCAAAGTTCACCGCAGGATCGGCATTAACATCGTAAATTGGCGATTGCAAAATCCCTGCAGGGAATACAATGCGGTTCATTAATGGACTGTAAGAGGCATTCACTACTTGTGGCAGCATTCCCCATTCATTTAGATCGACTGCTTTACCGACTTTATTCAGACTATATTGATAATTCCATTTGGCAATTTCTTGCATATTAGCGTAGAGCGTTCCTCCCTGCTCAACCGTTTTAAGCTGCAGTGAACTGTAATCTTTCCACTTATTTGGATAACCTACTTCGGTGAGGAATTTGTCTAATTTTGCTTTCGCCTTTTGCTTAGTTTCAAGTGACATCCAACTTAGATTATCAATACGATGGTGGTAAGCCTTAATTAAATATTGTGCCATTTCAAGCAAATTTCGTTTAGCCGTCTCAGGGAAAAATTCCTCAACATAGAATTGTGCAAAATCTTGCCCGATCCAACTATTCACAGTTGAAAGTGCTCGTTTTTCCAATGAACGTTGCTGTTTTTGCCCTGTGAGCGTTTTACCGTAGAAATTGAAATGCAATTCGTCCATTTCTTTATTGAGATACGGTGATGCACCAGACAGGGTGCGGAAGATCATATAATCCTTAATCACCGCTAAATTTTGGACGTTAATCAGGCTATCGAAGGCTCGGAAATAACGCGGTTCCCATAAAATCACATCGTCCGTCTTGACACCAACTGCTTGTAGATAATTCGCAAGATTGAAATTTTTGCTTAGTTTTGCCAAATTTTGGGTAGAAATTGGGTTGTAGCGTTTTTGAATATCGCGTTCTTCTTCGTTAGTAAAGAGGGTTTTAGCAATCGCTTTTTCATAATTAACGATGGCTTTAGAGCGTGCTTTTACGTTATCGAGGCCTGCTTTCTCGAGAATTTTAGCGACATAATCTTGATATTTAGCGAGTATTTGGCGATTTTCTGGAGTATCTTTTTGGTAATAATCGTTACTTAAACCGAGATCTTCGTTACCAAGATAAACGGCATTTTGTCGAGAATGTTTAAGGTGAGCGAACACGCCCCAACTAAAAAGCGGATCATTGCCTTGTTTGGTTTCATTGATGATGTAATGCTCTAAGTCAGCAAGCGTTCGGATGGCTTGGATTTTGTCAAGATCCGCTTTTACAGGGGTTAAGCCTGCTTTTTCGCGTGCATTTAAATCGGTGTAGGTTTCAAAGATCGCTTTGATGTGTTGAGCCTTGGGATCATTTGCAAATTTTGCATCAGAAATTACCGCTTGTAGCAGTGTAAGCGAGCGTTTTTCGTTGAGTTCATTAAGCTCAGCAAGCGTGCCCCACGAAGTGCGATCAGCGGGAATAGTCGTACTGTTTTCCCATTTACCATTAACATAGCGATAGAAATCTTGGCGAGGGGAGATATTGTTATCCATTCCTTCGGTTAAGGTGCTTGTATAGTGTTGGGTAGCATTGCAACCCGTGAGTAAGGCACAGCTGATTAGGCTGAGATTAATGCCTAATTTTTTGAGGTTCATTTAATTTCTCCAATTGTATTTGGACAATCTGGTTATTTCTACGTAAGAGGGCTTTATCCCCACTATTTAGGACGGGGATAAACCCCATCCCTACGATAAAACTCCCAGAATTGTTTAATAATTAATTTTAATCGATCATATTTTATCAAAAATTTGCAAATTTTTTTAATTTTGCCCTTGAAGCGTGTTTTTTTGTCCCTATTTATTGCTCCGTCTGAATGAGCGAATTCAAACGCTCCATTCTTTTGAATCATAGCTGATAAGAAATTTAGACGGTGGGCTTGAAAAGCATTAAACGAACCTTATCTTTTCGGCAACATAAACTAATTCAAACGAATTTATCTAGAAGGAAAAAAAATTATGGGAAAAATCATTGGTATTGACTTAGGTACAACAAACTCTTGTGTAGCAGTAATGGATGGCGACAAAGCTCGCGTAATTGAAAATGCAGAAGGTGCACGTACAACCCCTTCAATTATTGCTTATACAGATAATGAAACTTTAGTGGGTCAGCCAGCAAAACGTCAAGCAATTACTAACCCGAAAAATACGTTATTCGCTATCAAACGTTTAATTGGTCGTCGTTTTGACAGCGAAGAAGTACAACGCGATATTAAAATTATGCCTTTCGAAATCGTGCGTGCAGATAACGGCGATGCGTGGGTAAATGTAAAAGGCGATAAATTAGCGCCGCCACAAATCTCTGCTGAAATATTGAAAAAAATGAAAAAAACGGCAGAAGATTTCTTGGGTGAATCTGTGACTGAAGCAGTAATTACTGTGCCTGCGTACTTCAACGATGCACAACGTCAAGCAACTATCGACGCAGGTAAAATTGCAGGTTTAGATGTTAAACGCATTATCAATGAACCAACAGCGGCTGCGTTAGCATTCGGTTTAGGTTCAAGCAAAGAGAACCAAGTGATCGCAGTTTACGACTTAGGTGGTGGTACATTCGATATTTCAATCATCGAAATTGATAACTTTGATGGAGAACAAACTTTCGAAGTGTTAGCAACCGGTGGTAACACTCACTTAGGTGGTGAAGATTTCGATAATCGCGTAATCGACTACATCATTGATGAGTTCAAAAAAGAGCAAGGTGTTGATTTACGTAACGACCCAATGGCATTACAACGTGTGAAAGAAGCAGCTGAAAAAGCGAAAATCGAACTTTCATCAGCACAATCTACAGAAGTGAATCTTCCGTATATCACAGCAGATGCAACAGGTCCTAAACACTTAGCAATCAGCGTAACTCGTGCGAAATTAGAAGCTTTAGTTGAAGATTTAGTAGCAAGCTCAATTGATTCATTAAAAGCAGTATTAAAAGATGCAGGTAAGAGCGTAAACGAAATCCACGATATCATTCTTGTGGGTGGTCAAACTCGTATGCCATTAGTGCAACAAAAAGTGGCTGAATTCTTCGGTAAAGAAGCACGTAAAGACGTAAACCCAGATGAAGCGGTGGCAATTGGTGCTGCGGTTCAAGGTGGCGTATTAAAAGGTGATGTTAAAGACGTTCTATTATTAGACGTAACCCCATTATCTTTAGGTATCGAAACCATGGGTGGCGTAATGACTACCTTAATTGAGAAAAACACTACGATCCCAACTAAAAAATCGCAAGTGTTCTCAACAGCAGAAGATAACCAAGCAGCGGTAACTATCCACGTGTTACAAGGTGAGCGTAAACGTGCGGCAGACAATAAATCTTTAGGTCAATTCAACCTAGAAGGTATCAACCCTGCACCGCGTGGTATGCCACAAATTGAAGTTACTTTCGACATCGATGCGAACGGCGTAATCAACGTATCTGCGAAAGATAAAAACACAGGTAAAGAGCAACAAATTCGCATTCAAGCATCTTCAGGTTTATCTGATGAAGAAATCCAACAAATGGTTCGTGATGCAGAAGCGAACGCAGATGCAGACCGTAAATTTGAAGAGTTAGTACAAGCGCGTAACCAAGCAGACGGTATCGCACACGCAACTCGCAAACAAATTACCGAAGCAGGTGATGCGTTAGCCGCTTCAGACAAAGAGAAAATTGAAGCAGCGGTGAGTGAACTTGAAACTGCAGCAAAAGGCGAAGACAAAGCTGAGATTGAAGCGAAAATTGAAGCATTAATCAAAGCATCTGAGCCGTTAATGCAAGCAGCGCAAGCAAAAGCACAAGCTGGCGAACAACCACAACAATCATCAGCAAAAGATGATGGCGTGGTAGATGCTGAATTTGAAGAAGTGAAAGATAACAAATAATTTCACGGCTCTTCGAGCATAAATAAAGGGCGTGGAAACACGCCCTTTTGGTGTATGTAGTTCTTAATATGGATGATTTTGAAAAAGACACAAGAGAGATTATTTCCCAAATATCTAGAATATTAGGAAAAGAAATACCAGAAACTAGTTATCGATTTGAAGTTCTTGGTGTTCCTCATCTAGCTCCCAAATCTTTGGCGAAAGGGAAAATGGCTATTTATATTTTTAAATATAAAGATACCTATTTAAAAATAGGTAAAGTGGGGGCTAAAAGCAAAGCTAGATATACTTCTCAACATTATTTACCAGATTCATCTCCCAGTAACTTAGCAAAGTCAATTTTAAAAGATGAATTATTTTCTATCTCTCATTCAATTACTAAAGATAATGTTGGTCAGTGGATTAAAGATAACTGCCAAAGAATAAATATCTTAATTGATAAAGAATTAGGACATTTTGCATTATCGTTAATTGAAACAATGTTGCATTATAAATACCAACCTAAATATGAAGGTTTGAGTATTGTATGTTAAACGAAGTTCTATGCGAGTATAGAATCAACGTATAGCTTTCAATCTCTATTACAAGCGGTCAAATTACAATACATATTTACAAATAGAAATATTATGGCAAAAAAAGATTACTACGAAGTCCTTGGGTTACAAAAAGGGGCAAGTGAGAATGACATCAAACGTGCGTATAAACGTTTGGCATCTAAACATCACCCGGATAAAAACCAAGGCAGCAAAGAAGCAGAAGAAAAATTTAAAGAGATCAACGAAGCCTATGAAGTGCTAGGCGACAGCCAAAAACGTGCGATGTACGACCAATACGGTCACACTGCCTTTGAACAAGGTGGCGGCGGAGCGGGTGGCTTTGGCGGATTTGAAGGCTTTAGCAGCGGTGGTTTCGGTGGATTTGAAGATATCTTCAGCGAAATGTTTGGCGGTGGTTTTGGCGGTGGCAGCGGTCGTCGTCAACGTGTGGTGCGTGGCGATGATTTACGCTACGATATCGAAATCACGCTAGAAGAAGCAGTGAAAGGTTGCAAAAAAGATATTCGCATTTCGACATTAGCAGAGTGTGATACCTGTCATGGCACTGGTGCAGAAAAAGATTCTAAAGTGGAAACTTGTCCGCATTGTCATGGTTCTGGTCGAATTCGTCGTCAACAAGGTTTCTTTGTAAGTGAATCCGTTTGCCCAAGCTGTCACGGTTCAGGCAAGAAAATTGAGAAACCATGTAAATCTTGTCACGGTGATGGGCGTGTTCAAAAAGCGAAAAATCTATCGGTCACGATTCCAGCAGGTGTAGATACAGGTAACCAATTACGCTTATCAGGCGAAGGTGCTGCAGGGGAAAATGGTGCACCAGCGGGCGATTTATATGTAGTAATCCATGTTCGTGACCATGAAATTTTTGAGCGTGATGGTTCAAACCTTTACTGCGAAGTGCCAATTAGCTTCACTCAAGCTGCATTAGGTGGCGAGATTGAAGTGCCAACTTTAGAAGGCAAATTGAAACTTAAAATTCCAGCCGAAACCCAAACGGGTAAACTCTTCCGTGTACGAGGTAAAGGAGTGGCAAGCCCGAGAGGTGGCTACGCAGGTGATTTAATCTGCAAAGTGATTGTTGAAACACCAGTAAAATTAAGCGAAGAACAAAAAGAACTTCTGCGCAAATTAGAAGAAAGTTTTGACGGCAAAGGCAAACATCGCCCACAGCAAGAGGGATTTCTAAATAGCGTTAAGAATTTTTTTGGAAATTTAGGTAAGTAATAAAAAAGGACTAAGGTTTGATCTGCACCTCAAAAGTTAGACTAAACTTCTAACGGATTAAGGTGCAGATTTTTTATAACTAAATACAATCAACTTTTCAAACAACAAATCGTGAATTTCTATTTTGAACTTCACGAAAAACCTTGCTTTCACTCTAAAGTATTTCAATTTACCTAAAAGAACCGTTAGATTGCACAATACAAATATTTCGGCAATGAATGACTGGTATTACACGGCAAAAAATGAACCTGACTCCAAACCCAAAGGTCGGTTAAGTATGAATACCTCTACCACCCAAAATAGAAGAACGTTTACACCTATGCAGCCTTAAATTAGAAGTAGAGGCTGCTTTTATAAAAATGCAAGCCCTTCGTTTTATCCCGTTTTACATCGCGTAAGTAATAACTTTCACCACTTTAGAAACCCCACGCACATTACGAGCAACCTCAGTGGCTGCATCTGCTTGTGTGTGCGAAAGTTTACCGATTAAGAAGACTTCACCATTTTCGGTAATCACTTTGACTTCTGTAGTTTTCACTTCACCATTTAAAAGAAGCTTAGACTTAATTGTCGTGGTAATCCAGCTGTCTATCGCAACTTGTGAAGCACGAATGACTTCACCTGTGCGAATTTCATTCACTACTTCTTTTACACCTTCTACACCTGCTGCAATATTTTTTGCTGTTTCTGCGGCTGTATAATTGGGTGCTTGCCCAATCAATAAGACTTTACCATTGTAAACAACGACATTAATGCGAGTCTCTGTCTTTAATTGTGCATCGTTATTTAAATTCTGTGCAACTTTTTCTTCTAAAATTTCATCATCTACTTGTGTACCTGCTGAACGTGGATCGGTTGCCACTTTCCCTGCGACAGCAGCTGTAGTCACCACTGCGGTGGTAATACAGCCTTGTAATAAAAGTAATACTGCTCCAAGCAGAAACGGTGAGAGAGTTTTTTTAATTAACGTTTTCATAGCTTGTTCCTTCAGAAAAAAGTAGATGATCGACCAATTCACAGAGCAGATTTACACAGAACAGATGCCCTTCAATAATACGTGCCTCATTAGTGGAAGGGATGACAATTTCAATGTCTTCATCTTCCAACAAACCTTGCGTATGCTCGTTATGGCTACTCGTAAATACGATAATATCCAAACCTTCGCCTTTTGCAAAATGGATCGCATTTAAGACCGCTTCTTCATTACCAAGAGGCGAAAAGCAAACAAAAATATCGCCTTTACGATACACAGCCTGCAACTGTTTTTGGTAGAGCAAATCAAGCTCATTGCGTTGAATTGCCACCCCTGCTACTGTACCTGTTAAGTCTAATTGCACAGCATAAAGCGTTGGGCGAGCTAGCTCATATTGATGCAACAGATGACTTACTAGTAACTGTGCATTACCATAAGAACGCCCGTGTCCGCAAACAATCATTTTATTACCGCGTAACAAACAGTTTTGCATCTGTTTTGCTGCTTGCTCCAACCTTGTAGGCAATAATTCAGTTGCCGCAATTTGGAGTTGGATGCTTTCGGTAAAGCTATTTTGGATTTTTTCTAACATCATAATGTTGGATATTACCCTAAAAAATTGGGCAACCAAAGAGGCGGATTATCACCCTCAAAGGCAACCACATCGAAACGGCATTTTGCAGTGTCTAAACTCTGATTACGCTTGGTAAATAACCACATATTCGCCGCATTAAGCCATTTCTGCTGCTTGCGATAATCGATGCTTTCCACCGCACTACCAAAACGGCTCGATTTACGTTGCCGAACTTCCACAAACACGATAGTATCGCCATCTGCCATCACTAAATCTAACTCGCCACATTTAAAAGTCTCGTTAGCCGCAATGAATTTCAGCCCTTGCGTTTCTAAATAAACTCGGGCTTTTTGCTCATAAATCGAACCTTGTGACCGCTTGTTACTGAACTTGCTCAACAGCACCATTGTGATATTGCAACCAAGATAAATTACGTTCGATATTACAATTTTGTCCCGCACTTAACACGCCTGTTAAGCCAGAAACTCTATAACCAGGGATTTTATTTAACTCATTGAATTTATTTGCCAAAGACCACGCATCTGCCCCCATTGCGTATAAACGCATTTTGGCAAAATCGCCTGCAGATAAATTCGCCGATTTTTTGTATTCATCTGAAGTTGGATCAGCTAACAGTGGGATTTCACTGAATTTTACACCTTCCATCACAGTATAAAAATCTGCATCATTCGTTGGTGAATTCGTGCGTGAAGAGGTATAAATAGCTAACTGATCTTTTAATGACGAAGCGTCAATGCCTTGCTTAATCAACACCACATCCTCTGGCGAACCGAGCAAATACAAACCACCTTGCGTGATACCTGCACTTAAAATGGATGCAATGGCATCTTCAGCAGAAGAGTAATAACGCACATCCGCATCATTACCTGTGAGCTGACGCCAACGTTGGGCGAAAGTATCGCCTGAACGTTGTCCTACATCGCCTTGCGGTACGGAAACAATCACATTGCGTTTACCTTCATTGTAAATACGATCTGCAGCCGCTTTCGCTTCGGCTTCTGGCGCTAAGCCGTAGTAGCAAACTTGCGGAATCGCCCTCGCATTTGGCGTTGCATTTAACGCCAATAAATTCACATTGTTAAGCTCTGGGCTACTTAATGCCGCATCCACATTCTCTTTCAACAATGGACCAACAATCGTGCTTGCCCCCTCTTGTTTCGCTTGTGCAATCAGACTATTAACATCCGCCACTGCGGTGTCATAAAAACGCACCATTGTGCCATCATTACCGCGTGCATCATTAAAGCCTCTTTGTACTAACTGCCCCAAAATTTGCGCATCTCCACTTAACGGTAATAGCACTGCCACACCATTAAGCTGCGTTTGTTGGTAACTTGCTACATTTTGTAACTCAGCTGGCATCACATTGACCGCACTATGATTTGGATATTGCATCTTCCATTGATTCAATGCCTGTTGCATTTGTACTGGATTCATCACATTTTGATTGTAAAGCGAAATCAAGGCAATCCAACCTGCAAATTCCACTTCGCCCGCTTGCGGTTGAGCTTGTTCAATGCCACGATTAGCCTTTCTAAGCGTATTCCAAATAATATCGTTATTCTCTTGGCGAGCTTTGTTGTCAAACAAATAACCATTCATCAGCGAACGAGCTCGCACAATTTCTTCCCCATTTTTATGGTTTTCTGCCACTTGAGCTTGGGTTTGGTAAACTCGCAACATTTGAGCTTGGCTAAGCGGTTCATTTTTCGCATTGTTTTGCAAAGCTCTCAAACCATTCAAAGCCTCCTCATTTTTACCTTGTAATGCCGCAAGTTGAGCCGAAACTAACGCATATTCTAATTTTTGCACAGGATTTTCTTGAATATCTTTCATAAATGGCGTGAGCTCATTTAACGCATCTTGTGCCTCGTCTGCCTTATTTTCTTCCACTAACTTACGTACCGCCAAAAGCTGATAAGAAACTTTATCTTCTTTCTCTTTTGCTTGATCTGCTTTGTTAATGTAAAACTCAGAGCTTGCGTATGCCTCATTTTTCATTGATTCCGTTACCAAATTAGGCGAACTACACGCTGCCACTAAAAGAGACACAAGAGTTGGGACAAAAACGGTTTTCATTTTTTGTCGAAGTGCTACTGCCATTTTATTCTCCCTAAAATGCATAAAAAAAGTATAATGCGGTAATATTTTAAATCTTACTTATCAAATATCTGAAAATCAAATGAAAAACGAACAAAACGGCATTTTATATATTGTTGCCACCCCGATTGGTAATTTAGGCGACATCACTCAGCGTGCATTAGACACCTTCGCACAAGTCGATTTAATCGCCGCCGAAGACACCCGCCACAGCGGATTACTTTTAAGTCACTACGGCATTAAAAAGCCCTTTTTTGCTCTACACGACCACAACGAACAGCAGAAATCGGTCGTTTTAGTAGATAAATTAAGCAAAGGAGAAAATATCGCCCTGATTTCAGATGCAGGCACGCCACTCATTAGCGACCCTGGCTTTCACCTCGTTCGCCACTGCCGACAAGCAGGCATTCGTGTTGTGCCTGTAGTCGGTGCTTGTGCTGCGATTGCCGCATTAAGCTGTTCAGGCATTGCTTCAGACCGTTTTTGTTTTGAAGGATTCTTGCCCGCCAAAACAAAATCACGTTGCGATAAATTAGAAGCCTTAAGCGAAGAACATCGCACACTGATTTTCTACGAATCGACCCACCGCATTTTAGACACGCTTGCTGATATGCAAAAAATTTGGGGATCTGACCGTTATATCGTGATGGCAAGAGAACTCACTAAAACGTGGGAAACCCTTCACGGTGACATACTCGGTAACTTAATCGAATGGCTGAATGAAGATAGCAACCGCACTAAAGGCGAAATCGTGCTAATTGTGGAAGGCAAACCCGAAACCGAAGAGGAAAGTTTTAGCCCACAAGCGGTCAAATTATTCGAACTTTTAACCAACGAAATGCCAATGAAAAAAGCCGCTAGCATCGTGGCAGAGACTTTTGGCTATAAGAAAAATGCCCTTTATCAGTTTGGATTGGAGCATTTTGAGAAGTAAGATATCTCTGAAAGGAATAAAAAATCCCACAATTTGATCTGCACCCCAAAAGTTAGACTAAACTTCTAACTGATTAAGGTGCAGATTTTTTATTTAATCTACTTCAACAAATACTCACGCAATGTAGCGAAATCTGCTGGCATTGTATCGGATAACAATTCCATTTTATTGTGTTTATCCAATGCTTCTGGCAATGGTAACTCAATGTCTAAAATGCGTTCTACTGACTCTTTAAATTTCGCTGGGTGGGCGGTACAGAGGAAAATACCTGTTTCGCCTGCTTGGAGTTGGTCTTTCAACACTTGGTAAGCAATAGCACCGTGTGGTTCGCAGAGGTAGCCTTCCGCATATTGTGCTTTCAATGCTTCTTCCGTTTCTGCATCGTTTAACGCATCTGAACCTAAATCCGCTAAGCTCCAGCCATTGCGTTTGAAAAGTTCTTCTACACGTGGCCAGTTGTTTGGACGGCTCACATCCATTGCATTTGAAAGCGTTGCCACTGTTGTGTTCGGCTCCCATTTGCCTGATTTTAAGTAGCGTGGAACGGTGTCATTTGCATTGGTTGAAGCAATGAAACGCTTGATTGGTAAACCTAAAGTTTTTGCAATTAACCCTGCGGTTAAGTTACCGAAGTTGCCACTTGGCACAGAAACGACTACTTCTGAACGTTTCTCTTTCGGTAATTGTGCCACGGCTTCAAAATAGTAGCACACTTGAGCAAGCAAGCGGCTGATATTAATTGAGTTTGCTGAGTTTAAGCCAATCGCTTGGCGAAGTTCTGCATCATCAAAGGCTTGTTTTACTAACGCTTGGCAAGCATCAAAGTCAGACTCAATCGCCACGGTACGGATATTGCCGCCAAGGGTACAGAATAATTTTTCTTGAAGCGGGCTGATTTTGCCTTTTGGATACAAAATCACCACATTGATGTTCTCTAAACCGTAGAAAGCATGTGCCACTGCCGCGCCTGTGTCGCCAGAAGTTGCGGTTAAAATGGTAATTTTGCCATCGCCACGCACGGCACTCAACGCTTGTGCCATAAAGCGACCGCCGAAATCTTTAAATGCAAGTGTTGGGCCGTGGAAAAGCTCTAACGCATAAATATCATCATTCACACGAGCAAGTGGTGCAGGGAAGGTAAACGCATTTGCCACCATTTTGTTGAGTGTCTCTCTCGGTAATTCATCCCCAATTAACGCACCTAAGATTTTTTGGCTACGTTCAACTAATGGTAAGGCTAAAAGTGCATCAATATCATCAAATTTTGGCAACACTTCAGGGAAGAAAAGCCCCTGATCTTTACCTAAACCTTGACGCACGCCCTGTGCGAAATTTACTTGTTCTTCTGGGTGTTTGATGTTGTATAAATTCATTCGGAATGTCCTTTACTATTTATGGAGTTATGCGTAGGGGCAGGGTTTATCCCCGACCAAATATATTAAAGAGCAACATTGTTGCTAAAAACTATCTGGATTTTTAACTATTATGCGAGCTTAGTCAATCTCAAGCGGTCAGATCTTAAAATTTTTTGCAAATCGCAGGAATTATTCCCCATTCTTGGCTTTGGGCTTGCTAACCTTTTCCAAATAGGGGTATGATTTTACTATCTTGCGAAAAAGCAAAAGGAGCAAAGAATGTACAAAACTACTCGCAAAATTGAATTACACAAACGCATTGCCTTAGTGGCACACGACAGCTGCAAACAGAGCTTATTGGCGTGGACGAAAAAACACGCTGAATCCTTAAAACCACACACTTTGTATGCCACAGGTACGACGGGCAATTTACTTTCTCACGAAACGGGCTTGGGTATTCACGCTTTATTGAGCGGCCCGATGGGCGGCGATCAACAGCTGGGAGGATTGATTGCAGAGAAAAAAATCGACTTGATGATTTTCTTCTGGGATCCAATGAACGCTGCCCCGCACGATCCTGATGTAAAAGCCTTAATGCGCATTGCGACTGTCTGGAATATTCCCGTAGCAATCAATGAAGCAACCGCTGATTTCTTATTACACTCTAGCTGTTTTAACCACGAAGTAGAGATTGAAGTGCCTGATTACGATCGCTATTTGACGGAACGTTTACAGCGTTAATGGACTAAAAATTAAACAATGAAAATTGCAACAAAAATGCCATCTCATTGGTTGAGTGCTCACGTGTTGAGCACTTTGCCAATTTTTATTACCACCAACCTTGCCGCCATTGGTATCTGGTTGCTTAACATTTCTGAGCACAGTATGCCACTGATTTTAGGCATTATTGCAGGCGGTTTGGTAGATTTAGACAACAACCTTTCTGGGCGATTTAAAAACCTTATCATTACCCTGATTGCCTTTGCGATTTCGTCCGCAGGGGCAACGCTTTCTTTGGAATTTGGCTGGCTTTTTGTACCGCTTGCGGTGCTCAGCACCTTTATTTTAGTCATGCTCGGCAGCATTGGGCAGCGTTATAGCACCATCGCTTTTGGTACGCTTGTTGTATCTGTTTATGCCTCGCTTACCTACATGCCCGAAACTACTTGGTACACCAATACATTGCTGATTTTAGCGGGAGCGTTGCTTTATGGTTTAGTCGCAATGTTAGTTTATATCGTCTTTCCAAACCGCACGGTACAAGAGAATTTGGCAAAATCTTACGAAGCCTTGGGCAGATATTTACAAGCGAAAGCTGCCTATTTTGATCCCGATGATGACGATGTAGTAGCTAAGCAGCGTGCTTTAGCACGCACGAATAGTGAAGTGATTCAGGCATTTGAACAAACTCGAGTGTCGCTCTTCTATCGCTTGCGTCGCCATAATCGCCAAACTCGGACACAAAAAATGTTGCGTTATTACTACACCGCCCAAGATATTCTGGAACGAGCCAGTTCGAGCCATTATCAATATCACGAATTTTTCCAGCACCTCAAAAACAGCGATTTAATTTTCCGTTTCCAACGCGTGTTGGAACTGCAAGCTATGGCGTGCCAAAAGGTGGCGGTGGCGTTGCGTTATGCGGAACATTATCAGCACAGCTCTCGCGGGGAAAAAGCAATGCAAGGCTTATTTAATTCGCTCAATTATCATCAAGAACAGGGGTTAAAAAGTGCGTATCGCTGGCAGTCGATTGCGGAAAACTTACGCAATATTGAAAGCCAACTTTGCCAGATTGAGCACGGCCAAAGCGAACAAGAAGAGGGCATGGAACAAGCGGTTAAAATGAGCAATAAATTTGCATCTAGCAAATCGCAGCATCTTTCTAACCGCTTGTTGGCGGAAAATGTGTCAGGTTTTCGCAATATGTGGCAAACCATTCAAAGCCATTGCAACCTCTCATCGCAACTTTTTCGCCACGCCATCCGCTTATCGGTCGTGGTAGGGTTGTGTAGTGCCATCGTGCCGATTTTCCATTTAGACGGCAAAGGCTACTGGGTGCTACTCACAGCAATTTTCGTCTGCCAGCCGAACTATTCGGCAACTAAGAAACGTTTAGGACAGCGGGTTATCGGCACTATCTTGGGCGTGTTGGTCGGAATGCTGTTGCGGGAATATTACCTTACATCCACTCTGGAAGCCGAGCTGGGCTTGATTGTGATTACCGCCAGCCTTTACACCTATTTCCGTTTCCGTCATTACAGTTTCTCAACCTTCTACATCACGCTGTTGGTATTGATAAGCCTTGATATTATTGGCATCGGTGCAGATGAGGGCATTTTACCGCGGGTGATTGATACGTTGGTCGGTACATCAATTGCTTGGTTTGCCGTCTCTTTTATTTTCCCCGACTGGAAGTATATCAACCTCAAACAGAACTTGAAATCGACCGTGCTGGCAAGCAGTAACTACCTACGCCACATCATTGCACAGCTGCAGTTTGGCTATAACGAACAGTTGCCATACCGCACCGCTCGTCGCGAAGTGCACAACTACATTTCTGCTTTGAGTTCTGCGGTGTCAAACCTAGACAGCGAGCCGAAAAAATACCAAGCGATTTCAGCAGTTGCCCCGAATTTACTAGGTATAAATTATACTTTGCTTGGCTATATTTCTGCACTGGGTGCCTATCGCATCGCCAGCCCGATGCTGAATCAACAGGTGGATTTTTCCGCGATTTTCTTCTCACATGGGCGGGAAGTAGCAACCATTATCGGGCAAATAGCAGAGGGCAAACGCTCGCCTGCAAAATTGGAAGCAAATTTGACCGCTATTGATAGCGATCTTGCCCAATTTGAGCAAACACATCACGAAAAACAGGATGAATTGAGCTTGGTGCTCATCCAACAATTACGCCTGATAGTGCAACTCCTTCCACAATTACAACATTTGATGCAAGAGAATGCACTAGGCGAATTGGAAAGAGAATTGGAAAAAGAAACAGAGGAATAAATGCAACAAATCAATATGAAAACAACAGGCACGCCCGATGTGCTTTTTATCGAAGAAACGGAAATTCCCCAACCACAAGCGGGCAAGATTTTAGTGAAAGTGGCATAATAAGCCTAGAATTGAGAAAAAGTGCGGTGAATTTCATCGCACTTTTTTTGTATAATAAAAGAAAAAAGGAGGAAAAACGTGCAACTCAAGAGTGCAAGAGAAGGTTTCTTTTTAGCGGGGCTTTATAACTTTATTGGTGTTTTAAGCTTTACCCAATTTTTTACTGACACCACTTTAATAGATAACGATCCGATTGTTTTCTCATGGCTCGGGCAAATTTCGATTTTGCTTTGGGGATTGGCGTATTGGTCGGTCGCTAAACGTTTCTGGCAAGTACCAGTTTTACTTTGGGTTTTCTGCGTAGAAAAATTGGTTTACTTCGGCGCTTGGTTACATTGGTTGCTGACTACACCAGAAAAATTAGATGTATTAGCAGGGCAATCGATGGTCTATTTCTGCTTTTTCGCGAGTTACGGCTTTGGCGATTTCCTCTTTGCCATTTTCTTTGCAAGAGTGGCAGTGGGGAGTATGAGGGGGAAGTTTGAGATTTGACGCAACTCATCGGACTCTGAAAATGATAGCGAACCAAATCGAAACGTGATAATATTTCAAACGTAGAATTTGATATTCTACGCTCGAAAAAATGGAATTCCACATAACAATAAAAAGCAAAGAGGAAATGAATATGGCAAAAGGTCAATCATTACAAGACCCTTACTTAAATGCACTACGTCGTGAACGTATTCCAGTTTCAATTTATTTAGTTAATGGAATCAAACTACAAGGACAGATCGAATCATTCGACCAATTCGTTATTTTATTGAAAAACACGGTAAGCCAAATGGTTTACAAACACGCGATTTCAACTGTGGTGCCTGCTCGAGCAATTTCTCACGGCAATAACCACAATTCACATGCCCCAGTGCACGTGACACAAACCGTTGAAATTGTTGAAAACGTAACGGAATAAGATTATTAACACTTCAAATCTTACTCAACATGATTTACCAAGCGATGATGAAAATCAGCCGCTTGGTTTCTCTTTTTCTAAAGACCAAAAAAATTCATCTCTTGAACACTCTCATCAAGCAGATAAAGCAATTCTGGTTCATCTCTATCTTTCCCAACAAAAAGACACCGAAAATCTGGTTGAATTTCACACTCTTGCTGAATCGGCAGGCGTAGAAATTTTAAGCACGCTCACTACTTCCCGTTCTAGCCCGCATATCACCTATTTTGTCGGTAAAGGCAAGGCGGAAGAGATTAAACAAGCGGTCGAAAATTTGGGAGCAACCCTCGTGCTAGTTAATCACGAATTAAGCCCTTCACAAACACGGAATTTGCAATCGCTATGCAATTGCCGAGTGGTAGATAGAACAGGCTTAATTTTAGATATTTTCGCCCAACGTGCCCGTAGTCACGAAGGAAAATTGCAAGTGGAATTAGCTCAGCTTAAGCATCTTGCGAGTCGCCTAGTACGTCGTTTAGGTAATCAAGATCAGCAAAAAGGGGGAGCTGTTGGTTTACGTGGGCCAGGTGAAACTCAGCTGGAAACTGACCGCCGTTTGATTAAAGTTCGCATTCAACAACTGCAAAATCGTTTGGCGAAAGTGAGTAAGCAACGCGAGCAAAATCGCAAAACTCGCCAGAAAGCAGATATTCCGACCATTTCGCTTGTGGGTTATACTAACGCAGGGAAATCAAGCCTGTTTAATGCGATTACGCAAGCAGACGTTTATGCTGCCGATCAGCTCTTTGCAACGCTTGATCCAACGCTAAGAAGAATGCAAATTCAAGATGTGGGCACAACTATTCTTGCTGATACCGTGGGTTTTATTCGCTTTTTGCCACATGATTTGGTCTCTGCATTTAAATCTACCTTGCAAGAAACAGTTGAAGCCAGCCTCTTATTGCACGTGATTGATGTTGCAGATGAACGCAAAAATGAGAATATCCAAGCGGTAAATCAAGTATTGGAAGAGATTGGTGCTGCAGATATTCCGACTCTTTTGGTTTATAACAAAGTAGATAAACTAGACGGCATTCAACCTTTTGTTGAACGAGATGATGAAAGTAAAGTAACCGCGGTTTACCTTTCTGCTCAATCTGGCGAAGGTATCGATCTGCTTTTTGAAGCAATTCACGAACAGTTACGCAACGAATTAGTGAAAGAAACGTTACTTCTCTCTCCAACTGCAGGCAATCTGTACACTCTTTTCAAACAACAAAAAGGAATTAAAGCCGAGCATTTCAATGAGTTTGGCGATCGCATTATCAACATTGAAATTGACAAAGTGCAGTGGAATAAATGGGCGAAGCAATATCCTGAATTGATAGAGTGTATTGAGTTGGCAAAGTGGGGATAAAATAATTCGGTATGATGTAGCAGTTGCACAACTCATTTTTTTATATAAATATCATCGTTCTTGTCCATAGCAACTATGGTTACCTAAAACCACCGTTGCAACAAAAACATCAAGTTAATCGCTTCATTGGGCAACTGCTACATATTACCGAAATAATTAACTTTCTCTAGGAGAGTTCATTACTAAACCCTCGTACTATTCAATCTTAGCCAAACTCAACATTTCCTGAGCATTCGCCAATACCGCATCAGTAATTTTGCTACCACCTAATAAACGAGCTAAGGCATTGACTCGTTCTTGTTCAGAAAGCAAGCTCATCTGTGTTTCGGTTTGGTTATCTTTCACATATTTTTGCACATTGAAATGTTGATGCCCGTGACTTGCCACCTGTGGTAAGTGGGTCACGCAAAGCACTTGGCATTTATTGCCTAATTGACGTAATAATCTGCCTACAGTTGTAGCAGCAATACCACTAATTCCCACATCCACTTCATCAAAAATAATCGTCGGTGTCGAAAGTTTATTTGCAGTTAAAACTTGTACGGCAAGAGAAATACGCGAAAGCTCACCACCTGAAGCAATTTTAGCGAGAGGCTGAGCATTTTGCCCCAAGTTACTGCGTAAGTTAAACTCAACCAAATCTGCCCCATTTGGTGTGAGTTTTTTCACATCGTGCTGAATATCAATATAAAATTCACTATTTTCCATCGAAAGTGCTTTGATTTGGCTAGTTACTTGTTCTGCCAATTTTTGAGCAGCAGATACTCGCTCTTGATAAATTTGTTCTGCTAACGCTACACATTCACGGTATGCTTTTTTCTCATCAGCAATCAGTTGATCTTCGTTATCTTCAAAATCAACAAGTTTTTGTAGCTCATCTTGCAATACACTATGATGTTGCCATAACTCATTTGGCGAAACATAGTGTTTTTTCGCTAGTGACATCGCACGAGAAATACGCTCATCCAATTCTGCTAATAATTCAGGATCTTGCTCAATACTATCTGCCAATGCACGCACTTCCGAGCTTGCCTCTTGCACTTGAATCAAGGCTTCATTAAGCATATCAAGCGAAGATTGATAGTTTATATCCACATCCACCAAATCTTCCAAATATCGAATAGCGTTGTAAATCAGAGAATCAGCATTTGAATTATCATCACTCAATAAATCCAATACTGATTGCGACATTTCAGTAAGCTCTTCAGAATTGGACAAACGAGTATGCGTCTCTTCCATTTCTTCAAATTCGCCCTCTTTAATATCGAATTCATCCAATTCATCTACCTGATATTGCAACAACTGCTTACGAGCCTCATTCTCTTTGCATTGTTGGCGAAAGTTTTTCACTTGCTGATGTAATTTTCGCCATTTGTTGTACTGCTCTTGCATCTTGCCAAGCAAGTTATGAATGCCCGCATAATTATCTACAAGCTCAAGCTGATACTCACTTTTTAACAGCAATTGTGGTGCGTGCTGACCGTTTAAATGGATCAAATATTGCCCTAACTCACGCAATTGAGAAATCGGCAATGGACGATTATTCACAAAAGCCTTCGAACGTCCCTCAAGGTTAATCATTCGGCGTAAAATGCATTCGTGAGAATTCTCTTCATCTAGTAATTCATGCTCTTTTAACCATAAATAGGCAGGGCTATTTGGCTGCATTTGGAAAGTCGCGGTGATATCGGCCTTATCTGCACCATTGCGGATCATACTGCTCTCAGATCGATAACCCAAACAAAGCCCAAGGGCATCAATCGCAATAGATTTCCCTGCTCCCGTTTCTCCAGTAATCACCGACATTCCTTCAGAAAGTTCAAGATTAAGATGGCGTACAATCGCAAAATTGTTGATAGTTAGTTGAGTAAGCATACCGAATACCTGTATAAATAGTAACTTGTGTTATATTACACTTGATTTAATATACAGTAAAGTATTTTTATACAATAAAAAGTCTAAAATAAAAGGACTAAGCCCTGTAGATTACAGCACTTAGTCCTTGAATTAAATAAACCTATTTTTTAAGAACCGCTAATTAACTCATATCTAAATTAGTTTTTTACTTTATATTTTGTATGCTGCTTGACCGCCTTACGAATTTGACGGATGCTAGTGCGTCTTCTATTTTTAGTCACATCCACTTTGGTTTCCGTTTCTAGAGGGAGTCCAACTAATTCACGCAGATAGTTCACTTGCTCAAGCCCCATCTCTTCCCAGCCCCCACGTGGTAAGCTTTTTTCGAGCTTAATGTTACCGTAGCGAATGCGGATCAAACGGCTCACTTCCACTTCTTGCGATTCCCATAAGCGACGTACTTCGCGGTTACGCCCCTCAGTTAAAGTCACATCAAACCATTGGTTGATGCCTGTACCGCCTACCGCCTTAATTTGCTTGAAGTTCGCAGGCCCGTCTTCCAACTGCACACCTTTGCGTAAGCGTTGTAACATCGCTTCGTCCACGTTGCCGAATACACGCACGGAGTATTCACGCTCTACTTCACGACTTGGGTGCATTAAACGGTTGGCAAGTTCACCATCAGTGGTAAACAGCAATAAGCCCGAAGTGTTGATATCTAAACGCCCCACCGCAATCCAGCGTGAGCCTGTTAAACGTGGCAAGCGGTCGAAAACAGTTGCTCGACCTTCAGGATCAGAGCGAGTACAAAGTTCGCCTTCAGGTTTGTAATACATCAACACACGGCAAATCTCTTTTTGGGTTGGAATGATGTTGATTAAGTGCCCGTCGATACGGATTTTGGTTGCCGAACTAACGACAACACGATCACCTAATGAAGCGATTTTACCATCTACACTCACGCGACCTGCCGCAATTACCTCTTCTAATTCACGACGTGAGCCTTGCCCTGCACGGGCTAAAATTTTCTGTAATTTTTCGCCTAAAACTTTCTCTTTTTTCTCAGTGGCTTTATCTAAAGAAGCGGTCGGTTTTGCAATTTTTTTTGCAAGCGGGCGAGAAGTTGGGCGTGCCGCACGCTGTTCATTACGTTCCGCTAAGCCTGGATTTTTTGCTCCTTTTTTCTCATCAGATTGACGATTAAATGTTGGTTTTTGTTTATTTTGAAAGGTTTTCATTGTTTGTCCTTGTCGCTTTCACAAGCGTCTAAATATTTTAAAAATGGTTTAAATAAATGGCGTGAGGCTGCCTGATCCCTCGCGGATAATCTCTGGGCTGTCGCCAGTTAAATCAACAACCGTTGTCGGCTCAACGCCTAAATAACCACCGTGAATAATCAAATCCACTTGGTGTTCTAAAAGAGTACGGATTTCTTCGGGATCCGACTGCGTCATGTCTTCGCTAGGTAACATCAAAGAACAAGAAAGCAGTGGTTCGCCAAGGGCAGCAATCAATGCTAATGCGATCGCATTATCTGGCACTCGAATTCCGATGGTTTTACGCTTAGTTTGTAGCCTACGCGGCACATCTTTAGTAGCAGGTAGAATAAAAGTGTACGGATTCGGCACGTTATTTTTCATCAAGCGATAGGCTTGATTATCCACCATCGCATAGGTAGAAAGCTCCGATAAATCGCTGCACACCAGCGTGAAATTATGATTTTCAGGCAGTTGGCGAATTCTTACGATGCGTTCCATCGCCGATTTTTCCCCAATCCCACAACCAAGAGCATAGCCTGAATCGGTCGGGTAAATAATCACACCACCTTTACGAATAATTTCAACCGCTTGGTTAATCAAACGAGGCTGCGGATTTTCAGGGTGAATGTAGAAAAATTGGCTCATATGCAACTCCTTTTGTGTTCCGCTAAATATTTCTGCTGATATTAATATGGGGGAGATTATACACCAGAATCGCCTTTCCCTATAGAAGATCAGACTTAATCTGACAAATCACAATAAAAAGTAAGCGTTTCCACAAAACAATTTTTCAGGCGTTTTATCAGGTTACCTTTAGAGAGCTATCTAGAATTTGACCGTAAAAATCTGCACTTTAATCAGTTAGAAGTTTAGTGCAATATTTGAGGTAAAGATCGCATTGTATTCGCCCTTATGTATATTAGCTATCGACCCGCTTTGTAAAGCTTCATCGCATCAGGAATTAAACGTTCTAGATTTTTTTGCCGATCCGCATTTGAAGGATGAGTAGAGAAAATCCCGCCACCGCTACCACCGGCTTGGCTCATTTTTACCCACACATTTGGTGCAGCCGAAGGGTTATACCCTGATTTTGCCATCAACATCAAGCCCACTTCATCGGCTTCTGTTTCTTGGCTGCGTGAAAACGGTTTATTCGCAATTAAATCAGTTCCAACACTTAACAAACCTTGAGTATCAACACCCGTTGTTGCAGTCACTGCCGCATCTGCAACTTGTCCCACAATACCTGTAATCAATGTCACATTACGAGAAGATTTACCGTGTTCTTGTAAGGCGTGAGCCATTTCATGCCCCATTACGGTAGCAATCTCATCATCATTCATATTGAGCTTTTCAACCAAACCCGTATAGAAGCCCATTTTGCCACCAGGCATTGCCCACGCATTGAGTTCATTGGTACGAAAAACGGTAATTTCCCATTGGAATGGTACGCCCGTTTTATTTTCTTGTTCTGCATAAGGTTTCATTTTATTAAAAATTTTATGTACCCGTTGAGCAGTTACGGAGCTAGTATCAATCGCTTTGGCATTTTGTTGTTTCATTTGCCTATAACCTTGCGAAGCTTCTGCGTTAATTTGTTGCGTACTCATACAAGCGGTCAAAAAAGTACTCAGTATTGCGACTAATGCAATCTTTTTTAATGGTTTCATTGTATCCTCATTTAAATCTCTGTCTTAGGTTGTCGAAGATGAAAAACAATGAGATTATAGCCCATCTTTCTACAAAATAACCCCAAAATGAAAAAATCAGGATTTCAATTTAAAAAATTTTTTATCGCCCACGATAGATGTGCGATGAAAGTCAATACCGATGGCATTTTGCTTGGGGCAATGGCGGAAATAAAAAATGCCAAGCAAATTCTTGACCTCGGTACAGGTACAGGCTTGATTGCGATAATGCTTGCACAGCGAACAGAGGAAAATTGTGACATTACCGCCCTTGAGTTAGAGCCAAATGCTTACCAACAAGCGGTTGAAAATGCACAACATTCTACGTGGAAAAGGAGAATTTCTATTCAACAAGGCGATATCTTTGAGAGCGATTTTCCACAAAAATTCGATCTGATTGTGTCGAACCCGCCCTATTTTCGTGACAGCCTTGCCAGCCGAACTGCAGAACGCGATCTTGCCCGCAGTCTTCAAAAAAGCCATTTTGATTGGTTGATGCAAGCGAAAAAATGGCTTGCTCAAACAGGGAAAATCAGCTTTATTTTGCCTACTCAAGAGGCGGAAAAACTGCTCGAACAGAGCAAAAAAAGCGGATTATTTTGCACTAAAATTTACCAAATCATCACTAAAAATGGGCAATCTCCGAAACGATTGATTTTAACCTTTCAGTTTGAACATTTGGATTGCAAAATTAAACCGCTTGTGATTTATAACGAACAAAACCAATACACGCCCGAATTTGTGGTTCTGACCCGTGATTTTTATTTAAAAATGTAACTTAAACCCTAATTAAAGGGAGTTTATATGCGCCGAATCTATTGCATTGTATAGAGCTATGCTCATTATACTTATCAAGTCGCCTCTGAGCTCGTCAGAGGCAAAATCAAATCCTGCAGTCCAATAAATCATGTTTCTTTTGCTAAATGTTTATTAATTAAACCACCTCAGGAAACAACATCTTAATCACATTTTTAGTCAATCGTCTTGATTTACCTTGGTATGGGAAAATATGCATCATCATCATTGGGTTGAAGTTGGCTTCAATCACGCCCCAGGAGCTAAGCGATGGCTCGGCAGGTTTCGTTAAATCAGGAATAATCAAATCCACCCCGCACACTTTCGCACCCATCGCGTGGGCGATGCCGACAGCAAGTTGTTTATAGCTGTCGTGCATTTGGTCGGTCATATCAATGGAGTCGCCACCCGTGCTGATGTTGGAATTGGCACGTAGTTGCACAATTTGACCGCTTGCAGGCACGCTATCTGGCGTTAAGCCTTGTTCTTTAAGCTGCAATAATTCAATGTCTCCCAAAGCAATTTTTTTCAGTGGCGAACGGGATCCATCGCCACGTAGTGGATCGGTATTTTTCGCTGCCACTAATTCACGCACTGTTTGCACTCCGTCGCCTACAACATTTGCAGGCACGCGGAGCAATACCGCCAAGGTTTCATCGCCTAGCACGAAGAAACGATATTCTGTGCCGACTAAATAATCTTCCACCATCACCTCTTTGTCTTCGCGGAAAGCGATTTCAATCGCCTTAGTGAAGTCTTCACGGTTGCTTACGCCTTGTTGAAAAATCGTGATGCCTAAGCCGTAATTGGTCGATTTCGGCTTGATGACCACCGCTCTACCTTCAAAGAGCGGATAGTGTGCTACAGCTTGTTCCACATTGGTAAACTCAATGCTTTTCGGCACATTAAAACCTGCTTTCGCTAATACTTTTTTGGTCACCACTTTGTTTTCCATAATCAGTGGTGATATGTATTGGTCGTGGCTGGTCATATTACCGTTTTTGACGTATTCAAGATGATCGCCAAATTTAAGGGCAAGGAACTGATCGTTTTCGTCCAAAATTTCCGTACTAATGCCTTGTTGAATCAAATCAAATAGCAACGCTTGAGTAGAAAGCTCCATATTGTCGAATGCCGAGAGAGCATAAAAACGCTCGAAGGCTTGGGCTTTGTATTGTTGTGCAAGTTTTGCACCTAATGCTTTGTAACTGCCTGCTTGTTCAATCTCTTTCAGCAATTTACCGTTTACTGTTTGGCTTGGGTCGGCAAGCTGTGCCAATTTTTCTTCCGTAGCTTTTATCACACTTTCGTCCGCATTGATGGTTTTCAGCATCTCAATAATTTGGTGTAATACCGCCTCGCCTTCCGCTTGGAATACCGTTGGTTCACGTGGATCTTCAAGGGCAACTTGATACAAACGTTGTTTGCCAAGTTCTACCTCTTTTTGACCGCCTGTTTCATCTATCCATAGCATTCCGAGCAAGAAACTGTGAATAAATTTTGCATCGCTTAAACTAATTCCATATGGCTCAAACGGGTTTAAGTCAAATAGGCGGAATTCGGCATATTGCACGCCTTTTTCCAGTAATTCACGTGCCTTTTTCGCCCCACGCAAACGCACATTGGAATAGAACTCTTTTTCTGCAATCAAACGACCTGCTTTCACTTGTTCTTCTAGCGTTTCCACATAGCTTTCAAGACTGTCGTGGTTCACTACCACATCAGGCGAATTGACATAACCATAAGGGCTAGAGCGTAGGCTTCGCACCAATTGCCCTGCTGCAAGCGGTGAATTTTCAACACCGTTTCGCGAAAAATAATTGGCTTCTACCATTGGCGTTGCAGCTAGCAGATAAACCAAAATCCATTGATAACGCAGGAAGTTGTTCGCCAATTTCATATATAAGGCGTTTTGGAAATCTTTGAGTTCCGTATACTCATTTTGTAAGCTGAACACTGCTTTCACAAATTCAGGTGAGAGTTGGAAGTTGTAATGAATACCGCTCACCATCTGTTTATATTTGCCATAATTTTGCGAGAGATGTTCTCGATATTTTACGTCTTCTACATTATCGAGCTGGGCTTCTTGAATCGCACTTTCAGGTGGCAAGCCTGCTGGCATACTAAACGGAAAAATGAATTCATTTTCAGGTAAAGAACGTAAAACAACTTCGTGAATCGCAGAAAGCCAACGTAGGCTATCTTCAAGCTTATTATTTGGCGGGGTTATCAGTTCTAACTGACTTTCTGCAAAATCGGTTTGAATATAAGGGTGGTAGGCACGATTACCAAACACTGCAGGGTGTGGTGTAGTGACAATATTGCCGTTTTCATCAATACGTTGGCTCTATTTTTCCAAACCAAAACTGCCTTGTTGAAACAGTAATCCCAACTGATTTTGCTTAATCCATTGCTGTAATTTCATTTTGTGTCCTTTTAAGAGGAAAATTATTGTCCACATCATAGCACAATTAAAGGTAGAGTAAATTGCTCAGGTTTATAAGCAAATGGAACGGAATAGAATTTTGGGTTATATCAAGGTTTTGTATGTTTTTACATAGTATAATTTACAAACTAATTTCTTCGTTTTAACTTCTACCAAATCTCCCCTCCTCTCTTTAGCCAAGAGAGGAGGGGAGATTTACTCGCTGTGCTCACACTTCGTGCCGTTGCTAAAGCAACGTTCAAACACAAGCGTTTGTGGCAGTAGGGATTAGCGGAACTCATAATAAATTAAGGATCGCAAATGCCCCAATCTCAACCTCATCTCCAAAACTACAAAGGTCTCGCTTGGGTGGCTGCAATGGCTCTTTTTATGCAAAGCCTCGATGCCACCATCCTCAACACCGCCCTGCCTAGCATTGCAGCAGATTTGCATGAACCAGCATTTGAAATGCAGATGGCAATTATCGCCTATTCGCTTTCGGTGGCTCTTTTTATACCGCTTACCGCTTGGGCAGCGACGATTACGGCTTTTATTCACATAATAACGAAAAAGCAATTTTACCGCTTTCGCTTTTCCACACGCGCACCTTCAACCTTGGCATTATCGCCAATATTTTTATCCGCCTTTCAAGCTCAGGTCTGCCATTTTTGCTACCGCTCATGTTTCAACTTTCATTTGGTTATAGTGCAGAAATGTCTGGCTGGTTGCTTGCTCCGATTACATTGATGTCAGTGATTTTTAAAACTCTGATTGGACGAATTCTGAACCGATTAGGCTATAAAATGACGCTTTTAATTTCCTCAATTTTAATGGCAGGCTCAGTAGTTTCAATGGCGTGGATTGAACAACAAACCTCATTGGTTTGGGTGGTGCTCAACTTGATGTGGTATGGGGCTTGTATGTCGATGATTTTCACTGCCGTTAACACCCTTGCGGTGGGCGATCTCTCACCAGAACAAGCAGGTGCAGGTTCGACCATGTTAAGCATCGTGCAACAACTTGGGATTGGCTTCGGCATTGCCGTTTCCTCTATTATTCTGACGATGTACCGCCAATACTTCGGCAACGAAGGAGAAGCCCTGCAACAAGCCTTTAGTTACACCTTTTTAACCTCAACTATTTTTGCCATTTTGCTGGTGTGGACAGTCTTAAAATTACACAACACCGATGGCGATCATTTACGTAAAAAAGTCTAAAAAAAGACCGCTTGTATTATGACGACAAGCGGTCTTTTTCCATTCGTATTATGCTAAATCCCATCTCCAAACATTCCTTGGGTATCCTCAAAATATTGGTTCATATCAAAGGCAGGTTTTTGGTCGGAAGATTTACTGATAATTTTGGCAGGCACACCTGCAGCGGTAGCATGATCGGGTACAGGCTGAAGCACCACTGAATTTGCTCCAATTTTCGCGTATTGCCCAATTTCGATATTGCCAAGAATTTTTGCACCTGCACCAATCATCACGCCCTCGCGAATTTTCGGGTGACGATCACCATGTTCTTTTCCCGTACCACCAAGAGTCACACCTTGCAGAATCGACACATCATTTTCGATTACCGCGGTTTCGCCCACGACAATGCC
Organism: Haemophilus parahaemolyticus; assembly: GCF_002015035.1. GTDB lineage: Bacteria > Pseudomonadota > Gammaproteobacteria > Enterobacterales > Pasteurellaceae > Haemophilus_A > Haemophilus_A parahaemolyticus. The sequence continues at coordinate 35,412 of NZ_MUXY01000011.1, read as the reverse complement.
TGTTGCGTGGTCAAACATAATGCCACAGCCGACACGTGCGGCAGGGTGAATATCCACATCAAACGCGACGGAGATCTCATTTTGTAGATAAACTGCTAACGCTTTGCGACCTTGCTTCCACAAATAATGGGTTACGCGATAGCTTTGTAAGGCGTGGAAGCCTTTGAGATAAAGCAGCGGCGTTGTCCACTTATCTACCGCAGGGTCTCGGGTACGAACCGCATCAATATCGCAGGCTGCACTCAAAATAATTTGCGGCTCAGCACGATATGCCTCTTCAATAATTTCTTTCAGGGCAATCGCAGGCATAATAGGATTTTCTAATTTATTCGCCAAAATATAGCTCAACGAACTACCGAGATTAAGGTGTTTTAAAATAGTTGCGTGGAAAAAGCTAGCAAGCATGGGTTCGCTTTCCACCAATTCCTGTGCTTCTTGACGAATCTCTTGCCAGATGATGGCTTGTTGTTGTGCGTTTATCATATTCTTCCTTTTTACTCGCCTTTACGCTCGCGTCCTAACAAAGCTTTGGCAACATCCACGGCACTTTTTCCTTCGAACAGCATTTGGTAGATTTGCTCGACGATGGGCATTTCTACCCCTTGTTTTTGAGCGAGTAAATAAGCCTCTTTAGTATTGTAGAAGCCCTCCACCACTTGTCCGATTTCTTCAATAATATCGTCTGCTTTTTTGCCTTGTCCTAATGCTAAACCGAAACGACGGTTGCGTGATTGGTTGTCGGTACAAGTGAGCACCAAATCGCCCAAGCCTGCCATTCCCATAAAGGTTTTTGGATCAGCTCCAAGTGAAGCACCCAAACGGCTGATTTCAACCAAACCACGGGTAATCAACGCGGTGCGAGCATTTGCCCCGAAGCCCATTCCATCTGAAACACCTGCCCCAATTGCAATTACATTTTTAATCGCTCCACCTAATTGAACACCGACCATATCATTGTTGATATAGACACGGAAAGTTTTTGAGCAATGAATGCGTTGTTGCATTTCATCCGCAAATTGTGAGTCGTTTGAAGCAAGGGCAATGGCGGTAGGCAAACCAGCTGCGAGTTCTTTTGCAAAAGTAGGACCAGATAAGACCGCTAGTGAGTGTGATTTACCTAAAATCTCTTCAGCCACCGTTTGCAATAATCGACCAGTGTTGCGTTCCAAGCCTTTGGTTGCCCACATAATACGATGTTCAGGGCGAATAAACGGTTTGATATTTTGTAGCACTTCGGCAAATACGTGGCTTGGAACAACAATCAGTAAATCACGTGCTTTACTTAATGCTTGTGCTAAATCGCTTTCAATTTCAAGTGCCTCAGGGAAAGGAATATCAGGCAAAAAGGTTTGGTTCATTCTCTCTTCAGCCAATTTTGCCATGGCTTCAGGCTGATGTCCCCAGAGGTAAGTTTTGTGTCCGTTGCGTGCAAGTGCAATCGCTAATGCTGTGCCGTAAGAGCCTGCACCAAGCACGGTAACCGGGGCGGAGTAAGTTGCTGTCATATCATATCCTTTTGCAAAAAATAAGGTCAATGTCACCGCTTGAGGGAGCTTGTAGACATTGCAAAAATACTTGCGACTAATTCGAAAATTCTATCAACCCACTCACTTTGCCGTGCTCATCTAACGCAACTAGCGAGTGAATATGCAGTGCTTTCATCATCTCTTCAGCTTTGCCCAAGAAAGTGCTATCAGCAATGGTTTTCGGACTACGGCTCATAATCTGCTCAGCAGTTTTATTCAGGCTTTCTGCCCCGAATTTTGCGAGCGTACGACGAATATCACCATCGGTAATAATGCCACATAATTCGCCCGCTTGCATAATCACCGCTACGCCCATTCTGCCTTCGTTCATTACAGAAAGGCACTCACTGAAAGTCGCACTTGGTTCAGCCACAGGCACGTTTGGATTCATCACATCACGCACTCTACAGAGCAATTTACGCCCTAAACTACCACCTGGGTGGAAGCGTGCAAAATCTTCAGCACGGAAGTCGCGAGCGTTAATCAAGGCAATCGCCAAAGCATCACCCAATGCCATGGTAACCAGCGTTGAAGTGGTCGGAGCAAGGTTATTTGGGCAGGCTTCCCGCTCCACGTGAATATTTAACACCACATCGGCATATTTACCCAACGTTGAATGCGGGTTACCCGTAATCGCAATGATCTTATTTCCGAAACTTTTCAGGCTTGGAATGAGTTTATTCACATCATCGGTTTCGCCACTATTAGAGATTAAAATCACCACATCAATCGGTTTGAGCATACCCAAATCACCGTGGAATGCTTCGGTCGGATGTAAGAAAAAGCTTGGTGTACCCGTGGAAGCAAAAGTTGCCACCATTTTTTTGCCCACTAAGCCTGATTTTCCAATTCCTGCCACGACAACACGCCCTTCGCAGTGGAGCATTAATTCAACGGCTTGGTTAAATTCATCTGATAACCGCTGCTTCAAGCGGTCAATTTCTTGGGTATAAAGGTCAAGGGTTTCTTTGGCGGTTTGTAAGTAGTTCATAGGATCCTTAAAAAAGGCTATTGTATCAACCATTATTTGTAAATCTCTGGCAGAATTTTACCGCTTATTGTGTCAGAAACCTACCCCCTCACTAAATAATCCCCCTCACATACCCATTTGTAAGTGGTGAGTGCTTCTAATCCCATTGGCCCGCGGGCGTGCAGTTTTTGTGTGCTCACCGCCACTTCTGCACCAAGACCAAACTGTGCACCATCGGTAAAACGCGTGCTAGCGTTAATGTAAACCGCGGCTGCATCCACTTGAGTAACGAATTGGCGAGCGAGTTTGTAATCGCTAGTTAGAATACTCTCTGAATGTTGCGAGCCATATTCACGAATATGGGCAACAGCCGCATCCAAGCCATCAACCAACACCACACTTAAATCGAGCGAAAGCCATTCTTGGCGTAATTTATCTTGATCAAGCGGTTCAATTCCGTCTGCTTTTTGCAAAGCATCGCAGTGTAGTGTAACACCTACCTCTTTCATTTTCGCAACTAATTTTGGCAGAAATTCAGCAGCAATTGCACGATCCACTAATAAGGTTTCCAAGGTATTGCAAGTGCTTGGACGCTGCGTTTTCGCATTCACAACAACGTCTAACGCTTTCTCTTGATCGGCTGTTTTTTCTACAAATAGATGGCAAACGCCTATTCCACCCACAATCACAGGAATAGTCGAATTCTCTTTGCAAAACTGATGCAAACCCGCTCCGCCACGAGGGATAACCATATCGATGTAGCGATCAAGTTTGAGCAACTCAAGCAACAAGGCTCGGTTTGGATCGGTAATCGCTTGCACAGCTAATTTCGGTAAGCCTGCTTTTTCCAACGCATTTTGCACCACTTCGACCAACACAGCATTGGTAAATTTAGTCTCTTTGCCGCCACGTAAAATGACCGCATTGCCTGTTTTTAAGCAAAGTGAAGCAACATCAATGGTCACATTCGGGCGTGCTTCGTAAATGGTTAAAATCACCCCCAAAGGCACGCGTTGGCGTTCAATTTTCAAACCGCTTGCTAACACACCACCATCAATTACTTGCCCAACAGGGTCAGGAAGGCTTGCCACATTGCGAACATCATCGGCAATCGCTTTTAAGCGGCTTTCGGAGAGCAATAAGCGGTCGATAATGGCAGCTGAAATGCCTTGTGATTTCGCAAATTCAATGTCTTTTTCGTTTGCTTGTAAGATTTCTGCCACACGGCTTTCAAGGCTGTCAGCAATGGTGAGCAGTGCCTGATTTTTGGCAGTTTGACCGAATAAAGCAAGTGCCACACTTGCTTGTTTCGCTTGTTGAGCAATTTGTGAAACGTTGGTCATCATTTATCCTTTTTTTGAAAACGTCATTAGCGGTCAAATTATGCTAAAATTTGGCAAAATGCAATAAGAGCCACGCAAAATATGATCGAACCTTCTGAAAAACACCTCATCAATATTCTTCCTCCCCAACTTGCCAACCAAATCGCGGCGGGCGAGGTGGTAGAACGCCCTGCCTCTGTCGTCAAAGAATTGGTTGAAAACAGCCTTGATGCAGGGGCAACGCAGATTGAGATTGAGATTGAAAAGGGCGGTTCGCAGCTGATTAAAATCCGTGATAATGGTTGTGGCATTGCCAAGCAAGATTTAGTGCTTGCCTTGGCTCGCCACGCCACCAGCAAAATCAGTTCACTGGAAGATTTAGAGGCAATTTTAAGCCTCGGTTTTCGTGGTGAGGCTCTGGCGAGTATCAGCTCGGTCTCGCGTCTACTTTTAACCTCTCGTCCTGAAGGGCAAGCTGAAGCATGGCAGGCTTATGCTCAAGGGCGAGAAATGGCAGTCGACATTCAACCCGCTTCGCATCCTGTCGGCACAACCATTGAAGTGAATAACCTCTTTTTCAACACGCCTGCTCGTCGTAAATTTTTACGCACCGACAAAACCGAATTTCAGCATATTGATGAAGTCGTGCGTCGCATTGCTCTTGCAAAACCGCACGTGAATTTTACCCTTTCGCACAATAGCAAAATTGTTCGCCAATATCGCAAAGCTATGGATAATTCGATTGAACAAAAGCAAAAACGTGTGGCAGCAATCTGTGGCGAACAGTTTATTCAGCACGCAAATTATTTGGACTGGCAGCACGGGGATTTACATCTGCACGGTTGGATTGGCTCACCTGAACTGGCTCATCCGCAAAACGATCTCTGTTATAGCTACGTAAACGGGCGGATGATGCGGGATAAAACCATTAACCACGCCATTCGCCAAGCCTACGGAGAGCATATCGCACAAGGCAATTACCCTGCGTTTGTGCTGTTTTTGGATTTAGACCCAACCCACGTGGATGTCAATGTACACCCTGCTAAACACGAGGTACGTTTCCACCAAGGACGTTTGGTGCACGATTTTATCTTGCAAGGTGTGCTACAAGCGTTGCAACCACAAGCAGATTTACTCACAGCGAATTCAGCGCCTGTGGATAAAGTGCACGAAAGTTTCCCCGTATACGTACAAGACCGCAATCGTCAGGCAGCAGGTGCGAATATGTTTGTGCCTCCGCTTACAGACAATGAGCTTCACCCGCAAGCGGTGCAATTTTCAGATAGTTCTACGCAACATCGTGCACATTCTCCGCAATATACGCCACGTTCGAGCATTTCAAGCAAATCAGCACAGCGTTGGTATAACGAGTTAGTCAAAACGGAAAGTAATGCAGATTCGCAAACCAGAAGCGATTTTTTACCGCTTGCAGGGCCACAACCACATCAAGCTGTTGCAATTTTTGCAAAGCCTGAAGTACCTGAAAAACGAGCTACCGAACAAGCGGTAGAAAAAACAGAATATGTTGCAAAAACAGCAGTTTCAACACGTTCAAGCGTACTTGCGGTAGTGAAAAATCAGGCATTATTGCTCAAGGAAAACGATAATTTCTATTTAGTTTCACTCCATCAATTGTATCGCTTAAAATTTGTCGAACAGCTCAAAAAAGCCGAACCGCAAACTTTGTTGATTCCACTGAGCTTAACGCTAGACGAAACACAGCAACAGTATTGGGAAAAAGTGAAAGATAGGCTAGAAAATCTTGGCTTTCAAATTAGCGAGAAACATTGGCAATCGCAAACTCGCTTGATGATTTCAGCCGTGCCAAAATGCTTACGAGAGCAAAATTTTCAACAGCTGATTTTCCAATTATTAAATGAACAAGCGATCGATTTAGTCGAATTTTTTGCAAAATCTTTGCCAATGCCAACCGCTTGGACGCTCAGCGATGGTGTGAACTTATTGGCAGAAGCAGAACAACATTCTGCCAAGGCATTAGAAACATTAAAAGTAGAAGTGGATTTTTCAGCATATCTCTATTAAATTCTTCTTGAACAGTAAAATCCAATACGATATAGCAGTACACAAAGTTATTTTTATATAAATACCAGAAAATCTTATACGCCCATCGCTTTCTGTAGCTGCTTGTGGAACACCACAATCGTTTTACCGTGAGCTGAAATCAGATCATCATCTTCAAGCATTTTTAGAATACGTCCAACCGTTTCTCGGGAACAGCCGACCATTTGACCGATTTCCTGGCGGGTGATCTTGATCTGCATTCCTTCTGGATGGGTCATCGCATCAGGTTGGCGAGCTAAATTCATCAAGGTTTGTGCAATTCTTCCCGCTACATCTAGGAACGCAAGATTGCTCACTTGGCTCGAAGTTTGGCGTAAACGGCGTGCCATTTGAGCAGAAAGATACATCAAAATTTCAGGGTTAATATGTACAATCTGTTTGAAACGTTTGTATGAAATCTCAGCAATTTCGCAGGTTTCTTTGGTTTTCACCCAAGCAGTGCGAGTTTGCAGTTTTTCTTCAAAAAGACTAATTTCGCCCAAAAACTCACCCTGTCCAAGGTTGGTTAAAAGCATTTCTTTATGCTCGTCATCTTTAACAAAAACAGACACCGAACCACTTACGATGTAATAAAGCGATTCAGCCTTTTCGCCTGCATGGATCAATGTATATTTTGCAGGGTAGCGGTGCACGTGGCATTGCGTTAAGAACCATTCCACCACAGGATCATTGATAGATGGAGCAGGCGTTAAATCCTCAATTGGAGGCGTGCTAAGCATCATGTCTTGCATAAAAAATCCTTTTTACTTATTTTGGCTTATAGGGAAAAAGTATTGTAGCACGGTGTTTGTCTCCTAATCATTATTTTCCTAAGAAAGATCTTTTATCTTTAATATCAAGGCTTTCGTGTAATTCCGACCACACAATTACCACTTTATCTGTTTTTAGTTGTGCTAATAAACGTTCTCGTTTTTCATCTAATGAAAGTTCACGAGCACCATAATCTGTGCCTTCACGTAGAATAAAGGAATCAAGCACATTATAAAGTGTCTCTTCTTCCAGTTCTTGCCAAGGAATAATCATTGTCTTTCCTTATTCAAAAAGCGGCTTGAGCATAGCCCATTGCTTTTCAAAAGGTTGATATTGAGAGGAATTAAAATTTGAGCGAACAAGGCGTAAAAATTGTCCTTCGCAAAAATTCACTAAATAAGCAGCTAACGCACGTTCGTCATCAAACGCTCTACCGCCATGCAATTTACTCATCTGCAAAATATTGGAAAATTGTATCTCAAGGCTATAGAAAAATTTGGCGATACGGGCTTTTAAGGTATCATCTTCAAACATCAAAGCATGCCCTGTAAGAATGCGAGTAACTCCAGGATTTTTGCGAGCAAATTCGATCACTGAATAGATGATCGATTTAATGATCGCCTCTGTGCCATTTTCTCGACGTTTACTTGCTGCTACATAGCTATTCAATGTTTGTTCGATTTTTTCAATCAGTGCTTCAAACATTTTCGCTTTACTTGGGAAATAGCGGTACAACGCACCTTCCGACACTCCCACTGCTTTGGCTAATCGCTCAGTAGTCACACGTTGCATACCACCTTCAGAATTAAGCTCGTTAATCAGTGTTTCCAAGACCTGTTGTTGGCGTTCTGCTTTAGTTTTTTTCGGCATTTTGACTTGTAGCGTTGACATACTTTTTCTCCCAATAAAACGTTTGAATGAAAGTGTACGGTTATATTATTGTTTACCTGAATGCCCAAAACCGCCTTCACCGCGTTCTGTTTGTTCAAAATTTTCTACGATGTTGAAACTAGCTTGTACCACAGGCATAAATACTAACTGTGCAATACGATCACCTACTTCAATCTTGAACGGTTTATCACTTCTATTCCAAAGTGACACCATAAGTGGGCCTTGGTAATCACTATCAATCAAACCCACTAAATTACCTAACACAATGCCATTCTTATGCCCTAAGCCTGAACGCGGTAAAATTACCGCAGCTAAACTTGGATCCGCAATATAGATAGAAATTCCCGTTGGAATAAGTACCGTTTGACCTGCTTCAACCGTCATTGGTGTCTCAATCAAGGCTCGTAAATCTAAGCCTGCGGAACCTTCAGTAGCATACGCTGGCAGTGGAAATTCTGATCCAATACGCTTATCTAAAATTTTTAAATCAATTTGTTTCATTATTTTTCCTTTTTATCATTATACAATTGGATAATCTCTTCAACCAATGTTTTAGCTAATTTACCCTTATCTGCAAGCGGTAAAATTTTCTCACCTTTTTGCCAAAAAAGCTGCAAAGCATTTTGTTCTTGCCCAAATACTTGCCCACCAGAAACATCATTTGCACAAATCAAATCTAAATTTTTACGTTGCAATTTACTTTTAGCATACTCCGCCACATTTTGTGTTTCTGCCGCAAAACCGACAACGAACGGACGATATTCCTGTAAGTTCGCGACTTTTGCAATAATATCAGGGTTTTTCACGAGTTTTAGCATCAATTCATCACTATCTGCCGTTTTCTTAATTTTCTGGTTTGCTACTTCTGCTACACGATAATCTGCCACCGCAGCACAGCCAATAAAAATTGCAGATTGTTGGGCAAGTTTCACCGCTTGTTCAGCCATTTCTTGGGCTGAAAGTACATCAATTCGAGTCACATTTTTGGGGGTTGCTAAACTCACAGGTCCCGCAATCAACGTCACTTTCGCCCCACGTTTGGCAAAAGCGTCAGCAATCGCAAAACCCATTTTGCCCGAGCTATGGTTGCTAATATAACGCACAGGATCAATCGCTTCCTGGGTTGGCCCCGCAGTAATGGTGATGTTTAGATCGGCTAAATCTTGTCTACCCGTAAAATGTTCGCACACGGCTTGGAAAATTTCGCTCGGCTCAGACATTCGCCCTTTACCCACATCACCACACGCTTGAAAACCGCTGTTCGGCCCGATCATCTGCACACCACGTTTCATTAATGTCACTAAGTTTTCTTGCACTGCTGCTTGTTTAAACATTTGCTGATTCATCGCGGGTGCAAGCAGAATTGGCGAAGCTGTCGCAAGGCAAAGGGTGGAAAGTAAGTCATTGCCCATTCCCGCACGAAGGCGAGCAATAAAGTCTGCCGAAGCGGGGGCAATCACTATCAGCTCTGCCCATTTCGCCAACTCAATATGCCCCATCGCGAGTTCAGCTTGTGGGTCTAAGAGCGAAGTAGAAACCGCATTACCTGAAATCGCTTGCAGGGTTAACGGCGTTACAAAGGCTTCTGCTGCAGGAGTGAGCACCACACGCACGTCTGCATTCGCATTTTTGAAATAACGAATTAACTCAATGCTTTTATAAGCAGCAATACCACCTGTAATGCCGACCAGAATTTTTTTATTTTTCAGCATAAAATGAAATAAGATGTGAAAATAAGTACAGCATTCTACAAAAACAAGCAGATACTCACAACTAAAAAGTTTTGCGATCTCGCTCGAAAATTTGGCAATTGCCTTTTGCCTCTTTACCTTATCTTTTTTATCCTCTCCACGATTTAAGGAGTAGAGGATAATATGGATAAAATATTAATGCCACGCGAAAAGTTATTAAAACAAGGCGTAGAAGCATTGAACGATCAAGAGTTATTGGCAATTTTCTTACGCACTGGAATTCGTGGTATTCCTGTAATGCAACTTTCAGAAAATGTGCTTGAAACTTTTGGCAGTTTACGAGGATTATTAACCGCTTCAATCGAAGATTTTTGTAAAGTTAAAGGTTTGGGCAAAACGCAATACATTCAACTGCAAGCCACCAAGGAGATGACCAAGCGTTATCTTTCACAGCAAATGGAAGCGAATGAAACTATTAGTGAGCCTTATACGGCAATTATGTATTTCCAATCAGAGCTTGAGCATTGGGAGCGTGAAGTGTTTATGGTGATCTTTTTAGATAATCAAAACCGCCTCATTCGTACCGAAAAAATGTTTTTTGGCACGATAAATCAAGCCAGTGTACACCCGCGAGAAGTCGTAAAAGCAGCACTAAAATGCAATGCAGCAGCGATTATCATCGCTCATAACCATCCTTCTGGCGAGTGTACACCAAGCGATGCTGACCGCCATCTAACCAGACGTATTGAACTGGCATGCGATTTAGTCGATATTCGGTTTGTTGATCATATTATTGTCGGTAAAGGCGATTATTTTTCTTTTGAAGAAGAAAAACGAGAGATGTTTTAGTATCACTTACACACCGCAAGCGATTAATTCTGTGAAATTTTTTACCAAAACATTAAAATCCTGCATTTATGATATAAATCAAGGTAAATAGATGAAGGTTGTGGATAATTGATATCATCTATTTTCTTTCGTATGGAGTGTTGCACACGCTCCTATACACGAACAACTGAGTTGTGACGATATTTTATTATTTCGAGTGATTTCTCTATGAAAATGCAATTTTCTTCCCTATTTTCCTCGCTCATTTTGAGCTTGTCGTTTGCAATATTTTCCCCAAATTCAACCGCTTCCCCTTATTCTTACACGCCAGAAAGTCTGCCGTTATATGCAGATGAAGCCCTTTCCAAACCCATTGGCGAATTAGAAGCAGGCGTGCCCGTAAAACTAGTGCAAACCACGCAAAATGCTGATCAACTTGAGCTGGAAATGTGGAGAAAAACCAAAGGGTTTGGGAGAATTTGGTATAACCAATTTGCCAAACATATTACCGATGCAGTGTTTGATAAAACCTTCACGCAAAACGCTGCTAATTTTGAGGTGTTGGAGAACAAAGAAGATCCGCTCACAGGTTTAATTTGGCAGAAAGTCAAAACAAAAGTTTGGGCAAAAAAATCGAAACTTAGCCAAAATCTCACCGCATTCTGGGCGAATGCAGAAAGCACTTTCAAAACTGAATGCAGCGTTTGCCACAAACAGCGCGATCCGAAAATGCACGATGCGAATGAATGGGTAGCGGTGTTTAATGGCATGGTTGGCTTTACCGATATGGACAAACCGCAACAAAAACAAGTGCTTCGTTATTTACAATTACACGCCTCTGATGCGTCAAAATAGGAATTTGTATGTCTTCTCTTGAATTTTCACGTCGCCAATTTTTACAAAAAATGTCGCTGATGACGGCAAGCCTTGCGATGCCTTCATTCCTTGTTCCGCGTGAGGCAAAAGCAAACGGAACAAAAACGCCTGATGAATGGAAAATGACTGGCTGCCAATGGGGTGCAGTGCGTGCCAAAGTGGTCGATGGCAAACTCGCTGAAATTAAACCCTTTGAATTTGATAAACACCCGACTGAAATGATCCAAGGCATCAAAGGTATTTTATATGGCGAGTCTCGCGTGCGTTATCCGATGGTACGATTAGACTGGCTCAAAAATCGTGAAAAAAGCGACCGCTTGCAACGGGGCGACAACCGCTTTGTTCGCGTCAGTTGGGATGAAGCACTCGATCTTTTCTATCAAGAACTGGAACGCATCCAGCAAAATTACGGCCCTTGGGCACTCCACACCGCTAACGTAGGCTGGCGTTCTTCTGGGCAATTCCACAGCTGCGGAAACCATATGATCCGAGCGATTGCAATGCACGGGCATAGTGTTGGTACGGTGGGCGATTATTCCACAGGAGCTGGACAAACCATTCTGCCGTATGTGCTGGGTTCAACTGAAGTTTATTCACAAGGTACTTCGTGGGAGATCATTTTAAAAGAGACCAAAAACCTGATCTTCTGGGCGAACGATCCAATTAAAAATCTACAAGTGGGCTGGAACTGCGAAACGCACGAGGCTTATGCCTATTTTGAGCAGCTAAAAGAGAAAGTGAAAAATAAAGCGATCAATGTGGTGTGTGTTGATCCTGTGAAAAGCAAAACGCAAAATTATTTGGGCTGCGACCATTTTTATGTAAACCCACAAGCGGATATGCCGTTTATGTTGGCAATTGCCCATACACTTTACACCGAGAATTTATACGACAAAGCCTTCCTCGATGTTTACACCCTTGGTTTTGAGAAATTCGTGCCTTATTTGCTGGGTGAAACCGAAGATAAAATCGCTAAAACACCAGAGTGGGCTGCACCAATTTGTGGCGTTTCTGCCGAGAAAATCCGCGAATTTGCACGTACGTTGGCAGGAAAACGCACCCAACTGATTTTTGGCTGGGCAATCCAACGCCAACAACACGGCGAGCAGCCTTATTGGATGGGTGCAGTATTAGCCGCGATGTTGGGGCAAATTGGCTTGGCTGGCGGCGGTGTGAGTTATGCTCACCATTACAGTTCGGTAGGCGTTTCAAGTTCTGGGGCTTCAATGCCAGGCTCCTTCCCATCGAATTTAGATGAAGGGCAAACACCGAAATACAACAACAAAGATTATCAAGGTTATAGCGAAGTTATCCCTGTGGCTCGTACCACCGATGCATTACTTCACGCAGGCGAAACCATTGATTACAACGGCAAAAAAATCACCTACGCTCCATATAAAATGGCGATTTTTTCAGGCTGTAACCAGTGGAGCCGCCAATCGCAATTGAACAAAATGAAGCAAGCCTTCCAAAAATTGGAAACCGTGGTTTCGCTTAATTACAGCTGGACGGCAACTTGCCGTTTCTCCGACATCGTGCTACCTGCTTGCACGCCATTTGAACGCAACGACATCGATGCCTATGGCTCTTACAGCAACCGTGGGATATTAGCGATGCACAAATTGGTTGAGCCGATGTATGAAGCCCGAACTGATTTTGAGATCTTCAAAGGATTATGCGAACGTTTTGGCAAAGCGGAAGAATATTGCCGCGGAATGAACGAAATGGAATGGGTGGAACGCCTCTACCGTGATTGTCGCAACGCCAACCGTGGCAAGTTTGAAATGCCCTCGTTTGAGGAGTTTTGGAAAACAGGCTACGTGCTTTTCCCAGAGGGCAAACCTTGGGTACGCCATGCTGATTTCCGCGAAGATCCTGAATTGCACGCCCTTGGCACGCCATCAGGCTTTATCGAAATTTACAGCCAAAAAATCGCCAGCTATGGCTATACCGATTGCAAAGGGCATCCAATGTGGTTCGAAAAAGCCGAACGCTCGCACGGCGGACCAAACTCAGAAAGCTACCCGTTCTGGATGCAATCAGTTCACCCCGATAAACGCTTGCATTCTCAGCTGTGCGAAGCGAAAAACTTACGTGATACATACAGCGTAAAAGGGCGTGAACCGTTCTATATGAATCCGCAAGATGCGGCGAAACTTGGTATTCAAGACGGTGATTTAGTGCGTGTTTACAACGAACGCGGGCAAGTGTTAGTAGGGGCAGTATTATCGGATAACTTCCCAACGGGGGTGGTGCGTTTGCAAGAAGGAGCGTGGTTCTCACCGCTTGATGAAAAAGTTGGCTCAATTGACACCTACGGCTGCCCAAATACCTTAACGTTAGACATTGGGGCATCTAAACTCTCGCAAGCTACTTGTGTCAGCACTTGCTTAGTCAATGTGGAAAAATGGCAAGGCGAAGCTCCTGAGCCGAACGGCTTTAGTGGTCCGAAAATAGTGGAGCGAGCGTAATGTTCCAAAAAGAAGAGTACCAATTTATCTATCGCTGGTTTAGCAATATACTCGGACGGGAACTTACCGATGCACAATTGCAAGGCTTACAAGCGGGCGAATTTACCCCGTTTTTTGCCTTTTTGAAAGAGACGGGCTTTGCTGCTGAAATCGTACAGATTGAAACGGCACTTGCCAGCTTGCAGCTCCACCCACACACCCGTTTAGAGCTGGCCGCCGATTTTGCCGAATGCTTTTTGCTAGAAGGTACAATCAGTGCAATGCCTTATGCTTCCGCTTATTTAGCAGGCGAGGAACTGACGCAAAACTTGCAAAAAATGGATGATTATTTCACAGAATTTGGTCTGCAAACCAACCGCCAAGTGAATGAACCGAGCGATCATCTTTGCGTCTATTTGGAAATTTTGCTTAAGCTTGTTGAGCAAAAAACGCTTGCTGAACAACGTCAATTTATCCGCGAACAACTGCAGACGTGGCTGCCGAAGATGACAGAAAAATTGGCAAAAATTTCCCTTCAAAATCAGTTTTACCCAGCACTATTTTCGTTGCTGTGTAAGATTTTGGCATTGCACGCAAGTCGCCAAATTAGAGAAGAAAAAGTGGTACGTGAGGTGATTATGGCGATGGATAAGGCATATCACCTCACGAAAAAATAGGCAATTTTGAGAGAAGAGCTTGAATAGGCAAAGAAAAACAAGTATAATTGCGAACCTTTATTATAGTCTTTGGTCGGGTTTATACCTGACGAGGTAGTGAGTACGCTGTGTTGAGTCAGCACTCATCGCCCGAACCATACAAACTTACTTAAGTAATTGGAGAATTAAAATGTCAAGAGTTTGCCAAGTAACCGGCAAGCGTCCAGCAGTTGGTAACAACCGCTCACACGCATTAAACGCGACTCGTCGTCGTTTTTTACCTAACCTTCACACTCACCGTTTCTGGGTTGAGTCTGAAAACCGTTTCGTAACTTTACGCTTAACAGCGAAAGGTATGCGTATTATTGATAAAAAAGGCATCGATGCAGTATTAGCTGAAATCCGTGCTCGTGGCGAAAAAATCTAAGGAGCTAACCAATGGCAGCTAAAGGTAACCGTGAGAAAATCCGTTTAGTTTCTACTGCAGAAACTGGTCACTTCTACACAACTGATAAAAACAAACGTAATATGCCTGAAAAAATGGAAATCAAAAAATTTGATCCAGTAGTGCGTAAACACGTTATCTATAAAGAAGCTAAAATTAAATAATTTTAGACTAATTTTAAACCCGAGCAATGCTCGGGTTTTTTCTTTTCCGAAACCGCAAACGGTTGCTTATTGATTAGACAATCAACCTGTAAGCTGTTAAATTTGCTTTCCATCTTGCAAAAAAAATGTACAATGAGCCAGTTTTGACGTAACCCTACATCAAAATCTGTTTCCAACCTAGCCCGTCCTTTGGGCAAACTAGGGTAAAAACAAAAAAGCTGAAACGCTTTTTTTAATAAGTAGCGAGTCAAATGCCCCATGACATCTGGTCTTTTAGGATCAGAAAGCTTAGGCTTCCCGCAAGGCACCCGACTTATTTTTTTCACCTCTTTTAGAAGGTTTTAATTAAAAATGACAATTACCACACCTGTACAAGCAATCCTTGCTTCAAACCAACATTTCTTAGACCGCCAAGATGCGATGGAATCTAACGTACGTAGCTATCCGCGCAAATTGCCTTTTGCCTATGCAAAGGCACAAGGCTGTTGGGTAACAGACGTTGAGGGCAACGAATACCTCGACTTTTTAGCAGGGGCAGGAACCCTTGCATTAGGACACAATCATCCAGTGTTAATGCAAGCCATCAAAGACGTTTTAGACAGCGGTTTACCGTTACACACTTTAGATTTAACGACCCCGCTGAAAGACGCATTCACTGAAGAATTATTGTCATTCTTCCCGAAAGATAAGTACATCTTACAATTCACTGGTCCCTCAGGTGCAGATGCCAACGAAGCGGCGATCAAATTAGCGAAAACTTACACAGGTCGTGGTAACGTGATCGCCTTCTCTGGCGGCTTCCACGGAATGACCCAAGGTGCATTAGCCTTAACTGGTAATCTTGGTGCAAAAAATGCCGTGCAAAACTTAATGCCAGGCGTGCAATTCCTACCATATCCGCACGAATATCGCTGCCCATTTGGCATCGGTGGCGAAGCGGGTGCGAAAGCGGTTGAGCATTACTTTGAAAACTTCATCGAAGACATCGAAAGCGGCGTGGTAAAACCTGCTGCTGTGATCTTAGAAGCAATCCAAGGCGAAGGCGGTGTTGTACCAGCCCCAATCAGCTTCCTACAAAAAGTACGTGAAGTGACCCAAAAACACGGTATCTTAATGATCGTGGACGAAGTACAAGCAGGCTTCTGTCGTTCAGGTAAAATGTTCGCCTTTGAGCACGCAGGTATTCAACCAGATATCGTGGTGATGTCGAAAGCCATTGGTGGTAGCTTACCATTAGCGGTACTTGCGATCAAAAAAGAATTCGATGCGTGGCAACCAGCGGGGCACACAGGCACATTCCGCGGCAACCAATTAGCGATGGCGACAGGTTACGCTTCACTTAAAATTATGCGTGATGAAAACCTCGCACAAAATGCCCAAAAGCGTGGCGAATACTTAACAAACGCATTATGCGAATTAAGCAAAGAATATCCGTGCATCGGTAACGTGCGTGGTCGTGGATTAATGATGGGTATCGATATTGTAGACGAACACCAAGCGAAAGATGCAACAGGGGCTTACCCACGCGATTGTGAATTAGCAGCAGCAATCCAAAAAGCGTGCTTCAAAAACAAACTCTTGCTCGAACGTGGCGGACGCGGCGGCAACGTGGTTCGCGTGCTTTGTGCGGTGAATATCAATCAAGCTGAGTGCGAAGAGTTTATCAAACGCTTCAAACAATCCGTTGTAGACGCATTAAAAGCGGTGCGTGGTTAATTAAAAGCGGTTGGATTTTGCAAAAGTTTTGCGGATTTTGACCGCTTGTAAATTCAAAATGGTGGGGAAATCCCACCTTTTTTCTACTCAACTGTACAAAACTGGGATATACTTATGCTATATACAATTAAGCATAAGGAATAACTATGATTGAAGCCTCTGTTTTTATGACTAATCGAAGTCAAGCCGTGCGTTTGCCCGCTGAAGTTCGCTTTTCTGAAGAAATCAAAAAATTATCGGTTCGTGTATTAGGCAGTGATCGGATTTTATCGCCTCTCAACCAATCTTGGGATAGTTTTTTCTTGAATGATCAAGCAGTTAGCGATGATTTTATGAATGAACGAGAAATTGCATTTCAACCAGAGCGTGAGGCTTTATAGTGTTGAAATATATGCTTGATACTAACATTGTGATTTACGTGATTAAGCGTAGACCATTGGAAGTTCTTTCTCGCTTTAATCAAAATGCAGGGAAAATGTGCGTGAGTAGCATTACTGTGGCTGAACTCTATTATGGAGCTGAAAAAAGCGAATATCCCGAAAGAAACCTTGCGGTTATTGAAGATTTCTTATCACGCCTCACCATTTTAGATTACCAACCAAAGCATGCAGCTCATTTCGGCAATATTAAAGCTGAACTCTCTAAACAAGGGAAATTGATTGGCGAAAATGATATTCATATAGCTGCTCATGCTCGTAGTGAAGGGTTAATTCTGGTTAGTAACAATTTAAAAGAATTTGAGCGAGTTCCCGCATTGCGTACAGAAAATTGGGTGTAATTTATATCTAGGAATAATTATGTCAAACCTTGAACAACACAAACAAGCCTTGTTTTGCAACGATAGCAAAGCAATCACTGACTACGAAACAGCAATGCACAATGCAGTGCAAGCGGTCTCTTCTTGGCTGAAAAATGAAAAAATGTACACGGGCGGTTCTATCAAACAGATGCGGGCTTTGGTGGACGGCTTTAAACCAACGAAAGAAGGTGTGGGCGTGCAAAAATCGCTCGAACACTTGGTGAAAATTTTTCTAAATCCAAGTTTGAAAGTACATCACCCACATTCATTAGCACACTTACACTGTCCAACGATGGTCGCAAGCCAAATTGCGGAAGTGTTGATTAATGCCACCAACCAATCTATGGACTCTTGGGATCAAAGCCCTGCGGGTTCGATTATGGAAGAGCATTTGATCGACTGGCTCCGCCAAAAAGCGGGCTACGGCGAAGGCACTTCGGGTGTGTTTACTTCTGGCGGTACGCAATCTAACTTAATGGGCGTATTGTTGGCACGCGATTGGGCGATTGCAAGCCACTGGAAAAACGAAGACAGCTCTGAATGGTCGGTACAACGTGATGGTATTCCTGCTGATGCAATGAAAAAAGTGAAAGTAATCTGCTCAGAAAACGCTCACTTCTCCGTACAAAAAAATATGGCGATGATGGGAATGGGTTTCCAATCTGTCGTGACCGTGCCATCGAATGCAAATGCTCAAATGGACGTAGCTGCTCTTGAACAAACGCTTGCCCAATTAAAAGCCGAAGGTAAAATCGCTGCTTGTATCGTGGCAACTGCAGGCACAACAGATGCGGGCGCAATTGATGATTTAAAAGCAATCCGCAAACTTGCTGATGAATACCAAGCGTGGTTACACGTTGATGCCGCTTGGGGAGGGGCGTTATTGCTTTCCAAAGATTACCGCCATTTCTTAGATGGTATTGAATTGACCGATTCCATCACGCTTGACTTCCACAAGCACTTCTTCCAAACAATCTCGTGTGGGGCGTTCTTGTTGAAAGATCCTGCGAATTATCGCTTTATCGACTACAAAGCCGACTACCTCAACTCAGAATATGATGAAGAGCACGGCGTACCAAACTTAGTGGCAAAATCGCTACAAACCACCCGCCGTTTTGATGCATTGAAATTGTGGTTCACCGTTGAAGCCTTGGGCGAAGAACTTTACGCCTCAATGATCGACCACGGCGTAAAACTCACCAAAGCAGTGGAACAATACATCAACGACACCGCATCATTAGAAATGCTCGTACCAAGCCAATTCGCTTCCGTGCTATTCCGCGTTGTGCCAGAAGGCTACCCAACTGAATTTGTTGATGCCCTCAACCAAAACGTGGCAGATGAACTCTTTGCACGAGGCGAAGCGAATATTGGTGTGACCAAAGTAGGCGATAAACAGTCTTTAAAAATGACCACATTAAGCCCGATTGCAACTTTGGAAAATGTGAAAGCCTTGCTTGCACAAGTCTTAGCAGAAGCTAATCGTATTAAAGAGGCGATTGCTAATGGCACTTACGTTCCACCGATTGATTAGTTAATTTACTAAGAAAAATAACCGCTTGTATTCGGATACAAGCGGTTATTTTGACATATAGGGCAAAATAAATGTCTTATCTATAATAAAACATTTACTTTTAGATCTAAATTCCGAGCAAATTTAGTTTAATAAAACATATGGAATGCAAAAATTCCCTCTATTTTTAACCGCTTGTTTCCCCCCAATATTAGCATTTATTTCGCTAAACATTTCGTAAACTCATCCGCAATGCCTTGCAAGAATTGAGGATAAGCTTCCGCACTCATCTTAACTTTCGCACCAAGTGGATCAAGCTGACCAACACCCACTTGTGTACCTTTGCTTAAACTTTCTACTACACGTGGTGTAAATTGCGGCTCAGCAAACAAGCAAACTGCTTTATGTTCCGCAATATGCTCTTTGATTTTAGCCAAAGTTTTCGCTCCAGGGGCAACGGTTGGGTTAATAGTAAATGAACCGAGCGAGTTTAAACCATAAGCTGATTCAAAATAACCGTAGGCTTCATGGAAGGTATAGTAGCCTTTGCCTTTTACTGGCTCAAGCTGGGCTTTTAATTGCACAGTTTTGGCGTCTACTGCAGTTTTAAATTTTGCTAAATTTTCTGCAATTTTTGCTTTTTTCGTTGGATACAATTGCGTTAAACGATCTGCGATTTGCTCTGCTGCAATTTTACTTGCATCGCTTGAAAGCCAAATATGCCAGTCATGACTGTGGTCATGTCCATGATGATCGTGACCATGGGCATGTTGATGATGTCCGTGATCATGGTCGTGGTCGTGATCTTCGTGATGTGTTGCTTCAATAATCTCTTCGATTGCAGGCACTTCGCCCAATTCTAACACTTTGCTTTCAGGTAATTTTTCAACCGATTTTTCTAAAAATGATTCAAGACCGTGACCTACCCAAACCACTAATTCTGCTGATTTTAATTTTTCGACATCAGATGGTTTTAAACTGTAATCATGCGGTGATGCACTCACAGGTAATAGCACTTGTGTTTCTGTCACACCATCGGTAATCGCATTCGCAATAAAACCAAGCGGTTTGATAGTGGTTAATACATCCGCATGAGCAAATGAAGTTGCGGCTAAAATTCCTGCTGTAAGTAACGTTTTTTTCATAATGTATCTCCTGTTAATAAAGCGTTAAGTTTGAGCATTCTAGCAGAATGATTTTAAATTACCATTATTTTTTTATGGGCTTTTTAAGTTGGTATTCTCAATTATGATAAATTCTTTTTTATACACCCAATTATTTCGTTATAATATCCAAAATGACCATCACGATAGTGAGACTAACAATGAAAAAAATACACTCATCTTTTATGCTATTTGTAGCATTATGTAGTATGCAATCTATGGCAGAGCAACCTCATGTCCAATCAAGTAACAAACAAATAACGCAACAATCATTAACACACCAGTTAGCGATGGCTTTAGCGAAAGAAGATAAAAAACAACTATCTGCTTTACAAGTAGCTTTTTTAAAGCAAAACGCATTATCTACTGAACAATTTCATAGACAAACTCAAATCACAGAAAATATTCTCACCCGGATTTTTAAAACAGATAAAAATCTCACCCCCAAATTTTTAGACTACCTCTATTTCGAACCAACTGAAAGCAATGATGCTACTCTCAATAATGCAATGAAACAGAATTTACTTGTTTCTTTTTTCGCAAATGAGAAGGCTAAAATTTATCTAAAACATAGTTCAAACACGCAAACTTTTATTGATTTATTGCTTGAAAATGGTGCAAAATCTTCTCAACTTGTGCAAGTTGAAGGTTCAGCTAAAGCGATCTTGCAAAGCATTGCTCAACAAATGCAACAGGATTTCTCCCCTAAAACGGTATTTTCAATTACGGAGAATCGCATTAGTTTAATTGTTCCTTCTTCACTGATAAAACCTCGTTTAGCATTGGCTAACGCTATTTTTGATAAACAATTCAAAGGGGTTGAAGTGGATGATTTTTCATATTTAGATCAACCTCGAAGCAATTTACAGCATAACAATCAAACCATTCGTTATAAAACTTTCCAAGCTATGCTAGAAGGTTTGGAAAACTAATCTTACCCAACAGGAGTTTATTATGACATTTAAGCTGAAAAAAAGCACAATAGCTATTTTTAGCATCACTACTGCTTTATTTGCAATGCCTACTATCGCAACAACACCAATACCTGAACATAAGGCAGTAGAATTAAGTATTTTACATATTAACGATCACCATTCTTATTTAGAACCTCATGAAACCCGTATTCAACTTAATGGAAAACAAACCAAAGTTGATATTGGTGGTTTTTCAGCAGTAAATGCAAAATTAAAAGAATTACGTAAAAAATATAAAAATCCGCTTGTATTACATGCAGGTGATGCTATTACAGGCACGCTTTATTTCACCTTATTTGGCGGTTCAGCTGATGCAGCAGTGATGAATGCTGGTAATTTTCACTATTTTACGTTAGGAAATCATGAGTTTGATGCGGGTAATGAAGGCTTATTAAAGCTCCTTGAACCACTAAAAATTCCTGTTTTATCTGCTAATGTGATCCCTGACAAAAGTTCTATTTTATATAACAAATGGAAGCCTTACGATATTTTTACTGTTAATGGTGAGAAAATAGGCATTATTGGACTAGATACCGTTAATAAAACAGTTAACTCATCATCACCTGGTAAAGATGTTAAATTCTACGATGAAGTGGTCACAGCTCAAATTATGGCAAATACCTTAAAATCGCAAGGCATTAACAAGATCATCTTACTTTCTCATGCAGGCAGTGAAAAAAATATCGAAATTGCTCAAAAAGTAAATGATATTGATATTATTGTTACAGGTGACTCCCATAATTTATACGGCAATGATGAACTGAGAGCATTAAAATTACCTGTGATTTATGAATATCCACTTGAGTTTAAATCTCCAAATGGTGAGCCTGTTTATGTCATGGAAGCCTGGGCATATTCTGCTGTAGTAGGCGATTTAGGTGTGAAATTTAGCAAAGATGGTATTGCAAGTATTACGAGAAAAATTCCTCACGTACTTATGAGTAGTAATAAACTGCAAGTAAAAGACAAAGAAGGCAAATGGAAAGAACTTGAAGGTGAAGAGCGTAAACAAGCTGTTGATAGCCTAAAAGCAACGCCAAGTATCTCATTAGACTATAGTGATAAAACCACTGATAAAATCATTGCTAAATATCGTCATGAAAAAGATCAGTTAGCAAAAGAAGTGGTGGGTACTATCAACGGTAATGTTATGCCAGGTGGTTCTGACAACCGTATTCCAAATAAGGCAGGTTCAAACCCTGAAGGTTCAGTAGCAACACGCTTCATTGCAGAGACTATGTATAATGAACTTAAAAATGTTGATTTAACAATTCAAAATGCAGGTGGCGTTCGTTCAGATATAGTACCAGGAAATATTACTTTTAATGATGCTTATACCTTCTTACCTTTTGGTAATACATTATTTACCTATAAAATGGAAGGGGCATTAGTAAAACAAGTGATTGAAGATGCTTTGCAATTTTCTTTAGTTGATGGTTCAACGGGTGGTTTCCCATATGGAGCAGGTATTCGCTATGAAGCTAATGAAATGCCTAATGCAGAAGGAAAACGTTTAGTGAATGTGGAAGTATTTAATAAACAAACTCAACAATGGGAAGCTATAGATGATACTAAACGTTATCTAGTCGGTACTAACTCATATATTGCAAGCGGTAAGGATGGTTATAAAACATTTGCGAAAATGTTTAACGATCCAAAATATGAAGGCACTGATACTTATCTGCCAGATGCTGAAAGTTTCATTAAATTTATGAAGAAAAACCCTTCTTTTGAATCTTATAGCACATCAAATGTGAAATTTAATGTAGTCAACGACGTACTACCTAAAAAATAATTATCTCTCCAAATAGATTGCGGTGTAGTAAGAAAGCTTACTACACATGCAATTTTATTTATAAAACGAGTTAATTTTGTCATTTGCGTTCAGCTATGCAAATGTGTAAACTTTGTAGTAATTGATTTCTTATTTTTGAGGCTTTTATGCAATTTCAAGATTATTTAGCAACCTTTCCTAGCATTGATCATCTTGCAAGTTTAGAAATTAAAAATAAATCAGATGAAGTCATTCATTATATTCCAGCAATTGAAGGGAAATTGGGCTCTTTAAAGCTATATAATGCATTATTTGCAAAATTTAATGGCAAATTAACCGCTTTAGCAGCCCAACAAGGGTTAGAGTGGTTTGCAGAACACGTAGAAGATGCAAAATTACATCATGGTAAACATCCTAATATTGATTTGCTTTTTGATGTAATTGAAAAAAATATCACTTTAACATTAGTCCCTATTAATAAAGCCTAACGATTGAATAACGAGGAGTTTTTATGAAATTATTAAAATCATTAGTAATTTTAGGTTTATCATCTTTAATAGCAGTAACAACTAGCCAAGCTGCAGAAAAAAAAGCACAACAACAAACACAAAAACGCGATATAGCACTTGAGCGTTTTAACCAAAATGTAGGCATTTACCTTATTTCACGAGGGTTACAAGCAGATAAAAATAATCAACCTGTTGTAACACTAACTTATACTATTCAAAATAAAGGTCAAAATAAAATTAGGTCTCTAAATTGGGTATCTGCTTACCAAATTGAAAACAAAATTTTCTATGTGCGAGAACTCCCGATTAACTTTGAACCTTCACTGGATTCAAAACAACAGATTGATGTTACATTTAATGTACCTTTATCAGAAATGCCTGAACAAGCACAGCAATTATTTACTAGCCGAGAGGCTAAAATTAGTGCCATCAATGGTGCTAAAAATGTTGTGTTTTCAAATGGCAAACGTATTGTTGTGGCTAAATAATAAAGCCTTTGTTTTAACATAAGCATCCCATTAAATGCCAATAATTAGGATGCTTTTTCTATCTTTGAAAAAGTGATTATGCACTAAACTTAGCCCACTTTTCCAACACAACGTCTTGCGCCCTTTCAGGCTGCAAACTATCCAACCACGTAATTTCATTTTGCCAGCCACGCAACCAAGTGATTTGGCGTTTTGCAAGCTGGCGAGT
Source organism: Haemophilus parahaemolyticus (assembly GCF_002015035.1). Lineage (GTDB taxonomy): Bacteria > Pseudomonadota > Gammaproteobacteria > Enterobacterales > Pasteurellaceae > Haemophilus_A > Haemophilus_A parahaemolyticus. The sequence goes on along the minus strand of NZ_MUXY01000011.1, from coordinate 11,617 downwards.
GGCACAAATGCCTTTGAAAATCGCTTCATTAAGCGAAATATTGCCCTGCAGATATTCCCACATTTGGCGGTAGCCCACACAACGAATAGACGGCAAATCAATATTCAAATCGCCGCGCTCGAATAGTTTTCGTACTTCTTGTTCAAAACCAAGCGCAATCATTTTATGAAAGCGCTGCTCAATGCGTTGGTGTAACACAGCCCGATCTTCAGGGGCGATAGCAAATTGCAATACATCATAGGGCAAACTTTCGCCTTGTTGGGCAGTGAGTTCAGTCATCGTTTTACCAGTAATGTAGAACACTTCCAACGCACGGTTGATACGCTGGCTGTCGTTGGGATTGATACGATTTGCCGAAACAGGATCGATGATCATCAAATCTTGGTGCAAAGCCCCCCAGCCAAATTCTGCTGCTTTTTGTTCAATTTTAGCTCGCACTTCACTGTTAGCAGAAGGTAGCGGCGAAAGCCCTTCAATCAGAGCTTTGTAGTAAAGCATCGTGCCGCCAACGAGCAACGGAATTCGACCGCTTGCAGTGATTTCTGCCATCTCTTTTAAGGCATCGGCTCGGAAATTCATAGCAGAATAGCTTTCCGCTGGGTCTAAAATATCGATCAGGCGGTGCGGTGCTTTTGCCAATTCCTCAGGGCTTGGCTTTGCTGTGCCGATATCCATTCCCTTATAAATCAAGGCGGAATCTACACTAACCACTTCCACTGGCAGGCTTTCACGCAAGGCAATTGCCAAGTCAGTTTTGCCCGAAGCGGTCGGGCCCATTAAAAAAATCGCTTTAGGTTTATTATTCATCTTTTATTCTATTTTTATTCTGATCTGAGCGACATCTCGCCAATCGCAAAAGCATTCAATTCGCCATTTTGCTCAAGCAATAACTCGCCTTGTTCGTTAATACCACGTGAAGTACCGTGAATTTCGTGATCGTTGGCAATCAATTTAACAGCTCGATTTTGGAAAATATCGAATGCTTGCCAACGCTCTTGATAGTGAGAGAAGCCAACAAGCGGGTAAATTTTCAAGTTTTTTTGCAATGCCTGCACTAAATCGCAGACGAGTTTATTACGGTCGAAATGGTATTGCGAAAGATCTGACCACGCTTGCGTGACAATTTTCTCATCCACTTGCGTCATTCCTAAATTCAGCCCGATTCCAATCACCAAATGAATACCCTCTCGGTTAGCTTTAGTTTCAATCAGAATCCCACCCATTTTTTTGCCTTGGTAATAGACGTCATTCGGCCATTTGATCTGAATATCTTGCACATTTTGGGCTTGTAGGGCTTCAGCAATAATAAGCGAAACCACCAAACTCAACGCGGGTAAATTATCCAACTCTTCTTGCTTGTAATGCCATAAAATCGAAAAGTAGAGGTTCTGACTTTCAGGCGAAAACCACGTTCTACCCCGTCTGCCACGCCCTGCAGTTTGGGTTTCCGCAAGACAAACAGTGCCTTGTTCTAACGTTTGATAATGTTCAAGCAAGTAAGCATTGGTAGAGTTAATTTCATTGAACACAAAGGCTTGCCCGCAAAGCAAAGCTTCTTGAATTTGAGATTGGTTGAGCTTCATTTTATTTCCCTAATACGAGTTTCTAGCGAGTAATCCATTCACTATCAATTTCGCCATTTTTGCCCATAAAACGCACTTCAGGGTGCAGCTCTACGCCAAATTTTTCACGAACTTGTTGACGAACAGCTTTTGCTAAATTCACAACATCCATTCCCGTAGCGTTTTCTTTGTTAATCAACACCAACGCTTGCTGGGTATGCACGGCTGCTCCGCCTACTTGAAAACCTTTTAAACCACATTGGTCAATCAACCAGCCAGCGGCTAGTTTGACCGTATCATCAGCTTGCGGATAGTTTGGAATGTTCGGATAAGCGGTCTGAATTTGCTGAAAAGTGGCAGCATCGATCACAGGGTTTTTGAAAAAACTGCCTGCATTACCAAATTCATCTGGATTTGGCAATTTGCTCGAGCGTACAGCACACACCTCTTCAAACACTTGCTGAGCCGTTACCGTTTCAGGATCAAACTGTGCCAATGAGCCATAATTCAGCACAGGTTTCCACACTTTTGGCAATTTCAAACCAACCGCAATAATTGCATATTCGTCTTTGTATTCGTGCTTGAAAATGCTGTCTCTATAACCAAAACGGCAGGCTTCTTTGCTTAAGCGGGAACGTTCGCCCGTTGGTAGATGAACAACATCGACAAAATCACACACATTCGCAAATTCTACGCCATAGGCACCGATGTTCTGAATTGGTGCTGAACCTGCCACACCTGGAATCAAGGCTAAATTTTCTAAGCCGTAAATACCCAGTGAAAGTGCCGTTTTTACGAGTTCGTGCCAATCCTGCCCACCTTGCACGTGCAAATAGTGGAAGTCCGCATCTTCACGCTGTTCAATTCCTTGCATTTTATTGACCAGCACAACACCGTGGAAATCATCGGTAAAAAGTACATTCGAGCCTCGCCCTAAAAGCAAAATAGGTTGATTAGCGTGAGTTGCGGTTTGCCACGCAGTTAAAAGCTGTTCGACATTAGTATATTCAATAATTTTGGAAGCCTTAACAGGCAGATGAAAGGTATGAAAAGGCGTTAAGTTTTGCATAATATTTGTTCAGTTAGAAAATTTCGGGCATTTTAACATAAATACACAGATTATTTGGTATTTGATATTTTCCAACATATGAATGTTTCTTTAAATAAGCGGTCAAATTCCTAGAAAATTTTGCAAATTCCCTACTTAGGTTTATACTTGCCACATTAAAACAAAAATAAAACGGAGCCTATTATGCGTATTGATACCTCAGCACTTTGCGATATTTATTCAGACCAAGTTGATGTGGTTGAGCCAATCTTCTCAAGCTTTGGCGGTGCGTCTTCTTTCTGTGGTCAAATTACAACCGTAAAATGCTTTGAAAGTAATGGTTTAATTGAAAAAGTTTTAGAAGAAGAAGGTAACGGTCGCGTGCTACTCGTTGATGGCGGTGGTGCAGTGCGCCGTGCGTTGATTGATGCGGAGTTAGCACAATTAGCTGTCGATAACGGCTGGGAAGGCATTATTGTTTATGGTGCGGTGCGTCAGTTAGATGTGTTGGAAACCTTAAATATTGGCATTCACGCTTTAGCCCCGATCCCTGTTGGTGCGGACAATACCGAAATTGGCGAAATTGATACGCCTGTAAATTTCGGTGGCGTAACATTCTTCCCAGAAGATTACGTGTATGCGGACTTAACGGGTATTATTCTTTCGCCTGAAGCACTGGATTTAAACGAATTAGAAGAGTAATTTTGCTTTTTTAATTGAAGATGCAAGCGTTATGCTTGCATTTTTATCGTAAAGTAGGAACTAAATTTGAACGACTTATTTATTATTGACTCCCACTGCCACCTTGATGGCTTAGACTATCAAACGCAACATAAAAGCGTGGATGAAGTGATCGAAAAAGCCAAAGCACGTGGTGTGGGACATATTATTTCTGTTTGCACTACACTTGGACGTTTTGAGACGATGAAACAGCTTACCGCTCATCGCAATGATGTTTCACTAAGCTGCGGTGTGCATCCGCTTAATGTAGATGAAGAACCTTTCGATTACGACAAACTCTTGGCTTATGCCCAAGACAATAAAGTCGTTGCCATTGGCGAAACAGGATTAGATTACCACTACACACCTGAAACTAAAATACTTCAACAAGAGCAATTTACGGCTCAAATTGATGTGGCGAAAAAGGTCAATAAACCGCTGATTATTCACACTCGTTCAGCACGCGAAGATACCATGAATATGCTTGAGCAAGACGGTGCAAAACAATGTGGCGGTGTGTTACATTGTTTTACCGAAGATTATGCGATGGCAAAACGTGCATTGGATATTGGATTTTATATTTCGATTTCGGGTATTATCACCTTCCGCAATGCAGAAGAATTGCGGGATGTGGTCAGAAAACTACCGCTTGATCGCCTATTGGTGGAAACCGATTCTCCGTATCTTGCGCCAATTCCTTACCGTGGCAAGCCAAATCAGCCTGCTTATGTGCGTGAAACGTGCGAATATTTGGCAATATTAAAAGGCGTTTCAACCGAAGAATTGGCTCGCATCACCACGCAGAATGTTCAAAAATTATTCAAAATTAACTTGTAGGACTTAGTATGAAATCAATCCTCAAATATTTCTTATTTCTCGTTTCGCTCTCATTTTTCATCGTCATCGCAGGCACAGTAAACTACGTAATGCCAAGTTACGATGAAACGGTGGTAACAGGAATGGAAGTGCGCCGAATGGACAAAGATGGCGTCATCAGCAAATCTAACCCTGCAGATGGCGAAGTGCGTGATGTGTATTTCTTGTTCACCGAAAATCCAGACAGTAAAAAAACAATGGTTTATCGTAATGAAGATACAGGCTGGGGATTACCGCCTTACTTCAAATTCGGCTCTGCTGATATGCAAGCGAAAGCACAAGCCTATGCGAACGAGCATCAACGCGTGCAAATCAAATATTACGGTTGGCGTATTAACTGGATGAATGAGTTCCGCAACGTAGTTTCCATCAAACCACTTGCCGAAGGCGAAACGCTATCCCAACCGATTGTAAGCTATATTTTATATGCCGTGCTTGCTTTCTTATTCTTCCTTTCTATCCAATTTATTCGTGGCGTTTTTCGTGATAAATAATCGCGAATCTACAACGTGATAAGAGATCACTACAGTACCTCTAAATTTACTCTCCAAAATATCGCCGACCTTTTTAGGTCGGCAAACCACAGTTTCTCGTTGCCTACTCGCAAACCCAACACTAACATGTCGATGTAAACTAAATTTACTGTTCCGTTTTCACCCCCCTAAAATATTAAAAATTTTCATAACCAATAAGAAAATTATGAGGTTGCATAATGTAAGAAAAAGTTAGAAGATGTGAACCAAGCAGTTTAGACGGCTAAACGTCTAAACAAACCCGATTTAAAATAGCAGGAGTACATTATGACAACAGCACACATCTTAGGCTTTCCTCGTGTAGGGGCAAAACGTGAATTAAAATTTGCACAAGAACGTTATTGGCGTAAAGAATTAGCAGAGCAAGATTTATTAGATTTAGCGAAAGCATTGCGTGAAAAAAACTGGAAACATCAAGCAGCGGCGAATGCAGATTTTGTTGCAGTGGGCGATTTCACGTTCTACGATCATATTTTAGATTTACAAGTGGCAACTGGGGCAATTCCTGCTCGTTTTGGTTTTGATAGCCAAAATTTAACCCTTGATCAATATTTCCAACTTGCACGTGGTAACAAAGATCAATTCGCGATTGAAATGACCAAATGGTTTGATACGAACTATCATTATCTTGTGCCAGAATTTCATAAAAATACACAATTCAAAGCTAATCCAGCACATTATGTAAATCAAATTCGTGAAGCAAAAGCCTTAGATTTAAACTTCAAACCGGTGATTGTTGGGCCATTAACATTCTTATGGTTAGGTAAAGAAAAAGGCGAACCATTTAACCGTTTCGATTTATTAAATCAATTAGTGCCTGTTTATGTTGAAATCTTAAATGCATTAGTGGCTGAAGGGGCAGAGTGGATTCAAATTGATGAACCTGCATTAGCATTAGATTTACCAGCAGAATGGGTTGAAGCCTATAAATCTGTTTACGCTGAATTAAGCAAAGTGAACGCAAAATTATTGTTAGCCACTTATTTTGGTTCTGTTGCACAACACGCTGACTTATTAAAAGCCTTACCTGTTGCGGGCTTGCATTTAGATTTAGTGCGTGCACCAGAACAACTTGCGGCATTTGAAGATTACAGCAAAGTGCTTTCAGCAGGCGTGATTGAAGGTCGTAATATCTGGCGTGCAAACTTAAACAAAGTGTTAGATGTATTAGAGCCATTAAAAGCAAAATTAGGCGAGCGTTTATGGATTGCTCCAAGCTGTTCATTATTGCACACCCCATTTGATTTAGAAGTGGAAGTACAATTAAAAGAAAAAAATACCGCACTTTACAGCTGGTTATCTTTCACACTACAAAAAGTAGAAGAATTAAATGTATTAAAACAAGCCTTAAATAATGGCAGAGCCTCTGTACAAGCGGCATTAGATGCAAGCCAAGCGGCAGCAGATGCACGTGCAACCTCAAAAGAAATTCATCGCCCTGAAGTGGCAGAACGTTTAGCAAACTTACCAAAAGGTGCGGATCAACGTAAATCGCCATTTGCAGAACGTATTGTTAAGCAAAATGCGTGGTTAAATTTACCGCTTCTGCCAACTACAAACATTGGTTCATTCCCGCAAACGACTGAAATTCGTCACGCCCGTGCAAGTTTCAAAAAAGGCGAGTTATCTCTTGCAGATTACGAAGCGGCAATGAAAAAAGAGATCGAATATGTAGTACGTCGCCAAGAAGAATTGGATTTAGATGTGTTAGTTCACGGCGAAGCAGAACGTAACGACATGGTGGAATACTTTGGGGAATTATTAGAGGGTTTCGCATTCACTAAATTTGGTTGGGTACAAAGCTATGGTTCACGTTGTGTAAAACCACCGGTAATTTACGGCGATGTGACTCGCCCAGAGCCAATGACGGTACGTTGGTCACAATATGCACAAAGCCTCACAAACCGTGTGATGAAAGGAATGCTCACAGGCCCTGTGACTATTTTACAATGGTCATTCGTGCGTAACGATATTCCACGTTCAACCGTATGTAAACAAATTGGCGTGGCATTATCTGATGAAGTGTTAGATTTAGAAGCAGCAGGCATTAAAGTTATCCAAATTGATGAGCCAGCCATTCGTGAAGGTTTACCACTTAAACGTGCAGATTGGGATGCCTACTTACAATGGGCAGGCGAGGCATTCCGTTTAAGCTCAATGGGCGTGCAAGATGATACGCAAATTCACACTCATATGTGTTACTCTGAATTTAACGACATCTTACCTGCGATTGCGGCATTAGATGCGGACGTGATTACCATCGAAACTTCACGTTCAGATATGGAATTATTAACGGCATTTGCGGATTTCAAATATCCAAATGATATTGGCCCTGGTGTGTATGATATTCACAGCCCTCGCGTACCAACGGCGGCGGAAGTAGAACATTTATTACGCAAAGCGTTAAATGTCATTCCAAAAGAACGCTTATGGGTAAACCCAGACTGCGGTTTAAAAACACGTGGTTGGACAGAAACTATCGATCAATTAAAAGTGATGGTGGATGTGACCAAAAAATTACGTGCGGAATTAGCGTAATAAGCGGTGAAATTTAACTTATAATTTGCAAACACATAAATAAAACCGAGCTTTTCAAGCTCGGTTTTTTTCTATTCCGTTCCGTTGTAACCGCTATATTAAGGTCAAAAAAGAGGGATAATTACATAACTATAAAATTTTTCATTATCTTCTAGTAACTAAATTACATAGAATAGTAAAATTTCTTTAATTCTAATCATTTGCAACCTCTATTGTTGCAAACCATTTGAAACTCTAGCATTAACTTGGCTCTTATTTTCTCTATACTTTTAATCTATTGATTAAAATGTATTCATAAAATAACCACTTTTTGCTAAATTTAAAATATGAGGCACTTTTAGATCAATCTTATGAAAAAAACTGTATTTCGTCTTAATTTTTTAACCGCTTGTATTTCATTAGGGATAGCATCACAAGCATCGGCAGGACACACTTATTTCGGTATCAACTACCAATACTATCGTGATTTTGCAGAGAATAAAGGGAAGTTCACAGTTGGAGCCCAGAATATTGAGGTTTATAACAAGAAAGGGGAATTAGTCGGTACATCAATGACAAAAGCACCGATGATTGATTTTTCTGTAGTGTCGCGCAACGGCGTAGCGGCATTAGTGGGCGATCAGTATATTGTGAGTGTTGCACATAACGGTGGATATAATAGCGTTGATTTTGGTGCGGAAGGACAAAATCCAGATCAGCATCGTTTTTCATATCAAATTGTAAAGAGAAATAATTATAAACCTGGTCAATATGATGGCGATTATCATATGCCTAGATTACATAAATTTGTCACTGATGCTGAGCCGATAGAAATGACAGAAACAATGCATGGAAATACGTATGCAGATCATACTAGATATCCTGAACGTGTTCGTATTGGTGCAGGTAGACAATGGTGGAGAACCGCTGAAGATCAAGAAAAGGGACGTAATAGCTCATATTGGATTGCTAGTGGCTATCAATGGAGAACTGCTGGTAACACGCATTCCCAAGGTGGGGCAGGTAATGGTACGGTAAATTTAAATGGAGATCTGACAAAACCGAATGATTATGGACCTTTGCCAATCGCTGGTTCTTTAGGCGATAGTGGATCGCCAATGTTTATTTATGATGCAAAAAAACAAAAATGGCTGATCAACGGCGTATTGCAAACAGGTAACCCTTTCTTGGGGGCGGGAAATGGATTCCAATTAATTAGAAAAGATTGGTTTTATGACAATATCTTTGCAGAGGATTTGCCTATAACATTTTTAGAACCAAGAAGTAACGGTCATTATTCATTTACTTCAAATAATAATGGAACTGGTACGGTTACTCAAACGAATGAAAAAGTGAGTATGCCTCAATTTAAAGTCAGAACGGTTCAGTTATTTAATGAAGCATTAAAAGCAGAAGATAAAGAACCTGTTTACGCCGCAGGTGGTGTAAATGCTTATAAACCAAGACTAAATAATGGTAAAAATATTTCATTTATTGACTATGCGAAAGGTGAAGTTACTTTTACTAATAATATTAACCAAGGGGCTGGCGGTTTATATTTTGAAGGTGACTTTACAGTATCTTCAGAAAATAATGCAACTTGGCAAGGGGCAGGCGTACATGTAAGTGAAGGTAGCACCGTTACTTGGAAAGTAAATGGTGTTGAAAATGATCGCCTTTCTAAAATTGGTAAAGGAACGTTACATATTCAAGCAAAAGGTAAAAACTTAGGCTCAATTAGCGTTGGCGATGGTAAAGTAATCTTGGATCAACAAGCCGATGAAAATAATCAAAAGCAAACCTTTAAAGAAGTTGGCATTGTAAGCGGTAGAGCAACAGTTCAACTCAATAGTGCAGATCAAGTTGATCCTAACAATATTTATTTCGGATTTCGTGGAGGACGATTAGATCTTAATGGTAACTCATTGACTTTCAAACGTATTCAAAATACTGACGAAGGAGCGATGTTAGTTAACCACAATGCAACTCAAGCATCAGAAATTATCATTACTGGCAGTGATACTACCAATAATCAAGGAGGCGACTTAACCAATAAACGTGATATTGCTTTTAATGGTTGGTTTGGTAATAAAGATGATACTAAAAATACTGGACGTTTGAATGTTAATTACAATCCACTTAACAAAGATAATCACTTCCTTCTATCAGGTGGAACAAATTTAAAAGGGAATATTACCCAAAATGGCGGTAACTTAATTTTTAGCGGTCGTCCAACGCCTCATGCTTACAATCATTTAAATCAAAATCATGCCAAGATAGAAGGTTCAACGCGAGGAGAGGTCATCATCGATGATGATTGGATCAACCGCACATTTAAAGCAGAAAACTTCCAAATTAAAGGCGGGCAAGCGGTGGTTTCTCGCAATGTTTCTGCAATTAATGGTAATTGGACAATTAATAACAACGCCTCAGCAACTTTTGGTGTGACACCAAATCAAGAAAATTTAGTTTGCATTCGTTCTGATTGGACAGGACTCACTCAATGTAAATCAGAAAAATTAACTAACGAAAAAACTATCAATTCGTTACCAAGAACAAAAGTAAATGGCAACGTGCAGTTATCTAATACCGCAAGCCTCGTTGCATCAGGATTCGTGGATTTAATTGGCAACGTGAGTTTAACCGAACAGAGTCGATTTACATTAAGCCATAATGCAACCCAAACTGGTTCGTTAAACCTTGTTAATCAAGCGAATGCAACCGTGAATAATGCCCAGTTAATGGGAAATGTAACATTATCAGATTCTGCTCAGTTTAATTTAGCGAATAGTCATTTTTCACATCAAATTAGCGGTGCAGAAAGCACTACGGTTAATTTAGACAATGCAAATTGGACAATGCCAGCGAGCACTACTTTAGGTAGTTTGGCACTCAATAATAGTGAAATTACGCTGAATCCAGATTTTGTTACTCAAGCGAACAATAGCCAATTTAATACGCTTACTATCAACGGCAATTTAAGTGGCAATGGGACGTTTAATTATCGCACTTATCTGACTCAATATTTAGGCGATAAATTGCAAATTAATGGACGTGCACAAGGTGACTTTAAGCTTAATGTGCATAATACGGGGGCAGAACCCACAACACTTGAACAATTAACGCTAGTTACCCTTAAACAAGCGGTAGATTTAGGCTTGAACTTTACCTTAGCCAATCAACATGTTGATGCAGGTACTTGGCGTTATGAGTTAATTAAAAAAGGGAATGAATATCGTCTATATAATCCGATTAAAGAACAAGAATTAACTCAAAACTTAACCAATGAAGCTCAAAAGTTAAGCGAATTATTAGCGAAAAAAACGGCATTAACCGAAAAACGTCATGCTCAAGAAGAAAAAGTGCGGTCAAAAAGATCAGTATTATCCGAAGTATTGCCTGATCAAAGCCATCTCAACACATTAAAAACGGAATTAGCAGCACTTCAACGTAACCAAAATGCAGCACAGGAAGTGCAAAATCAGAAAGAAATGGCACTAACCCAAGCACAAGCTACAGTACAAGCGGCTCAAGAAAAAGCACAGACTGCAACCAATGCGTACGAATCCGCTAAAAGCCTAGAAACTGCTCAAGCTTTAGATGAAGCAAATATCGCTTTAGCGACAGCACAGGTGAAAAAAGAGGAAGCTCAAATTGAGTTTGCCACAGCTAAACTGACACAGCTTAATCTCGCAAAACAGCAACAAGAAAAAGCACTGGCTGTTGCTGAAGAAGAAAAAGTGTTATCTGAAAAAGGGGCGTCTTTACAGGCTGAAAAGCAGGCTTTCTATTTTATGGTGTTATCACTTGAGGAAGTGAAAGAGGAACTTATCATCACAGAAGAGCTTCTCCGACAAGCACAAGCTAACAATGCAGAATTGAAAGCGAAAAAAGCATTACTTGAACGCGACTTAGAAGAACAAGCCAATCAAAATAAAGAGGCTCAAACCTTCAAAACTACTCTTGCGGAAACACAGCAAGAGAAAGCAACCGCGGCTCAAGAAAAAGCAAAAGCAGCAGAACAAAATAATAGTAGCTTAAGTGCTCTTAATCTGGCGAATCAAGCTGTTATTGCTAAACAACAAGCGGTCGAAAATCTTAAAAATAGCACGAATGTACAAGCTCAAGCATTAACGGCAGAGCAAGCAAAAGTCGAACAAGACAAAACGCAAGCAGAGCATCACAAAGCAAATGCTCAACAACGTCAAACCATTGAGCAAACTATGCCTGTTACTGCTCAATTCCGCCAAGAGGAAGAGAAACGTATCGCGGAAGAAAAACGTATCGCGGAAGAAAAACGTGTAGCGGAAGAGCAACGCAAAGCTGAGGAAGCCAAACGCCTAGCCGAAGAAGCTCGTAAG
>NZ_MUXY01000010.1 GCF_002015035.1 Haemophilus parahaemolyticus | reverse complement strand
GGGAGACAGTATCTACAAAATCTATGAACAGCAAATTATCCCTTTCCACCAAACTTTCCCAAAGCGGCAAAACCCAGCTTGCCGAGTACTTTGCGACGCCACCGTTTAAAGTGATAACGTTGCCAAGTTACGATGATGCGTGGGTTAATGGCTTGAATGCGATGCAGATGTCATCCTCTCCGGGAGTGCTGGCGGGCGATGTGTTAGAGATTGACATTTCATTGGCAAAATTGACCGCTCTTTCGCTCAATACGCAGGCATTTACTCGAGTGCAGGCGATGAATGAAGGCGAGAGTGCGATGCAGACAACCCATATTTCGCTTGCGGAAAACAGCCGTTTGTTCTATTTGCCGCATCCACTGGTGTTGCATAAAGATTCCGTTTTTAAGCAGCAAACCCAGATTGAAATGGGCGAACAAAGCGAGCTGATTTACGGTGAAATCGTAGCGATTGGTCGGGTGTTGAATGATGAACGTTTTGCCTTTCGTCAGTTTTCCTCCCATTTGAAGATTTATGCTGTGCAAAACGATGGCAAAAAACGACCGCTTGTCAGTGATTGTATTCAATGGCTGCCATCGAAAATGAACCTCAGCGCTTTGAGCCAGATGGAAAATTACTTCCACCAAGGTTCGCTGACTTATCTAAATTTAGCGAAAAATAATGCGGAAATCAAACAACAAGTGCAAGCCTTGCAGCAACAAAATGCGGAAGAAAAAGATCTACTGATAGGCATTTCCCAGCTGAATGAAAGTGGCTTGATGGTGCGTGTGCTAGGGCGTCGGGCGGAGACGATTCAGCAGTTGTTTGAAAAAATGGGTAAGCAGTTAAAAGTGCTATAATCGTTATTTTTAGTTTGTCGCGTTATCAGGCATTTTTCTTGCCTTTTGGTACGAAAGTATTTATGCGGTGGGGTCAGGAATTTCTACGTTGCTGAACAGCTTGCAGATTTTCTTTTTGGCGGGCATTGGTTACTTTTTCTTTGCGGAAAAACAGAGCAAAATATAGCTATTCAGCCTTGTGTTGGCGGTGATTGGTGTGGTGTTGATTGCCAGCCCAGAACTGGCTCACAACCTTGATGGCGTGTGTATCTTGGGTCGAGGAAGTAAAAAATAAGGCGAACACGGTGTTCGCCTTTCTTTGTGAGTTATGGAGAAATTAAAGAATATCCAATAATTCTACTTCAAACACTAATGTTGCAAATGGAGGAATTGATGCACCTGCACCTCGTTCGCCATAAGCTAATTCGTGAGGGATAGTTAAACGCCATTTTGAGCCAACTGGCATCATTTGTAATGCTTCAGTCCAACCTTTGATCACGCCGTTTACTGGGAATTCAGCTGGTGTGCCGCGTTTTACTGAGCTGTCGAAAACCGTACCGTCAATTAAAGAACCTGTGTAGTGAACACGAACGGTGCTGTCTGCTTTTGGTGTTTCGCCTGTGCCTTCGCTTAATACTTCGTATTGTAAACCGCTTTCAGTGGTGTTCACGCCTGCTGCTTTTTTGTTCTCTTCTAAGAACGCTTTATTCTCTTCATCTAATGCTTTGAATGCTGCCATTTGGGCTTCTTCAGCACGTTGGCTTAATGTTTGAAGTGCTTGCGTCACTTCGTTTAAATCTAATGCAGGTGGGTTTTGATTTAACACATCGTAGATACCCCGTGCGACCGCTTCTGCATCTACGTCCATTCCGCTACCTAAAAGTTGCTGACCGATTTGTAAACCGATACCGTAGCCGCCTTTTGCTTCTACGCTGTCGAATTTCACTGAGTTGAAATCTAATGCCATTTTTTTATTCCTTCTATTTAAGTTAAGACTTGGCAGTTATGGGGCTGAATTTGGTGAATACAAGGCAAAGCAAGAAAAAAGCGATTTAATTTCAAAATAAATTTGCAAATTTTACTAAATGTGTAAAGTGTTACTCTTTACTTTTATTTTAAGGAGATTAAAATAGCAGCCAATTTAATCAATACGATTTTATGAAAAGGAGTTTTTATGCTCAAAATGAATGATTTGGTGAAGTTCAGCCAAACGCCGAAATCCACCATTCTTTATTATGTTAAAGAGGGGTTGTTGCCTGAACCTGTAAAAGATAAGCCGAACTTTCATCTTTATGATGAACGATGTGTGTCATTGTTGGCATTTATCAAATATCTGCAAACTAACTTTAATGCTTCTATTTCACAAATCAAAGATTTGTTTGCCCATTCTGAATTTGATTGGCAAAACCCTTATGAGAGCTTGATTTCATTGATTGGCATTATTATGGGCGCAGAAAACGAAACCTTCTCGCCCGAAGCACTTTGCCAAGAGTTTGGGATTTCTGAACAGGTTTTAAACCAAATGGTAGATGAAGGCTTGTTAAACCCTCGTAATGGCATTTTTACGGGCAAAGAGCGAGAAATTTTAGCGATTATTTACCGTTGTAATGAAGCGGAACGTGCGATGTTAAATAGCTACTTGCAAGCAGCAAAAACATTAGCTCCGCAAGAAGTTGATCTCACAATTTCTGCCATTAAAGAAAATGAGCAAAAAGATGAAAGATTAAAACACCTTTTTGATTTATTGCTGGTGGTAAAACCTTACCTTCTTAATATGAAAACCTTAGCGGTTTATCAACAGGAGATTCAATTATGAAACTCTTAAAACACGCGGGCTTTTTGCCCTATTTAGCCATTGCCTTTTTAAATGCAAGTGTTGATCTTGCCCATAAAATCACTATCCAAAATGTGCTACTCAAAAGTTTTGAGGGTAACACTTTGGTGATGTTAACTGCACTAATCAACGCAATGATTTTATTGCCGTTTATCTTCCTTTTCTCGCCATCTGCCTTTATTAACGATAAATTCTGCCGAACCAAAGTGATCCGTTGGAGTAGCCTTGTAGCCGTTGGTATTAGCGGGGCTATTTTAGTGAGTTATCTCATCGGGCAGTTTTATCTTGCTTTTGCGTTAACTCTTGTGCTTGCAGCACAAAGTGCAGTTTATTCGCCTGCAAAATACAGCATTGTTAAATCAATTGTAGGCACGGAAAACATTGGTTTTGCGAATGGGGTTATTCAAGCGTTGACCATTGTGGCAATTTTGTTTAGCTCTTTTGCATTCTCGATTTTATTTGAAAGCCATTATGTTGCTTCAAGTGAGCCGAATACTGTGCTGCAAAGTGTGTGGTGGATTGGTGTTGCTTTGGTTGCATTTAGTGCATTAGAAGCATTCTTTGCTTTCAAAATTCCTTTCTTCAGCCAACAAGCGGTCGAAAATGAAGAAAAATTTGCAATGTCGAAATACCTTTCGCTAGGCTACTTACGCGATAATATCCGCACCTTGCGTTCAGATAAAAATATCTGGTTAAGTGTGATTGGGTTAAGCTTGTTCTGGGGCGTATCGCAAGTAATTGTGGCGGCTTTCCCGGCACACTATAAAGCGCAGTTTAACGCAGATAATGCGGTTATCATCCAAGCCATCCTTGCGGTAAGCGGTTTAGGTTTAATCGTGGGATCATACCTTGCGGGCAAGGCATCAAAATTACACATTGAGCTTGGGATTGTACCCGTTGGAGCATTAGGGATTTTCGTTTCGCTTTTTTGCCTAACGCTTGTGCAAAACAACGCAATGTTAATGCTTTGCTCTTTTGGATTTGGTTTCTTCGGTGGATTATTTATCGTGCCGTTAAATGCAACCATCCAATATTTTGCCCCTGAAAAAATCAGCGGCAAAATTATGGCGGGCAACAACTTTGTGCAAAATGTCTTTATGGTTGGCTTCTTGCTGCTTAGCATTCTATTTGTAGAGTTTAGCGTTTCAATCACAGGTTTATTCTTAACCGTATCGGTGGTTTGCTTGCTAGGCAGTTTCTATGCAATGTGGCAACTTCCGCACTTATTCACCCGCTTGTTGTTATTACCGTTGTTGAAAACAAACTACCGTTTCCACGTGGAAGGGTTGAAAAACTTACCGCAAAGTGGTGGCGTGTTATTGCTAGGAAACCATATCAGCTGGATCGACTGGCTCGTGTTACAAGCCGCAAGCCCACGTGCGATTAAATTTGTGATGTTCCGTCCGATTTACAACAAATGGTATCTCACTTGGTTCTTACGCATTTTTAAAGTCATTCCAATTGGGGCTGGTTCAAGCCGTGAGTCGATTGAAACTATTCGTAAATATCTTCAAAACGGTGAAGTAGTAGCGTTGTTCCCTGAAGGTCATATTAGCTATAACGGTCAAATCAATGAGTTCAAAAAAGGTTTTGAGCACGTGTTAAAAGATTTGGAAAATGTGACCACCGTGCCATTCTATTTACGTGGCTTATGGGGCAGCAGTTTCTCACGTGCGAATAGCTTCTACAAAAACTTAACCAAACGCCAAGGCAAACGTGAAATCTTGGTGGCATTCGGTAAGCCAATTCACGGCTTTATTGATGCAACTGCGATGAAACAAAAAGTGCTGGAGCTCTCTTATTCTGTGTGGGAAAAAGTGATGCAGAAACGCAAACCGCTTACGCATCACTGGCTTAATAACGCAAAAGCAAATTTATTTAAAGAGTGCGTGGTAGATAGTCAAGGTATGAAACTCAACAACTTGAAATTCATTACTGCAGTGTTATTGATGAGTAAGGCGTTGAAAACACAACTTGGTGATGCGAAAAACGTGGGCGTGTTGTTACCAAGCTCCGCGATTGGAGCAATTGTGAATATGGCGTTGATGATTATCGGCAAGGTGTCTGTAAACCTAAACTATACGCTAAGCCCTGAGGTGATGGCAAAAGCACTTGCCAAAGCTGAAATTGAGCATGTGATTTCAGCCGAGAAATTCCTCAACAAACTAAATGCAAAAGGCTTCTGTTTCGATGAAGTGTTGGCAGGCAAGTTATTACAAGCGGACGAAATTGCAAAACAATTTACCAAAGGCGAAAAAGTGAAAGCGATGCTCACGGCATTACTTGTACCAGTGTGGTGGATTAAATTGATGTACTTTGCAGAAATTCAATTAAGTGATACCGCAGTAATCTTATTTAGTAGTGGCAGTGAAGGCGACCCGAAAGGCATTGAAATTAGTCATAAAAATTTACTCACCAACATCAAACAAGTAAGTGAATTGCTCAATTTCCACAAAGAGGATGTGATTTTAAATTCATTGCCAATTTTCCACTCTTTCGGCTTAACGGTTACAACCTTATTGCCACTTTGCGAAGGGATTAAAATGGTAAGCGTTGCTGACCCGACCGATGGGGCAGAAGTGGGTAAAATGTGTGCAAGACATAACGTCAGCATCCTGTTTGGCACATCAACTTTCTTCCGCTTATATACGCGTAACAAAAAACTTCATCCGTTGATGTTGCAAAGTGTGCGAATGGTGATTGCAGGAGCGGAAAAACTCAAACCAGATGTGAAAGAAGCGTTCCGATTGAAATTTGGTTTAGAGATCTACGAAGGGTATGGTGCAACCGAAACCACCCCAGTGGCAAGCGTGAATATGCCAAATATTCTCGACCCAGATACGTTAAAAGAGTTTAGCTTCAATAAAGTGGGCTCTGTGGGTATGTCATTACCAGGTACGATCATAAAAATTGTCGATCTAAATACGCTGGGAGAATTGCCTGTGGGTGAAGATGGCTTAATTCTGATTGGTGGCGGTCAGGTAATGAAAGGTTACTTGAATGATCCAGAAAAAACGGCAGAGGTGATTGCCGAGCTGGATGGCGTGCGTTATTACAAAACGGGCGATAAAGGGCATATTGATGAAAATGGCTTTGTGACCATTGTCGACCGCTATTCCCGCTTTGCCAAAATAGGTGGTGAAATGATTAGTCTTGGCTCGGTTGAAGAAAATATCGCTCAAGTGCTAAATGATGAACATCAATTTGTCGCGGTTGCGGTGGAAGATGATAAAAAAGGCGAGAAAATTGTCTTGTTGGTGAAATCGGCACTAAGTTTAGAGGAAATCAATGCGCGAATTAAATCACTCAACGTGCCACCAATTATGTTGCCAAGCCGAGTTCTGTTGGTTGATGAAATTCCATTGTTGGGAGCTGGTAAAGTTGATTTCAAAGGGGCAAAAGCATTGGCAGTAATGCTCACTAGATGATTAACCTATGAAAAAAGCGGTATAAATTTTGCAAATCTCCGCAAAAAATGTACCGCTTGTGAGGTCTTTATCGTATTTGGAATAAGGTTAGAACGTTAAATATGGGCTGATTTTCTCAATGGTTGCATCACCAATGCCTGAGATTTTGCTTAATTCTGCCGCATTTTTGATTTTGCCCACTTTGTTACGGTATTCAACAATCGCTTTGGCTTTTGCTTCACCAATGCCGCTTAATTTTTGTAACGTTGCGGCATCTGCTTTGTTGATATTAATTTTTGCTACTTTTTCTGCTTTTGCTACGGCATTTTTCGTCGCGGATTTGGCAGCATCCACTTTTTCTGTTGCTTCTGTTTTTACTGAATTTAACGTTTCGCGTGCTGTTTTTGCATCGTTCTTGACCGCTTTGACTTCCGATTTTGCTTTTTCTACAACCGCATTTTTCATTTTGCTCATATCGGTTGCTGCTGAAGATTCAGTTTGGGTGACTGTTTTTTTTGCTGAAGAAAGTTCATTGTTAATCGCGGTTTTTGCCTCTTGTTTAAAAGTGGCAAGTGGGTTTGCTGTTTCAGCAAAAGAAGAGGTTGCAGTCATTGCGACAGCAAGGGCTAATAGTGCTTTTAATGGTTTCATTTTTTGTCCTTAAATGGGGAAATGAGGGTTAATCATAATGAAAAAAACTGTACAATAAGACCTGTTTAGCTAAACGAAGTTCATTTAAAATTTTTAGTTGTGTGTTTTATAAGCAAGAGAAAACGATGAGAACCTTTGACCCGACCATTGAACAAAATATTTTACGCATTGTACAAGAAGAAGTTGTACCCGCATTGGGTTGTACTGAACCCATTTCTTTAGCACTTGCCTCTGCAACTGCTTGCCATTATTTAGGCAAATTGCCTGAACGTATTGAAGCGAAAGTGTCATCAAACTTAATGAAAAATGGAATGGGCGTTACCGTGCCAAATACGGGCACGGTTGGGCTCCCAATGGCAGCAGCAATAGGCGCCATTGGAGGTGATCATCAGGCAGGTTTAGAGGTATTAAAAGCGATTTCAACAGAACAAGTTGCACTTGCGAAAGCGATGATCAACCAAAATCTGGTTAATGTCACTATTTCTGATACTGAGCATATTTTATATTCTGAAGCAACGCTATTTGCAGCCAATGATAGCGTAACAGTTCGCATTGCCGCCCATCATACCAATGTAATTTATATTGAGAAAAATGGCGAGGTACTTTTCTCTGTGCCTTGTTTGGTCGATAGCGGTAATGCACCGTGTGTTTTTTCAGAACTGACCGCCAAAGATATGTTTGATTTCTCAATGGGTGTGGAGTTAGACAAAATCCGTTTTATCCAAAAAGCGGCAGAACTGAATTCTGCCCTTTCGCAAGAAGGTTTGCGAGTTGATTACGGATTACATATTGGACGAACCTTACAAAAGCAAATTGGGCGAGGGTTGATTAGTGATGATTTGCTTAACCGCATTGTGATTGAAACTACAGCAGCGAGCGATGCTCGAATGGGCGGGGCTAATTTACCTGCAATGAGTAATTCAGGCTCAGGCAATCAAGGCATTACTGCCACGATGCCAGTGGTAGTGGTCGCTCGCCATATCAACGCGAGTGAAGAACAACTCATCCGTGCCTTGTTTCTGTCGCATTTAATGGCGATTTATATTCACAGCAAACTGCCTAAACTCTCAGCTCTTTGTGCGGTAACCACTGCGGCAATGGGCAGTTGCGCAGGTGTAGCATGGTTGCTAACCGAGAGTTTCGATGCGATTAGTATGGCTATCAGCAGTATGATTGGCGACATCAGCGGCATCATCTGCGACGGTGCGGCAAACAGTTGTGCAATGAAGGTTTCTACCAGCGTAACTTGTAGCTATAAATCGATTTTAATGGCATTAGATAATACGCAAGTCACAGGCAATGAAGGGATTGTTGAACACCAAATCGACCGTTCAATCAACAACCTCTGTGCCATTGCCAGTCGAAGTATGCAATATACGGATCGCCAAGTGATTGAGATAATGGTGAGTAAGCCGAAAGGCTAAAAATACAAGCGGCTAAATCGGCACTCCTGCTGCCAAGAAGCACAACTGAATTGGTAAAGATTATCAAGAAATTGACCGTACTTATTTAGACAAAAATACATAACGACATGAATTGTCGCTTCATCTTTTATCATTAAGCCATCAACAGAGAGGACATTCAAATGAAACAGATTGTGTACATTGATATGGATAATGTGATGGTTGATTTTCCGTCTGGTATTGCAAAATTAGATGAGAAAACCAAGCAAGAGTATGAGGGGCGATATGATAAAGTTGAGGGCATTTTTAGCTTAATGGAACCCATGCCGAATGCGATTTCGGCTGTCCATAAATTGATGAAGAAATACCATATTTATGTGCTCTCTACTGCTCCTTGGCATAATCCTTCCGCTTGGAGTGATAAAGTAAAATGGATTCAACATTATTTCGGTGAAGAAAAAGGTTCAGCCTTATACAAACGATTGATTTTATCCCATCATAAAAATCTCAACCAAGGTGATTATTTAATTGATGATCGCACTAAAAATGGTGCTGGTAAATTTCAAGGCGAACATGTTCATTTTGGTACAGAACAGTTTGCTAATTGGAATTGCGTCTTATCTTACTTAGGCTGTGGGTCTTTTACACCAAGTGATATTTTGCAAGATTGTTTGAAAAAGCCTGCCGCCCTTGTGCAAGTTGAAAATGAGGAGCAAAGCCGAGTCATTGGTACTTTTGCAGATCGCTATAAATGGCAAGTGTTTAATTTGGCATGTGTTTATGCCGACGAGAAAACAACCGAACACAAAACGGTCTATTTAATTATCAGCTCTTATCTCAGTGATGAATTTAAAATGCGTATTGAAGCAATGTGTACTCATATTCGAGCCGAATATGACGTGTTATTACGTTCAAAATCACAGCTAAAACAATATTTCCAACATCTTTCCGATAAGCCATTTCTGCATATTGAAAGCTATACTTATCAACCGCTTTATAAAGCAGGGAATATTTTTGGCATGATGGCGAGAGATAGACAGGTTGATGAAATTTTAGGACAAAAAGGAGCCTGAAAAATGACTTTGGAAAAGAAACCAATTTGCGTGGTATTAACTGGAGCTGGAATTAGTACCGAAAGTGGTCGCCGAGTTATTGGAGAAAATTAAAAAATCATAGAAAAACAACCGCACTTTTCACATAAATAGCAAGTTTCATATCGCTATACTGTATGACTGATGAATTAACGAGAAATGTATGCATCCAGTAATTGAATTTTATTTAGAACAAAGAAAAAGCCAACATAATTTATCTTTGCAAGATATGTGGGCAATGCCCAAAAGAATGATTGGCGATGCTTATTTTTATATTCCTTGGCTTTTACCTGTAACAGAAAGTTCAAAATGGAATCGTTCAGTACCGGTTTTTAACGAAGAAGACCTGGTTATTTTTATTGGAGATGAAGCAATTCAAAATAAATATTTACATTCTATTGATATTATTCTGGATTATTTCTATTTATACCGTGAATGTAATAAAATTTACCCTAAACCTGAATTAACTGAACGTAAAGTTTGGCTACGCAATATTGGGCATGAAAGTAAGAAGATTTCCCGCATCATTCGTAGTTTAAATTATTGCGGTCATCCTGAGTTGGCTAAAAGTTTACAGCAACTGGCAATAAAATTAGGTCAAGAAAAAGGCGTAATTCAAGAAGAAACAATGGAAATTTGGACAAATCTACTTCAACAATAAGGGTAAAATGATGGTAACAGAAGATTTTAAAAAAGTGGCAGTATCCTTCGCTGGAGGAGATGGAGGAAATCCTAACTCAGATGTTTGGTTTTGTGGGTTAGAATGGGGGATTGGTGATGAAGCTTCTCCTGATGATTTTTATAAGAAATTTAGTTTAAGCCCTAAATTAATACCGCACTCTTGGTTAGAGGACGATTTTGATGGGAGTTGGACTACGCAATATAATCAAAAAATATGTTGGTTTTTGTGGTACTACTACAATTTAGATTGGAAAAGTGGTGAAAGCTATGAGTATTTTGTGAGTACTTATAATGTGCTTTATCCACAGGGTATTGGTTTTAAATTAAATATGCTGCCAATCAATTTCAAAAATAGATCATCAATTCAATGGAATGAACAATTCATTAAGATGACTGGATTTGAAACATTCAATGAATATAGAGAGTGGTGTGTTGAAAATCGTGGTGCTTTTTATCGTCAACTTATAGATGAATGTAATCCTAAAGTTATTATTTGTACGGGAGTCACTGAAAAAGATAACTTCTTTAAGTTTTTTACTGGAGAAGCCGTATATGAAACTAAAGCGTTGAAAGAATTTAATATCTTCTATCGTAAGTACAATGATACTTTAATTTGTGTTTGCCCATTTTTTGGTGGCCCAAGTGGCATTAATTCTTACGACAAAATGGAAGCATTAGTAGAGTCAGTAAAAGAATTATGTAAATAATTTTTTTATTAAGTTTAACGTTGATAGATAAATAGCGACTTCAGTCGCTATTTATCATAGCTTCTCTTGCTTAAGCATATGCATAATAAGCCTAATAAGCGTTTCTTTTTGTTTCGGATCAGATTCTGCGACTAATAAAGTGAGTGCTGCAAGCCCGGTATCATTGATAACTGGATGCCCATTATGATCAAATAAACGTCCATTTCTATGTAAGAAATCTACAAATAAAAATGCGCCACTACGTTTATTACCATCTGAAAAAGGATGGTTCTTGACGACAAAATAAAGTAAATGTGCCGCTTTTGCTTCAATGCTTGGATAAGCGGGTTCACCAAATACACTTTGATCTAAATTGCCTAAAATCGCAGATAAGCCGTTATCTCGTTCACGTCCAAAGAGATCACTTGCTTCACCTTTTGCCATCAGCTGTGATTTTAACTCTGCTAGTGCAGAACAAACCTCAATATAAGTCGGTAATGTACCGCCTTGCTGTGTTTCAGGTTCAGCAAGTAAACCTTCATCATATTGTTGTAGCCATAAAAACGTATGCGTATAACGGCTGACAATATCCACTAATCCGCGACCGCTTTCTAGCGTTAATTCCGATGAATTTGCCGTTTTTTGAATAAGTGCAAGTGCTTGTTCTAATTCGTGAGCATTTTGCTGCAAACGCTTTTGGTTAATGGTATAGCCTTGAGTCAGATATTCTTTTAAACGTGCAGTTGCCCAACGGCGGAAACTAATGCCTTGTTTAGATTTTACTCTATAACCAACAGAGATAATCATATCTAAATCATAATGCTCAATTTCACGATTGACTTGGCGTTTACCTTCTTGGCGAACTATCCGGAATTTCCGGATAGTTGATTCTTTCTCAAGTTCTTCGTCATCAAATATATTGGTAATGTGCTCATTAATGGTGCGAATATCTTTATCAAATAACATTGCCATCTGAGCCTGGGAAAGCCAAACGGTATCATTTTCAAATCTCACTTCCACTTGCGTTGTGCCATCTTGAGCTTGGTAAATTTCAATCGGATTTTGGTTATTCATATTCTTTTCCTTAATAAGTTATATGTATATATAAACAGATAAATATACATATTGCAATACAGATAATCTTATTTGCAAAAAATCTCCTAAAAATAACCGCTTGTAATATTCACTAACGACATGAATTGTCGCTTCCCTTCATATAATTTTTTCCATAAAAGAGATGTTTTACTTCTTATAGCACTCTTAAGCCTTTTTCTAGAGATTTATAAAAACGACAGAGGAGAAAAATTATGTTAATGAAAGTAACTGATACGCGCGATCCACTTTTTGAGGATGTAAAAAAATTTGTGCAACAACAAAAAGTTGCATCTTGCTCGATGATTCAACGCAGATTTATGTTGGGTTTTAATCGAGCTGGACAAATTTTAGAACAGTTGGAACAAGCGGGTATTATTTCACCAATGAAAAATGGGCAGAGAAAAGTATTATGAAAAATGATTTGAATTATGCAGTGGAGCTTATTCGCAAAGCGGATGGCATTTTAATTACAGCTGGTGCGGGTATGAGCGTGGATTCTGGGCTGCCCGATTTTCGCAGCGTTGGCGGATTTTGGAATGCTTATCCTATGTTTAAAGAACATAATATATCTTTTGAAGAGATCGCGACACCACTAGCTTATAAGCATAATCAGGAACTAGCCTATTGGTTTTATGGGCATCGATTAGTTCAATACCGAAATACTATTCCTCACGAAGGGTATCAGATTTTAAAACGTTGGGCGGGAGCTAAATCTCACGGATATTTCGTTTTTACCAGTAATGTAGATGGGCATTTTCAAAAGGCTGGTTTTGATGATAGCCATGTTTATGAAGTACACGGTACTTTGGAGCGTCTTCAGTGTGTCAATAATTGTCTAGGATTAAGTTGGTCTGCATCAAGTTTTCAACCTGTCGTGGATAATGAAAACTTATGTTTAACCAGTGAAAAACCATATTGTCCTTATTGTGGGGGCTTTGCTCGTCAAAATGTACTAATGTTTAATGATTGGAGTTATGCAAGTCAATATCAGGATTTTAAAAAAGTGCGGTTAGAATCGTGGTTAAAAGAAGTGCAAAATCTCGTCGTTATCGAACTGGGTGCAGGGAAAGCCATTCCTACTGTGCGTCGCTTTTCTGAACGTACGGAGAAAGCAAAAAAGGGCGGGTTTATCCGTATTAATCCACAAGATGCAGGCGTGCCGAAAATGCACTTTTTAAGTCTCGAAATGAAGGCGTTAGATGCCCTAAAAGCAATTGATTGCCTTCTAAATCCTTCTCAACAAGCGGTTGAATAATGGAAAATTTTTGCGAAATTACCTTCTGCCAACAAATTGGCAGCAACAAGCGACACAACCAAGATGCCCTTTTTAATGGCGAGGCGGTGTTTCAATATAAACTCAAAACGGCTGAAAAACGCCTTGAAAACCGACCGCACTTTATTGTGGGCGTGGCAGATGGTATTTCCAATAGCAATCGACCTGAAAAAGCGAGTAAATTGGCGATGCAATTGTTAAGCCAAATGGAAAGCCTAAGTCGCCAAACGATCTACGATTTACAATCCAGTTTATCCGCAGAGTTAGCTGAGGATTATTTCGGTTCGGCGACCACTTTTGTGGCTGCTGAAATTGATCAAATCACCCGTAAAGTGAAAATTCTGAGCGTAGGCGATAGTCGAGCTTATTTAATTGATGCCCAAGGAAACTGGCAACAAATCACACAAGATCATTCAATTCTTTCTGAATTATTGGCTGATTTTCCCGATCAAAAAGAAGAAGATTTTGCCACGATTTATGGCGGTGTTTCTTCTTGTTTAGTCGCCGATTATTCCGAATTCCAAGATAAAATTTTTTATCAAGAAATTGAAATTCAACAAGGAGAAAGTTTATTACTTTGTTCTGATGGATTAACAGATGGTCTTTCAGAAGAAATGAGAGAAAAGATTTGGAAACAATATGATAATGATAAATCTAGATTGACGGTGTGTCGTAAATTAGTTGAGAAGCAAGTCTTTTATGATGATTTGTCGGTGGTTTGTAGCCATTTCATTGTTGAGTAAAAATATGTTTAAATCGTTTTTTTTGCTCAATTATGTATAATTCGGTAAATTTTAACTAAAAATAAGGAAAACTATGTTTGAAAAAATTGAACCTACTAATATTCGTTTTATTAAGCTGGGAGCAAGCGGGTGTTGGGAAGAAAAAAGCATAACGAAAGAAAATGTGATTCGTTTAGGTTATGAATTTAAGCCAGAAACCAATATGCATGAAGAATGCCTTAATGATAGATGGGATAAATGTCGAGAATATTGTCTTGAAAATTGGACAAAAGATAGTGGTGCAGCTACGAGACATGTTAATCAAATCAGAGATTTTTATACGTTGGATGAGAATACACTTTGGATTACATTTTATGGTAGAAAGCTTTACTGGGCGTTCTGTGATAGCACTGTGCATTTAGATAAGGATCAAACTAGATGGCGCAAAGTGAAGAGTAATGGGGGAAAATGGTCTTGTCTAGACAGAAAGGGTAATGAATTAACAATCGATAACCTTGATGGCCGTATAACTCAAGTTAGGGCATTTAGAGGAACGATTTGCGATGTTAAATTTAAAGATTATTTGATCCGTAGAATAAATGGGGAGGTTGTTAAGGAGGTCAAAAATGCAGATAAACGTTTTAGAATATTAGAATCCTCTGTTGAAAAATTGATTAAAGGTTTATGGTGGGGAGATTTTGAACTTTTAGTCGATCTTGTTTTTTCTAGATTAGGGTGGCAACGATATTCTGTTTTAGGTAAAACACAGAAAGAAATTGATCTTGATTTATATTTGCCTTCGACGAATAAAAGAATTTTTGTACAAATTAAATCAAATACAGACATTAAACAGTTACATGAATATATTTCAAAATTTAAAAATAAATACAATTCTGAATATTCGGAAATGTATTATATTTATCATTCAGGTTTAGAAAATATTAATGAAGAGCAAGTTAATGCTTATCAAAATGAAGGAATTAAGCTAATAAATTGCCATAAAATGGCTAAACTTGTCATTAGAGCAGGCTTGGTTGAGTGGTTGATTAAAAAACGATCTTAAAATAATTTCGCCTAACGACACAATCCGTCTCTATCCTTTTTAAACTATGCTCAAGCCTATTAGGTTTGAGCATTTTTATTGGAGTGATGATTATGTCTAAATTCAAACTTAACCCCCCATCAGTTTCCCCTTATATCGAAAAATTAATGTTGCAACTTTTATTGGAATATCGAGGATTTGCAGAGGTTTTTCATGAGAATAATTGGCGATATGGCAATATTGTGGAGGCTTTAGGTTTACCAAGTGATATGGAGAATTGTGATAATTTTCGTGAGAAAGTGAAAAAATTATTGCAAGCTAGAAATAAAACGTTGCTAAAATTGGGCATTTGCTTTAAAAGATAACCATCTCGTTTTCTGTTCTTTTTAAACGCTTCAGGTGAAAAATCTGTGGTTTCTGCGATTTCAATATCTTTCTTTTTCATTTTTTGTTTCACTATTTTCGGGGGTTGAAGGAGTGTATAAGGCGATTTTACGCCATCAAGCCCTCTTTCGCGAAATGCTTTTAGCTAATAAATGACGAGAGCGTGGGAAATTTGATGAAGTTTAGCCACCTCACGGATACCATAATCCTGTTCGGTGACGAGTGTGATAATTTTCAAACGAAATTGATAAGAGTAGGACATAACCTGCACCTCAAATTAGGTGTCCAGGTTTTGGGGTGCAGATCATGTTTTTATTTTATTTGGGATAATAAGTGTTTTACTTCTTGTATTTTTCTTACTATTTCTTGTGATGCTTCAAAGGTTTTTTGATGCCAAGAATATTGTGATTCAATGCTTTTGTCTAACCTATTCTGCCTTAGTAAGTTATTAAAGTTACCCCAATATATATTCATTTTCCCGTAAATATCATCAAATTCGGATAATAACTCTGGATATGATATAGCCATGATTGCTCTAGAATTATCAAAACTATTACATAATTTAAAATATTTCTTATTATATTCTTGTTCATGAAGATTATCCTCCCAATCAATGTTTATACTAGTAAGAGAAAACTCTCTTTGTAGCAAGCATAAATTTTTATATACATGAAGTAAATCTAGTCTTGTTTGTTCTAGTTTGATCTTCTCTAATTCTTTTTGGAATAGTCTTTCATCACGACTGATTTGAAAGTCATTATTTATTTTTATAGACTTTAACGTAGAGCGAGAGTTAAGCCATGAAGTTATAATTGCTGCAGCAGGAGCTAAAATAATTAATAAGATTTCTTTTATTAAGTTGTCCATATAAAAATCCTATAAAAAGGGCTTAATTTAAATTAAGACCCTTTTAAACAACTACAGAATAAATCTACTCAAATCCTCATTTTCCACCACGTCATTCAACGCTTCAGAAACGTATTTCTCATTGATAACAATTTTCTCGCCTGCACGTTCACTAGCGTCGAAAGAAATACCGTCCATTAAGCGTTCTAATACCGTGTGTAAACGGCGAGCGCCGATGTTTTCGGTTTTTTCATTCACGCGGAAAGCGGATTCGGCAATTTTGCTAATACCATCTTGGGTAAATTCTACTTCTACCCCTTCGGTTTTCATTAACTCACGATATTGGAGAGTCAGCGAAGCATTTGGCTCAGTTAAGATACGTTCAAAATCATCTTTGGTAAGCGATTTGAGTTCTACACGAATTGGTAAACGACCTTGCAATTCTGGCAATAAATCTGATGGGCGAGCCACTTGGAATGCACCTGAACAGATAAAGAGAATATGGTCGGTTTTCACCATGCCATGCTTAGTGTTTACCGTTGAGCCTTCGATAATTGGCAGTAAATCACGTTGAACCCCTTCACGAGAGACATCGCCACCAGAATGCTCACCTTTTTTACAGATTTTATCGATCTCATCAATAAATACGATGCCGTGTTGTTCAACTGCTTCAATCGCTTGTTGTTTCAACTCTTCAGGATTGACTAATTTTGCTGCTTCTTCATCTAACATCACTTTTAACGCATCTTTAATTTTCATTTTGCGTTTTTTCGTTTTGTTTGGCGACATCCCTTCAAATAGAGATTGCAGCTGAGAAGTCATATCTTCCATACCTGGTGGCGTCATAATTTCCACACTCACTTGTGCTGCTACATCAATTTCGATCTCTTTGTCATCAAGCTGACCTTCACGTAATTTTTTACGGAAAATTTGGCGAGTTGACGTGTTATCAGATTCTTGCACGTTACCCCACTGATCTTTTGCTGGTGGTAACAATACATCTAAAATGCGATCTTCTGCTGCATCTTGTGCACGCATACGGTTTTTCTCGACCGCTTGCGATTTCACTAATTTGACTGCAACATCAGTTAAGTCTTTAATAATCGACTCCACTTCTTTACCCACGTAACCCACTTCGGTAAATTTTGTGGCTTCGACTTTGATAAATGGCGCATTGGCTAATTTTGCTAAACGGCGAGCAATTTCAGTTTTCCCCACGCCAGTTGGTCCGATCATTAAAATGTTTTTTGGTGTTACTTCTTGGCGTAGCTCTTCTGGTAACTGCATACGGCGCCAGCGGTTACGTAATGCGATTGCCACCGCACGTTTAGCTTCTGTTTGTCCGATAATATGTGCGTCTAATTCTGAGACGATTTCACGAGGGGTCATTGACATAATTTATTCCTTGAAAAACGCCCCTATTTACTTATGAGGGGCTGGGGAAGATTTGTTACAAGCGGTGATTTTTTCGCTAATTTTTGTAAAGGGAAGATCGTTTCAAATCTCCCCTAACCCCTCTTTTCTAAAGAGGGGGACTTTTTTACACTTCTTCGATAACGTGATTGTGATTTGAGTAAATATCAATATCGCCCGCAATTTTCAGTGCTTCTGCCACAATTTCTTTCGCAGTCAGATTATTTTCTGTTCTTAATAAGGCTAATGCTGCCGATTTGGCATAGTTACCACCAGAACCGATAGCTAATACATCAAATTCTGGTTCAATCACATCACCAGAGCCTGACACGAGCAAAAATTCACTTTCATTTGCCACAATCATCATCGCTTCTAATTTGCGAAGAGAACGTTCAGTGCGCCACTCTTTTGCCAATTCAACGGCAGATTTCACTAAATGCCCTTGGTGCAGTTCTAATTTTTTCTCAAACAAATCACGCAAAATAAATGCATCGGCTGTTGAACCTGCAAAGCCTGTGACGACTTTATCTTTGTATAAACGGCGGACTTTACGCACAGTGCCTTTTTCTACACAGTTGCCTAATGTTGCCTGACCATCACCACCGATCGCCACTTTGCCATCTTTACGAATACATACAATCGTTGTCATTGTTGATCCTTTATTTTTGGTAAAAAACTCCCCACTAGATTGGGGAGGATTGACCGCTTTTCAATAGCAAGCGGTGAGATTTTCATAGCGTTTTGCGGAAAACTTGCAACTTAGTTAATTTCTTCTATCTCATAAAACTCCAACGGCAGTCCATCAGGATCGCGGAAAAAGGTAAAGCGTTTGCCCGTGAGTTCGTCCACGCGAATCGGCTCACATTCAATTGCAAAATTTGCCAAAAATTTGACCGCTTGCTCAACACTTTTCACTCGAAAGGCTAAATGGCGTAAACCACAGGCTTCAGGCGTGGTAGAGCGAGCGGGCGGATTGGGGAAGCTGAATAGTTCAATCTGCGACCCATCGGCAAATTTCAAATCGAGCTTGTAGCTTTGGCGTTCAGTTCGGTAGGTTTCTTCAATAATTTTCGCACCTAAAATAGTGGTGTAAAAATACTTAGATTTTTCGTAATCGCTGGCAATGATGGCAACGTGATGGAAGCCTAAAATAGGTGTTGTCATTCGTAAACCTTTTGAGAAATTTAACCGCTTGCAGTATCATCTTTCCCTTTCTATTTTTCAAGTTCCTATTTTCATGAATAATTCCTCAAATTCCGCTTTTACTGCTCAATCGAACCTTAACGCTCCTTTTGCCCGCAAGGCGTTGGCGTGGTTTGCGGTGTATGGACGTAAACATCTGCCGTGGCAGCAAAATAAGACACTTTATAAGGTTTG
This sequence comes from Haemophilus parahaemolyticus, assembly GCF_002015035.1. Lineage (GTDB taxonomy): Bacteria > Pseudomonadota > Gammaproteobacteria > Enterobacterales > Pasteurellaceae > Haemophilus_A > Haemophilus_A parahaemolyticus. The sequence goes on along the minus strand of NZ_MUXY01000010.1, from coordinate 11,999 downwards.
GCTGTCGGAAGTGATGTTGCAACAAACGCAGGTGGCAACCGTCATTCCTTATTTTGAGCGGTTTGTCGAACGGTTCCCGACGGTAGTGGACTTGGCGAATGCCCATATTGATGAGGTATTGCATCTTTGGACAGGCTTGGGCTATTACGCTCGGGCACGAAATTTACATAAGGCAGCACAAACGATTCGCGATCAATTTGGGGGTGAATTTCCTACCCAATTTGAAGATGTATTGGCGTTGTCTGGCGTGGGCAGAAGCACGGCTGGTGCAGTGCTTTCCTCGGTATTAAATGCACCTTATCCGATTTTGGATGGCAATGTGAAACGGGTGTTATCGCGTTATTTCGCAGTTGAAGGCTGGAGCGGTGAAAAGGCGGTGGAAAATCAGCTGTGGGATTTGACTGCACAAATGACGCCAACCGAGCAAGTGGCAGATTTTAATCAGGCAATGATGGATTTAGGGGCGATGATTTGCACGCGAACTAAGCCGAAATGTTCACTTTGTCCGTTAGCAGAGGATTGCCAAGCGAATCAGTTAGAGGCGTGGGATAAATTTCCCGCTAAAAAACCAAAGAAAATTTTGCCCGAACGACAAGCCTATTTTCTGGTATTAAAGCAAGGCACTCACATTTTGTTGGAGCAACGGGAAGCGAAAGGTTTATGGGGCGGGTTGTATGTTTTTCCACAGTTTGAGGATGAGGCAAGTTTCAAGCGGTTTATTTCTGATAAAAATTTGCAAATTAGTCGATATTTGCACGCATTTCGACACACGTTCAGCCATTTTCATTTAGATATCACCCCTGTTTTGGTAGAGTTGGATGAGCAAAGGAAAGAAGAAAATCGACCGCTTGGCATTGCAGAAAATGAGGGAAATTCCCGCTATTTTGTATCTTCAAAAGCGAATTATTGGTATGATCTGACCCAACCGAATGAAATAGGCTTAGCAATGCCTGTGAAGCGGATTTTAGATGAGTTATCTCAAGAGAATAAGGATTGATTATGGCACGCACCGTATTTTGTGAATATTTAAAACAAGAAGCAGAAGGATTAGATTTTCAACTTTATCCTGGCGAGTTAGGTAAACGTATTTTTGATTCAATCAGCAAGCAAGCGTGGAGCGAGTGGATCAAAAAACAGACAATGTTAGTGAATGAAAAAAAATTGAGTATGATGAACCCTGAGCACCGCAAATTGCTTGAAACCGAGATGGTAAACTTCTTGTTTGAAGGTAAAGAAGTGGTGATCGACGGTTATAAACCAGTTGAGTAAGGCAGTTGCGATGAAAAAACATACGAAATATTTGCCGCTGTTGGCATTGATTCCGTTTTTGATTTCGTGTGGCAGCAGCCCGACAAAACACACTAAACGCCACGGAAGTAAATATCATAACTATGATTTTAAAGATACCAATGGCTTGGATATTTTAACGGGGCAGTTCTCGCATAATATTGATGATATTTGGGGAAGCCAAGAGTTGTTGATCGCAACAAAAAAAGATTACGTGAAATATACTGACCAATATTACACCCGTAGTCATATTTCGTTTGAAGACGGGGTGATTACGATTGAAACGTTGGCAGATCAAGCACGCTTGAAAAATGCGATCGTGCATACACTATTGATGGGCGGAGATCCGAAAGGAATTGACTTATTCGCTTCTGGCGATACACCGATTAATGCTAATCCATTCCTTGCAGGTCAGGTAAAAGACCAATATGGGCGTTTTGTGACCAATGCAGTGATTGCTAATGATTTTGCTAATTATCTTGTACAAAATGCGACGACAAGACGTTTGAAAAATGGACGTAATGTTGTAGTAGTGCAAATTAAGATGGTGGAAGGACATATTGAAATTCGTGCTCGCAAATATTTACCGCTGGTGCGGAAAATGGCAAAACACTACGGTATTGAACCTAGTCTGATTTTGGGTATTATGGAAGTGGAGTCAGCATTCAATCCATATGCGGTAAGTTATGCGAATGCGATTGGTTTGATGCAAATTGTGCCTAAAACAGCTGGACGTGATATTTTTGCTCGTAAAGGCTTAAATGGTCAGCCAGATCGTGCTTATTTATATAATCCAGAGCAAAATATTGATTCGGGGACGATGTATCTCACCATTCTGCACGAAGAATATTTAGATGGGATTACTAACCCAACTTCAATGCGTTATGCGATGATTTCTGCTTATAACAGTGGTGCGGGTGCGGTATTAAAAGTGTTCGATTATGATAAATATGAGGCGATTGATCGTATTAACGAGCTTTCGCCAGATGCTGTTTATCGTATTTTAACCACGGCTCACCCATCAGCACAGGCGAGAAATTACTTGAAGAAAGTATCTAAAGCCCGTGAAAAATATCGTTCAGTTCGATAATTTGATGTTAAAAAATACAATTAGCACAAAAAAAGATCGAATAAACGAAATTTTTAATTTTTTGTAAAAAAACGTTTGACGGGGTCTGAAAAAAACTGCATAATGCACCCCGTAAACGACGAGATGCCTCGATAGCTCAGTCGGTAGAGCAGGGGATTGAAAATCCCCGTGTCGGTGGTTCGATTCCGCCTCGAGGCACCATCTTTTCCTCCTTAGTTCAGTCGGTAGAACGGTGGACTGTTAATCCATATGTCGCAGGTTCGAGTCCCGCAGGAGGAGCCATATTAAGAAGCCCTGATGAGAAATCATCAGGGTTTTTGCTTTTCTAGTATCCTACCATTTATATTTAACGTGAAATTCCCCAAGTGAGGGGATTTTTTGTATAATGCACCAATCTATTTTTTCGTTTAATTCATATTTTGCAAAGAATTGACTCCCCTCTTTAGCAAAGAGGGGCAGGGGGAGATTTTGGCAGAAGATAAAACGAAGCTCATACGAGAAATTAACATCGTAATCAAATCTCCCCTAACTCCTCTTTTCTAAAGAAGGGGATTAATTTGCAAACAAAAAAACAAAAGAGAACAAAAATGTTTGAAAACCTGTCTGATAGACTTTCCAAAACGCTCAAAAACATCACTGGCAAAGGGCGTTTAACCGAAGATAACATCAAAGATACCCTCCGCGAAGTGCGTATGGCATTGCTTGAAGCCGATGTTGCTTTGCCTGTTGTACGTGAATTCATCAATAAAGTAAAGGAGCGTGCAATCGGTGAGGAAGTAAACAAAAGCCTCACGCCAGGGCAAGAGTTCCTTAAAATCGTGCGTGCTGAGCTTGAGCAAGCAATGGGCGAAGCAAATGAAGGGCTGAATCTTGCCACTCAACCGCCAGCGGTCATCTTAATGGCAGGTTTGCAAGGTGCGGGTAAAACCACCTCGGTAGGCAAATTAGCAAAATTCCTTAAAGAGCGTGAGAAGAAAAAAGTGCTCGTGGTTTCTGCCGACGTTTACCGCCCTGCGGCGATCAAACAGCTTCAAACCTTGGCGGAAGCGTTAAAAGTAGATTTCTTCCCAACTGAAACCACGCAAAAGCCTGTTGAAATTGCAGAAGCGGCATTAAAATACGCAAAACTGAATTTCTTTGATGTGTTAATTGTCGATACCGCAGGTCGCTTACACGTTGATGGCGAAATGATGGACGAAATCAAACAGCTTCACGTCACACTCAACCCGATTGAAACGCTCTTCACCGTGGATGCAATGACGGGTCAAGATGCTGCAAACACCGCTAAAGCGTTCAACCAAGCCTTGCCATTAACAGGTGTCATTTTAACTAAAGTGGATGGTGATGCTCGTGGTGGTGCGGCATTGTCTATCCGTCAAATCACAGGCAAGCCAATCAAATTCCTTGGTGTGGGTGAGAAAACAGATGCGTTAGAGCCATTCCATCCAGACCGCGTGGCTTCTCGTATTCTTGGTATGGGTGATGTGCTTTCGCTTATCGAAGATTTACAACGCAGTGTAGACCAAGAAAAAGCCGAGAAAATTGCTCAAAAATTCAAAAAAGGTGATGAATTTACTCTTGATGATTTCCGCGATCAGCTTGTCGAAATGAAAAAAATGGGCGGCATGATGTCGATGCTTGAAAAATTACCAGGGGCGAAAAACTTACCTGATCATGTAAAAAATCAAGTAGATGACAAAATGTTCATCAAAATGGAGGCGATCATCAATTCAATGACGCTCAAAGAGCGTGCAAACCCAGACATAATCAAAGGTTCACGCCGTCGTCGTATTGCATTAGGTTCAGGCACACAGGTGCAAGACGTGAATAAACTTCTCAAGCAATTCGATGAAATGCAACGTATGATGAAAAAAATGCGCAAAGGCGGAATGGCAAAAATGATGCGTGGTATGAAAGGGATGATGGGCGGTGGCTTAGGTGGTCTAGGTGCACTCGGAGGAATGTTTAAGCGTTAGTATCCATAACAGAAACCGCTTGTAGGAAAATCTACAAGCGGTTTTTTAATTTAGCTATTTTTTCACTAAAATCTCCACTACCAATTGTTGTTTAAAACTCAGTAACTGATTTAGGCGGGCGGTTTCGACACAGACCATATGTTGGTAATCGTTCGGTTGCATTGCACTTGGTGGAGTGTCCCACGGATTCCAAAGTACGATGCTGTCGGCATTTTGGTGGTCGATCTCAATATTTCGCTCCCACAAGCGGTCGGAAATTATTGAGTTTTTACCAATATAAGGATAAATACAATCTACACCTTGTTGAATTTGACGAGTAGTAGGCAATTTAACTTGTTGATCAGTGAGTTTATCGAACGCAGTCATCGGCAAATTTTGCACTTCTACATTCTCAATTTGACTTAAATTGAAATAGCTATGTAATGCAATTTGAGCAGGATTTTGCCCATAATGGGTAAATTCAAGTCGGAGTTTTTCACTGAATATCATTTGAATGTGAGCTTGGATTATCTGATGCTCATCAAATAGTGAGAAATTTAATATGACTTGTTTATCCTGAATATCGTAATCGCTAAGTGTCCAAAGTTGTAAGCGGGCTGTGCCGTGGGCTGGCTGCTTTACGGTGCCAAACCAAGGATAGCAAATTGGTATGCCCCCACGAATAGCGACACCTCGTTTGAATGGCTCAATAGGGCTAAGCCAAAGAATATCGTGTTTTGCATGGCGAGGTTGCCAACTTAACAATTGTGCACCTTGGAGAGCGATTCTGGCTTTTCCGACGGGATGATCGAGTTCAAGCACTGGGATTTCGTTTTGTTGAATAAGGTAAAGAGAATTAGCTAAGTTCATTTTTAGATCCTTTTTATTATTTCTTGTCGGGACTAATCATATTAGCCTCTACAAAGGTGAGATTATCATATTCTTTTTTTAACGTATGCTTCTCGCCATTTCCTGCATATACGGCATCGTTTTCTCAAAAAAATAGCGATACGAAGGGCAGAGGTAATTGTGTAAATTGGGTTCGTTTTCCACGGGTACGAACCGATGTTTCGGGCAGCCGCCGTTGCAAAGTTTTTTAAATTCGCACCGCTTGCAAAGTGTGGTCAGTTTTTGGCTTTTATCTAAGCCAAATTGTTGCTGTTTGGTGGAAGTGGCAATCTCTGCCAATGATTGTTGGTTGAGATTGCCAATTTTATATTCAGGGTAAACGAAGTGATCACAGGCATAAATATCGCCATTCGCTTCTGTAACCAAAGATTGCCCGCAAGTTGGTTGATGTACGCAGGTGGTGGATGGATAGCCTAGCCATTGTCCGAGCAGATTATCAAAGGTGGAGACATAAATTTTGCCGACATCGTGTGAATACCATTCTTGAAATACATCAAACAGAAATTGTCCCAAGCCTTGCGGTGGTACGGAGAAACTGGTGACTTCTGCGGTGTTCGGGTGGCGTTCTACAATCGGGATAAATTGCATATAACGTGAGCCAAGCTGTTTAAGAGCTTGGTAAGTTTCCAGCCCTTTCTGCCAATTTTGATCGTTCACCACCGTCAGTGTGTTAAATTCCACTTCGTTTTTTTTCAGTAATTCTAAGGCTTTCACCACTTTTTCAAAGGTTGGGTTGCCGTTGCCTGAAATACGGTAGTGGTTATGCACAGCACTTAAGCCATCGATGGATAATCCAATCAGAAAATTATGCTCTTTAAAAAATTCCGCCCATTGCTGATTTAAGGCGATGCCGTTGGTTTGAAAAGCGTTGGTGATCTGCTTGCCATTGGCAAATTGTTGCTGAAATTCGACCGCTTGCTTATAGAAATCCAAGCCTAAAAGCGTCGGTTCACCCCCTTGCCACGCAAATTCAACCAGATTGCCTGAGTGCGAATTGATGTAATTTTGCACATAATTTTTCAGTGTCTCTCTCGACATAAACGGGGCTTTCTGCCCGAATTGTGCCTCTTTTTCCAAGTAGAAGCAGTATGTACATTGAATGTTGCAGTGAAAGCTACTGGGCTTTGCCATCAGGTGGAAATGTGTGGTCATTCTCCCTCCTATTTGGCTTTGTGGCGTTTAAACGCCCCTTTTTGCTCCAAGGCTTTCACAATGCGAATGGCGGTTTCAGTTTCACAGCCCGCATATTCAGCGATTTCACGATAGGTCCAGTTGTAATGCGGGAAGTGTTGGGTAAAAAAATCGAGGCTGTCGATAATGCGATCAAGGGTGCGAAGATAGGCACTTTTCGCTAAGCGTTGCTCCGCTTCACGTAGTTCATCGGCAAGAATTTGTAGCAAATACAAATTCATTTGTGGGTTATGTTGGAAGAAAGTAGAACTGATTTCAGGCGTGATACGAATTAACTCCGCTTCGATAAGCACTTTGGCGTTGCAGTGATAGTGTGGATCTCGTTCGTCAAACAGGGTGCGAAAGCCAAAATAATCGCCGTGGGAATAGAGGCGAACAAGGCTCTCTTTGCCATTTTCAAGAGTATGAAAAAGCCCGATTAAACCTGAGGAAACGTAGTAAAAACCGTGTGCGGTTTCACCTTGTTCGTAAACAGTCGTGCCTTTTGGAAGTAGGCTTAATGCCGTGAGTTGGCAGTGGTTGAGTTCGGTAGGTTTAATTGGGACTTTTTCCATAAATACTCCATGCGTTAAATTTCATTGATGATACGATAAACCCAATTCTCCAATGGATCTTTTAACCGTACCATTTCCGCGTGCATTTCCGCTAGCATTTCTTTTTTAACCGCTTGATATTCTGGCTTGTAGAAGAGATTGTGCATTTCTGCAGGGTCGTTTTTCACATCGTAAAGCTCGCCTACATCAGAGGCGTTGAACACCAGTTTGTAATCTTTGCGATGCCACATTCGTTGCTCGAAATAGACAAAATGCCCTGCCAATTGTGCTAACACACCTTTGCGTTGGTTGTCTTGATTTTCACGCACAATCGGTAAAATGCTTTCGCCTTCAAAGGCATTTGGAATAGGTTGCTCGGCTAAATCATACACCGTTGAGGTCAAGTCGTGCAAATAGACAAGGTTATCATCTTGCTGATTGTTGCGATTGGAGTTCGGGTCTTTAATAATCATCGGAATGTTGTAGGTAGTATCAAACATAAATTCGCCTTTTTCAATCATTCGATGAGCACCCATCGCATCGCCGTGGTCAGCGGTGGCAACAATAAAGCTGCTGTCGTAAATGCCTTTTTCTTCAAGGAAAGTAAAGAGATCGCCAATCGCATCATCAATCAAGGTAATGTAACCCCAGAATTTGGTGATGACCTCTTTCCAATGATCTTCGCTCGCTTCCCACATTCCCCACATTTTGGAAATGGTGCGGTAGTGGTTTGGCTTGCCTTCAAGCGGTTTAAAAAAGCTCTCATCTAGCACTACATCTTCTTTACGATACATTGAATAATAAGGCTCTGGTACAATGCACGGTGTGTGCGGGCCCCAGAAGTTGATCCACGCAAAAAACGGTTTGCCTTCCGCCAAAGATTGCCCGATATATTTTTTTGCTTCGTCAATAATGAAATACGGAATGGTTTGTTCTTTGCTGCCAGAAAGCAAGCCACAAAGCTCTTGTACGCGTAAGTGTGGGTTGTCGCCAAAATAGGCATTGCTCACCTCTGGAATCTCATAGCCTTTTTCTTCCAGCCACTCTTTATAGCGGTTGGAGTGGGTTGGCGGTTGGTTGAACACAAGGTTTTTATACACGCCGCTGCCAGGGTAGCCGTAGCCGTCAAAATTATGTCCTTGAATGCCGTAATCTTCAGGCACAGATTTGGTGCCAACGTGCCATTTTCCGACCACATAGGTATTGTAGCCTTCTAGTTTGCCGATGTTCGGGGCTGATTGAGAAATCTCACCCGTACCGCCTTTTTCACCGTTACGAATAATGCCGTGGGTGGAAGGCATTAAGCCTGTGAAAAGCGAAGTGCGTGCAGGTCCACAAACCGAGGCGGGCGTGAAAGCGTTATTAAAGCGAATACCGTCTTTGGCAAGACGGTCAATGTTGGGTGTTTTTACTATTTGATGACCATAAGCCCCAAGCATATCTTTACGGATTTGGTCTAAAAGAATGTAAAGAATGTTCATAATATCTCCATTACTCTGTAGAGTGTATGAATTTGAAAAATTCACGCACGCAAGCGGTTAAAAATGGTGCGTGGATTGCAAACAATCCACACACCCTACGATTATTCCGATTTCGGTTTAAACACAAACCATACAATCACTTGTAACACCGCATACACACCTAACACCATGCTTGGATTGCCTGCTTCTGATGCTAAGCCAATTGGCGATAAGAAGGCATAAAGTGCGAATAAACCAAGGATTAATGAGATGGAAGTCACTTTGATATATTTCCAGTTGGTTAAGTCCACGTCGCCTTTGTTTACGGTGTTTTCCACATAAGGTTCGCGTTTTAAGAAGAGACCTAACACGAGCATTAACACTACATCGAATACGAATAAACCACCCATTACATATACGAAGTTAAGTTTAACTTGGAACACCCAAACGATGCAGAAGTATAAAATAACGTGTGCAAGCAACGCGATACGAGCAGCTAAGCCAGAGACGGTTTTGTTGAATAAGCCGACCGCAAATAATGCCACGATTGGAATGTTCACGAAGCCTGCGAAACGTTTAGTGATTAAGAAGATACCATCTGTACCGAACATTAAAAGCGGTGCAAAAATCATTGTTACAATTGCCATAATGGTAGAGACTTTTTTCGCGTAAGCAATTAACTCTTCTTCTGAACGGGCTTTTTTGCTGATAGAAGGTAATAGGTCTTTACAGTAAATAGTTGCCGCTGAGTTTAAGAATGAATTGAAGGTACTTAAAATCGCCCCGAACAATGCCGCAATGAAGAAACCTTGTAACCACGTTGGTAATACTTTGTTCACGAGTAATGGGTAAGAGGCATCAATTGGGTTTACGCCCTCGCCTAAAATGTGGAAGCTAAGTAAACCAGGTAAGTTTAAGATCACAGGTAAGGTGAGCAAGAATAATGCTGCAATCAAAATCCCTTTTTGACCTGATTTTAAATCTTTCGCCCCTAAGCAACGTTGTACGATTGCTTGGTTGGTTGTCCAATAGAAAAAGTGAACTACCATAATCCCAGTGAAGATGGTTGGCCACGGCGTTGCATCCGTTTCGCTACCTATCGCATTCCATTTATCGACGTGCGTGGTGGTAATGGTGTGTAAGCCCGCAGAAAAACTGCCATCGCCCAAATACATCAACGCAAAGAATGGTACGAGCAATGCCCCGATAACCATAATTACCGCATTGATGGTGTCTGACACCGCTACCGCTTTTAAACCACCGAAGATTGCATAAATCGCCCCGACCACACCGATGGCAATCACGGTATAAGTAATTGCTGTGCCATAGCTTAAGCCGAATGCTGTTTCAAGGTTGAAGATTTTGTTAAACGCAATTGCCCCTGTATAAAGAGCTGTTGGAATCACGATTAAAAGATAGAAAATTAAGAAGAGCGTGGACATAATCAAACGCGTTTGGCGGTCGAAACGGCTTTCAAAAAATTCTGGCACGGTGGTGTAACCGTTACGTAAATATCTTGGCAACATATAAAGAGCTAAGAAACAGAGCGGAATCACGGTTGGCACTGTCCACGCAATTACCGAGAAGTTACCTTTATAAGAAACCGCATTCACACCGATAAGCTGTTCGGTGGAAAGCGAGGTTAAGACCATTGAGCAACCAATTACCAAGCCGCCCAAGCCCCGTCCTGCAAGGAAATAACCTTTTGAGCTTTTAAGGTCATCACCTTTAGTTTTAAGCCACGAAATATACGCAACTAATGCAGTGACGATGATAAAACTAGAAATCGTTAGCCACATACGCTCCTCCTTTAGGAAACATCTAAAATTGTGGTTAGATTACTGCAATGTTTTCGATTAGTTTATGATGCTTGTCATATTGGCTGTGTGAGTCTGATCACAAATTCGAAACAAAACTTCATTTTTATGCATTTTATTGGATGGTTTATGAGCGTGATCATATTTTCCTTTTTTGTTCTCATTATAATCAGCGACAAATTACAAAAGGCAAAAGGAGCAGATGATGAGCATCACCTTAATTTTAATTCTGATAGGTTGTGGCATTATCACCAACATTATGTCTGCCATTTTCGGCATTGGCGGTGGTGTATTGATGGTACCCATTCTTTACACCCTCTTTCCCGAATTTCCATTGCAAATGGTCGCCGCTACTTCGCTGACCATCGTAATGGGCTCTTCGATGATTAACCTCGTTTATTTTTACCGCCAAAAAGTAGAAATAAACTACAAAGCGATGTTGATTTGGTCGGTAGGAATGATGATTGGCGTACAGCTCGGTTTTGAAGTGAGTTTTTACGTGCCTGACATCGTGATTATCAGCGTTTTTGTCATTACGCTTTCTGCTCTAGCAATTCGCACCTTAATGAGCAAACAAGCGGTCGAAAACGACAGTCAAAATGCAAATGAAACCGCCAAAGGCATCAGGCTTTGCACCTTCGGCGGCTTTATTGCAGGAATGACAGGCATTGGCGGAGGCTCGATTATGGCACCGCTTATCGGGCAGCTCAAAAGCGTAAAACCGCATCAAATCGCCCCATACACAAACTATATGATGGTGATTGGCGGACTTGGCAGTTTGTATGGCTATCTTACCAAAACCCCGCCATTTCATTTCGGCTGGCAAGTGGGCTATATCAACTTTTCTGTAGTGCTGATTGTGGTGTTCTGTGCATTCATTACCAGCTTCTTCTCAATGAAAATCCGCGGTAAACTCTCGCCCGCTTTAGTAAAAAAACTACTCGGCATTATTTTGCTGGTAATTGCGACTTATATGTTGATCGCACATTTAATGAAATAAAAAAACAAGCGGTGAAATTTGCAATTTCTTTTACAAATTTAACCGCTTGTGAATATTATTTTTGTAATTTTTTGAGTAAATCGATTTCTCTTTCTAATCCATTTATAATTTTATCTTTTTGCGCTAATAATTCATCTTTATGGCTTAATATTAATTGTAATTGTTGAATGGTTTTTTCTAAATTTTCATTTCCAATTGCAAACAAAAAATTATTTGAGTTGCTTGATTCAGTTACAGTATTATTAAAATAAACTTTCTCAGTTTCCCCCACTGAGAGCAACTCACAAATATCCATATCAAATACTTCAGAGATTTGTTCTAAACGAGATAGATTTGAACGCACTTCACCTCGCTCAATTTTCCCATATCCCGTTACCGACATCCCTAATTTATCCGCCATATTTTCTTGCGATAACTGGTGTTGTTCGCGTAGCTGACGGATTTTCTCATTGATTTTCATACACTGCTCTCTCAAGGTAAATAGTTACCTTAATTCGGTAACTGGCTGTAATTGTTGGTTTATTGTACATAATTTCGACCGAATTATAATAGTTTTGGTTTTTTTCTCCTACTTTTATTTATTGAGGTCTTTATGAAATTAAAAAATGTAACCCTTGCAGCAGCACTTTTAGCCGTATTAACAGGCTGTAGCAGTAGTGGTGGCAGTTCAAACACACCAAACACTAATCAACCAACTGCTCAAAATGAGCAAGCTCGTCAGCAAGTAACTGATGCTAAGAAAGCGGAAGAAGCACGT
>NZ_MUXY01000009.1 GCF_002015035.1 Haemophilus parahaemolyticus | reverse complement strand
CACGCAAAGCGGAAGAAGCACGTAAAGCGGAAGAAGCTCGTAAAGCGGAAGAGGCTCGCAAAGCTGAAGAAGCTCGTAAAGCTGAAGCAGTTAGTAAGGCAGCAAAATCGCTTCAGAATGAACAACGCGATCTCATTAGTAAAAACACCAATGCGGTACTTTCTGATGCAATGGCAAAAGCACAATTTGTTGTATTAAATGTAGGTAAAACGATTTCTCAACATATTAATCAGCTAGAAATGGATAATGAGGGGCAATATAACGTTTGGGTATCTAATACTTCAATGAACGAAAATTATTCCTCAAGTCAATATCATCGTTTTAGTTCCCAAAGTACACAAACTCAACTTGGATGGGATAAAGCGGTAACGGGAAATCTAAAACTAGGTGGTATATTTACTTATGTTCGTAATAGTAATAACTTTGATCAGGCAACTAGTAAAAATACTTTGGCACAAGTGAATGTCTATTCTAAATATTCTGCCGATGATTGGTATTGGGCGTTAGATTTAGGTTATGGCAAGTTCCAAAACAACTTACAAATTAATAATAATGCGAAATTTGATCATCACACAGCACAAGTAGGCTTAACAGCTGGCAAAGTCTTTAATGTTGGCAATTTTGGTATTACACCAATAGTAGGTGTTCGTTATAGCTACTTATCAAGCTCGGCTTTTGCATTAGATCAAGATCGCATTAAAGTAAACCCAATATCTGTAAAAACGGCTTTTGCTCAACTTGATTTAAGTTACACCTATAACTTAGGTGAGCTTTCAATTACACCGATTTTGTCTGCTCGATATGATGCAAATCAAGGTAATGGCGAAGTTAATGTGAATGGATATGATTTTGCTTATAATGTTGAAAACCAACAGCAATATAATGCAGGGCTTAAATTTAAATATCGTAATGTTTTATTCGATATAAATGGCGGTATTACAAAAGGCAAGCAGTTAGAAAAACAAAAATTTGGACAAATTAAAATGCAAATTAATTTCTAACGAACAAGTGCTCAATTTATAGAAAAATAAAAAACCCAATCATTTTTTACAGTGATTGGGTTTTGTTTTTGAAATGAAAGTGATCTTTGTTTGTAAAGTCTCAATAAGCGGTCTATTTATTCGCTAATTTTGCATCTAATGATAAAGAACCTGCACCTTTCACTAAGAAAAGTAAGAATGCCATACAATACATAATAGCTATTTCGCCTTTATTTGATAACGGATCTAATACCGTTTCTGGTGTTACATGAATAAAGAAATAGGCATATGCCATCTGACCTGCTAACAAGAATGAAATGGGGCGAGTGAATAAACCTAATACTAATAATAAACCGCCGCCGATTTCTAAGATACCGCCTACCCCATACATTGAGAACAGAGGAACACTACCGTTTCCTCCTGTCATTGAGAAGGGAAATTCAAAGAATTTCGCTGTACCGTGTAATAAGAACATATAGCCGATAACCACACGTGCTAATAAAAATACTACTGGGCTAAGTTTTTCGAATTTTTCAAATACTTGATTCATAATGTTTCCTAATAAAGTTAAAGAAATGTAATAAAAAATATGGCTTGTATTGTAATTGAATCTTTCTGCTTGATCATTCCGATTTTTCTAAATAAACTTTTTAGCTCAGCTTAATAATAGAAAGTACGCAAGATGAATGATTTTAAAGCGATGTCGGTTTTTGTGACCGTGATTGAACGAGGTTCAATGCAGGCTGCAGCAGAAAAGTTGGCGATGACGCCATCTGCAATTACCCAGTCGATCCAAAAGCTAGAACAGCAACTCAAAATTAAATTATTAAATCGCACCACCCGTAAAATATCGCTTACAGAAGCAGGTGAAGCCTTTTATCAACACGCCAGCCAAATGCAGAGAAGTGCTGAAAATGCGATGAAAAGTGTCGAGCTGTTGCGATCTTCTCCAACAGGTACGCTCAGAATTTCTTGCCCTTCAGGTTTAACCCGCTCTCCGCTTATTCAAGCCTTAAAGCTGATTTTGGAAGAACATGCTGATTTCAACATGGATCTTTCTTTTAAGGATGAAGCGGTCGATTTAATTGAAGAAAGGATAGACATCGCCTTACGTATCGGCACGCGTGCATTGGAAGACAATATGATCGCCCGTCATATTTATGATGTGAAATTGGCAATCGTGGCACATAAAGATTACATCAAAAAACATTTTTTACCGCAAACGCCCGATGAGCTGTATCAATTGGATTGGATTTATTTTGCTTCACTTGATCCCGACTATTTACAATTTTCTGGCCCTTTAGGCAAAACCCATATTCAACCTAACTATCGTATTAAAACCAATACACTTTTGGCAAGCCGAGACTTAACGCTACAAGGTTTAGGCATTTCTCTTCAGCCTATCATTGAGATAGAAAAAGAGCTTGCTGATGGCACACTTGTGCAACTTTTGTCAGAATGGGAATTGCCGAAGAACCCAATGTATTTAGTTACTCTTCAGAGGATGCAGTCAGAAAAAGTGAGAATAGCCGTTCAGGCAATTGTGGATTATTTTGAAAGGATTAAGAATATTAATTAATTTCTTTGTATTTATTGATGGCATAAGCAAAGATCTTATGCCACCTGAAAAGAACCTCGTTATTTCTTCTTCGTTTTTTTCGTGACTTTTTTCTTAGATTTCACCGCTTGTTTTTTCTTTTTCGTCTTCTCCTTTCTAGGTTTTTCTTTCTTGAAAGTTTTCATTTCTTTGAACACCGGTTTCTCTGCCTTTTTGGCTTTTTGTTTGGCAGTTTTACCGAGGTTCATTCCTTTGCGGTAGTTGTCTAACAGGGCAAAGTCGATTTTTTTCTCGTCTAAATTTACATTGATTACTTGTACTTTTACTTTGTCGCCCAAGCGGTAAATGATGCCTGAACCACCAACTAAACGCTGTCTGTCTGCATCAAAATGGTAGTAGTCGTTTTTAAGCGTAGAAATGTGTATTAAGCCATCAATTAACAACTCGTCTAATTTTACGAACAGACCGAAGCCCGTTACGGAGGAAATCACACCTTCAAACTCTTCGCCTAAATGGTCTTGCATAAATTCGCATTTCAACCAATCTGCCACCTCTCGGGTTGCTTCATCTGCTCGGCGTTCGGTGGCAGAGCATTTATCTCCGAATTGATCGATGTCGTCCAATTTGTAATGGTAACCGCCACCCTCCGTGTAATTTCTGGTATTACCTTTTCCCTTTTCGATTAAATATTTAATTGCACGGTGCAATAGTAAATCGGGGTAACGGCGAATTGGTGAAGTAAAGTGAGCGTATTCGGTTAATGCCAAGCCGAAGTGCCCTACGTTATCCGCTGCGTAAACTGCTTGTTTGAGTGAGCGGAGCAACATCGTTTGGATAAGCTCACGATCTGGGCGACCTTCAAGCTGCTTAATCAATGTCGCATAATCTTTAGGTGTTGGATCTAAGCCTACATTCCACGTTAAGCCACATTCACGAATAAATGTTTTGAAACTGGTTAGTTTCTCTTCGCTCGGCTTGTCGTGAATACGGAACAACGTTGGCTCGTTTGCTCCTTCCACAAAGCGTGCCGCAGCGATATTTGCCAAAATCATACATTCTTCAATCAGTTTGTGTGCATTGTTGCGAACAAGCGGTTCAATTCGTTCAATTCTTCCCTGAGGATTGAAAATAAATTGATTTTCGACTGTTTCGAATTCAATCGCTCCCCGTTTTTGGCGTGCCTCTGCCAGTGCATTATATAAGCGATAAAGTTCTTCGATATGTGGGGCAAGCGGTGCATAACGCTCACGCAATGCCTCATCGCCCTCCAACATTTTCCACACTTTGGTGTAGGTTAAACGTGCGTGTGAATTCATCACCGCTTCATAAAATTTATAGCTTGTGAGTTCACCCTGCTCGGAAACCGTCATTTCTGTCACCAAGCATAAGCGATCCACCTGCGGATTGAGTGAGCATAAGCCGTTGGAAAGCACTTCAGGCAGCATTGGGATCACCCGATTTGGGAAATAGACTGAGTTTCCGCGATTTGCCGCTTCTAAATCCAGAGCCGTTTTCGGGCGAACGTAGTAGCTTACATCGGCAATCGCCACCCATAAACGCCAGCCGTTTGGCTCTTTTTGGGCAAATACCGCATCGTCAAAATCGCGGGCACTTTCGCCATCAATGGTCACAAGCGGTAGATTTCGTAAATCCACTCGCCCTTTTTTCGCTTCTTCGGGGACGTCTTCGTTAAAATGGCGGATCTGTTTTTCAACTGCCTCACCCCAAACATGCGGAATATCGTGGTTACGCAAGGCAATTTCGATTTCCATACCAGGAGCTAAATTATCGCCTAAAATTTCGGTGATTTTCCCCATTGGTCGGTTAAAACTGGCTTTGCGTTCAAATAGCTCAACTACCACTACTTGCCCCATTCGAGCACCTTGGCGGTGTTCATCAGGAATTAAAATATCCTGCGTGATACGGCTATCATCTGGCACGACAAACCCGATGCCACTTTCAACGAAAAAGCGACCAACGAGCTGTTTTTTACGGGCTTCTAATACGCGTACGATACGCACTTCTTTACGTCCTCGGCGATCTGTTCCATTTGGTTGAGCGAGCACAAAATCGCCGTGCATCACACGGTTCATTTGTACGTTTGGAATAAACCAATCGTCCCCTTTATCTGCTCCTTCAACTTGCAAAAAGCCATAGCCATCGCGATGACCGATTACTGTGCCTTTGAGTAAATCCATTTTTTCAGGTAGAGCATAGCGTTTCCCTTTGGTAAAAACTAACTGCCCATCATTTTCCATTGCACGTAAACGACGACGCACGCCTTCGGTGCGTTCTTCATCGTAAATATGGAAGGCTTCAAGTAGTGCCTCGTGGCTCATTGGTGCATCAAATTGGCGTATGGTTTGTAAAATAAATTCGCGTGAGGGTACGGGGTTTTCATATTTTTCTAATTCTTGTTGGTAATTAGGATCGACTATCATTGGGTTCTCTTTTATTTGAATTCTTATTTTTGTAATAACGTTGTTGTTCTTGCCTAGCAACCGTGTTGCTATTAGCATAGAGATGGAGTTTATCTCTGCCTAAAATCTTATATGGTTTATTGGGTGGGGATAACCCTTGCCCCTATGTGAAAGGAAACTCGGTAAAATTTCTAGAAAATCTTACCGCTTGTGAAATGATGTTGGGCATAGTATCAAGTTTTTGCCAATAATCCTAAACAAATTTAGAAAACCGCTTGCCCGACCTAATATGAACCGATAAAATTCAGCCTTTTGCCAGGGAAACCAGGGAACTTCTTTCTGGTGATAACCTCTTATTAAATAACATTTCATTTAAGGCTACACGATGAGCGACACACACCATAAGCATATCACCGTTTTACTTCACGAAGCTGTGGAAGGCTTGGCAGTTAAGCCAAACGGCATCTATATTGACGGGACTTTTGGGCGTGGTGGGCACTCTCGACTTATTCTCTCTCAGCTTGGCGAGCAGGGACGTTTAATTGCGACTGATCGTGATCCTCGTGCAATTGAAGAAGCTAAAACTATTTCAGACCCGCGTTTTCAGATTTTCCATACCACTTTTTCAGCAATTCCAGCAGTGTGCGAAGAGTTGGGCTTAACGGGTAAAATTGATGGTATTTTGCTCGATCTTGGCGTTTCTTCTCCACAATTAGACGATGCAGAGCGTGGTTTTAGCTTTATGCGTGATGGGCCGCTCGATATGCGAATGGACACCTCCAAGGGCTTATCTGCTGCCGAATGGCTCGATCAAGTTTCGATTGACGATTTAACGTGGGTGCTGAAAGAATTTGGTGAAGAACGTTTTGCTAAACGTATTGCAACGGCTATCGTGAATTTCAACAAAACAAGCGGTCAAAAAATTACCCGTACTTTGCAATTAGCTCAAATTATCAGCGATGCTGTGCCGTTTAAAGATAAGCACAAACACCCTGCGACCCGCTCATTCCAAGCGATTCGCATCTTTATCAATAGCGAATTGGATGAGCTGGAAAAAGCGTTAAACTCTGCATTAAGCGTGTTAGCCCCCGAAGGGCGTTTGTCGATTATCAGCTTCCATTCGTTGGAGGATAGAATGGTGAAACAATTCATCAAGAAAAACAGCAGAGGCAAAGAAGTACCGCGTGGTTTACCGATTTTAGAAAGCGAGTTGAATAAAGATATTCCACTGAAAGCTGTTGGCAAAGCGATTATGCCAAGTGAGGCAGAAATTGATGCTAATCCACGTTCACGCAGTGCGGTGTTACGTGTGGCAGAGAAGCGTTAAGGCATTTTAAGGAAAGGGTATGGCAGGAAATGAACGTTATTCGTTAGGACAGGAAATTTTTGAAGATTTAATTGGGCGGAATAAATTCGCGTTGTTATTGCTTGCTTTAATTGTTGTTACCGCACTTGCAACGGTGTGGATTACTGCCCAAACACGCCTTTTAACCGCAGAGCAAGGCAAGTTAGTCAAGGCTAATCGTAAGTTAGAAAACCAATATATTCACTTACAACTCGAAGAAAATAGTGCAAGCCGAGAAAATCGGATCAACGCGTTTGCCACTAAAGCAGAATTACAATCCATTAAGAAAGAACAAGAAGTCATTTTATTAGAGAAAAAATAGGAATTCAGCATGGCACGGGGAGTGAAACAAAAAGATAAGAAAAAACCATTCTTTGATTTTTTCAAACGTAAACAAGAAAAGAATAGTGATGAAAATCAAGAAGAGAAAGCGAGTTATCTCCCAAAACGCTTTTGTGTTATTTGGTGGCTTGTGGGTAGTGCTGTTTTTGCACTGGTTTTGCAAGCCGTTGTGGTGCAAGTCATTCATTCCCCTCGCTTAATTAAAGAAGCAAACAACCGCTCTCTACGCACCATTGAATTGCCTTTCACACGTGGGAGTATTTTAGATCGAAACGGTAAATTTTTATCGGTTAGTGCTCCGATGTATTCTATTACCATCGACCCACGCGAATATTTTGATAGCAAGATTAAACGTTCTGAAGAAACCTTGATCGCTCTTGCCATTGAAACGGGGAGCTCCAAAAGCAAGATGGTCAAAAGTATTCAACAATTCTTAGATAAAAAGAACCTTTCTGCTGAAAAAGTGGATATTGATCCTCGTGCTATTTTGAATACGCAAGCCCCCAAATATTGGACATTGCTTTCAGAATCTACGGGCATTTCACCTGAAAAATTAGTAGAGGTGAGGCAAAATCCAAATTCGTATTTTGTTCAGTTAGAGAATGCTGAAGCCAAATTAGAGCGTGACAAATGGCAAGCCTTCGCAAAAAGTGTAAAAGTGCCTTATAGCGAAATGATGGATCGCCTATATAAGGCTCATCGTCAACGTTTTATCTATTTAGCACGCCACGAAACAGAAAGTATTGCCCGTTATGCACAAGAGTTAAAATTAAATGCGATAGTTTTACGTGAAGAATCTCGCCGTTTTTACCCGTTAGTGGAAGAGGCTTCGCAGCTCATTGGCTTTACCGACATTGACGATAAACACGGCTCAGAAGGGCTTGAGCGTAGCTTTGATGCTTTACTCATTGGTAAAAGCGGTAAACAGGTTATTCGTAAAGATGCCCGTGGCAATATTATTGAGAATATTCGTGATGAGAAAGAGTACAACCCGCAAGATGTGGTGTTGAGTATTGATCAAGATTTGCAGTCGATGGCTTATCGCGAAATTAAAAATGCGGTAAAAGAGAACAATGCCATTTCAGGCACGGCAGTGTTGGTGGATGTGCAAACGGGCGAGATTTTAGCGATGGCGAATGCACCGTCTTTTAATCCTAATAACCGTTCGGAATTTAAACCGGAATTGATGCGTAACCGTGCGATTACCGATACATTCGAGCCAGGTTCAACGGTAAAACCTTTTACAGTTTTAACCGCTTTGCAAAATGGCGTGACCTATCGTGACGAAGTGATTAATACCCATCCATTTGTGGTAAATGGGCACACCATCCGCGATGTGGCACCGAGAGATAGCCTTTCTATTACGGGGATTTTGCAAAAATCAAGTAACATCGGGGTGAGCCGCTTGGCATTGCGTATGCCTTCTACTGCACTGGTTGATACTTATAGCAAAGTTGGTTTTGGTAAAGATACAGGCTTAGGCTTGGGTGAACAGCGCGGCACCAATGGTGACCGCAAACGTTGGTCAGATATTGAACGAGCAACCTTGGCTTATGGCTATGGCTTGAATGTTACCCCGCTTCAACTAGCTCGTGCTTATGCAACCCTTGGCAGCTTCGGCATTTATCGCCCACTTTCGATAACCAAAGTGGATCCCCCTGTGATTGGCGAACGTGTATTGCCTGAGAAAATTACGCGTGATGTCGTGCATATGATGGAAAGCGTAGCACAAAAAGGCGAAGGCGGAGCTCGCGCAATGGTTGATGGCTATCGCGTGGCGGTCAAAACAGGGACAGCACGTAAGCTTGAGAAAGGGCAATATGTAGAAAAATACCTCGCTTATACCGCAGGTCTTGCACCAGCAAGTAACCCGCGTTTTGCATTGGTGGTGCTGGTTAATGAACCAAGCAAAGACAAATATTATGGTGGTGCGGTTTCCGCTCCTGTGTTTTCACAAATTATGGGCTATACGCTAAAAGCGTATAATATAAAACCAGATAATTTAACAGAATAAGCCGAATAATGAAACGATTACTCACCTTTTTCCCTCAATTGCAAGATAACGTGCAAATTTCACCGCTTGCAAAAATGACGCTCGATTCCCGCAAAGTCAGCAATGGCGATCTGTTTATTGCCTTAAAAGGGCATAATGTGGATGGCAGAACTTTTATTCCCAAAGCGATTGAACAAGGTGCAAGCCTGATTTTGGCGGAAGCGGACGAAGGCGTACAAGCGGTCGAAATTGCCAAAGAGTTTGTAAATGCTACCGCTTGTGTGTTGAGTGTGCCACATTTGCCAAAATTGCTCTCGCAAATCGCGGGCGAATTTTATGCCAACCCAAGCGAAAAATTAACGTTAGCGGGCATTACTGGCACAAATGGCAAAACGACAACGGCTCAGCTGTTAGCCCAATGGCATAACTTGCTAGGCGGTAAATCGGCAGTGATGGGAACCATCGGCAACGGTTTATTCGGGCAAGTTCAAGAAGCGGCTAACACTACAGGCTCTGCTGTTGAAAATCAACAAAATCTTGCAAACTTTATTGCACTTGGTGCTGATTTTTGTGCGATGGAAGTGAGTTCTCACGGTTTAGTGCAGTATCGTGCGGAAGCGTTGCAATTTGATTTGGCAATGTTTACTAATTTAAGTCGAGATCACCTTGATTATCATCACACAATGGAAGAGTACGCTGCAGCAAAATTCCGTTTGTTTAGTGAGCTTAACACTAAGGCTAAAGTGTTAAACGCAGATGATGAAACAGGTGCGGATTGGTTAGCTAAATTACCTGATGCCATTGCAGTAAGCGTAAATCCTGATTTTCAAACTTCACACCGATATGTTAAAGCGACTCGTGTTGCGTTTACCTTACAAGGTGCGACTATTGAATTTGAATCAAGCTGGGGCAATGGTACTTTACATAGCCAGTTAATTGGGGCATTTAATGTTTCCAATTTACTGCTAGCGTTAGCTGGCTTGTTAGTGCTTGGACATGATTTGCAAAAATTAGTTGAAACCGCACCTCTTCTTAAAGGCGTGGCTGGTAGAATGGAGTGTGTGACTGCGGAAAATCGCCCACTAGTGTTGGTTGATTATGCTCACACGCCTGATGCTTTAGAAAAAGCATTACAAGCTGCACGTCTGCATTGTGAGGGCGAACTTTACTGTATTTTTGGTTGTGGGGGCGATCGTGATGCAGGTAAGCGTCCAATGATGGCAAAAATTGCTGAACAGCTTGCAGATCGTGTGATTGCGACAGATGATAATCCGCGTACTGAAGATAATCAGAAAATTATGGTAGATATTCTTAAGGGCTTTGAGAATGTTGATGTTGTTCAAGTTATTCATGATCGCGAACAAGCGATTAAAACTACCATTTTGCAAGCGAAACCGCAAGATGTGATTTTAATCGCTGGCAAAGGACATGAAGATTATCAAATTATCGGCACGACCAAGCATCATTTTTCGGATCAGGAAGTGGCTGTTGGTTGCTTGCAATAATATAGGATAAGATTATGGATTTTTTGCCTGATGTAACTAAATTGTATAGTTACTTAATTCAACTAGATTCTGTTAATATTAAAGCTATTTTTTCTATTATAGTTGCTTTTATAGGATATTTAAAAGCCAAAAAATATGTAGAAGCCTTTAAGCAGAAACCTTCGGAACTTATAAGTGAGTTTTATTTTTTAGAAGATATGATAAATAACTCAAATGTAATTCCTAAAAACTTAAAAGAAGATCTTTATATTATTTTATGTAAAATTGCAAGACCTAACATTGAAATCGTATCTTCAGAGATTCAATCTGCTGTTAAATACATTTTTGATGAGAAAAAAGATATAAACTTAATAAGGGCATTTTTATATACAGATAAATTAATTTTAAAAGATGGGAAGATAAATTATAAAAAGAATTATAAGTTTAAAGAAAAAGCATTTGCGAGATTGTATTTTATTTTTGCATTTTTATCATTGATACCATCGGCATTGGTCCAATTTAAGCCGTTTAATCAAATAGAAATAGGGCAATTTATTACAATTAGTCTTATGTTTTTATTATGTTTTGGAACTTTAGCTTATGTCTCTTTAGTGAGATATTCTAAATTTTTTTGGGCAAATAAATTGCTAGATGGAATGAAGTAATTTTATTTTCCTTCTGAATTATCCAAATATAATAAAATTTCTGTGAAGAAATTTTTATTTAAGCCAATGAAAAGTAATTCCGTAAGCGGAGTATTTTTGTGGTAAAGCAAAGATATTTAACCTTCTTTATCAAAGATTCATAGAAAAGATAGAACAATGATTAAACAAACAACCCAACAAATCGCCGAAATCCTTCATGCAAGGATGTTTGGTGATGGTAATGTAACGGTAACGACAGTCAGTACCGATACGCGACAAGCGGTCGAAAATGGCTTGTTTTTTGCATTAAAAGGCGAAAAATTTGATGCACATGATTATGCAGAAAAAGCGCTAGAACAAGGCTGTGTAG
This sequence comes from Haemophilus parahaemolyticus, assembly GCF_002015035.1. GTDB lineage: Bacteria > Pseudomonadota > Gammaproteobacteria > Enterobacterales > Pasteurellaceae > Haemophilus_A > Haemophilus_A parahaemolyticus. Next base: position 75,622 of record NZ_MUXY01000009.1, on the reverse strand, counting down.
CACTCGTTGTTGAGCGTGAATTGCCGATTGCTGTACCGCAAATTATTGTGGCGGATACGCGATTAGCTTTAGGTGAATTAGCGAAATGGCTGAAAAGCACATTGAATCCTAAAACGGTTGCCATGACAGGCTCATCGGGTAAAACAACCGTGAAAGAGATGACGGCAAAAATCTTGCAAAAAACGGCCACTTGTGAAGACGAAGTGCTTTATACTTTCGGCAATCTGAACAATGATTTAGGTGTGCCGATGACCTTGCTCCGTCTAACTGAGCAACACAAATTTGCGGTGGTAGAACTGGGTGCAAACCATATTGGCGAAATTGCTTACACCACACAAATCGCCCAACCTGATGCCTGTTTAGTGAATAACGTTGCCCCTGCCCATTTGGAAGGTTTTGGCTCGATTCAAGGCGTGGCAGAGGCGAAAGGTGAGATTTACCGCGGCTTAAAAGCGGGTGGAACGGCAATTGTGAACTTGGCACATTATTACCCTGAATGGTCGAAAGAGATTGGCGAGCACAGCTTGCAATCGTTTAGTTACACAGGATCAGATACCGATTCTTACGCCGATTTCTGGGCGGAAAACGTTTCACTTAATTTAAACGGCTCAACTTTCATTTTGCATGCCTTTGAAGAGGAAATTGAAATCAATTTGTCTTATTTAGGCGCACATAACGTTTCTAATGCTCTAGCGGCAACCGCGTTAGCGATGGCAGTTGGCGCAAGTTTAGCAGATGTGAAAGCTGGGCTTGAACAGCGCTCACAAGTGAAAGGACGTTTATATCCTGTTGAAATTAACGAGCATTGTTTGCTGATTGATGATACTTACAATGCGAATGTTGATTCGATGAAATCAGCGATTTCTGTGCTGAAAAATTACCCCGCATTCCGTATTTTTGCAGTCGGCGATATGGCGGAACTTGGCAAAGAGAGTACGCAATGCCATCAAGAAGTCGCTGATTTTGCACAACAGGCAGGGTTGGATTTAATCGTCTCTTTTGGCAAAGAAAGTGCAGTGATTAGTGCTAATGCACAGCATCATTTTACCGACAAGCAAACCATGAGCGATTTCTTGCTACCGATTATTTCGCAAAAAATTGCAGAAAAACAACCGCTTGTTTTATTGGCAAAAGGCTCTCGTAGCCAAAAAATGGAAACTTTGATTGCGGATTTATGCCGTGCTTTTCATATTCAATTTTAAGGATTTATTATGCTAGTTTGGCTTGCTGAATATCTTGTTCAGTTTAATACGGCGTTTAATGTCGTTTCTTATATTACTTTCCGTGCCATTATGGCGTTATTGACTGCTCTTGGCATTGGATTATGGATTGGGCCGACTGTTATTCGCCGTTTACAAGTATTAAAATTCGGGCAAGAAGTACGTAATGATGGGCCTGAAAGCCACTTCAAAAAACGCGGCACACCAACGATGGGCGGTGTGATGATTTTAGCCTCTATTGGTATCAGTACTGTGCTTTGGGCAGATTTACGCAACAGTTATGTTTGGTTTGTGTTGTTTGTTTTATTTGGTTATGGGATCGTCGGTTTTGTGGACGATTATTGGAAAATCAAACGTAAAAATACCGATGGTTTAATTCCTCGTTGGAAATACTTCTGGTTGTCTGTCATTGCCTTGGTTGCCATTTTGGGCATTTATGCCATCGGTAAAGATACTACCGCCACACAGCTGGTGGTGCCATTCTTCAAAGAATTTATGCCACAGCTTGGCATCTTATTCGTGGTGCTTTCTTACTTCGTGATTGTCGGCACAAGTAACGCTGTGAACCTGACTGACGGCTTAGACGGCTTAGCAATTGTGCCCACCATTATGGTGGCAAGTGCTTTTGCACTGATTGCGTGGGCAACAGGTAACTACAACTTCGCCCAATACTTACATATTCCATTCGTCCAAAATGCAGGGGAATTAGTGATTTTATGTACTGCCATCGTTGGTGCGGGCTTAGGCTTTTTGTGGTACAACACCTACCCTGCCCAAGTATTTATGGGAGATGTTGGCTCACTCTCATTAGGCGGTGCATTAGGCACGATTGCGGTATTGGTTCGCCAAGAATTATTGCTCGTGATTATGGGTGGCGTGTTTGTGGTGGAAGCCTTATCCGTTATTCTCCAAGTAGGATCTTATAAACTTCGTCAAAAACGTATTTTCCGCATGGCACCAATTCATCACCACTTTGAATTAAAAGGCTGGCCAGAACCGCGTGTTATTGTTCGTTTCTGGATTATTACTTTAATGCTGGTGTTAATTGGCTTAGTAACATTGAAATTGCGTTAAGGTCAGTTGGGTAGGCTTTCTTCCACCAAAATATGATGAAAAATCAAAGGTGGGATAAAGCCTATTTTATCAATGGATGAGCAGTTAGCCATAGAGATAGTCATTTATACCTCCTAGCTTGCGGATAGTTGGGAAAGTAAGACAACAAAAAGAGAATAAAAAATGCAAAATCAATACAAAAATAAAACAGTAACGATTATAGGCTTGGGCAAAACGGGCTTATCTTGTGTCGATTTTTTTGCAGATAAAAATGCGAAAGTACAGGTGATTGATACCCGTGAGAAACCAGCTGGAATCGAACAATTATCAAAAGAAATTCCATTACATACAGGCGGATTAAATATTGAGTGGTTGCTTAATTCCGATTTAATCGTGATTAGTCCAGGGTTTGCATTGGCAACGCCTGAAATTCAGCAAGCGATTAACGCAGGCGTAGAAGTGGTGGGCGATATTGAGCTGTTTTGCCGTGAGGTAACCGCGCCAATTATTGCTATCACAGGTTCAAATGGTAAGAGTACGGTCACAACATTAGTGACTGAGATGGCAAAGCAAGCAGGTATTAAAGTCGGAATGGGCGGCAATATCGGCGTGCCTGCATTAAGCTTGTTAAATAGTGATTATGCGCTTTATGTATTGGAGCTTTCAAGTTTCCAACTTGAAACGACCTCTTCACTCAAAGCGGTTGCGGCAACCGTACTGAATGTGAGTGAAGATCATATGGATAGATATGATTCACTTGCGGATTACCGTGCAGCAAAACTTAAAATTTATAACAATGCAGAAAATGTCATTGTGAATGGCGAAGATCCCCAAACATATCCTGAACAAGCGGTCAAAAATCTGATTCGTTTTGCAGAACACAATGCGGAATACACCTTACGCCACGGTGTACTTTATGCGGGTGAAACTGCGGTGATGGGTACGAAACAGATGCTGATTCACGGTCGCCATAATGAGATGAACGCTTTAGCGGCAATGGCATTAGCTGATGCGGCGGGTATTCCTCGCGAAGGCATTGTGAAAGCATTGCAAATCTACGGTGGTTTAGCACACCGCTTCCAAGCTGTGCCAACTAATGATGGCGTGCGTTGGGTGAACGATTCCAAAGCGACTAATGTGGGCAGCACAGTGGCAGCACTGAACGGCTTAGAGGTAGCGGGCACGCTCTATTTACTATTAGGCGGAGACGGTAAAGCGGCAGATTTTTCAGAACTGAAACCGTTAATCAACAAACCGAATATCGTTTGCTACTGCTTCGGGCAAGATGGGGCAGCGTTGGCGAAACTCTCTAGCCAAAGTGTGTTGGTAGAGACGATGTATGAAGCGGTGGAAAAAATCCGTCCGCAGTTAAAACAAGGCGATATGGTGTTGCTTTCGCCAGCCTGTGCAAGCTTAGATCAGTTCAAAAACTTTGAACAACGCGGTGATATTTTTATGGCATTGGCGAAAGGAGAAAAGGCTTAATGTTAGAAGCAATCAAAACGGGGTTTGATAATTGGTTTCGTATCACCCCTAAAGACCTGCTTTATGATCGAGCGTTGCTTTGGGTCTATGTGAGTTTATTGATGATCGGGTTAGTAGCGGTGAGTTCTGCTTCTATTCCCGTGAGCTGGCGTTTGCATAATGAGCCGTTTTATTTTGCCATTATGGACGGGGCTTATATTTTGGTCTCATTGTGCATTTTTGCCTTTTTTATTCAGCAGCCAATGAGCCGTTGGGAAAAATATAATATTTGGTTTTTTATTATTTCTGTTATTTTACTTGCTTTAGTACTTCCTTTTGGTAAAGAAATTAACGGGGCGAAACGTTGGCTTTCAATTGGTTCGGTGACCTTTCAGGCATCTGAATTAGCGAAATTAGCGGTAATTTCTTATTTTGCGAGTTTTTATGTTCGTCGTTATGATGAACTCCGTCGAGCTTGGCATAGTGGTTGGCGTCCTCTTGCTGTTGTGTTTGTATTTATTTTAATTTTAAACTTCCAATCCGATTTAGGTAGTATGTCCATTATTTTCGCTATCGCGTTTGGTATGCTGTTTGTGATGGGAGCAAAACGAACTCAATTTATAGGGCTTATTGCACTTGGAGGCATAGGTTTTGTGATTTACGTGCTTTCCTCGGAATATCGTATGAAGAGATGGACTGCTTATCGTGATCCTTTTGTTGATGTATATGGTGATGGTTTCCAGCTTGCCAACTCACAAATGGCATTTGGTCAGGGAGAAATTTGGGGAAGAGGTTTAGGCAATTCAATTCAGAAATTAGAATATTTACCTGAAGCACATACCGATTTTATCACTGCTGTTATCGGTGAAGAGTTTGGTTTAGTTGGTACATTATTTTTGCTTTTCCTTTTTATGTTTTTAGTGCTTCGTGCGATACATATTAGTAAGGAATCATTACAAATGGAAAAACGATTTAATGGTTATTTCTCGTGTGGTATTGCGATTTGGTTTTTACTACAAGGTGCAATTAACTTAGGTGGTGCATCTGGCTTGATTCCCTCAAAAGGTTTAACCTTCCCTTTTGTCAGTTATGGTGGCTCAAGTATGCTTATTCTTTCTATTGCGATGGCAGTTTTAATACGGATTGACCACGAAAATCGATTGGAAAGAATTGGTTACACCCGTGCGAAGGGAAATTGAGTTTAAGCGGTCGATGTTGTGAAAAAATTTACAAAATTGACCGTTTTCTTTTTCCGAAAAAGTGTAAATTCTTGTAGAATATTGAGCATTTTTTCTTTACAACAGAAAATTATCCAAAAAATAAAGCAAAAAAGAGAATATCAATGGCAAAAAAATTATTAGTGATGGCAGGTGGAACAGGGGGGCATGTATTTCCCGCGATTGCCGTTGCACGCGAATTACAGCAACAAGGGTGGGAAATTTGTTGGTTAGGCACAAAAGATCGAATGGAAGCAGATCTCGTTCCCAAGCACGGTATTCCGATTGAATTTATCCAAATTTCAGGGCTAAAAGGTAAGGGCGTAAAAGCCTTGCTAACAGCCCCTTTTGCCATTCTAAGGGCGGTGTTGCAAGCATACAAAATCATCAAAAAATTCAAGCCAGATGCGGTGCTTGGGATGGGCGGTTATGTGTCAGGTCCTGGTGGAATTGCAGCAAAACTTTGCGGTGTACCTGTGATTTTACACGAGCAAAATGCGGTGGCAGGGCTAACCAATGTGTGGCTTTCAAAAATTGCTCGCCGTGTGTTGCAAGCCTTTCCAAATGCTTTCCCGAATGCAGAAGTGGTAGGAAACCCTGTTCGCCAAGATTTATTTGGGATTGAAGCACCAGAACAACGTTTTGCAGAGCGTGATTACCCGATCAACATTTTAGTGATGGGCGGTAGTCAAGGAGCACAAGTGATTAACCAAACTGTCCCCGAAGTGGCGAAAGTGTTGGGCAATCAGGTGTTCATTAGCCATCAAGTGGGTAAGGGAAAATTAGCGGACGTCGAAGAGGTTTATCACGCCACAGGCAATGGCGTGGCAAGTGAGTTTATCGATGATATGAAAGCCGCTTACGAATGGGCGGATCTAGTCATTTGCCGTTCGGGGGCATTAACGGTATGCGAAATTGCTGCCGCGGGTTTGCCTGCTATTTTTGTGCCGTTCCAACATAAAGATAGACAGCAATTTTTAAATGCGGAATATTTGGTGGAAGCGGGGGCAGCTTATGTGATTGAGCAACCCGAATTTACGCCAGAAAAACTGTTAGCGGTGTTAGAGCCGTTGATTGCTGATCGTACTAAATTAACCGAGATGGCAATCAAAGCCAGAGTAAAAGCTACGCCAACTGCTGCAAAACGTGTGGCGGAAGTGATTGTGGAAGAAAGTCATTAATTTAGAGAATATAAAATGCAAAATTTCCAAGATAAAGTTAAAAAACTCGTGCCTGAAATGCGCCGTGTGAGCCAAATTCATTTTATCGGCATTGGCGGTGCGGGGATGAGTGGTATTGCTGAAGTATTATTGAACGAAGGCTATAAAATTAGTGGTTCGGATATTGCTGATGGTGTTGTAACGAAACGTCTTACTGCTGCAGGAGCTCATATTTTTATTGGGCACAGTGCGAAAAATATCGCAGGGGCGAGCGTAGTGGTGGCATCCAGTGCGATTAATGAAGAAAACCCTGAAGTAAAAGCGGCAAAAGAAGCACGTATTCCTGTGATTCAACGTGCACAAATGTTGGCAGAAATTATGCGTTTTCGCCACGGGATTGCGATTGCGGGCACCCATGGCAAAACTACAACCACTGCAATGATCTCAATGATTTACACTGAAGCTGGCTTAGATCCAACCTTCGTAAATGGCGGTTTGGTAAAATCTGCGGGTAAAAATGCGCACTTGGGCGCAAGCCGTTATTTGGTAGCGGAGGCAGATGAAAGTGATGCGTCATTCTTACATTTGCAGCCCATGGTTTCGGTTGTCACTAATATCGAGCCAGATCACATGGACACCTACGGTGGCGACTTCGAGAAGATGAAAGAGACTTACGTTAAATTCTTGCGTAACTTGCCTTTCTACGGCTTGGCAGTGATGTGTGCCGATGATGCAACAGTGATGGAAATTGCACCGAAAGTAGGTCGCCAAGTGATTACTTACGGATTCAGTGAAAATGCAGATTACCGTATTGAAGATTACCAACAAACAGGTTTCCAAGGACACTACACGGTGATTTGCCCGAACGGGGAACGTGTTGAGGTGCTGTTAAACGTACCTGGTCGTCATAATGCCTTAAATGCGACTGCGGCACTTGCGGTTGCTAAAGAAGAAGGCATTGCTAATGAAGCGATTTTAGCTGCACTTGCAGATTTCCAAGGAGCGGGGCGTCGCTTTGACCAATTGGGTTCATTTATTCGCCCAAATGGTAAAGTGATGTTGGTGGATGATTATGGTCACCATCCAACTGAGGTGGACGTAACAATTAAAGCGGCTCGTCAAGGCTGGGAAAATAAACGTATCGTGATGGTGTTCCAACCGCATCGCTATTCTCGTACGCGTGATTTGTTCGATGATTTCGTGCAAGTACTTTCGCAAGTAGACGCTTTAGTGATGTTGGATGTGTATGCCGCAGGTGAAGCACCAATTGTTGGGGCAGATAGTAAGGCGTTATGTCGCTCAATTCGTAATTTAGGCAAAGTTGACCCGATTTTAGTGTCTGATACGGAACAATTAGGCGAAGTGTTAGACCAAATTATTCAAGATGGCGACTTAATTTTGGCACAAGGTGCGGGTAACGTGAGCAAATTGTCGCGTGATTTAGCAGAGAGTTGGAAAGCGTAAGCGGTTGTTTTTGCAATATATTTTGCAAATTACATCGCTTGTAGGGTGGGTTTTTTTGCCCACCAAATATCATAGAGGGCAAGAAAGCCCACTTTATAGAAAATTGAGAATACAATGAGCATTAAAAACGAAAAAATTGCAGTGTTATTTGGTGGCGTTTCGATGGAACGTGAGGTATCGTTAAACTCTGGTGCAGCGGTAACCGAAGCCCTTAAAAGCCTTGGCTATGATGTGGAAGGTATTGATACCAAAGAGTTCCCAATTGAAAAATTAAAAGAAAAAGGGATTCAACGTGTCTTCAATATTTTACACGGTGGCATTGGTGAGAACGGTGTGTTGCAAGGTGCTTTGGAACAGATGGGCATTCCTTACACAGGCTGTGGCGTGATGGCATCAGCAATCACTTTAGATAAATTCCGCACTAAATTATTATGGCAAGCTGTTGGTTTACCGACTGCAGAAATGGTGGTGGTAAAACGCGGACAAGCGGTTGATTCTGCAGCGATTATTGCAAAATTAGGCTTGCCAGTGTTTGTTAAACCTTCTTGTGAAGGCTCAAGCGTTGGCGTGTTCAAGGTAAAAACTGAAGCGGAATTACAACCTGCGATTGAAGAAGCGTTAAAATTTGACAGCATTGTGTTAGTTGAAGAATTTTTAGCAGGGGCGGAATATTCTGTGCCGGTGTTAGATGGCGAAGTGTTGCCAGCGGTGCAAGTGATTCCAGAGGGTGAGTTTTATGATTACCACGCAAAATATATTTCAGACAACACCCAATATGTGGTGCCTGCATTAAACGATGAACGCCAAGCAGAAGTGGCAAAAATTGTGAAACAAGCCTTTGATGTGGTGGGTTGCCGTGGTTGGAGTCGTATTGATGTGATGGAAGATGCAAAGGGTAATTTTCGATTAGTGGAAGTAAATACCTGTCCAGGGATGACCAGCCACAGTATTTTTCCGAAATCGGCAGCGACTGTCGGTTATAGCTTTGAACGTTTAGTTGAACGTGTGTTGGAGTTAAGTGCGTAATGGCTAAGTTTGCTCGAAAGAGAAAACCCAATTATTTTCGCCTTGCTAAGGAGCATATCGGTTCGAAGTTACATTTTCTGCCGATGAGTTGGCTCACTTCAATTAAACCATTGATTTTATTATTTTGGTTGATTGTGATTTATACGGTATATGCAAATTGGTCGGTACTTCTTGAGAGTTTGGATAGAACGCCGATTCGTGCTTATGCGTTAACTCATAAAACGCAATTTACAACAAATGCGGATATTCGTGAAACTTTAGCCAAAGAACCTGTTCTAAAAGGATATTTTGCCCAAGATATTCAAGAGGTTAAAGATAAGTTGTTACAACTCTCTTGGGTAAAAGATGTGATTGTGCGAAAATCCTATCCTGATCGCTTAAGTATTAGCCTGGTTGAGCATAAACCTGTAGCTGTGTGGAATAATATTCACTATCTTTCTGATCAAGGGGTTGTATTTAGTTTACCCCCAGAACGGTTTGATAAAACAGGTTTACCGATAATGTTTGGACCTGATGCGGAAAGTAAAGAAGTACTTGAAGCGTGGGGTAAAATTCAAACGGAATTAGCATTTCGCAATTTATCACTTAAATCACTGGCGATGGATAATCGTGGTTCTTGGTCGATTACATTAGCGAATAATATTGAGTTAAGATTAGGACGTGGAGAATGGACGCCAAAAATTGACCGCTTTATGATGATTTTCCCTGAAATTGAGGTGCCAGAAGGACAGCGTTTGGGGTATGTCGATTTACGTTATGAACACGGTGCAGCGGTAGGTTTCTATCCAATACAGAAATAATTAATTGCAAACGAACGAAAATAAAATGACTGATAATATTGATGATGAGGATTACATTGTTGGGTTAGATATTGGGACATCCAAAACAGTTGTTGTCATTGGTGAGACCTTACCTGATGGTGTAATTAGAGTGTTAGGAACTGGAGTTTCTCCTTCAAAAGGGGCAAATCAAGGAGGGATTGTTGATTTAGATGCAGTTGTTCGTGCTATTGATAATGCGATTGCTGAGGCTGAATCAATTGCAAACAATCTTGAAATTTCTGATCTGATTCTGAGTATTTCAGGGGCTCATATTACAGGGCTTAATGAAATGGGGCAGGCGGTTTTAGAGAATGTAGTTACAAAAGAGGACGTGGAAGAAGCGAAACATAATGCAAGCTCTATTCGATTGCCTAATGGCTTAGAGATGCTACACATAGTGCCACAAGAGTTTAAAGTAGACCATTTACCGCTGACAAAAAGTCCAATTGGCTTGTCAGGTAATCGTCTCACTGCCTATGTGCATTTAATTGCAGCTCACCAAGATTGGAAACGTAATTTAATTAATGCGGTAGAATCGAATCAGAGATTGTCTGTTGCCAATATTGTTTTTTCGGGATTTGCCTCTGCTTATTCGGTGCTTACAGAAGAGGAAAAAGAGCTTGGTATTTGCTTGATTGATATTGGTGCGGGCACGATGGATGTGGTGGTTTACGTTGATGGTGCATTACGCTTTAGTAAATCATATCCGTTTGGTGGCAATAATGTAACGGATTATCTTGCACAAGTTTTTACGACGTCTCGCAAAGAAGCTGAAATCATTAAGGTTAATTATGGCAGTGCGGTTTCACCACCGACGATGAATGCCGATAAAAAATTCTCGATTTCAGGTTTAGCTGGGGGGGCTCCCCGAATTTATACGAAAGCACACGTTGCAGAAATTACAGCACTTTGTTATAGCGATTTATTTAATCTTATTAACGCAGATCTGTTAAAATTGCGTCAAAATTTATATTACCAAGGGATAAAACAGGAATTAATTGCGGGTTTTGTTCTTACGGGTGGTGGTTCACAAATAGAAGATATTGTAAAATGTGCAAAAAATATCTTTAATGCACACGTACGAGTGGGAAGCCCTCTCAATATTGCAGGCTTGACCGATTATGTGAATAAGCCACAATATGCAACAGTTTTGGGGCTATTACAATATAATTTTGAGCATCCAGCAGAAAGCAAAAAAACGATAATAAATAATCCAAATGTAGTTGGTATGTTTAAAGGTGTCAAAAAGCAGACTCGTAAAGCAATACGTTGGATTAAGTCAAATTTTTAAATTAAATAAGTTGGCATACGCTTATTTTAGGGAGTAAAGAATGTTCGAACCAGTTTATGAGACAACGCCTGATGCAGTAATTAAAGTTGTTGGCGTTGGTGGCGGTGGCGGTAATGCATTGAACCATATGGTTAGGAGCTGTCAGGAAGATGATATTGGCAGCGTGGAGTTTTTTTCAGTAAATACAGATGCACAAGTATTGCGTTCAAGTGCAGTGCGTAATACTGTACAAATTGGTGCAGGTATTACTCATGGTTTGGGGGCTGGTGGTGATCCAAATATTGGCTATCAATCTGCAGAAGAAGACCGTGAAGCATTAACTAATATGTTAAGTGATGCAAGTATGGTATTCATCGCAGCAGGTATGGGGGGAGGTTCTGGTACAGGGGCTTCTCCAGTTATTGCTGAAATTGCAAAAAGCCAAGGTGCTTTAACCGTTGCGATTGTTACTAAACCATTTAATTTTGAAGGTAGAAAACGTTTAAATTTCGCAGAACAAGGCATTAAAGAATTAGCGAAAAATGTAGATGCGTTGATTATTATTCAAAATGAAAAATTACTTAAAGTTTTACCTAAAGGCGTAAAATTTAAGGATGCATTCTCATATGCTGATGATGTTTTGCGTAACGCAGTATTAGGTATTACTGATATGATTACCAAAGAAGGTTTGGTAAACGTAGACTTTAATGACGTGAAAACAGTTATGTCTGGTATGGGACGTTCAATGATGGGAACGGGCATTGCAGAAGGCGAAGGGCGTGCAGAGCGTGCAGCAATGGAAGCAGTGGCAAGTCCGTTATTAGAAGATGTTGATTTATCAGGTGTAAAAGGCGTATTGATTAATATTTCAGCAGGCGATGACTTAGAACTAAATGAAGTGGATTCTGTTGTGAAATATATTACTGAAGCAACAGATCCTGATGCAACTATTATTTTCGGTACAACGTTCTATCCTGAAATGGAAGGTAAAATCCGTGTAACATTGGTTGCAACTGGTTTAGGTCAAGCAGAAGAGTTAACCATGCCACGTACAGGTATGCTGCAACAACCACAGCCAGTTGAACAATCTCAGCCAGTACCAAAACCAGTAGGTTATGGGACTCAACAGTCTGTTCAGCCAAACCAGAATTATGGTCATCAGCCACAACCAATAGGCTTTAATCAAGCACCACAAAATGCTGGAACAACGCAACAGCCAAGAACAATTGATCCAAACCAAGTGTTCTCACCGAGCTCTATTCCAGGATTTATGCGAAACGGTCGTTAATTTCGATCGCTTGCGAGGAATAAAAAATGATTAAACAAAGAACCCTAAAACAAGCAACCAAAGTCACTGGCATTGGTTTGCACAGTGGCAAAAAAGTGACGCTCACATTGCGTCCTGCCCCTGCTAATACAGGGATTATTTATGCACGAACTGATTTAGAGCCTGCTGTTTACTTCCCAGCAAGTGCAGAATCAATTCGTGATACACAGCTTTGTACTTGTATGATCAACGATGATGGTGTGCGTATTTCAACCGTTGAGCATTTAAATGCAGCGATGGCGGCATTAGGTTTAGACAACCTTATCGTGGAAGTTGATGCCCCTGAAATTCCAATTATGGATGGCAGTGCAAGTCCGTTTATCTATCTTTTTTTAGATGCGGGTATCGAAGAGCAAAATGCTCCGAAAAAATTCATCCGCATTAAAGAAACCGTACGTGTGGAAGAGGGCGATAAATGGGCAGAAATCAGACCTTATGCAAATGGCTTAAAATTAGATTTCACCATTGATTTCAATCACCCGATGATTAGCAAAGATGTACGCCATTTTGCGATGGATCTTTCAGCCGAAAATTTCATTCAGCAAATTAGCCGTGCAAGAACCTTTACTTTTATGAAAGATGTGGAATATCTCCAATCAATTGGTTTAGCACTAGGTGGTAGCTTAGATAATGCCATCGTGTTAGATGATTACCGCATTTTAAATGAAGATGGCTTACGCTATAAAGATGAATTGGTAAAACATAAAATGCTTGATTCTATCGGTGATCTCTTTATGTGCGGTTACAACATCTTAGGCGATTTCAGAGCCTATAAATCGGGTCATGGTGTGAACAATAAATTACTCCGTGCCGTGCTTGCGAATGAAAATGCGTGGGAATTTGTTACTTTTGAAGACAAAGAAACCGTGCCACAAGGTTATCGCTTAAAAGATCTTGTTTTTATTTAGTATAGTAGGGTGTGTGGATTGAAAAATCCACGCACGCTTTTCTATATTGATGTGCGTGACATGAATTTCACACACTCTACAAGCGATCAAATTTATAGAACAATTTGCAAATATTATACAAACCGCTACAATGCGGTTAATTTTTTATATAAACAAAGGATCATTTTTAATGAAAATTACTAAAAACGTAGTACCAAGCATTGCTTATCAAGTACGTACTCAAGATGGCGTATTAGTGGACGAAGCACCAGCGAACCAACCGCTAGAATACTTACACGGTCACAACAATCTTGTTGAAGGCTTAGAAAAGGCATTAGAAGGTAAAGCGGTTGGTGATACTTTCGAAGTACGTGTAAGCCCAGAAGAAGGATACGGCGAATACAACGAAAATATGGTACAACGTGTGCCGAAAGATGTATTTATGGGCGTAGAGGAATTAGAAGTAGGTATGCGTTTTATCGCAGATACTGACTTAGGTCCATTGCCTGTTGTGATTACTGAAGTGGATGGCGATGAAGTAGTGGTTGATGGTAACCATATGCTTGCAGGTCAAGAATTACTCTTCTCTGTAGAAGTAGTGGGTACACGTGAAGCAACTTTAGAAGAGATTGCACACGGTCACATTCATTCTGGTCACGAACACGGTTGTGGCTGTGGTGGTCACGACAGCGATGAAGAAGAAGGTCACGGCTGCTGTGGCGGTGGTCATCACCATCATCATGATCACGGACACAATCATGGTGGCTGTGGTTGTGGTGGACACTAATTAACTAATTGCAATGGGGCGTGCTAAACACGCCCTTTTCGACTATCTAACCCTTTCAATCCCTGCCTTTGGGAAGATCATTAAAATCAATCATATGACACAACAAATCCAATCGAATACGGACTATCTCCGCACTATTCTTAGTTCCAATATTTATGATCTCGCTCAAGTCACGCCATTACAAAAAATGGACAAGCTCTCTTCACGCTTAAAAAATAATATTTTCATCAAACGTGAAGATCGCCAGCCGGTGCATAGCTTTAAGCTACGCGGAGCATTTGCGATGATTTCTAATCTTTCTAAAGCTCAAAAAGAAGCAGGTGTGATTGCGGCTTCTGCGGGTAACCACGCTCAAGGTGTCGCGCTTTCAGCGAAACATTTAGGCTTACGTGCCTTAATCGTGATGCCGCAAAATACGCCAAGTATTAAAGTGGATGCGGTGCGTGGTTTTGGTGGAGAAGTATTGCTTTATGGTGCTAACTTTGACGAAGCCAAAGCCAAAGCACTTGAGCTTTCGAAAGAGTTGAATATGACCTTTATTCACCCATTTGATGCTCCAGCCGTGATTGCAGGGCAAGGCACCATTGCGATGGAACTCATTCAACAACGTTCCGATCTTAACCGCATTTTTGTGCCTGTTGGCGGTGGTGGTTTGATCGCAGGGATCGCAGTGTTAGTGAAACAGCTTTTGCCTGAAATTCAAGTCATTGGGGTAGAATCCAAAGACTCTGCTTGTTTATATCACGCATTAAAAGCGGGTCAGCCCGTCGATTTAGATCACGTAGGTTTATTCGCAGACGGTATTGCGGTAAAACGTATCGGCGATGAAACTTTCCGTATTTGTAAACAATATGTTGATGATGTGGTTTTAGTCGATAACGATGAAATCTGTGCGGCATTGAAAGATATTTTTGAGAATGTGCGTGCGGTAGCGGAGCCTTCGGGTGCAACCTCGCTTGCAGGTTTGAAAAAATATGTGAAAAAGCACGGCATCGAAGGAGAAAATCTCGCTTGCGTGCTCTCAGGTGCAAACCTTAATTTCCACACACTTCGTTTTGTTTCTGAGCGTTGCGAAATTGGCGAAAAACGTGAAGCCTTATTAGCGGTAACCATTCCAGAGCAGAAAGGCAGCTTCTTAAAATTCTGCCAAATTCTGGGTAGCCGTGCGGTGACAGAATTTAACTACCGTCATGCAGATGATACCAACGCGTGTATTTTTGTAGGCGTACGCATTTCTGGCAGCCAAGAAAAAGCAGAAATTCTCGAAGAACTTCTCCAAAATGGTTACGATGTGAGCGATTTATCAGATGATGACATCGCTAAAACGCACGTGCGTTATATGATCGGTGGCAGACCGGCTAGTATTCAAAACGAAAAGCTCTATCGCTTTGATTTCCCTGAGCAAAAAGGGGCATTGCTTACATTCTTACAAGCCTTAACTGATTGGGATATTTCACTATTCCACTACCGTGCACACGGTGCGGACTACGGTGATATTTTAGCCGCATTTCCTATGGCTGAAGGCTCAGAAGCAGAATTAACCAAACATTTAGAACAATTAGGCTATCGCTACCAAGACGTGAGCGACAGCTTGGCTTATCAATACTTTTTAAAATAAGGAACATTTATGGCTCGCAAATATTTCGGTACAGATGGTGTACGTGGTGAAGTCGGTAAATTCCCAATTACGCCAGAATTTGCGTTAAAACTCGGCTGGGCGGCAGGTAAAGTGCTTGCGACTCAAGGCACGAAAAAAGTGATTATTGGTAAAGACACCCGTATTTCTGGCTATATGTTGGAATCAGCACTTGAAGCAGGTTTAACTGCAGCAGGTTTATCTGCGGTATTCGTCGGTCCAATGCCAACCCCTGCAATTGCGTATTTAACCCGCACTTTCCGTGCAGAAGCGGGGATCGTGATTTCAGCCTCTCACAATCCATACTACGACAACGGGATCAAATTTTTCTCATCAGTGGGTGAAAAATTACCTGATGAAGTAGAAGAAGCGATCGAAGCGATGTTAGATGAGCCGATGGATTGTGTTGACTCTGCAAACCTTGGTAAGGCGAGCCGAATCAATGATGCGGCAGGTCGTTACATTGAATTTTGTAAAGCAGGTTTCCCATCTGAATTAAGCTTAGATGGCTTAAAAATCGTGGTGGATTGTGCGAACGGCGCAACTTACCACATTGCACCAAACGTAATGCGTGAGTTAGGAGCTGATGTTATCGAAATCGGCACACGTCCGAATGGCTTAAACATCAATGAAAAATGCGGGGCAACGGACATCAAAGCACTTCAAAAAGTGGTGAAAGAGTCGGAAGCAGACATCGGTTTAGCTTACGATGGCGATGGCGACCGCATTATGATGGTAGACCACTTAGGCAATAAAGTAGATGGCGATCAAATTCTGTTTATTTTGGCACGTGAAGCGTTGCGTGCGGGCAAATTAAAAGGTGGCGTAGTGGGTACATTAATGAGCAATATGAGCTTAGAACTCTCATTAAAAGAACTTGCGATCCCATTCGTGCGTGCCAATGTGGGTGACCGCTATGTGCTTGAGCAATTAAAAGAGAAAGGCTGGAAATTAGGCGGTGAAAACTCAGGTCATATCATCGTGTTAGATAAAAACACCACGGGTGATGGTATTGTTGCCTCGCTTGAAGTGTTAGCGGCAATGGTAAAACACAATCTAACCTTAAACGAATTAGCAAAAGCCGTGCCACTCTTCCCGCAAGTGTTAATTAACGTTCGCTTCGCAGGCGGTGAAAACCCACTCAACAGCGAAGAAGTAAAAGCGGTAGCAAAATCGGTGGAAGAGCGCTTAGCAGGAAAAGGACGTATCTTGTTACGTAAATCAGGTACAGAACCGCTTATTCGTGTGATGGTAGAGTGTGAAGATGCAACGTTAGCCCAAAGCTGTGCGGAAGAGATTGCGGAAGCAGTGAAACGTAACTAATTCTTCCATAAACAACAAGCGGTGGATTTTGTAAAATAAATTGCAAAATCCACCGCTTGTGTTTATCAAATCTAATTTTTTCTTAAATTTAACCGCTTGTTGGTAATTTAACCTCCACTAGCAACCCCGTTTCAAAATTCACTGAATCTTTTAATTCAATTTTTCCACCATAATTTTTCACAATTTCCTCAGCAATCGCCAAGCCTAAGCCCGAGCCTTGTTGTTCTGTACCAAGAATACGGTAGAACGGATCTAGCACGCGTTGGCGTTCTTCTGGTGGAATGCCGTTGCCGTTATCTTCTACGCAGATCTGAATACTACCGTCTTTCTCTTTGACACTTAAATCAATCTGGCTACCGTTTGGTGTGTATCGAATGGCGTTATCCACCAGCGTTTTAACGAGCAAGTAGAGATCCGTTTCCGAACCGTGGAAATTGACCGCTTGCTCATTCGTTACGCCCAAATCCTGATCTTTATCAAGGGCAAGTGGCAGCACATCCTCAATTACGCTGCGGAAAATATCCTGCACGTTGAAATCAGTGTGGTTTTCCATTTTATTATTTTGAATGCGAGCCAATGAAAGCAGCTGCTCCAGTAAGTTGCGACTACGCTGAATACCTTGTTTCACTTGGATAAGTTGAGTTTTGGCTTCAGTAGGTAAATCTTGATGAGCGAGTTGCTCCACTTGCAAGGAAAGGGCGGTCATCGGACTACGCAATTCATGTGATGCATCCGCAATAAAGCGTTTTTGTTGCTGAATAAATTCATCTGTTCGCCCCAACAAGCGGTTGATTTCCACCACAAATCCGCGAATTTCGCTCGGAATTTTTTCCGTCGGCAACGGTGTAAGATTTTGCTCGTGGCGTTTTTCTAGCTTGTGAGAAAGTCTGTCTACGGGCTTCATTGCAAGACGGACAATCCAAATGGTCAGCAAAATAATCAACGGCAACAATACAATCAGCGGAATCACGCTCTGCCATGCACTGCGGAATGCTAATTCTTCACGATATTCATTTTCTTGGGTGATGATAATCTTGCCGTTGGGTGTGTTACGAACGTAAGTGCGGTATAAATCATCGGCGTTTTTCAACGTAAACCAAAAGCGGTTTTCTTTGTGCGGTTTGACTCTTTTGTATTTTTTGCCATCTTTTCTGAGCGTATGGAAACCATCTTCCATTTGCTGTGGAAAATTCGGCGGAAGACTTTCTGTATGAGCGTTGTTTCGCTCAAAATGCATATAAATTCGTGCATCGTTATCGCGTGGCGGACGAAAATCCCCCGAAAGTGCGGTCGGATTTTCCACGGAATTGACGAAGCCTGAAAGCTGAACCAACATATCGTCTTGCAGTTTGTAAGTTTCGCGGTAAGTATCGTAGAACGAAACACCGCCCGCAATGCCTGCCGCCACAGTGAAAAGGGCGGTGAAAGCTAAAGTGAGTTTGAGTTGGATTGAGTTTTTCATTTTTCCTCTTAGGGTAAGGTTGTTATCCGAGGTATCACTAATTTTTAGAAACCAACCATCCCACGCCTCGCACATTTTTAATATGCTCTTTACCGATTTTCTTGCGTAAGGCGTGAATCAGAAAATCAATGGCGTTGCTCTCCACTTCATCGCCCCACGCGTAGATTTTATCTTCCAAGTCTGCACGAGAATGGATAATCCCTGGTCTTGTCATTAAAGCTTGCAGAATGGCAAATTCCTTGTTGCTGAGCTCAATTGGTGTCAGTTGATCAGCAAGAGTAACTTGGTAGTTCGTCGGATTGAGGGTGATTGTACCGTTACTTAACAATGGCGTGCTTTGTCCGCTTTGACGACGCAGGACAGCACGAATGCGGGCAAGTAATTCGGACAAATCAAAAGGCTTAATAATGTAGTCGTCTGCCCCGCCGTCTAAGCCTGCCAAGCGACTATCCAAATCATCACGTGCGGTGACAATCAACACAGGCGTATTGTTTTTTTCTTGTCGGAGATGTTTCAGTACTTGCAAACCATCTTGCCCTGGTAAACCCAAATCGAGCAACACCAAATCATATTGCTGGCTGTTTAACGCCTGTTCTGCCGTGTTGCCGTTGTTTACCCAATCCACCGCATAACGGGCGGTTTTCAAGCCATTCAAGACCGCTTTGGCAATCATTTTGTCGTCTTCGACCAATAAAATTCGCATAGTAAAAATGAAAGATTAAAAAATTGACGAGATTTTATCGAAAAATAGGCGGAAATACATCCGCCCGACATCGCACAATGCGAAGATAAGATTAGTTTTGACGGAAACCGCCTTCATTTTGATGATGTTCGTGACGTTCGCCTTTTTCAAAGCGATCGTGTTTATGATGCTTACCTTTATGTTTTTGTGGCATATCAATAATTTGCCCGCTATTTGCATCTACCGCCACTTTATAAACCACACCGTTGTTTATGGTTTCGATTTTGTAGAATGCCATACCGCGTTTATGCTCTAAGTCCGCTTCTGCCACTTTACCGCCCGTTTTTGTCACTGCGGTGTCCATTGCTTGAGCGAAGCTCACTTGTGGTGCAATATCTGCTGTTGGGCTAACTTTCACGGTTTTAGGGGCTTCGCTTTCCACGCCTAAAATATCACCGCTTGCTGCATCTACTGCCACTTTTTGTTTTTGACCGTTAGCAAACATTTCAACTTCAAAATGATCTTTACCAAAGTAGTGATGTTTAAAATCGATACCTTTTACTTTCGCATCGGCACCGATTTTTGCTTGTGCGGCAGATAATGCTTGCACTGCCGTGATTTTAGCTTTACCCAAAGCATCTTGATCTTTTGGAGACATTGCATTCGCATTGATTGCACCGAAAGTCATAACACCTGTTAATAATGTTGCTGCTAAAGTTTTTACTGATTTTTTCATAGTATTCTCCTTGTAGAGTTTTAAAAGTTTATTTTCATAGAGTTTAAAATCATTATGATCAAAAGCATCTCTGCTCTTGATAGTGTGTATTCTAGAGAGGAAAAATTAGCGGAAAATTAGCAAAACAAAATTTTTTATTTTTAGAAAAATTTTCAAATGACTTATGAAAAATTACCGCTTGATTTAGCTTGCTCTTTGGCACACAATGGAATCAATTTTTATCTTTAAAGCAATAATAGGGAAACGTAATGAACCAACAAGAAATGAAGAAAATTGCAGCGAAAGCAGCACTAAAATTTGTGACACCAGATACCATCGTTGGCGTGGGTAGCGGTTCAACTGTGAATTGCTTTATTGATGAATTAGCTTCAATGAAAGATGAAATTAAAGGTGCAGTAGCGGCATCGAAAGCTTCAGAAGATCGTTTGCGTGCGTTGGGGATTGAGGTGTTTAGTGCTAATGACGTTGTGGAATTAGATGTGTATATCGATGGTGCAGATGAAATTACCCCGCAAGGTGCAATGATCAAAGGCGGCGGGGCAGCATTAACCCGTGAAAAAATTGTGAGTTCTTTGGCGAAAAAATTTATTTGTATCGTGGATAGCTCAAAACAAGTCGATGTGCTTGGTTCAACTTTCCCATTGCCAGTGGAAGTGATTCCGATGGCTCGTTCTTATGTGGCTCGTCAATTAGTTGCACTTGGTGGTTCTCCTGAATGGCGTGAAGGCGTGGTAACGGATAACGGCAATGTGATTTTAGATGTGCATCACTTTAAAATTCTTGAACCGCTGAAAATGGAACACGCCATCAACAATATCGCAGGTGTGGTCACCAACGGTATTTTTGCACAACGTTTTGCGAACGTCACGATTGTTGGCACGCCTGAAGGGGCAAAAATTATTGAATAAGGTCAAGCGGTGTATTTTTGCAAACGTTTTGCAAAATCGCACCGCTTTTTGTTTTTCACTTTAAACACAACATAAGGAATAACTATGGCTAAAGTTTCTCTCGACAAATCAAAAATCAAATTCTTATTACTCGAAGGCGTGCACCAAAACGCACTGGATGTATTAAAAGCGGCAGGTTACACCAACATTGAGTATCATAAAAAAGCCCTAGATGGTGAAGAGCTTATCGAAGCAATTAAAGATGCTCACTTTGTGGGAATTCGCTCGCGTACACACTTAACCAAAGAGATTTTAGAGCACGCACAAAAATTAGTGGCGGTAGGCTGTTTCTGTATTGGTACTAACCAAGTAGATTTAGCGGAAGCGAAACGTCGTGGTATTCCTGTGTTTAATGCACCGTTCTCAAATACCCGCTCCGTGGCGGAATTAGTGTTGGCAGAAATTATTTTGTTAATGCGTCAAGTACCGAAAGCGAATATGGAAGTGCACCGTGGTGTGTGGAACAAATCAGCTGCGGGTGCAAATGAAGTGCGTGGTAAGAAATTGGGTATAATCGGTTATGGTCATATCGGCTCACAATTGAGCGTGATTGCCGAAGCGGTGGGGATGCAAGTTTACTTCTATGACATTGAAAATAAATTACCGCTTGGCAATGCTCAACAAGTTGCAAGTTTGGATGAATTACTTGCAAGTTGTGATGCGATTTCTTTACATGTGCCAGAGAATGCCTCGACTAAAAACTTAATGAGTGCAGAACGCATTGCCCAATTAAAAGAGGATGCGATTTTAATCAATGCCGCGCGCGGTACTGTCGTGGATTTAGATGCGTTAGCGGCTCGTTTAGAAGCAAACAGCTTACGCGGTGCAGCGATTGACGTATTCCCTGTTGAACCTGCGTCTATCAACGATCCGTTTGAATCGCCATTACGTAAATTTGACAACGTTATTTTAACCCCACACATTGGTGGTTCAACGGCGGAAGCTCAAGAAAACATCGGTACAGAAGTGGCAAATAAATTTGTGAAATACTCCGATAACGGCTCAACCTTATCGGCAGTAAACTTCCCAGAAGTATCACTTCCTGCCAACAATAATGCGAAACGTTTATTACACATCCACCAAAACAAACCAGGTATTTTAAACAAAATCAACCAAGTGTTTGTGGATCAAAACGTGAATATCGCAGGCCAATATTTACAAACAGATCCAGAAATTGGTTATGTGGTGATTGATGTTCAGCTTGAAGATAGCTCAGAAGCATTAAAACGCTTGAAAGAGATTGACGGCACAATTAAAGCACGCGTGCTTTATTAACATAAAATGTGAAAATGGTCAGGTTTTGCCTGACCATTTTTTATGTCTGCACTTTACTAAATTTACGGTTTTTAGAACTCACTCGAAAAATAATTTTTGCTAATTTGGTAAAGTAAATAGCGGAGGGTGTATGAATAGATTAAATTTCCGCTGTTTTCATTGCGATCAAAAATTAGCAATTGCAGATCATGGCTTTTGTAGCCGTTGCATTAAACTTTTGGCATATTCACCTTACTGCGGGCATTGTGGCAGTTTGTTGGCAGAAAATGCACTATCTTGCGGGGAATGCTTACGAAATGAGCCGAAATGGCAAAGAATAGTGCAAATTTCGGTATATAAAAAACCGCTTGCAGATTGGATTCATCGTTTTAAGTTTCATCAGCAATATTGGTTAGATCAGCCATTAGCACGATTGCTGTTGTTAGCGGTGAAACAGGCTCAACGGGAGCATGGTTTGGCACTCCCAGAAGTAATTTTGCCTGTTCCGCTTTTTTGGCAACGCCATTGGAAGCGAGGTTATAATCAATCTGAGTTAATCGCCCGGTATCTATCTCGATGGCTAGATATTCCGCTTGATACGCAAAGCCTTAGCCGTATTCGACATACTGCTTCACAGCGTGAACTTACCGCACAAGAACGACGTTTAAACCTGAAAAACGCTTTTCGGTTTAGACCGCAAGCGGGCAAATTTTATGAGCGAATTGCAATTGTGGATGATGTAGTGACCACAGGTTCAACGCTCAATGCGATTTGCAGGGAAATTAAACAAGCAGGCGTACAAGAGGTACAAGTTTGGACGTTAGCAAGGGCGTAAAATTTACTGTGAAAGTAATAAAACCAACTCTTGTTTTTCTTCCGTACTCAAACCTGAAGTTCGCTCTTTGGCGATCAACATCTCTACTCGTTTTTCGACCAATTTATCGTAGAGAAAACCGAGGGTTTCGATAAACTCTTTTTCTAGGTTTTCTGAGGCGACCATATGATCCCAACTCGCTAGCAATTCAAGCGTGCGGAATTGTTCGCTATCTCGCCAATGTTCTAGCAAAGCCCCCATTGAAATGCCGATATTAGCTTGGCAAACTTGGGCTAATTCACAGAATAAGGCAAAGCCAGGTTCGTTCAATTCGCTTAGCGGTGAGAGGTCTGGCACGTGTTTTGCCAACTCAGGATTTTGCAATAACAAAGCAATCAACAAGCGCATTGGGGTGCGTTTGATTTGGTTTGCTTGTGGTTTAGCGACATCTTTTTGCTGGCGATTTGGCAACATCGCTTCGAGCTGAGCGGGGTCTAAAATGCCTAATTTTTGCCCCAAGATATTGCGAAGGTAAACCCGCAACATTTCGCCTGGAATGCGATTAATGAGCGGAATGGCAAGCGAGGCAAGTTTAGATTTTCCTTCTGGGCTAGATAAATCAACTTGCATCAGTAAGCTATCAAACAGAAAATCGCTTAATGATTTGGAATGTTCCGCCAAATATTGTTCAAAACCCTCTTTGCCTTGGCTTCGTACGAAAGTATCGGGGTCTTCGCCATCTGGCAAAAAGATAAATTTGAGCTGACGACCATCATACAAATATGGTAAGGCATTCTCAAAGGCACGCCAAGCTGCATCACGCCCTGCACGGTCACCATCGTAGCAACAGACAATCTGCTCTGTTACACGGAACATCTGTTGGATTTGTTCACCTGTAGTTGCCGTGCCGAGTGAGGCAACCGCATTCAATACACCAAATTGAGCGAGTGCCACCACGTCCATATAGCCTTCCACCACAAACAAATATTTAGGATTTTCATTAGCTTGTAGAGCTTGGTATAAGCCGTAAAGTTCGTTACCTTTGTGGTAAGTGGCAGATTCGGGTGAGTTGAGGTATTTCGGGCGTTCATCACCCATTACACGCCCGCCAAAGGCAATCACGCGACCACGTTTATCCCTAATCGGGAACATCACTCGATTGCGAAACTTATCATAAATTCGACCGTTTTCATTTTCTGAAAGCATCCCTGTGTCGCGTAATTTTTGGGTTTCCTCAGGATTCACACCAAAGCGTTTGAGCACAGCATCATAGCTATTTGGTGCAAAGCCAAGTTCAAATTTAGCGATGATTTCGGACGATAAGCCACGACCTTGCAAGTAACTTTGGCTTGGAATATCGTGTTGTAAATTGTGTTGATAGAAGCGGGTAATTTCTTCAAGTAAACCGTAAAGATCGCGTTTCGTTTTATAACTAATAGGGCGAACGTTGCCCGATTGACGTACATTCTCTCGAGGGACTTCTAGCCCTTGCATTGCAGCAAGTTCTTCAATTGCTTCAGGAAATTCGAGCTTGTCATACTCCATCAAAAAGCTAATCACATTGCCGTGTGCCCCACAGCCGAAGCAGTGATAGAACTGTTTGGATTGGCTGACGGAAAAAGAAGGTGTTTTTTCGTGATGAAATGGGCAACAGGCTTGATAATCTCTCCCTGCTTTTTTGAGCTTAACGCGTTGGTTGATTAGATCGACAATATCAGTGCGAGCAATGAGATCATCAATAAACGAACGTGGAATAGTGCCTTTCATTGGTCCTCCATTGCTAAAAGAGTGGGATAAATAAACTAAAACCGTGATTCCTTGCGGTTTCACGGTTTTAGTAAAGATTCAGTGCTAAAAAGCAAATGAATTAGTATAAACGAGTGTTACGTGCGTTTTCACGAGCATTACGTTTAGCGTGACGTTTTGCTAAAGATGCTTTCTCACGTTTACGAATTGTTGTTGGTTTTTCGTAGAATTCACGAGCACGAACTTCTGCTAATAAACCTGCTTTTTCGCAAGAGCGTTTGAAACGACGTAATGCAACGTCAAATGATTCATTTTCACGAACTTTAATTACTGGCATATGCCATCACCTCAGAAAAATATGATTAAATTAAACCGCACACATTTTTGGCGGCATAGAACTAAAAAAGGTATCCAATTTTAACGCAGGTTAGCAAGGAAGTAAAGAGATGATTTAGGTTCTTTGTGGATTATCCGTTATACAAAATTTGCACTAAGTTAGTTCTCGTTAAACATTGATTTCATCAAGCGGTGCAAAAACATTCTACTTTTGCATTTTGATTTCGGGTAAAATGCGTTTAATTTTTCATTTAAGGAATTTTTATAATTTAATCAGAAATAATAAATTGCAATCATCCTAAACAAAACCACCGCTTGTTTCACAACAAGCGGTGGTTTTTCTAGGATATTTTACTGATTAGATTAACCCGCTACAGCAATACGTTTCATATCAGTCATATAACCGCGTAATTCTTCGCCGATTAATTCTACTGGGTGATTGCGAATTGCGTTGTTGATATCACGTAAGTAAACGTTGTCGATTTCAACGGTTGGTGTTGGTTCGCCTAAATCACCTTTTTGTAAAGTTGGAATTAATTGTTCTGCAAGAATTGGGGTTGCTACGTTTGCGAATAAGTAGTTACCGTATTCTGCAGTGTCTGAAATTACCACGTTCATTTCATATAAACGTTTACGTGCGATAGTGTTTGCAATTAACGGTAATTCATGTAATGACTCATAGTATGCAGACTCTTCGTAGATGCCGCTTGCTACCATTGCATCGAACGCCATTTCTACGCCCGCTTTCACCATTGCAACCATCACCACACCGTTATCGAAGTATTCTTGTTCAGAAATTTTGATACCGTCGGCTTTTGGTGCATTTTCAAAAGCGGTTTTGCCTGTTGCTTCACGCCATGCGAATAAATCTTTGTCGCCGTTCGCCCAGTCTGCCATCATTGTTGCAGAGAAGTGACCGCTGATAATGTCATCCATATGTTTTAAGTATAAGAAGTTTAATTGCTCTTTGATTTGCTCTGCTAATTCAAAGGCACGGATTTTCGCACTGTTTGATAAGCGATCCATCATCAGCGTGATGCCGCCTTGTTTTAACGCTTCAGTGATGGTTTCCCAACCGTATTGGATTAATTTGCCTGCGTATGCAGGGTCTTTACCGTCTGCCACTAATTTGTCGTAGCACACGATTGAACCTGCTTGTAACATACCGCAAAGAATAGTTTGCTCACCCATTAAGTCAGATTTTACTTCTGCCACGAATGAAGACTCTAACACGCCTGCACGATCACCACCAGTTGCTGATGCCCACGCTTTTGCAATCGCTAAGCCTTCGCCTTGAGGGTCGTTTTCAGGGTGAACTGCGATTAATGTTGGTACACCGAAACCACGTTTGTACTCTTCACGCACTTCTGTACCTGGACATTTTGGTGCTACCATCACCACAGTGATGTCTTTACGGATCTCTTCGCCCACTTCAACAATGTTAAAACCGTGTGAATAACCGAATGCTGCACCTTGTTTCATTAAAGGTACAACGTCAGCCACCACTTTAGAGTGTTGTTTGTCTGGGGTTAAGTTAATCACTAAATCTGCAGTTGGAATTAACTCTTCGTAAGTACCAACTTTAAAGCCGTTTTCGGTTGCACGTTGGAATGATGCACGTTTTTCTGCAATCGCTTCAGCACGTAATGCGTAAGAGATATCTAAGCCAGAATCACGCATATTTAAACCTTGGTTTAAACCTTGTGCACCGCAACCCACGATCACGATTTTTTTACCTTTTAATACTTCGCAACCGTCTGCGAATTCGCTGCGATCCATAAAACGGCAGCGACCCAATTGGTCTAATTTTTGACGTAAATTTAATGTGTTGAAATAGTTATGAGCCATGTTTGCATTCCTTCTTTGAAATGGGTTTGTTTAAGTTGGAAACAGTATAGTGCAATTCTTTTGTTGCGTAAATTGATATTATTGATATTTTATATTGCATTTTTTGCAATTGATTGATGAAAGAAAACCCCTCTTTAGCAAAGAGGGGTAGGGGAATTTAGCAGAATTGTAAGCTATTCCGCCTCGTTCAAAATCAACCAGCCCATATCGAGCCAGTCGCAAATCGTATCAAGCAACAACTCAAGTTCGGCTTGGTCTTTTACGCGAGACGCCAGTTTATTCCACGAAATTGAATCACCGTTGGCAATCCGAATTAACAAGTTAGTTTCCGCTTCGTTTAGCTCATCAATCCATTCGCCGTTTATATAAATACGTTGCGGATTTTCGGTATAGAGCATTTTCACATTTGCATCTTGTTGCAACCAGCCTCCCGCTTCGAGCACTTCTTGTACTTCATCTGGATAATTTTCACTCTCTTCGGTAAGTTGCTCGTAGCGTCTTGAACTTACCGCAGAAGCCACTGCGTGAGTAAAAATAGCATCAAATTGCTCAGAATCTTGCAATAAATTGATTAATTGACGTTTGAAGTTTGCCACCATTTTTGGATCTAACAACGCATTTGGTTGCTCATTTGGCGATAAACGGAACGGAATATTAAATTCAGAGGTTGGCAATAAATCGTGGTCTTTGTCCAAGGTTTCAGTGAATTTGCAGAGTAAATCCGCCGCATTTGGATAACGCAAGCCGAATGAGAAAGTCAGGCTATCAGTTTCTGACACACCATAATGTGCCATACGCGAAGGCACATAAAGCACGTCTCCCGGCTTCATCACTTCATCAATCACCAGATCGCCCATATCATCAAAAATACGAATTGGCTGGTTTGGTTTAAATTCAGTAGAAGGATCGCACCATTTACCTACTTGCCAACGGCGTTTGCCATAGCCTTGCACAAGGAATACATCATATTCATCATAATGTTTGCCTACAGTGCCGCCTGCTGGCGAGCAAGAAACCATAATATCATCGCGTTGCCATTGCGGAATATAGCCAAATGCTTGCCATAATTCGCCCAACTCTGGAGACCATTGCTCAAGATTTTGCACCATTACCGACCATTGTGCGGACAAGTTTTCCAAATCGCGTTCTTCAAACGGACTATTTTTCACCGACCATTGTTTATTTCGGCATTGAATTAGGCGAGCGGTAATCTCTTCTTCCAAAGCTAATTCCAAAATATCATTTGGTTCGAACAAATCGACAATTTGTGGTAAACCGTTGCGGATTAAAAGCGGTCGTTTTTGCCAATAATTTTGCAAAAAGTCTTGCGGTGTGATGTTTTCAGGTAAGCAGAATGGAATGTTCATAGGGCGTTCCTTCTTTTGAGAATAGTTGTTCTTATAATAGCCCTATTTAGGGCAAAATACACGGAAAAATTACGTAAACTTGGTGTTATCAAGTACGATCACTACCGCCTTTGTCAAATCTTGCTCATCAATCTTCCATCGTATGTTATAGCCCGCCAAATTCATGCCATAAATCCGATCCGATTTTTTCCCTTGTTGATAGGCAGGGCGAGGATCTTGAGCAATCACATCACGAATAAAATCAAGCGGTTGATTTATGCCAAATTTTGCAAAGTTTTTAGCTTTCTTGACCGCTTGTTCTGATTCAGGCAGAAATATAACGCTTAATTTTGCTTGCGGTTTTTCTTGGGCAAAGCCAGAAATGGCTTCAGGCTCGCTGTCGGCGTAGTGAATATAGGGCTTGATGTCGAAGATAGGCGTGCCATTCACTAAATCAACGCTGCCCAGATGTAACAACACTTCACCATCTTTGCATTCAACCCGTTCTAATTTTACTTTAGACAACCCAAGAGAATTAGGGCGATGCGTAGCACGAGACGCAAACACGCCCACACGTTCATTACCGCCTAAACGCGGTGGGCGAACGGTCGCGTGCCATTCACGCTTGGGAATCTGGTGAAATTGAAAAATCAGCCATAAATGGCTAAATTGCTCAATACCACGTACGGCATCGGGCATATTATAGGGCGGAAGTAGGCGTAAAATGCCCTTACCTTCTTGCACTAAGTTAGGCTGGCGAGGCACGGAAAATTTCTCATCATAAGGGCTTTCAACCACCGCCACAGGGCTTAAACTGATTGGATTACACATCATTTCTCTTTTTTGCTAAACTACGTTTTTCTTTTATCTATTCTAAACGAAACCACCAAAATGAACAAAAATTCCACCTTTGCCATCTGGTTTAGCACGGCTCGCCCGAAAACGTTACCACTTGCGTTGGCTTCTATTATTATCGGCTCAGCGCTTGCCTATTGGGCAGGCAAATTTGATTTAATCACCACCCTACTTGCCTTTATCACAACCATTTTATTGCAAGTGTTATCTAACTTTGCGAACGACTACGGCGACCACGTAAAAGGATCCGACACTGCTGAGCGAATTGGTCCACTGCGTGCGATTCAGCACGGTGCGATTACGGGCGAACAGCTTAAAATGGCGGTCATTGTGCTGAGTGTACTCTCCTTTATTTCGGGGGCAGCATTAAGTTTCTATGCGTATGAAGGAATTGAAGATCTGCTGGTATTTCTAGGCTTAGGCGTGATCTCCATTGTGGCAGCAATTACCTATACCGTCGGCAAGAAAGCCTATGGCTATTTAGGTTTAGGCGATTTATTCGTGCTGATTTTCTTCGGTTTTGTTGCGGTTATCGGTGTGTTCTATCTACAAGCTCACAGCTTGCCTGCGATGATTTTTATTCCAGCCTTTGGTTGTGGTTTACTTTCGGTTGCCGTGCTTAATATCAATAATCTCCGTGATATTAACCAAGACCGTAAAGCAGGGAAAAACACCCTTATCGTACGCATTGGCTCGAAAAACGGACGTATTTACCACGCTATTCTATTAGGACTATCGGTCGTTTCTTACCTGATTTTTGCAATATGCAATTTTGAGCATTGGTACAATTATCTGTTTTTACTTGCTGTGCCACTTTTGGTGAAACACGGTTTATTTGTATATCGCCATCAAAACCCTATCGAACTCCGCCCAATTTTAGGGCAGATGGCAGGCTTAGCGTTAATCACCAATTTACTGTTTAGTTTGGGAATTTTCTTAGGATAGAAATTCGCCATACAATAAGCAAGATTCCTCTGAATATAGGCTAAAACCTCAACATATAAGGTTCTAGCCTTTTTCATTTCTGGATGAGCTCTACACTATATTTTATTGCTTCAGGTATCGAGTTCCCATGATTTTTGTTTAAAATCCAAAGAAAGTGAGCATTATTGCCCTGTGATTTTAATTTTTCGCTCAACTGCTCTGCATTAAATGGGCGTATTTGTTGGCGTTGCTGAATGCGTTGTTTCTGTTCAGATGTTATTTGCGGATCTTTTTCTGGAAACTCTTCATACTCACCAAGAGTAATTAAAATATACTCAGGTTTATGTGCAATCCAATCACTCTTTTTAGGTAAAAACTCACCCTTTCCCCACCAAAGCGATGGGCTGGCAAGAGTGTAATACTGAAATAAATTAGGTTGATGGAATAGAATATAAAGCCCAAAAAGTCCGCCAAAAGAGTGCCCAAAGAAGTGCTGTTTTTTGTTATGAATACGATAATGTTGTTCAATATAAGGCTTTACTTCGGTTTGAATAAAACGTAGAAAATCGGCAGCACCGCCACCATTTTTGAAGGTTTCGTCTTGAACCGGGAAAGTGTAATCTCGGCGACGTTCATTAATCGAATAAGCATTATCGGAAACATAGCCGATGCCCACAATCAGCGGAAGCGGTAAATCAGGATTTACCGCATTTACCGCCAATGGAAAATGTGCATTGCCATCAAGCAGGTAAAGCACTGGTAAAGGCTTAGATTGCTGCTTCGGCTCGGCAATAAATAAGCGATAAGCCTTATTTTCAAAGTGCATATCTTGTTGGTGGATATGATAATAAGCGGTCATTTTAGAGCTAAGTTTTGCAATGGTAAAATCAGGCTCGGCATAGCTTTTTGCTATTAATAACAAGCCCAACCAAAAGTAAAGAAAATATCGCGACATAAAATGCTCAGCAACATTTAAAAAGCCTAAATGTTGCTAATTCCCAACTGATTAAAAGGTAACATTAAGGTTAGTCCATAAACGGCGTCCATCTTCTACTGTCCAGCTGCCTCCATTGGTGTTCACACGCTCTCCAATGTGATTGCCGATATTTAACACTGCCATAGTAAGAGCAACATTCGGGTTAAATTGGTAAGTTGCACCTAAATCAACAGTAGTGTAAGCCTTGCGGGTACGGAATGGATTTTTGTTATCGCCATTACGTGGATTTGCCCAAATTTGTTTGCCTTTATATGCCACACGAGTATAGGCTGTGAACGCATCACTCATGTCCCAATTTAGCTTCGCACTAGCAGAATGTTTTGGTGTGTTATCCAACGGTAAACCGCGCAAACTAACTTTAGAGGCAGAGACATCTTCATCAGATTGGCGTTTAGAGTGTTGGTAAGTATAGCTTAAATCCGCATTCCAATGTTCGTTGAAAGGAATATGAGCAGCAATTTCCGCCCCTTTCACATTCGCACGTCCTACATTGGCATATTCATACAATTTAGCCCCTGTTACAGGATCAGCCTTACCAGTGTAGTGGCTAGTTAATTTATTTCTGAAATCAGTATTAAACAAGGTAATGCTTGAACTATAGCCGTTATTATTGCTGTAAGCAAAAGCAACCTCTTGGTTTACACTCGTTTCAGGTTTGAGATTTTTATTCCCATAAATGACACCTGCACCGGCTTCGGTAGAGGTTACATAGCTTTCGCTGATTTCACGAATGCTTGGTTCTTTAAAGGCTTTAGCTACCCCAGCTTTAAAGGTAAAGTTATCATTGAAGTGGTAGATCGCATAAGCTCTAGGCGTCCAATGTGTGCCATATTTTTCGTGATTTTCAAAGCGAGAGCCGAGAGTAAGCAACAGATGTTCACCAATATCAATGCGATCTTCTAAGAAGAATGCCGATTGCTTGATGCTATTTTTGCTGTTTTCAAACATCACTTTTGATGCCTTTTTGCCATTTGGTAATGTTCTAGTTTGCACTTTTGTCACAGAATCATCTTGTAATTTTGCTTGTTGTACTTGTCCACCAAAGACGAAGAAATGGTTAGAAAGTGGCAACATAAATTTCGCATCAAATACATTGTTTTTGATTTCTGGCTTACGGCTGTTCATCACATCATTCACCATCACCTCACGTTTAGCCACTTCTTGCGAGAAGCTAAGTTCTGAGGTCATAAAATCCCAATCTGCTTGGTGAGTGAAAGACCAATGGTTGCGGGTTGCACGGGTAGTGCTTGGGCTATTTTTTGTTACTGAAGCCCCACGTGTTGTGGTTAAATCAATGGTTTTTCCTGGGGTTTCATCTTTAGATAGGCGATGACGACCTGCTTCAAAGATAAAGGTTTGTTTATCCACAGGGGTAAAGGTTAATTTGGCGTTAAGGTTGCCATCTTTGTTTTTGTTTGATGCTCCAATCAGGCGATCTTCTTGACGATAGTTACCGCCACCATAAACTTGCAACCCTAATACATTGCTAATTAGCGGACCTGAAACAAAGAAATCGCCGTGATAGCCATCACCAAATTCAGATTTATCGTGAACGGTAAAACCGCTAGAAAATGAGCCAGTCCATTCTTTTGTCGTATTTTTAGTAATGATATTGACGACACCACCCATTGCATCAGAACCATAAAGCGAAGACATTGGTCCACGCACTACCTCAATACGTTCAATTGCACTCACAGGCGGAATGAATGCTCCTTCAAATCCACCATTACCATTTGGACGAGATTCTCGCGTATTTTGGCGGTGTCCATCCACCATAATTAAAGTGTAATCGGCAGGTAGACCACGAATAGAAATGTCTGATTTATTCGCATTACTGCCACTTACATTTACCCCTGGAATATCTTGGAGTGCATTTTCTAAACGATTGGCAGGGCGTTTTTTTAGCTGTGCTTGGCTGATTACACTAATGCTTGCAGGTGCATCACGCAATTCTTGCACGGTACCTGAAGCTGTTACCACGATAGGAGCTAATTCGGTTTGTTGTTCTTCCGCCATCGCATTCGTTGCGAATGCTGCGATCATTGCGAGGCTTAAAGGGGAAAGTTTCATTTTTATGGATTTCATACATTATCCTTAATCAATTTGGTAAAAGTTTGAGGAAAACCGACCGCTTGCAAGCGGTCCGTTATACGGATTAAAACGCCCAATCGAATTTCATCATCACCGTACGAGGACGACCGTAGAAGTTATTCATACCACGAGTACGGTTGTAGTTATTTTCGAAATAGATTTTATCGGTAAGGTTCACGCCAATGAGGCTTAACTTCGCATGTTTAGTGAAGTCATATTGGATATTTGCATCCCACAAGGCATAGCCTGCTTGGCTAATATCATATAGGCTTGTTGTGCCAGTCTGTGCCGATACGCCACCACCAATTGTCCATTTGGTGTTAGGAATGTGATATGACGTTGCTAAACGGAACATTTGCACTGGTGTGAAATTACTGAAGTTATAAGGGCTTGCTTTGGTATTTTTGCCGATACGCTCTGCGTTAATTTCCTCTGCATTTTTGTATTTACTTTTGTTGTAAGTATAGCCAAAGAAGAGTTGCCAGTTTTCAGTCACATTGCCTGCTAACTCAATTTCTACCCCTTTACTTACTACACGTCCAATTGGTTTCGCAATGGTTTGGAAAGAACCTTGTCTACCCGTGGAATCAGGCACAAAGCCAAAATCGACAACCGTTCTATTTTTTTGCTCTAATGTGAACAGCGCAACAGAGCTGTTGAGGCGGTTATCAAAGAACCCGCCTTTCCAACCGACTTCATAGTTTGTCCCCATCAGTGGTGGTAAGGTGGTTTTTGAGGTAACGTCTACATTATCTTGTTGTTTAAAGATCTTCGTGTAGCTTGCGTAAATGCTTTGGCTGTCGGTTAAGTCATAAGTAATACCAAAATATGGCGTGAATTTATGACCACTCATTTTGGCGGTGTAATGCTCATTATCCGCTTTCACATTTTCCGCCGTTTGGAAATTGGTAATTGGCTCGCCATAACGCACAGGCATTTCTTTACGTTGTGAAGTATTAAAATGCACAAAACTTACCCCAGTGAGGAAATGCAATTTTTCGGTTGCATTAAATCGGTTACTCATCGTAACGGTATGGGTTTTATTTTTATTGAAGTATTTTGCGTAATTATATTGAGCAAGAATATGATCATCAGGGATTTTCACTTCTTTATAGACTGGTGTAGTACCGTTAAAACCTGTAAAAATAGGGTTGCCCTTTTCATCAACTTCCTGAATTTTATTGCCGTTAGCATCTAATTCATACACAGGGACAAGCACAGGCGCTTTCTTACCAAAATCATCCACTCTATAAACGGGCTTACCGTCTTTATCTAACAGTGGCTGATATTTTGTTTTTCTCGCATTTTTACAATCTGGCTCGTAAACGCGTACATTGCCTTTGTCGGTGTATTTATCCCAATCTGGCTCCGCAATCCCTTTTTCTGTTGGTAAGCGGTTGCTACCAAGTGGGTGAACCTCGCATTGTCCATCAAACTGAGCGTGAGTAGCTCCCGTACTTGGTCGAACACGATATTTTTTCTGGAAAATTTCAAGATAGGTAGATTGGATATCTTCGTTGTTATAAGCATAGCCTACATAGAAGTCGTGATCGCGCTCAAAGAGTGAATAACTACCATTTAAACTCAATTTAATGCCATATTGCGTATCTTTTTTCTTATATCGCATTGGCATATAGTTAAATCTTCTGTTTGTTATTCCACGATTATTGTAGGCTGAATCATAAAAACGATTCGGGAAGCGTTCATTTGCATTGTCGCTAATACCTTGTTCTGCAAGTGCTTTATTAACGAAATCTTGTTTATATTCATCATCACTTAACAGAGGGTAATTACTATCACAGAAGAAATCCCAAGTACCTTCATCAATACATTGTTGGCGTAATACTGCACGCTCATTAATACGCTTGTTTTTATATTGTTCAAACGTTTGTTGATCAAAACGATTTTTCAAATAATCAGCTTTTTGCGTTTCAAACTCTGCTTTTGTTTCTTTACGATAGCCTGCTAATTTTTCTAATGCCTTATCTTTTGGCTCAAAAGGAATGACCTCGCCTTTTTCAGTTAAGAATCCTGTTGCATCTTCACTTGACATCCCTGCAGCGTGTTCATCTTTAATAAAATACTGTCCTACTTTCGCATCGGTATTGTTTTGGGTATAAGATAATTCAAGGGTAAGCGTCCAGTCGTTATCAAGGAAGAGTTTAGTTTCAGAGAATAAATTATGTTTATCTCCTTTTAAGCGCGACCAACTTTCTCCCAAATAAGTGCTACGAGGGAATTTCAGCGGTGATTGGCAGGCAGGACGAGAAGAAAAAGCGTACACTTCAGGATCTTTGCATGGCAAAATTACCCCAGCAAAATCGGGTACTTCATTCACTTTTTGATACATTCCACCAATCGTAAACAAACCATTATCACGAATATTGGTTTCTAATACGCCGTAAACCATCTGTTTACGTCCCTTCACGTTATCTTTAAAAGAACGGGCTTTTTCATCAACGCGCACTAAACGTCCGCGAACCGTTTTTTCTTTATTCATTGCCCCTGAAACATCAAGCATAGTTCGCACGCTGCCACGTTCATCGACCGTTAATTCACCCAAATGTTGGAATTTTTCTGTTGGGCGTTTGCGAATCAGATTAATTGTACCACCAGGTTCAGAGTTGGATTGTGTTAACCCTGTTGCACCGCGTACGACTTCAATATGATCATATACCGCTAAATCTGTGCTTGGCGAAGTATCAATTTTTGCAGTGTAGCCTGAACGTCCTGCGATATTGGTTGTAATGCCATCTTCTCCTATTTGATCGACATAAAAACCACGAGAAAGAAAACGAGTTTGTAAGCCTGAATCACGCACTACATTCACGCCTGTTGTATTTTTCATTGCTTCTTCAAGCGTGTGGATTGCACGATCATCAAGCTGTTTTCTTGTGACTACACTGACCGATTGCGGTGTATCTTTACCAGAAATACGCAATCCCGTTGCAGTATTCATAGATTTGATGGTGTAGCCTTTATTCCCAGCAGTTGAATTGACAGGACTTTCTGCGACAACATTGACTTGATCAAGCACCTCATCAGCCAAAGCAGGAAAGGGAAAGGAAATTAAGGCAAGAGAAATGAGACTTAATGTAAATTTTGGATAGCTACTACATTCACTATCAGTTGTTTTACTCGGCATACATTGAGCCTCCAATTTTGATATGCTGAAGTATAAAGAAAACTAAAATATCTGAGTGGAAAAGTAGGAAATATAAGAACGTTGCAAATGATAATAACTCTTATATTCAATGTAAAGCATTTTTATTTGCTGCAAATAAAAAAGATTCGTCTGTGCATAACACAAAACCGAATCTTTTTATTGAATAAATCTAATTTTTATAAGTAATAGACTAACTTACTTCACCGTCACACGGGCAAATTTGCGTTTACCCACTTGGTAAACAAAGGTGCCTTTTTGTGCGTTTTGGCGAACATCATCGACTTTCTCGCCATCAATTTTTACGCCACCTTGTTGAGCAGAGCGGATGGCTTCAGAGGTTGATGGCACTAAGCCCGCTTCTTTTAATAAGGTTGCTAAACCAATTTCGCCTTCAAAGGTAAATTCAGGCATTTCATCTGGCATCGCTCCTTTTTGGAAGCGGTTGATAAACTCCTGTTCTGCAGCGTTTGCCGCATCTTCATTGTGGAAGCGTGCGATGATCTCTTTTGCAAGTAGAATCTTCACATCACGCGGGTTTTTGCCTGCTTCGACTTCAGCTTTTAACTGTGCGATTTCTACAAGCGGTCGGAAAGAGAGTAAATTATACCAATCCCACATTAACTCGTCAGAGATTGACATAATTTTGCCAAACATCTCGCTTGGGGCTTCGGTAACGCCGATGTAGTTGCCAAGTGATTTCGACATTTTTTTCTCACCATCTAAACCTACTAAAAGCGGTAAAGTCATTGCCACCTGTGGTTTTTGCCCTGCAGATTTCTGTAATTCACGACCGATCAACAAGTTGAAAGTTTGGTCTGTACCGCCGAGTTCCACATCGGCTTCTAATGCTACTGAGTCGTGACCTTGCAATAATGGGTAAATGAACTCGTGGATCGCGATAGATTGTTGGTTTGCAAAGCGTTTTTTGAAGTCATCACGCTCAAGCATACGTGCCACTGTGTAGTTTGACGCTAAACGAATCATACCCACCGTGCCGAGTTCGCCCAACCATTCTGAGTTAAATACGATTCGCGTTTTTTGCGGATCTAAAATTTTGAAAATCTGCTCTTTATAGGTTTCTGCGTTGCGTAATACATCTTCACGAGAAAGTGGTGGGCGCGTGGCATTTTTACCTGATGGGTCACCCACTGTTGCGGTAAAGTCACCAATTAAGAAAATCACTTCGTGTCCAAAATTTTGGAATTGACGTAGTTTATTTAACACCACCGTGTGACCTAAATGGATATCGGGTGCTGTTGGGTCTGCTCCTAGTTTTACACGTAATGGACGGTTTTCTTTAAGTTTTTCGATTAAATCGGCTTCGGAGTAAATATCTTCTACACCACGCTTAAGCTCGGCAAGAATCGTTTCGATTGATTGGCTCATAATGTTCCTTAAAATAGGCTGAAAAATGGTTCTATTATAACGGCTTTGAAAAAAAAATGAAAAAAAACGCCGTATTTTGTGGGGGAATACGGCGCAAAGAGTTGGAGTGATTACCTATTATTATTTGGAATTTTTATAAATAATAATGATTATCATCAAAGTAGTCAAGTGATTTCTAAATAAAAATAATTCTCAATTGATTAATAGGATAAAAAACGAACAAACTTTTACTTTCGAAGGCAGTTCACATTGCAAAATGAAAAAAAAATCCAACATACTTCTCATTTTTGAAAATTGGTTGCTGATCTTCGTTGCATAAATCAGTAAAGTATCGCCATCAATTTAGGGAATTATAAAATGAATACTTTTTATCCACTTGAGCCAAAGACATCGGTTATAAAATTACTCCAAATAACCGACCCACATCTTTTCTCAGATACGACAAAAGATCTACTCGGCGTGAATACTCACGCAAGTTTTCAAGCTGTATTAGATGAAATCCAAGCGGAAATACAAACACAAGCAGTTGATTTTGACGCCATTTTAGCAACGGGCGATTTAATCCAAGATCACCAATCTGAGGGTTATTTACATTTTGCTGAGATGATTCGACCGCTTGCAAAGCCAGTATTTTGGTTGGAAGGCAATCACGATCAGCAACCACAAATGAGCTTGTTGTTAGGCAAGTTTGATTATATTCGCCCTGAAAAACAGATTTTTGCGGGCAAGCATTGGCAGATTTTGATGCTCAATAGTCAAGTCGCTTCTGCTCCGAGTGGTTTTTTATCTAAAGGACAATTAGCGTGGCTAAACCAAAAGTTGAGCGAAAATCCTGAACGCTTCACGTTGGTGGTATTGCATCACAACATTTTATTCACCCATTCAGCGTGGTTAGATCAACACAGCCTTAAAAATAGCGATACATTGGCAGAAATTTTAGCACTTTACCCGAATGTAAAAGCGATTTTACACGGGCATATTCATCAAGAAGTAGACGCGATTTGGAATGGTATCCGCATTCTTTCCACGCCTTCCACTTGTATTCAATTTAAGCCAAATTGCGATGATTTTACCCTAGATAATCTCCCACAAGGTTGGCGAGAGCTTTCCTTGTTTGAGGATGGACGCATTGAAACGGAAGTCAAGCGGTTAAAAACGCAAGCATTTTTACCGAATTTTGATTCGCAAGGTTATTAACCGCCTTAGGCTTTTTATTGATATCTCTTATAATTCAGTTCTAACCACTGCAAGCCAATGACCGCAATCACGTTATCGATTTTTCCCTCAACAACCCATTGGTAGGCTTGGGTTCTAGGAACTATGTGTACTAAAATATCTTCGTTTTCTTCTTCTAAACCGTGGATTGAACCGTTGCCGACTTGGGTACTGTCGATTAAACCGAGGAAAAGATGCAAACGTTCGAATTGTCCACCTGGGCTGTCCCAAACGCTTAAGGCGTGTTCGACCTCTTTGACTTCAATCCCCGCTTCTTCAAAGGCTTCGCGTTTGGCAACTTCAGCTGGGTTCTCTTCGCCTTTATCCACCATTCCTGCCACTAATTCGAGCAACCACGGGGTTTGGTCTGAATGTTTTTGATATGCACCAATGCGAACTTGCTCAACCAACACCACATTATCCAATTTGGGATCGTAAGCAATTAATGCTGCTGCTTCGCCTTTAACAAGTAATTCACGCACTACTTCGCCACTGAATTTGCCCGAAAAAAGTTTATGGCGAAAATAGATTTTCTTCAGCTCAAAATGTCCTTTATAGACTGTCTCTTCCTTAATAATTTCGAGGTCTTTTTGACCAAATTGTAAGATATTACTCATACGATATTCCTTCATTGACTGAATAAACAAGCGGTTGAAATGTGCAGTTTTTTTGCAAACTGCCATTTTTCCATTCCCATAAATCTAGTTGGCATTTGTTGTGAACTCCAAAGAAATAGGCAAGAAAAAACGGGAATTGATGATAAAAATGCAAAACACCTTGCGGGCAATGCTGGCTTTTTATCGTTTTCTCATTGGGGCGGTGGGTCACTTCCGACAGCTTAATAATCCCCACGCCTTGCGATTTTAGCACTGCTTCTCGCAAACACCAGCTTAAATAAAAGCGTTCGGCTAAATTCGTCAAAATCTGCGGTTTTTCAAGCAACTGTTCTGTTTCAACAGCATCGGCATAGTGGCGGATAAGCGGTTCAAAACGGCGAATTTTTTGCGGATGCTCTAAATCAATACCGACTACAGGGCTTCGCTCCCCACTTGCCGCTTTCGCAAAAATAATGGCGACATAATCGCCCGAATGTGTGATGTTAAAATCAATTTCTTGCTGTGCGAAATAAGGGCGACCATTTTTTGCTCGCTGAATCTGTTCGGCTAAATTCGGATTAAAACCGTGCTTTTCGAGCAACGTTTTCAGCAAAAATTTTGCCATTCGTCGGCTTTTCCAACGCTTTAGCTGGCGTTCGGTTAAATGTTTAGGAGGTGAAAATGGCTCGGCAATAGATTCATTATTGTGGGCGAACACCACATCAATATTGCAAATCTTTCCCATAATTCTACCGCTTGAAAGCAAGTGTTAAAACACCTGCCACTACTAAGCCGATGCCTAGCCACTCTTGTTGGCTTGGGCGTTCGCCTAAAAACAGAAAAGCAAAAACAGCAACCAGCGCAAGGCTCAATTTATCAATCGGGGCGACTTGTGAGGTGTTGCCCATTTGTAAGGCTTTGAAATAAGCCAACCAAGATGCCCCTGTTGCTAAGCCAGAGAGGATTAAAAATAGCCAGTTTTTACCGCTAAGCGAGCTAAGTGGCTGCCATTTGCGGGTGTAGGTTAAAAAAAGAATAAGAGCAAGAATGATAACGATGGTGCGAATAAAAGTTGCAAAATCGGAATTGACACCTTGCAAACCTATTTTGGCAAAAATTGCGGTGAGTGAGGCAAAAACTGCCGAGGCGAGTGCCCAATAAAGCCAGTGATTTGACATAAATAAATTTCTTTTAATCTGATATTTTCGATAGACGATATTTTATCAAAATTATGGATAAAATAACTTTTCTTTTATGATAAAAAAATGTTATAAGATAATGGAATAAGCTTGCAAGCGGTCAATTTTACCGTTTGTGTTGTAGTTTTGTTTTACGATGTTTTTTGCCAATATAAGGAGTGAATGATGATTAGGCAAATTAAGAATTTCCTTAAACTTGAATCTTCAGGCGGCATCCTGCTTTTTGTCGCGGCTATATTAGCGATTATTTGTGCCAACACGGGCGTACAATCTGTCTATTTTGATTTTTTGCAAACCCAAGTGGTGTTGAAGGTTGGGGCTTTTGCGATTGATAAACCACTTTTAATGTGGATTAATGATGGCTTTATGGCGGTCTTTTTTGTGCTTGTTGGGCTTGAAGTCAAACGAGAAATGTTTGAAGGCTCGCTTTCAAGCGTGCGTAAAGCTTCTCTTCCCGCATTTGCCGCATTTGGTGGAATGATTGTGCCAGCGTTGATTTACTATTTTATCAATCATCATGATCCTGAACTTGTTCGTGGTTGGGCAATCCCAATGGCGACGGATATTGCTTTTGCATTAGGTATTGTCGCATTACTCAGTAAGCAAGTGCCATTACCACTAAAAATGTTCTTGCTTGCGTTAGCCATTATTGATGATATTGGTGCTATTGTGGTAATTGCTATTTTCTTCTCACACGAAATGAGTACGCCTGCGTTAATTGTGGCGAGTCTTGCGATTATTACGTTATTCACGATGAACCGTTATAAAGTGGTGAGTATGATTCACTACTTAATCGTCGGATCAATTTTATGGGCATCTGTGCTGAAATCAGGTGTACATGCGACATTGGCTGGTGTGATCATTGGTTTTGCAATCCCTCTACGAGGTAAAAACGGTGAAACCCCGCTTTACCACTTAGAACACATTTTAGCTCCGTGGTGCTCATTTGTGATTCTACCGCTTTTCGCTTTTGCTAATGCAGGCGTTTCATTTGAAGGAATGAGCTTAGAAAAACTGACCTCACCCGTGCCACTAGGTATCGCATTGGGTTTGTTTATTGGTAAACCAGTTGGTGTATTCTTATTCAGCTATGTTGCAGTGTTGCTTCGCCTTGCAGGTTTACCACAAGGGGTCAATTTCAAACAGATTTTTGCGATTGCGGTGCTTTGTGGTATTGGTTTCACGATGTCTGTTTTTATCGCAGGCTTAGCTTTCGGTGCGGATAATAATGATGGCAGCAATATGCTCCCATTAGCTCAATTAGGTATCTTAATTGGAACAAATTTATCGGCAGTTGTCGGCTATATTCTATTGAAAGCTACGACAAATAAGAATAAAGTAACGGCTTAATGATTGCCCTCGCTCCTTGTGGGAGAGGGATAATTTCGATGTGTTCAGCATTGAAATTTGGGAGAGAGTAAGCGGTCATTTTTGACCGCTTTTTTGTTCCTCTTTGACAAAATTGCTAAATGCAATTTTCCTGTCTCTCCCTACGAGGGGAGAGCGTAAACGTTTTTCTTATCTATTCGTATTATGAAACTCGCTAATCTTTCTAAACCTACCGCACTGATATTAATTCTTGCAATTACCCTACTCAGCAGCTACTTTCTCCTTATCGGCTCAGGAATGTTCCCAGAACCTGATTTCGGGCAAATTTTGCTGACCAGCGTACTGATTATTTTCCTCAGCTCTAGCAAAAAAGCCTTCTATTTTCTACTGCTTCCATTAGTAATCATTCATGCAATTTATACGCCAGCAGGCTTAAATTTTGGGGCGCCAAGTTACCAATATATCGCCTCGATTTTTGCCACGGATTTGCTTGAAACTAAAGAGTTCTTACAGCAAATGCCAATCAGCAGCTACCTCATTGCGTTTGTAATTCCGTTGCTTATCTGGCTGCAATATAAAATCCGTTTGAATACAGGCATTCAATTTCAACGTAACCGTACCTTCGTGGCGCTTTCAAGCGTGCTCTTTGCCTATTATTTACCCATTGCGGAGCCACTTAAACAAGCGGTTGATTCTGCAGTGAAAATTACCAAAGAGATGCATACGCTTAAAGAGATGGCAAAAGCGAACAATTGGGGCAGTTCAACGCTTGAAAATTCGAAATATGATGATTACGTGATTGTGCTAGGCGAAAGTGCCCGCAAAGATTATCACCACGCCTACGGTTACCCTGTGGAAAACACCCCTTTTATGTCGAATGCGAATGGTACGTTGATTGACGGAATGACCTCCGCGGGAACAAACACTATCGCGTCATTGCGTTTAATGCTTACGTTGCCAAACAAAGAAAGTTGGAAGCCACACTATGATTTGAGCTTGCTTGACCTCGTAAAATCCGCAGGCGTGAAAACCTATTGGGTTTCTAATCAAGGCTTTTTAGGCGAATATGACACACCAATTTCCTCGCTTGCCTCCAAAGCAGACGAAACAATCTTTCTTAAAAATGGCGGTAGCTTTAACTCTACCAATTACAGCGACTTTGACCTCTTGCCTAAATTCGCCCAAGTGTTAGAAGACCCCACACAAGGCAAACGCTTTATTGTGTTGCATCTTTATGGCTCGCACCCATTAGCTTGTGACCGCGTGGAGGATTACCCGAAAATCTTTAAAGAAGGCGAAATCAAATCACAGTATGATTATTTGAATTGCTACATATCATCAATTAAGAAAACCGATGATTTCCTAAAAAGTACCTATGAACAATTAAAAGCGAACGAACAAAAAACGCACCGTTCGTTCTCGATGATCTATTTCTCTGACCACGGTTTATGTCATCAAACGAACGAAAAAGATGGTGCGATTTTGTTCAACCAAAACTGTCACAGCCAGTTACACCATAATATTCCGCTATT
This sequence comes from Haemophilus parahaemolyticus, assembly GCF_002015035.1. Lineage (GTDB taxonomy): Bacteria > Pseudomonadota > Gammaproteobacteria > Enterobacterales > Pasteurellaceae > Haemophilus_A > Haemophilus_A parahaemolyticus. The sequence continues at coordinate 32,506 of NZ_MUXY01000009.1, read as the reverse complement.
TAAAATTTCGTCTGATGACACTGAACGCCACGAATATAAAGTGTTCAAATCTGGATTGAACTTCTTAGAAGGCATCGCCCATTGGGTGGGGATTCAAAATCCAAAACTTGGCGAGGAAGATCTGTTTTCAAATCAAGCAGATAAAGACGACTATGGTTTACAAAAACAGATTAAAGAGAAGTATCGTAAAGATGCAGATCCTGCGGTGGATATTCGGAAGTAATACAATAAAAAACGGCACTGTTGTGCCGTTTTGCTTATCTATTTACAATTCTCAACAAATCAATCTACTACCGCTCAATTATTTTTCTTGTTTCCATTCCACCATAGCTTCAACAAAACTCAATAATTTCGCCCGATCTTTCGTATTTAGTTGTGCAAGTAATTCGTCAAATTGGCGAGATTTCAACGCCAACTTAAAAACAAAGTTAAATTTAGCTAAAACTGGCTTTATCGGTAAAACAAAATTGTTGAATTGGTTTGGGTATTGAGTCTACGTCGGCACCCGATTAAATGTACGTTTTATGACTTGACATTGTAGTTACTACAGACTTTATGATTCTTGCAAAGTAAATCAAATAGTTAAGGAAATAAAATGAAAGAAGTTTCTATAGTAAAAAATTATACTCCTAAAGAATATCAGCAGCATGCATCTTGCCCTCATAGTCAAATTTCTAAAAATAAAATGGTATTAGGCATCAGTTTTGCAATTATTACCTTTTATATGGTTGTTGAATTTCTAGGGGGATATTGGTTTAACAGCCTTACTTTGATGGCTGATGCCGGGCATATGGCAAATGATAGTTTATCTATTTTTTTAGCATGGATTGGATTATTTTTAAGTCTAAAATGGCAAAAATGGTTAGCTTTAATCAATGGAATTTCATTAATTTGGGTCGCTATTTGGATTTTTATCGAGGCTGTAACACGTTGGCAGGCTCCGATAGAAATAGACGCTTTGCCAATGTTAGGTGTAGCTTTACTAGGGTTTGGGATTAATTTGTTGGTAGCTTTTATAATGCTAAAAAGTAATCGCCATAATTTGAATATTCGTGCAGCATATTTGCATGTTTTAGTAGATTTATTTGGTTCGGTTGTTGCTATTATTGCAGGAATAAGTGCTTGGTGGTTAAATTGGCAGTGGGTTGATGTAGTCGCTAGTGGTATTTTAAGTCTTTTTGTCTTATACAGCGGTATTTCTACAGTTTTTCAAGCTGTTAAATCATTGTATGATAGAAATACACATTTCTTATTAGGTGATCATTCTCATTAAAGTAAAAAATTGCTTGAGGAAATAATGAAAATTAGTGAATTAAGTAAATCTACACATACTAATATTGAAACTATCCGATACTATGAAAAGCAAGGAGTATTGCAGCCACCTAAGCGGTTGGTTAATGGTTATCGATATTATGATGAAGAGAGCGTAGAGCAATTAAACTTTATCAAAAAATGTCGGACATTGGGTTTCTCTTTAGAGAATATTAAGGTACTCAATCGTATTAAATTCAGTATGGAAGATCATTATCAGGCGGATCAATTAGTACTGAATCAACTGATTCAAGTGGAAAATAAAATATCTCAATTATTAGAAATTAAAGCTTTTTTACAGTCCATTGTTACCGAAAGTGAACATAATGAAGAGGAATGTAAAGCAATAGAAGAGTTGAAAAGTATAAAATAAAGAAGATAGATTGCGAACTAAGTAAAAACCTCTAAAAATTTGACCGCTCTTTAGGAAGAAAAAATGCCGCCTAAATTTTAATTTTTAGACGGCATTTTATTTTCCTAATTATTATTTAGATAAATCAATTTGATACACTGCAAAACCGATTTCGTCGGTACCCACCTGTTTCATCGGGTATTGTGCTTTTTCTGCGATAAATTTCGCTGCTTGTTCGCTTGGCGATGTTTCAAAACGGACATCTAATTTATCGTTACCTGTGATAGGCACAAAACGCCAGTTTTTATCCGCATTTGGATTGACTGAACCCTCTTTCTCACTGGTTGCTTTAATATAATCAGCCAAAATTTGACGGCTTTCATCTGGTGAAGCGTACACAATATGTTTATCACCTGTGCCTGGGAATTTATTGCCATAAGCACGATAGTTATTGGTTGCAATTAAAAATTCTGCTTTAGGATCAACTGCTTTGCCTTGGTAAGTTAAATTTACTACGCGATGCGAATCTGGGTTGATAAGTTTGCATTCGCCGTCGTAACGAGCAGGTTTGGTTAGATCGTATTCATAATTAACACCATCAATCACATCAAAGTTGTAAGTACGGAAGCCTTCCCAGTCGATTAATGATTGTGGTTTATCACTGGTAGGGTCAATTTGTTTAAACATACCTGCACTGCACTCTAACCATTCTTTTAATTGTTCGCCTGTGGCTTTAACAACTACTAATGTATTTGGATAGAGATATAAGTCTGCCGCATTACGGAAAGTTAATTCACCTTTGTTCACTTCGGTATAGCCCGTTGGGTCATTTTTACGACCACCCGCTTTAAATGGAGCACCTGCACTTAAAATAGGCAAACCAGCCATTTCTGCCACACTTGATGCCACTTTTTCAACGTATGCTTTTTGTGCCTGGTTTACAATTTGAATGGTTGGATCATCTTGCACTAATGCAAGGTAGCTATACATATTATCTGTAGCTTTGCCGATAGGTTGAGAAACAAATTTACGGGTAGCTTCGTGAACTGGTGCCAAAAGAGCGGTGATTTCTGGGTCATTTTTTGCAAGTGCTTTTTTGGTTTCTACATCATAAATTGGACGAAGCACAGCTTTGCCTGAAGTAACAATCCATTTACCTTTGTGCTCTGTTAAGCCTAAATCTACCACACTGATATTATTTGCCCAATAGCCAGCCATACTTTCCGGAATACCTTTTACTGTACCATTGACGATGTCCGCATTTGGTGATTTCGCAAATTCTTTATTTGGGAATAAACGGTGCGAGTGACCAAAAATAACTGCATCAATATGTGGAACATCGGCTAAATAGAATGCAGAGTTTTCAGCTCCTTCTTTGTATGGTTCATCAGACGGGCCAGTGTGAGCTAATGCAACGATAATATCTGCCCCTTTTTTCTTTATTTCAGGGACATATTTTTGTGCTGTTTTTACAATATCGCGGGTTTCCACTTTGCCTTGAAGGTTCGCTTTGTCCCAAACTATAATTTGTGGCGGTACAAAACCGATATAACCGATTTTTAATTTATGTGTTTTGCCATTATTATCCACCACAGATTTTTCTTGAATGACATAAGGTGTGAAATAAGGTTCTTCTGTTCCCGCTTTTACTACGTTAGCATTCACAATCGGGAATTTAGCTTGTTTGATGGCATCTGCAAGATAATTGAGACCATAGTTAAATTCGTGGTTACCTAATGTACCCACTTCATAATTCATCGCATTTAAACAATCGACCGCAGGGTTAGATTTACCCTCTTTATAGCCTTGTGCAGCTTGATAGTCTGCAATTGGATTACCTTGAATTAGGTCACCGTTATCTACTAATACGCTATTTTTTACTTCAGCACGTGCTTGACGAATAAGGCTTGCCGCACGAGTAAAACCGAATTTATCGGTTGGTGCATCTTTATAATAGTCAAAATCGGTCAAGAAACTATGAATATCTGTTGTTGCCACAATGCGTAGATCAACATCACTCTTTCCTTTTGCTATCGCAAAACGGTTTGCACTTAATGCAAGAATACTGGTCGCACCAATTTGAATAAAATGACGTCTGTTCATCATAAAAACTCCACAAAAATTTTGAAAAAGTAGGCGGATAGAAATCCGCCCACCTAAACATGTTTATCCTATTTTAAGCTCATTCAACACTATTTTAATAGCTTGAGTTAATTAAAACCTCTTCGCCATAGCCACCTAAAGTTGGCATTGGCTGGTAAGTTGAGTTTGCCGCACGCATTAGACGAATACCGCGAATGCCTGCTTCTTTCGCGGCTAAAATATCATCGTCGCTGTCGCCATAGTGGATTGTCACTTTATGAGCAATAATACCAGGGGTTTTATTATATTTTGTCGTACGTTCACGACCACCCATAAATTCCACTGGATGCATATTTTTAATATCAAATGCTTTTTGTAATACAGAGGTTACGCCATCGGTTTTACCTGCTGTACGACCCGTAATAAAGTAAATCTGATCGCCACGCTCTTGGTGCATTTTGATTAAATCTGCACCAATTTGTTTTGGAATTGAGTAATTATCGCACCCTGCATTTACTTCATTCCAGAAATCTTGATTTTTTAAGTAATCTTGTTTGCCTGGCGAGTATTTTTGCTGACCGTGATAGAAGCAAGGACTGCTAAATAACACGGTATCATCAATATCAAAGCTCACATTAATAGGTGCTTTACCCTCTAATTCTTTTTTAATTTGATCAACTGAAATCCAGTGAATGGGTTGTTCAACCAACATTTCACGGGCGTTAGTGCCTGATTGAGTATAAGGCTCAGTTTTAGACGCAAATGCTGGCATCATTAAACTACCGATAACGACTGCTAATGAGAGTTTAGTTAATTTGTTCATAAAGAATCCTCTTTTTTATAATTGAAATAAGCGGTCAATTCTTCGCAAAAATTTGCAAAAAATTGACTGCTTGATGAGTTTTAGTGTCTTACACGTACTTTATAATTTACTTTATTATTTTTAATAAGTTGTAAATTTACTGCACGTATTGGTTTTACTACCTGTCTTACTTTTTCAGGAATTTTTGCTTCAACTTGTTTTTTTATCGCTGTAGTAGCTTCCGCTTTAAAATATATTTGGCGACTACGATGATTTTTCATCTCAGTACGAGATTTCACGCCTTTGACTACAACTGTATCCTGTGTTGCATTTACGCCAGCATTAGTTGCTGTTTGCTGATGTTTGGCGTTAACCTCTAATTTTGCATCCGCTTTCACACCTGCAATGGAACCGTTATTCCAGTCATTTTTTGCTGCTTCTGCCCACTTATCAGTAGTTGGGACAGCAAGTTTACCACTACCATTCGCAGAAAGGCTTACACTTACTTCATTGACTTTATTGGCTAATTGCTCACTGTGAGAGTCACCTGAAATCGTACCGCTTGCGTGGTTAGCATTGACAGAGCCACCGATAAATTTCGCATCACCACCAGCATTGATTTTAGCTGTATCGGTGTTGAGGGTAGTTTCGGTATGTGTTTCATTACGCACCACATTCACATCAAGATGACCGCTACCTGAAGACGGAGTCCATTTTTGTTCAGCTACACTACCACCTAGTTTTAATCCTACAGACACACCTGTTTTATTCACGCTGTCTGTTGTTGCAGTTAACGCTAAATTGCCTTTGCCTGCATTAAGATTGAGCTGTTCAGAGGTTGAGGTCACGCCTTTTAAATTCACTCCGTTTTGAGCTTGAATGCTCACGTTTTTACCGTTTACCGCCACGCCTGTGTGCGTTTGGCTGTTTTCAGTGTTTACGCCTACATTTGCATTGAAGCCTGCATTTGCTACTTTAGCTCCAATATTCACGCCAGTAGCAACAGTGGCTGCGACGCTTTGTACAGCATTATTACCTGCGGTGATATTAACTCGGTTACCAGAAAGTTGTGCATTTTCAACCGCTTGCACATTTGTGCCTTGCAAGTTCAATACGCCTTGTGTTTGCACATTTACGTTTTTACCCGCAATGGTGTTCGTCGCCGCTTGGCTTTGGCTGCCGTTTTTACCATTTGCAGAAAGGCTTAAATCAATAGATGGAACTGCTGCACCTGCTGATGGCACAACCATTGCACCAACACCTACTTTCGCTTCAAAACCACCACCTGATTGGGTTTTACTGCTTGTTGCTTGGCTGAATTGAGCACTTTGAGCTTGAATATTCACATTTTCACTTGCGTTAATATTTGCTTGGCTATTAAATTTGCCTGTGTGAATGTTCACGTTTTTCGCATTAATTGAGCCTTGCACTGCATTGCTTTCTTGGCTAGTAGATTGGTTGTAATTTGCTCCTACTTTTGCCGCAACGTTAAAGCGTTGGAAGTTAGTAGTATCGGCTGAAACGCCTAAACTCGCCCCAGCTGAAAGGCTGTTTTTCTCAACACGATTTGCAACTGCTACAAGTTGATGGCTGTTTGAATTAAATTGTGCCGTTTCTCCCGCCTTGTATTGGGTCGCATTATCTTGAATGTGGTTTGCATTCACGCTGATATTTTTGCCCGCTTGTAACTGCGTTGCGGTATGCGTTGTGCTTGAAGCGGTTTCGTGCCCACCTTTAGCAGAAAGTTCTGCATTCACATTAAAGGCTTTCGCTTGGTTGATGCCAGCCGACACGCTGAGATCCACGTTCATATTATTGCCAAAGCTATTTGTGTTATTTTTTGCAGTCGTGTGAAGTACCTCTTTCGCATTTTCTTGGATATTTCCGCCCGCTTGCACTTGGCTGCCTTGATGCTCAATACGATTAGCGTTGAGTTTTACATCATTTACCGCTGAAAGTTTGCTTGCTTGGGCTTTGTTTTCCACGCTTGAAGTTAAAGCGTGAGCCACACTCACACCTAACGTACCACTTAATTTGCTCTCTGTTATTGTACCGCTCAAACCAACATTTACTTCATTTTTCACGCTGTTGTTGATGCTTTGATTTTGAGCTGCCTGTGTCGTGATTTTATCCGCGTTAATGACTAAATTGCCGTGAGTTGCCGCCACTTCACTGCCTGAAACAGTCACAGTTTTTGCATTCAATGCTACATCGTTCCCTTTTACGCTTGAACCTGTATGCGTTGTTGTGTGACTATTTTGGCTGTTATTGTAAACGTTCAAGCCCAAGTGGAATTTACCTTCTGCATTTACCGCATCTGCTTTTTTCTCTTGGCTAATTTCAATATCTGAATCTACGCTTGGCGTGCCTTTGCTGTTATCAATATTGAGGTTTGCGGTTAAATGTCCGTGTTGGAATGATGTTTTGAGGCTATCGAAACCGCCTGCGAAACTAAAACCAGCCTTGCTTGATTCCGTATGAACGTGGTTAGTTGAGCCTTTCACTTCAATGCCACTTTTCGCTGCAATGTCCAGCAAGCCCACAGATTGCACGGTTGAGCCAGCAATGCTCACGTTTTTGCTAGTAGAAAGTTGGAGATTCGATTCTGATTTTAAGGTTGAACCTTTTGCAGTAGAAGTATGTGTATAGCTACTTTGGCGAGCCTTGGTAATGTCAAAAATTGTACCTTGACGAGCATAATCAACTGCAGTGGTTTTCGCTTGAGTGCTATCAATGACTAATGCACCTGCATTGCCTTTTACTACGCCATTACCACCTGTTACGACACGGCTGCCTGAAATATGCACGCCACGGCTTGCATCTAAAGTCGCATCGCCTTTAACGGTAAAATCAGCTCCGTGAACAGTTTCCGCACTTCTGCCTGTACCCACGGTTTTAGAGCCTGCTAAACCACCCCAGAAACGCATATCATCGCTGAGGTTATAACTTTCACTAGATTTCTCTGAACCGAATGAGAGCGAACCGCTGTTTTTCGCGAGCAATACACCATCCACATTTGCCACTACGCCTGTTAAATGTACGTCGCCTTTACCGCCTAAAATAAGATCTTGTTCAGTCGTTAATTCTGTCGCAGTGTAGTGTTGCACGCTACTATCTTGGCTACTTAAACCTGTTTTTAAACGTGCAGTTTCATTTTTAAATTCAGCACGAGCCGTTTGAGTGGTAGTGGCTTTTACACCACGTAAATTTACGCCTTGTTCGCCATAAATAGCGATCGTTTTTGCGGAAACTTTTGCACCTTCAGTGGTCACTTTACCTTTGGTTGCTTCAAGGTTTACGCTATCGCCTGCAATCGTAGTGCGGTGTGTGGTTTCAACACGATTGCTCTCTTGTTCATTGCGATACCAACTGCCTTTGCTTTGGTTTTTGCTGTGTTCACCTAAATTTACGGTTTTTTCTGCCCCTAAATGTATGTTGCCACCGCGAATATTACTATTTTTGGTTTGAATATCTGTGCCTACGATATTCAAATTACCGCTGATATTCATATCAAATTGTTCAGCTTGAATACGCGTTGCTTGGTAGCTTTCACTTGAGCCACTTTGATGTTCACGAGCTTGTACGCCATTTTGATGCGTAATTTTGGCTTTACCACGATCTGTATGACGACTAATTCTACCGTTTAAGTTTGCATTGCCTGCGGTAATATCCACTTCTTTTGCTTGTAAATCAGCCGCTTGAGCGGTGATAGTCGCACGATCATCGGTTGAATGAATACGGATTCTACCCGCTTGAATACTACCCACGACTTTGCCGTCTAATACTTGCCCTTTGCGTTCAGTTGTGGTGATTTTAAGCGTGCCATTGTCTTCACGTGCAATTTTATTTTTGCCCGTAATTATATTTACGCCATCTTTGGTGGTAATTTGTCCGCCAACGGTCACTTGCGGTGCAATTAAATCAATGTCGCCAGAACTGGTAATTTTGCCGCTGGTGCTTAACGCTTTATCGCCTGTTGCATCATAGCCTTTAAGTTTACCCTCTGCGACTTGCGGTTTACCTACCATAAGCGAAGCACGAGGCGTATTAATAAAACCGCCTCCTTCCACGCTAATGCCGTTCGGGTTAGCTAACACATAATCGGCTTTATCACCAAAGATTTCTTGCTGACCAGCAATTTTAGAAGAATTGCGACTCACCACTTCATTAAGAATCACTTTTGCGGATTGGGTTTTGAGATTTGGGTTGGCGTTCAGATCGCCTGCGAGTTGAGATTTGCCATTTTGACGAGCGTTATTTAACACCGCTCCTGCCTTATCCACATTGAATTTATCGTATCGGTTATGCGATAAGCCCGCATTGCTTGGGTTGGCGATATTGATAATTTCAATGCCCTGTTTTTTGCTCACTTGCGTATTAGCATCGGCACTGGTAATTTCCGCAAACGCTGATTGACCTGCAATACTCAATGTAATCGCAAGCGAAATTTTGCTTAAAGAGTAGGGTTTAGACATATTGGCACCTCACAAAATGGAACGATACAAGCGGTGAGATTTATCGTGCTTTTTGCAAATTTCTGACGAAATCTTACCTCTTGGCTAGACGTTTAGATAGATATAGAAGCTAAATACAAAATGCTGATATTAAAACAAAAATGGGAGGGTTCGACTAGTAATTTATCTCTTGAAAATGTGATCTACTTCACAAAAATAGAAAGTTTTTGGAGTGTTTTAAGTTAAATTTTACGCAATCGTTTGCTATGTTTGGTTAAGCGTTAGAATATGGGACAATGTTAGAAACTAATTAGAGAGAGATAAATATGAAGTTATATTTAGGCATTATGTCTGGTACAAGCCTTGATGGCGTAGATTTAGCCTTAGTGGATTTTGAGAACGGGGCGAAATTGATGGCAAGTGACTTTGTTCCTATGCCCGAAGCACTGCGAGCGGATTTGTCTGTTTTATTGAAGTCGGGTGAAACATCGTTACAAAAATTAGGGGAAATCGATCACCATTTGGGCGTGTTGTATGCCGATTGTGTGAATGATTTCCTGGTGAAAAACCAGCTTGAGGCAAGCCAAATTACCGCCATTGGTTGCCACGGGCAGACGGTTTGGCACGCTCCACAAGGTAACTTCCCATTTACGATGCAAATTGGCGATATGAATTTAGTTGCCGCACGTACGGGGATTACTACTGTGGGAGATTTTCGCCGTAAAGATATGGCGATGGGAGGTCAAGGTGCACCGCTGGTGCCTGCCTTTCACGAAGCCGTTTTTGCACGCCCAAATCAGTTTACCGTTGTGCTCAATATTGGTGGCATTAGCAATATTTCGGTGCTTGGCCCTAAGTCGGAAACCATTGGCTACGACGTAAGCGTGGGCAATGCACTGATGGATAGTTGGATTGAAAAACATCTTGGTAAGCGTTACGACAAAAATGCCGAATGGGCAAAAACGGGCGAGGTGATCTCCGAACTCTTGGCGGAAATGTTGAACGAACCATTTTTACAGTTGCCGCCCCCGAAAAGTACAGGGCGTGAGCTGTTTAACCTTGCGTGGTTAGAAAAGCAATTTGCAAATTTAACGGCAATGACCGCTTACAAAGTAGAAGATGTACAACGCACATTGGCGGAATTTACCGCTCAAAGCGTCTCTCGTGAATTATCGCAGTGGAAAAATGAGCCAAATAAAGTGTTGTTGGTGTGCGGTGGCGGGGCGAGAAACCCACTATTGATGGAACGTTTCAATGTTTTGTTACCAGATTGGCATGTTGGTACGACTAATGATTATGGAGTAGATGTTGATTATGTGGAAGCGACTGCTTTTGCCTGGTTGGCGTTTCAAAGAATGGAAAACCTGCCAAGTAATATGCCAAGCGTAACGGGGGCATCGCAAGCGGTTAGTTTAGGGGCGATTTTTCCGAAATAATTAATGGATAAGACAGTTTTTCTTTCATTCTGTGCTATAAATTCTATTCTGTGCTTTAGCTAAGTAGCCTATAATATAATTGAAAATTAACAGGAAAAATCAAGATGAAAAAATAAAAATGAGGCAGCCTGTTGTAGTGGTATTATTTGGTTTGAGTGCGTTGGTAATGGCAAGTTATTCTGCGTTAAAATGAGCTGAAACAAAGATAAACGCCAAATTAAATGTATAGTTGTGAAACGAGTGTAATATGAATCAAACACTACTCAATTCGCTCTCTCAGATGATGACTGAGCAACGCAATCCCCGTTCTCTTAACATTGATTGCATGACGGCAATCGATATCGTGCAACTTATCAATCAAGAAGATCTGTTAGTTGCTAAGGCAGTAGAAAAATGCTTACCTCACATAGCCGAAGCAGTCGAAAAAATCGAATACGCATTCACAAACGGCGGGCGACTTGTCTATATTGGTGCTGGCACGAGCGGACGATTAGGCGTATTAGATGCGTCTGAATGTCCACCCACTTACGGTGTGCCACCTGAAATGGTAGTAGGTATTATTGCAGGTGGCGAGCGAGCTTTACGCCACCCCGTCGAAGGGGCAGAAGACAACTACGAGCAAGGCAAAGCCGATTTACAAGCGGTCGATTTTTGCGAAAAAGATGTCTTAGTTGGCATCGCAGCCAGCGGTCGGACGCCTTATGTGATTGGTGCGTTAGAATATGCCAACTCATTAGGTGCGATTACGGTATCCATTGCCAGCAACGCAGGTTGTGCAATGTCGCAAATTGCCGATATTGCAATTGAAACCGTCGTAGGTGCGGAAGTGCTCACAGGTTCAAGCCGAATGAAATCAGGCACAGCACAAAAACTGGTGCTTAATATGCTTACTACGGCTTCGATGATTCGCATCGGCAAATGCTACCAAAACTTGATGGTAGATGTGCAAGCCAGCAACGAAAAACTCAAAGCAAGAGCGGTGAAAATCGTGATGGAAGCCACCGGCTGCACCAAAGAAACCGCAGAAATCACCTTGCTTCAAGCCGATAACCACGCCAAAGTTGCTATTCTTATGATTTTAGCCAATGTGGATAAACCCCAAGCTGAAAAAATGCTTGCTGAGAATCAAGGTAAGTTAAGGCAGGCACTTCAAAGTTAATGATTTTAAGCGGTCAAATTTCTGTTCTATTTTGCAAAAATGAAAGAGAATTTGACCGCTTTTTATTTTATTCATTTTTGCTAAATAATCTCTTCATAAAATCTCTCTTTATCCTATTTTTAACCGTTTTATAATGCACTCCATCAAAACCGAACGCATTTTAAATGCAAATTATTAACTTAAAGTAAGGAATAGAGTATGTTAAAAATTAGACGTGCAAATGAACGAGGTCATGCAAATCACGGTTGGTTAAAGGCTTATCACAGCTTCTCTTTTGCGGATTATTTCGACCGTAATCATATGCATTTTTCCGATTTACGGGTGATTAACGAGGATTTTGTCCAGCCAACAATGGGCTTTGGAATGCATCCGCATAAAGATATGGAAATTCTCACTTATGTGCTGGAAGGAAAAATTGCTCACAAAGACAGTATGGGCAATGCGAAGGAATTTAATGCAGGCGAGTTTCAGATTATGTCGGCGGGTTCGGGCGTATATCATTCAGAGTTTAATCCGTCTGAAACGGACGTGTTGCACTTGTTGCAAATCTGGATTATGCCGAATGAATATGGTATTACGCCTCGCTATGGGCAAAAGCAGTTTGCCGATAAAGAGGGTGCAACTTTAATTCTTTCACCAAATGCGGAGGATGGCTCGTTTAAGGTCTATCAAGAGATGAAATTATGGCGTTATCAATATGGAGTGAACCAAACAGCGGAAATCAAATTAGAGTCTCATCGTAACTATTGGTTGCAAGTGGTCAAAGGCAGTTTAACGGTGAATGGAGTGGAACTAAACAGCAGCGATGCGTTGGCGGTGAGCCAGGAAACTTTGCTTGAATTACAAACAGCCAGTAAGGTAGAATTTTTGTTGTTTGATTTGAAATAGTAAAAAATTTTCTAAAAAACACCGCTTGTATTATGTTTACAAGCGGTGATGCTAGAAGAATATTTAATTCTCCATTATTCTTGATAATTAACCCAGTTACCTAATGATCTGCCCCCTAAAATTTAGACTGTTTTGCAATTAAGCTTCACGTTTTCTCGCTAAAATGCGATTAGCACATTCAGCCGCAGCAGTTAAGCCGCCTGCCATCATAATCACATCTTTGATGACTAAGCGACCAACACCAGAGAGATAAGGGAAGCCATAGGCTGGTGTTGGTAAATCACCGCCCAGATTAGGCACCCAAGCTTCTGGTGTAGTAATTAAAAACGAGAGTGTTACAATCGACATTCCGAAGGTGAGCAATCCGCCCGCCAAGCCTGCTGTTGCATTCCAGATACCAGCTAAAGTGAGGATGCCCACAGTTACGATAATTGCACCGATGATATAAGAAGCGGTATAAGTACCGTTTTCTTTATGCCATTCAATGTTTTTCGCTACCATTTTGCCTTCAGGATTTTTGTGAAGAGTGTATTCCATCACCATTTCGCCTTTGTCATTTTCAACTAAATTTGGACCTTTTTTATACATATAGCTGAAGAACGGGCTGTTTGATACAAAGTGGGCGATACCGTCCGCTTCATATTGACAAACTTTTAAGCCACCAATCCAAACCATAACGATAAAAATAGCAATACGAATAAAGTTGATAAACTGGCGTTGCATTGGGGCAACGATTTTAGCAACAAATTCAACAAACGCATTAAATGCACTCATAGATACCTCATTAAGAGTAGTAAAAAAGGGGTAGAATTCTAGCATATTTATTTGTTGAAAAGATGAACGATAAAAACTATTTATTCGTAAGATTTTGACTATCTTGATTGCATAATTTCGAACTGAGTTTGAATAGTTTTTTTTGAAGTTTTAGAGTAGATCCTAAATTGGATTCAGGGCTTATTTTATTCTTGCAAGCTTTTCTTATATTTTTATTGCTTGTTTCATCGACTCAAATAATGCATCCAACATCGCAAAGCGTTTGCGGTACATTGAACGTTTTTTGCTTGGGATTTCGTCTAAATTGCGATCATCTTCAAGTGGGAGTAGCCAATAATTTTCACGTTTTCCGCCTGCTTCAGAGAAAATCGCATCATAATCCACTACATAGCGTTTGCTTTGCACAAGGCGTGATTTGTTCTGATATTTTTGCGGAATCCCCAATAATTTATCATAGCCTAAAATTTGGGTAAGGCTTTTCATTGCATCTACCATTAAATACGCTGGGCGCAAGCCGTGGCAAGCTTTAGTGAGCTGTTTTACTATCTCTTTTGAGCCTTCAAAATTTGGACCTTGTACCACAGCAATCAATAACGCATCATCTAATTTGCCAAAAGTCAGCAAGTAAATCAGTTGATTCTCAGGTTTATAACGAAGTTCCAATGCCCAATAACCTTCCATCGGCTGATGTTCGTTAATATTAAGCAAAATCTCAAAATCAGGGATAACTTCGCCAAAACTTAATGGCTGCTGCCACAAAGGTGGGTTGAGATGAGCAAGTTGTTGCGGGATAAAAAGTAAGTTCTCGCAGATGGCATTGAAGCGTTGTTGACTGTTAAAACGTTTATCTAGAAAGCGATGTACCAATGGATAGCCATAGTTTGTTCGCTCGTTAAGTAGAGAAATAAGCAAAGGGTGTTGGTTGACAAATTGCTCAAATTTTTTGACCGCTTGAGCGTGTAAAAGTGAACGCAGACGATAGCGTAAACGCTTGCCCGCATAAGATTTTTTGCCTCGGTTAGGATAAATATCGTTTGCTTTTGTCCAGTGATATTGCGATAAATTCATTGCAGCTCCTTAAAATCGGCGGCTATTTTCGCATAATCTGGACGGTTTGGCGAATATGAAAAAAACGGGTTTCGATTACTCGACACCCGTTTCAGTTTTATTCTTTCGGTAAGCGTTTAATTGAGAGGATTAAACCGCCCCAGATGATGACTAACGCTGCAACCATCATTAAAATTGCTGATGTGCTCATATTATTCCTCCACGTTAAATTCAGGTTCGTTTTTCCACGGTAAGCGAGAAAGGATAAACGCCACGATCACTAAGAAAATTGCCATTCCCCAACCGAAAGTATCCACAAACCAGTTTGGATAACCTTCATAGCCTTCGGTAAACACTTTTACGCCTTCACTTAATAGCATAAACGCTAAAACCCCTGTGGTAACGATAATGCATAAACGCCAGATAGTGCCGACTTTGAATGATGAAGTTTTATTGATGTGGTGACCTAATGTACTAAGTTTGCCATTCGCTACAATTGCAATTAAGGCAGCAAAAGCGACCGCTACAATACCAAAGTAGTTCACAAATTTATCCATTACATCCAACATCGGCAAGCCTGTTGTGGTGCCAAATAAGATCACAGAGACGATCATCATTGGCACTCCAACCACGAAAGTCGCAGTTACACGCCCCATTTTGAGTTTGTCTTGAATGGAAGCAATAATTACCTCAATCACTGAGATAAATGAAGTTAATGCTGCAAAGGTAAGTGAACCGAAGAACAATACGCCTAAAACCGTGCCCATTGGTGCTTCGTTAATGATGGTTGGGAAAGCGAAGAAGGCTAAACCGATACCACCTTTCGCCACCTCACTTACTTCTTGACCTGCAGCCGTTGCCATAAAACCAAGTGCTGCAAATACACCGATACCTGCTAGCACTTCAAAACTTGAGTTTGCAAAGCCGACCACCAAGCCTGTGCTGGTAAGGTCTGAATCTTTTTTTAAGTATGAAGAGTAGGTTACCATAATCCCGAAACAGATTGAAAGCGAGAAGAAGATTTGCCCATAAGCTGCAATCCATACGCTTGGATCTGCTAATTTTGACCAATCTGGCGTGAATAACGCATCTAAGCCTTTTGTTGCACCAGGTAGAGTCAAAGCATAAATTACCAACGCAATAAACATTACGACAAGCACTGGCATCAATAAGCTAGAAACTTTAGCGATCCCCTTTTGCACGCCGAATGCAAGCACGCAAAGTGCGATAATCCAAACAGCAACTAATGGGCCTGTAACTAAGCTAACAAAATCGAAACTCACACCTTGTGCAATATCGCCCATTTTAAGGAACTCACCGACGAAGAAATCAACAGGTTTATCGCCCCACGTTTTGCTAAATGAGAAGAAAGTATAAATGGCTGCCCAGCCTAATACTACTGCATAATATAAGCCAATGATGACATTCACCATTACTTGCCACCAGCCAAACACTTCAAAGTGTTTATTTAAGCGACGGAATGAGAGCGGAGCGGCTGCACGATGGCGGTGACCAATCGCAAAGTCCAAGAAAAGTAGCGGAATCCCTGCAGTTAAAAGTGCAACGATGTAAGGAATGATAAATGCACCGCCACCATTTTCATAAGTGGTATAAGGAAAACGCCATATGTTTCCCAAGCCTACGGCTGAACCGATAGCTGCCATAATAAACGCTTGACGACCTGAGAAGGTTTCGCGTTTGTGGGTAGTTTGATTAGACACGGAAAAGTTCCTCTAAAAAGTTAAAATATGCAAACATTGATTTGAGTTAAGTCAAATAAGTTGCGAATAATTCGCATGGCGTGAAGAATATGCCGAAGTGATTAGAAAGTAAAGAAGAGGAATATAAAACTTTGATAGTTTTTTAGAAATGTTACTAGCGAATTATTCTATATTTATGGGTTTAAAGTAGATGTTTATGCTAAAAATTATCTTGTTCTAGTTTTTGTGATAAGTTTGAGGATTAAAAAGTAGAGGGAAAGTTTGTTTTTTAATTGGATAAAAAACAAGCGGTGAGAGTTGCAAAATATTGTACAAATCTACCGCTTGAAAGGAGATGTTAATTTTCTGTATCAGGCAACGGCTCAACCTTCGCTTGTTTCACCATATTATCTGCCACTTCTAACACTGTAATTTTCAGGTTATAGAGCTCAAATACGGTATCTTCATCAGGGATTTTTTCCAAGTGTTCGAGAATCAAGCCGTTAAAGGTGCGGACTTCATCCACAGGCAGTTGCCAGCCAAAGAGTTTGTTCAGATCGCGTAAATTTGCAGAACCTTCGATAATCACTGTGCCATCAGCTTGTTGTTTCACTTCTTCTTCCAGCGTTGGGGCGGTTGAAGTGGTAAATTCGCCGACAATCTCTTCTAAAATATCTTCTAGCGTGACTAAGCCTTTGATATCACCGTATTCATCAACCACCAAGCCGATTCGCTCTTTGTTCGCTTTGAAGTTCATCAATTGCGTAGTCAGCGATGTGCCTTCAGGGATGAAATAGACCTCATCCACGGCACGGATAAGCATCTCTTTGGTAAACTCGTTTCGCTCTAACATTAAGCGGAACGCTTCACGCACGCGGAGCATCCCTAGTACGTTTTTGTCCATATTGCCTTTGTAGATCACTACGCGAGCGTGAGCGGCACCTGTGAGCTGACGCATAATGGCTTTCCAGTCGTCGTCGATGTCAATGCCGCCTATGTCGTTGCGAGGCACCATAATGTCTTCAACGGTCACTTTTTCCATATCCAGAATGGAAACCAGCATTTCTTGGTGTTGGGTTGGAATAAATTTCCCCGCTTCAAGCACCACACCACGCAGTTCTTCCGCACTTAACCCTTGGTTTTCATCCTTATGAATGCGAAAGAGCTTCATTAAGCCGTTGATGATTAAATTCATCAAAAAGACTAACGGCATGATGATTTTTTTCAGTGGAACAAGAATATAACTTACAAAGAAACCGACTCGCTCAGGATAAATAGCGGCAATGGTTTTCGGCAGAATCTCAGCGAAAACTAACATCACAAAGGTAAGAATACCCGTTGCAGCAGCTACGCCTGCATCGCCTGCAATACGCATACCAATCACGGTTGCAATCGCTGAAGCAGCAATATTTACAAGGTTGTTACAGATTAAGATAAAGCTTAATAAAACATCGGTTTTTTCAAGTAGTTTGCTCGCTAAAATCGCACCTTTATGCCCTTGTTCGGCAAAGTGTTTCATTTTATAGCGGTTGAGTGACATTAGCCCTGTTTCAGAGCCAGAGAAGAATGCCGAGAGGGCTAAAAGAATGGCAAGCGTGATAAAAAGCGTACTCAGGGGAATGCTGTCCAAAATAAATTTCCTATATTTGTAAATATTCAAGCGGTTGAATTTTGTTAGTATTTTGCAAAAAACAAAATAAATTCAACCGCTTACCGTGCTGGCTATTTCACCAGATGGCTACCAAAATAGCCGATTGTGAGTAATATCATACCCGAAATTGAGTAAATAAGCACCCGATTTCCACGCCAGCGGAATTTCCACTGTCCAAGCAGTTGCACCGCATAAACAATCCACGCCAGTGAAGTGAAAATCGCTTTATGCACTTGCTCAGGAGCGAAGAAGTTGTGCAGATAAATCATTCCCGATACAAGAGCTACTGTCAGCATTGCTTGAGCTGCAAGGGTGAGCGTGAAAAAATGGCGTTCAACCGTCATCAATGGCGGCAGCATTGAACAGAAAAAGAGCTTTTTGCTTTTAAGCTTTTGATCAAGCCATTTGAGTTGTAGTGCATAAATAAACGCCAAGAAAAAGAGGGCGTAAGAGAACAAGGCGATGCCTAAATGGAAGATAAGCCCCGCATTTTCGGCGATATTTTTGGTAAAGTTACCTGTTGCAATTAGGCTTACTGCTACGCTACAAATCCCGAAAGTGTAAACAATCATCAGCGGAAACCAGATGGTTCGCCATTTGAGCAAGGTAAGGGTTGCAAAAGCACTTAATAACAGGCTCATCAAAGCATTAACATTAGCAAGCGTGAAGTTCTGTCCTTCGCTTAAAAGCAACTCTTGAGAGGTGCTAATAAAGTGGCAAAGCACGGCAACTAAGCCAATGGAAAAAACGGCTTTAATATTTGGTTTTTTATTGCTATTTTGGTTTTCAATATTCGCCAGCGTTGGGGTAATCCAAAGCAAGGCAACACAATAAGCAATAATGGAGAGGACGGAAAATAACATTGTAATCTCTATCTATTAAATAAGAATAATTTTCAGCTGAAATAACGTTATCAGTTTTAATGGCTTTTGGCTATTACCTCAGATAAATTTTTCCAAGAAATTTATGTTTTGTCAAAATTTGGGGCAAAGCAGAGAAAAGGCTTGTAATTAAGCTGGACAAATTTTGTAAAAAAGCCGATTTTCCTTTTGACTATTTGACGTTCTATCTGTAATATATCGACCCTATGCAAAAGGTAAAACTACCCCTAACAATTGACCCATATAAAGACGCTCAGCGTCGAATGGATTATGAAGGTTACTTTCCAAAGGATCTTTTAATCCGTTTGGGTGAATCTGTTGGTCACGTGCTAAGCGATGCACAAGTTACTCTCTCGTTATATGTTGATCCGCAAAAACTCGTGGTGATTAAAGGCACGGCGACAGTTGATGTGGAGCTTGACTGCCAACGTTGTAGTAACCCATTTACGCAAACGCTCGACTGCACATTTTGTTTCAGTCCAGTGTCAAATATGAATCAGGCGGACGATTTGCCCGAAATTTATGATCCGATTGAAACTAATGAGTTCGGTGAAGTAAATTTACTAGATATGATTGAAGATGAGTTTATCATTGAATTGCCTCTAGTCCCGATGCATGATGCTGCACACTGTGAAGTGTCCACGCAGGAACAGGTTTTTGGCGAATTGCCTGAAGAACTGGCGAAAAAACCGAACCCGTTCGCTGTATTAGCTAATTTAAAAAAGAACTAACTTAGGAGTATAGCCAATGGCTGTTCAACAAAATAAAAAATCTCGTTCACGTCGTGATATGCGTCGTTCACACGATGCATTAACAACTGCTGCAGTATCAGTAGACAAAACAACGGGTGAAACTCACTTACGTCACCACGTTACTGCTGACGGTTACTACCGTGGTCGTAAAGTAATCAACAAGTAATTCCTTTTTTAGAGGTTTAACTTGAATCATCTAACTCTTGCGTTAGATGTGATGGGCGGGGACTTTGGTCCCCGTATTACTATGCCCGCTGTACAAAAAGCATTGGAAGCAAATCCAAGGCTTACTTTTCTTTTATTTGGTGATCAGCAACAGGTTGATCCAATTCTGCAAATTTTTCCAGAAGCACTACAATCTCGCATTCAATTTCAGCATACAGACAAAACCATTGATCCCGAAGTGTCTTTTTCGGTTGCAATGCGTCAAAGCAAAAACAGTTCTATGCGTTTAGCTATTGAAGCGGTTGCCAATGGGCAAGCGGATGGCTGTGTAAGTGGCGGTAATACAGGTGCTCTGCTTGGTTTGGCAAAATTATTGATTGTTCCTCTACCGAATATTGATCGCCCAGCACTTACTTCGCTTATTCCAACCATGAATGGTAAATCTACTGTGATGCTCGATTTAGGGGCGAATGTAGAGGTTAATCAGAAGCAACTTCTTCAATTTGCTGAAATGGGCAATATTTTTGCTCAAACCATTTTAGGCTTAGTTTATCCTCGTCTTGCTTTACTGAACATCGGCACAGAAGAGAGCAAAGGCACGCAAGTATTGCGAGATGTAAACAAAATTCTGCACAGACGTTATGACATCAACTATTGCGGATTTATTGAGAGCGATAAGCTAATGAATTATTTGACGGATGTGATTGTCTGTGATGGTTTTAGCGGTAATATGGCGTTGAAAGCATTGGAAGGTGCAGCGAAAAATATTATCTCTTTACATAAAGAAAAAGAGGGCTCGCATCTCTGTTCGTTAGTCAAAAATTTCTTTATGAAAGCATTTTTGTATCGTTACTATCGCAAGTTGCAAGAAATCAACCCAGACAGACACAATGGGGCAACTTTGCTTGGCTTATCAAAAGTTGTAGTTAAAAGCCATGGTGGAGCGAGTGCGAATGCTTTTTTCTATGCAATTGAATACGCCATTCAGCAGATTGAACACAAAATTCCTGAGTGCATTCAGCAAAAATTAGTGAGTTTAGCCCACTGATTTGCAAAACTTTACCTAAAATCGCTCGCTTGTTTTCCTATAAATTTTGGCTACTTCAGGCTATAATAGTTAAATTTTCCATAATTAAAAATATCACTGAGAACAAAATATGAACAGCAAAATTTTAGTGACAGGGAGTTATTTACCTAAGCAAATTCGAACCAATGCTGATTTAGAAAAGATGGTAGACACTTCAGATGAGTGGATTGTCACCCGTTCAGGTATGAAAGAACGCCGTATCGCAACGCCAGATGAAACCGTTGCGACAATGGGTTTTGAAGCAGCGAAACAATGTTTAGCACAAGCAAATTTAGATCCACAAGAGATTGATTTAATTGTGGTAGGCACAACGAGCAACTCACATGCTTATCCAAGTGCTGCTTGCCAAATTCAAGGCTTGCTTGGTATTGAAGATGCAATCTCATTTGATGTTGCGGCAGCTTGCACAGGCTTTGTATATGCATTAAGTGTAGCTGATCAATTTGTCCGCACAGGCAAAGTGAAAAAAGCATTAGTGGTAGGGGCAGACCTTAACTCTCGCAAATTAGATGAAACTGACCGCAGCACAGTGGTGCTTTTTGGTGATGGTGCGGGTGCGGTGATTTTAGAAGCAAGTGAAGAGCAAGGCATTATTTCAACTCATTTACACGCTTCTGCTGATACTAAAGAATCGCTCGTCTTACCAAACGCAGAGAGAACCGAGCCAAAATCGGGCTTTATCTCCATGCAAGGCAATGCAACTTTTAAATTGGCAGTTCGTGAGCTTTCGAACGTGGTCGAAGAAACCTTACGTGAAAATAATTTAGATAAAAGCGACTTAGATTGGCTCGTACCTCACCAAGCAAATTTACGCATTATCACTGCAACTGCAGAAAAATTAGAGATGTCGTTAGATCAAGTGGTGGTCACAGTAGATCGCTATGGTAATACTAGTGCTGCAACCATTCCTGTGGCATTAGATGAAGCTGTGCGTGATGGGCGTATTCAACGTGGTCAACTATTGTTGCTTGAAGCTTTCGGTGGTGGCTGGACTTGGGGTTCAGCGTTAGTGCGGTTTTAATAATTTTTGTAGGGGGTGAATAAAGTTCACGCACGTGAGCGGTTGATTTTCTGATTATTTTCGCAAAATGTACGTGAATTTTTAATCCACACACCCTACACTAAAATACCAAAAGTACTGAATTTTCAGTGCTTTTTTATTGAGAGAAAAATGTCAGAAAAAATTACCTTTGCAGATAAAAAGCGTAAAACCGTTGAACAGGCGGAGTTTACCGAAGATGGACGTTACTTACGGAAAGTGCGTAGTTTCGTATTGCGAACTGGACGTTTGAGTGATTACCAACGCGATATGATGAACAATAACTGGGCAAATCTTGGCTTAGATTACCAAAGCACCCCCTTTAATTTCCAAGAAATTTTTGGCAACAACAACCCAGTGATTTTAGAAATTGGCTTCGGTATGGGGCGTTCGTTGGTGGAAATGGCAGAGCAAAATCCAGACCGCAACTACATCGGTATTGAAGTTCACACGCCTGGTGTAGGGGCTTGTATTGCCTATGCATTAGAAAAAGGTGTGAAAAATTTACGTGTGATTTGTCATGATGCAACCGAAATTTTACGTGATAGCGTTGCCGATGGCACATTAGGTGGCTTGCAACTTTATTTCCCTGACCCGTGGCAGAAAGCAAAACATCACAAGCGCCGTATTGTACAACCTGAATTTATCACTCGCGTATTAACCAAACTTCGCTCGAATGGTTTTATTCATTTTGCGACCGACTGGGAAAACTACGCAGAACATATACTTGAAGTCTTACGCCAATTTGAAAATGAATTAGAGAACACTTCGGCAACGAATGATTTTATTCCTCGCCCTGATTTCCGCCCATTAACTAAATTCGAAGAGCGTGGGCATCGCCTCGGTCATGGCGTTTGGGATTTATATTTTCTCAAAAAGTAATAAACAAGCGGTGAAAAAGGCTTGAAAAATCGCAAAATGTAACCATCTTTTGCCCAATCAAGTTTCGCCAATTTCAACGAACATTCCATAAGGAGAAAAATATGGCTATTCAACGTAACGCACGTCAGCGTAAAAAAATGCACTTAGCAGAATTCCAAGAATTAGGCTTTTTAGTAAAATTTAACTTTGCGGAAAACACAGGTATCGACCAAATTGATGCAACCGTTGATCGTTTTATCGACGAAGTGATCAAAGCAAACGGTCTTGCTTATGAAGGCAACGGTTACCTCGCTTGGGAAGGTTTAGTATGCTTAGAAAAAATTGGCAAATGTGATGAATCACACCGTCAATTAGTGAAAACTTGGTTAGAAAACAATGGCTTACAAAACGTACAAGTAAGCGAATTATTCGATATCTGGTGGGATTTCCCAGAAGAAGCTTAATTAAGTATTTTCATCTCAAGCGGTCAATTTTTGCAAAAGTTTTACAGAAATTGACCGCTTACTTATATCAAAAACTAAAAAATAAAAGGAAATAAAATGGAAATAATCGGTTCAATTTTGTCGGTCATTATCGGCTTTTTCACCTTTATTTTAATTCTACGTTCTTGGCTAGAATTTTGCCGCATAGATCCTCGAATGCCACTTTCACAATCATTATTGAGAATAAGCGAACCTGTGCTTACCCCCATCAAAAAAATCATTCCAACCCGCAAAGGCATCAACTTCGCAGCGATTTTATTAGCTGTAGTGTTACTGATGGCGGAAAAATGGATCGTATTTGGCTTATCTGTTCCACTTGCTGTATTGGCAGGCGTATTAGGTGTGCTTAAAACCTTTGGGCAAATTCTCTTCTTTACCACCTTAATTCGAGCTTTAATGAGTTGGGTGACTCAAGGAAACCATCCGCTTGACTATATGGTGGCACAAATCACAGAGCCTGTCTTAGGTATTATCCGACGTATCTTACCTCGCACGGGAATGTTAGATTTCTCTGTAATGGTACTTGGCTTTGCGTTAATTTTGCTAAACAACGTGTTCTACAATATTTTCGGCGTATTATGGGCAATTGCATAATGCAAGCGGTCGAAAAAGTAGAAAATCTTGACGGCATTCGGTTGCGAATTCTCCTGCAGCCGAAAGCCAGCCGCGATCAAATTGTCGGCTTACACGATGGCGAGCTAAAAATTGCCATTACTGCCCCGCCTGTGGATGGTGCAGCCAATGCTCATCTGCTTAAATATCTCAGCAAATTGTTTCAAGTGCCGAAAAGTAGCATTGCGTTAGAAAAAGGCGAATTGCAACGGCATAAGCAAATTTTTGTGCCAAGCCCGAAGCAAATGCCGAAAGAGATAGTTGAAATGATATAGTCGAGGGCAATGTGTTGCATTCCAAGGACCTGCCGAATGTTGTTTAGCTGTTAGTAAAGCGATTCAAGCATTTACATAATGAAGTAGAGAGGGGGAATCCTGTAAAACGTTTTAAGGGGATGATATTTAAAGAAATTTAAATAAAAAATATTTTTGCAAGCGGTCTAAAAATTTTGGCCGCTTGCAAATGTCTATCTCGCCTACGATGTCGCTAAAAACGCCTGCAAATTTTCCCATTCTCGTTGCATATCACTTACACCTAAATCATACATGGCTTGGAGTTTATTTGGATCTTTTTCAACTCGTTTTATGTTTAAATCAACAGAAGGGCGGATCACAAAAATCTCGCCTTTTTTGGCTTGTTCAATCACATTTTCGACTTGCTTGTTATACATCGCATAGCGGTTGTTTACTGCGTCTGCAAATTTGGGATATTTACGATACCAAAGTTTGGCAAGTATCGGATTGGGTTTAGATTTGCGGTAATCAAGCGTGCGAGTAAGCACCACGATGATTTTGTCGTAGCCCATTTTTTTCATTTGCTCAAGTGGGATAGAGTCGGCAATCGCACCGTCAAGATAAGGTACACCATTGATTTCGACAGGCATTGAAACATAAGGCATTGCGGAAGTGGCTCTCAGCACTTCCATTTGAGCCAGTGGATCAGTCAGTTTGACATATTCTGCCTGAGCTGTGTTCAGATTGGTAATAGTGGCGTAGAAATCTATCTGTGTTTGTTGGAAAGTGGCATTATCAAAAACATCTTGTTTAAATGGCACTTCGTAAAAGGCAAACGCTTTGCTGATAATATTACCCGTTTTAATCAGGTTTTTTAGGCTTACATAGCGGCTATCAGGCATAAATTTTTTGTTGTAGCGAATAGCTCGGCCTTTTTGTTTAGAAGGGTAATTTACGCCGAACAATGCCCCTGCTGAAACTGAGATAACACCATCCACCCAAAAATCTTTATCTAAAAAAGTATCAAGCACGCCGGCGGTGTACATACCTCTCATCGCTCCACCTTCGAGTACTAAGCCAATTTTCATCTACTTTCCTTAAATGATTATTTGAAATAGTTATGTTTGCTTATAAAAAATGGCGGACTAAAGTCCGCCGTTAGCATCTGTATATTAAAGACTACGCTTTTTTTAAAAACTCCGATTTCAGCATAATTTTGCCACAATCTACGTTGTGATCGCCATTCACTAAGCGAATATTTTTGAATTTTGTGCCTTTTTTCAACACTTCTGATGAGCCTTTGAGCTTTAAATCTTTAATCAATAACACATCATCGCCCTCGCTTAATAAGTTACCGTTACTGTCTTTGACGATGAGTTGATCTTCATCATCTTCAGCTACTTCTTCGCCTGTCCATTCATAAGCACAATCTGGGCAAACGAATTGGATAGTGTCGTGGTAGGTATTTTCGCCGTTACATTTTGGGCAAGCTGGGAATGTCATTTTTAGTCCTTAATGTTGTAAAATTTGGTATTTTATAGCGAAATCGTCTAAAAATATAGCTCTCTTATGTCGTAGGTGGGCTAGAACCCACCCTACAACTAATTACATCATCGCTGAAATATATTTCAACATTACCCCAGCAGCAATGGCTGAACCGATAACGCCTGCTACGTTTGGTCCCATTGCATGCATAAGGAGGAAGTTTTGTTTGTCGTATTCTTGACCAACTTTATTCGACACACGTGCTGCCATTGGCACGGCAGAAACGCCTGCGGAGCCGATAAGTGGATTGATTTTATCTTTGGTGAATTTGTTCATCAATTTCGCCATTAATACACCGCTTGCAGTACCAATGCCAAAGGCAATCACGCCAAGCACCAAAATGCCGAGGGTTTGTGGTTGTAAGAATTTATCCGCCACTAATTTCGCACCAACAGATAAGCCTAAGAAGATGGTTACGATGTTGATTAACGCATTTTGAGCTGTGTCATTTAAGCGTTCTACTACGCCACTTACACGCATTAAGTTACCGAAACAGAACATACCAAGTAATGGAGCAGCATCTGGCAATAAGAGTGCCACTAACACCAACAACACGATTGGGAAAAGAATTTTTTCACGATTGCTGACTTGGCGACCTTGCACCATACGAATGCGGCGTTCTTCATTGGTAGTTAAGGCTTTCATAATTGGCGGCTGAATGAGCGGTACTAATGCCATATAAGAGTAAGCAGCAACGGCAATTGCACCCAGTAATTCAGGGGCGAGTTTACTTGCTAAGTAAATTGCAGTTGGACCGTCCGCCCCACCGATAATGCCGATCGCTGCGGCTTGTGGTAGAGTGAAATCAATCACGCCAATCCAGTTAAGGGCTAATGCACCTAGCACGGTGGCGAAGATCCCAAATTGTGCTGCAGCCCCTAAAAGCAAAGTTTTCGGGTTAGAAAGTAGCGGACCAAAGTCAGTCATTGCGCCTACGCCCATAAAGATCACCAATGGTGCTACGCCATAACCAATTGCCACTTTATAGAATAACGCCAACACGCCTGCGGTATAGCCCATATCGCCTGCGATGACTTCTAGTTCGTTTTGCACAGATGGCAACGCTAAGGCAATGGCTTCTTTCAGGCTGTGAATATCAATGCTTGGGCTGTTTACTTTGGCGGCAATAATCGCTAATTGTTCAGGTGTACCGTAGTGTAAAAGATTATCGAGAGCTGTCATCGCCATTCCCGCCTCAGGAATGTTCGAGAGCAAGCCTCCAAAACCAATCGGTAGGAGCAGAAGCGGCTCAAAGCCACGAGCAATCGCCAGCCAGAGGAGTAACAGGCTTACTGCAATCATCACTGCTTGCCCCCACTCCATATGCATAATGCCCATACCTTGGAAAAGTGCAATAATGCTGTCCATATTTTGTCCTTTTCTTTGTAGGGGCGTGAATTGAAAACTCACGCACGCGAAATTTGAAAAATCCAACCGTTTGCGTGCGTGAACCTATGGTTCTCACACCCTAAATTATTTTAAAAACTACGCCAAACTCATCATCACTTGTTCAACAGCCACAGAGTCGCCTTGTTTGATACTAATGCCTTGCACTCTGCCCGCTTTCGCTGCACAAATTTGGGTTTCCATTTTCATTGCTTCAAGAATGAGCAACACATCGCCTTCAGCCACTTGCTGACCTTCTGCCACTTCCACTTTTAAGATGATTCCCGCCATTGGGGCTTTCACAGGTTCCGCATTTGCGGAACTTGGTGCAGCTGCTGGCGTTGCAGTCGGTGTGATATGAGTAATATCGCCGCCTTCGCTCACTTTTACCACAAAGGCTTTGCCTTCGAGTTCCACAGTATAAACCGCTGGTTCGCCTGCTTTCGCCGCTGGGGCTTGAGAAGCGGTTGGTTTTTCCGTAGATTTTGCAGATTCTTGACCTGTTGGTGCAGGTTCAAAGGCAGTTGGGTTATTGCGGTTTTCCAAGAATTTCCAGCCCACTTGTTGGAAGAGTGCCACAATTAACACATCGTCCACTACGTTGCCTGAAAGAGTGATACCTTTTTCTTTGGCTTGTGCGGTTACTTCGGCGACTAATTTATCCCATTCTGGGGCAATATGAGCCGCTGGGCGGTCGGTTAATGGTGTAGCACCTTCTAACACACGAGCTTGTAATGCAGCATTAACTGGGGCTGGGGTTTTGCCGTATTCGCCTTTTAAGATGCCCGCAGTTTCTTTGGCGATGGTTTTGTAGCGTTCTCCCATCAACACGTTCATTACCGATTGAGTACCAACAATTTGTGAGGTTGGTGTTACTAACGGAATGTAGCCTAACTCTTCACGCACGCGTGGAATTTCTTGCAACACAAGATCAAGTTTATCAGAGGCATTTTGTTGGCGGAGTTGGTTTTCAAGGTTGGTGAGCATACCGCCCGGTACTTGTGCCACTAAAATACGGCTGTCGATACCACGGAGTTGTCCTTCAAATTTCGCATATTTTTTACGCACATTGCGGAAGTAAGCTGAGATTTTTTCTAATGCAGGAATGTTCAAACCTGTGTCGTATGGTGTGCCTTGCAGGGTGGCAACAATAGATTCTGTTGCAGGGTGTCCGTAAGTGCCAGACATTGAAGAAATCGAGGTATCGACGCCATCCACGCCTGCTTCAATCGCTTTGAGCAACGCCATTTCTGCCATCCCTGTGGTAGAGTGGCAGTGTAGGTGGAGTTCCACATCGAATTGTTTTTTGATGGCACTCACTAATTCTTGTGCTGCCATTGGGGTAAGAATGCCTGACATATCTTTGATGACAAGAGAATCAATGCCGATTTCAAGCAGTTGTTCTGTCACCTCTAACCACGTTTGCAGCGTATGCACAGGGCTAGTGGTGTAGCTCAACGTACCTTGTGCGTGTGCACCTTGTTTTTTGACCGCTTGTAGGGCTTGTTTCATATTGCGTGGGTCGTTTAATGCATCAAACACGCGGAACACATCCATACCATTTGCCACAGAGCGTTCGACGAATTTATCGACTACATCGTCTGCATAGTGACGGTAGCCCAATAAGTTTTGACCACGTAAAAGCATTTGTAATGGAGTGTTTGGAATCGCTTTTTTCAATTCACGTAAACGCACCCACGGATCTTCTCCTAAAAAACGAATGCAGCTATCAAAAGTTGCACCGCCCCATGCTTCTAAAGACCAATAGCCGATTTTGTCTAGTTCGGCGGCAATCGGTAACATATCATCTAAACGTAAACGGGTTGCGAAAAGAGATTGATGAGCATCGCGTAATACCACGTCAGTGATGGCAATTTTTTTGGGTTGAGTTGTCATAATTCAAATCCTTCTGATAATTTATAAACCTTGTTTTCTTCTGTGATGTGCAATAGCGGCAACAATCACAGGGCGTAAACGCTCAAGATCATCTTGAATAGGTGGCGTTGCCGCTTGAGGTTTGCTTACGGGAGCAGGGATAGGTTCGGGAAAATATTGATTGATGAGCTTAGACATAAAAGCGACGGCATAGATCAGGATGAATAAGAAGAACATCACAAATCCCATACCAGAAATCATCAAATTGACACCTTCGCCAAAGAGTTCTGCATTGGTCATAGAATTTCCTTATCTTGATTGATGAATAATTGAAGAATAATCGTGAATGAATTGGAGTGCAAAGGATTGAAGTGAAAAATGTGGAGTAGATCACAAAAAATTTAATCAAAAAATAAAGCGGTTCATTTTTTGGGGAATTTGCAAATGTTTCCAAAAAATAACCGCTTATTATTCTATCTACTTCGTTATGGGAAGAACGGAAAGAAAATTGGCAGTAAGATCATTGCCACAATAATGGTTACTGCTATGAGTGGTACACCTGCTTTGGCATAATCAGCAAAACGATAATGACCGACTGAAAGCACCATCGTATTGGCTGGTGTACCGATTGGCGTTGCGAAGGCACAAGATGAACCGATTACTATCGCCATCAAAACCGCACGCGGATCAGCAGCGAGCGAGCTTGCAATGGAAAGCCCAATTGGAGCAAGAAGAGCAGCTGTTGCAGTGTTGGACATAAAGTTAGTCAGTAAGCAGCTTAATAATAAAATTGTGAGTAATAACAAGGATGGATTGGGATTATCACCTAGCAAGCCTAAAATTAAATGTGCGATGTCAGCACCTGCCCCTGTGCGTTGGAGGGCATCGGCAAGGGCAAGTGTTCCTGCAAATAAGAAGACTACTTGGCTATCAATCGCTTGATAGGCTTGTTTTTCGGTAATGACACGCATAATCACTAAAATCAAGGCACCAATACAAGCCGAAATATAGAGTTTGATGCCGATCACATCTTCAAACACCATCGCAAGTAGCGTACCGACAAGTATTAATAATGACAAATATTGTTTCCATTGTGGGATAGAATTATGGTGATTATGGAACGCATTGTATTCCTCTTCTTCTACGTGAATGTTGGGTTGTGCAGGCAAGAAGCGATAGCCGATAAAAGCAAAGTAGAGAATGCCCGCCACTAAAATCGGTAAACCTAATTTTGCATATTCGAAGAAGGCAAATTTTAAACCAGTTTGTGATAATACACCTTGCACTACCAAGTTGTTGGGTGAGCCGATAAGTGAAAGGTTGCCTCCTAGTGTGGATGCAAATGCCATTGGCATCAGCAAACGTGAGCGTGCAAAGCCCGATTTAGAAGAAATACCGAGAATAACAGGAATGAGAATGGCTGCCGTGCCCGTGTTGGACAATACACCAGACATCAAGCCAGTAATGATCATTAGCACAACCATCAATTGGCGTTCACTTTTGGCAAAACGGCTGACTACGCCGCCAATTTTGTTCGCCATACCTGTTTCAAACAAGGCTCCACCGATTACAAACATTGCGACGAATAAAATCACGTTGG
The DNA here is from genome assembly GCF_002015035.1 of Haemophilus parahaemolyticus. Lineage (GTDB taxonomy): Bacteria > Pseudomonadota > Gammaproteobacteria > Enterobacterales > Pasteurellaceae > Haemophilus_A > Haemophilus_A parahaemolyticus. The sequence continues at coordinate 2,311 of NZ_MUXY01000009.1, read as the reverse complement.
TATCGACAAAGCCTAAAAATGCCTCTTTCGCAGGCAATACGCCTGTGACGGCTAAACCAACGGTTACCACCATTGCGGTAACAGCAAGCGGTAGTTTTTCGAGTGCAAACATCAAAACGGCAAAGCCGAGAAAACAGAGTGTAATTACACTTGGAGTCATGGATAAGCTCCTCTGAAAGATTGAAATTTAGCTTGCTATCATACCTAACTTGAGGGGGATAGGATTGATCCAACGCAATAAAAGGCAGATTTTGGAGTGAAATAGATTAAAATAAATACTCTTTTTGGTTGTTTCCTATCTGGTTTGATCTGTATTTCGCAAGATTTCATTACGCTCACGTAAGTAAGTCGCAAAACGGGGCTTACCTTGTTGTGTTAAACCTCGATAGCGGTAGGTAATTAGGCTACCAATCGCAGGTGGATTTTCTCGCTCTTTATTTTTAAAGCCAGAACCAATTCGAAAACGTCCGCGATGATTTTCACAGGTAATTGCACCAAGACGATTGGCGTGTTTGCCTTTTCCTTGATGATGAGCAACGACAATGCACTCTTCATCAGCTGCAGGTTTCATTTTCAGAATTTGAGCCGAACGACCGTGAATATAGTGTGCATTCGGGTTTCTTACCACCACACCTTCACCGCCTTGGTTCAAAATTGCTTGGTAGAATTGCTGTAAATGTGCCTGATCTTGAATGGGAATTTGTGAAATAATCTGAATATAAGGTGTTGGATGTTCCCGCAGATAATTTTCTAAGGTTGCCAAGCGTTCAAATAGGTTTCCCGCTGCATTTGGCACATCGAAAACATGCAGCTTCAACTTATACCAGCCTTTGGGTTCTGCGGAACGAACTGTACCAGAAATGTTTTCAAACTTGCCTCGTTCGCTAAAAAGTTCGCCATCAATGGCAAAAGGGGGGAAGTTTTGTAGGAAATAATCTGGAGGATTGAAGGGATTGCCTTGGCGGCTAATCAGTTTTGAGCTGTCCCAATAAGCCCGTACGCCATCAAGTTTTTCGCTCATTACCCAGCCTGAAATATCTTGATTTTTATATTCTTGCAGGAGCATTAAATCGGGCAATTTCGCCAGTGTTACAAGCGGTAGAAAAAGCAATGCAATTTGCCAAAAGAATCGTTTGAACATAAAAAGTGCCTCCAAATGGAAGCACTATAAAAGAAAGAAAAATTGCGTTCAGAAAATTTTATGAAATTTTCGAGCGAGATCGCAAAAATAATCAGAAATTTGACCGCCTGTGGTTATTTCACTTTTTGAACAAGAGCGGAAATGCCTTCTTTCGCGAACTCTTCTTTTTCTGCCATCTCAACAATTTGTTCGTGAGTATATTTTGTGGCGTTATACACGACCACGATGCTGGTATCGCCTACTTGTAAGAAGTTTGTTTCACCAAAGGGGGTGTAACGCGTTGCACCGATGCTGATAATTGTTTGAGCAGGGTAGTTTGCTTGTTTAATCAATTCCGCAATGTGGTTCATCGGGCCTTGATCAGGCTGGTTGTTCATTTTGTCGGTAATCCAGTTCAACAATTTTTGGTGGAAGTAGCTGTAGCTGACGGCAGGGCTATCTTCGCCATAAGTGTTGAGCTTGCCATCGCGTTTGTGGAAGCAAGTAATGTTATATTGGTCAAGGTTTCCGCCTTGCTCGAATTTATCTAAAGCGATTTGGGTGGCAGAAATGCCTTTGGAATTTACACCCCAGTTTTTCTTTTCACAGATTTTGCGTGCGTTTGGACGGCGGATTGAGCAGTCGTTATAAGCCGCAAAATGGGTTGGTTTTAAGGCAACTACTTTTCCATCTTGATATTTAATGTTACAGATTAAAGCAACTTCTGGCTCAATTTGCAGATTGTCTGCATCGTTTGGAAAGGCGATAGAGTCGTTTGTTAAAGGATAAGTAGAAAGAAATTGTTCAGTTGGTGCAAGCGTTTCACTTGGTACATAGAATGGGAAAATCGCTTTTGGCTGGATTGCTTCTTCGGTTTTTACCACTACGAAATCCGCTGCTTCGCCCGCTTGTTCTAAATGCCCCGCAAAATTGCCTGCTACGCCAAAACCGATGAAATTTTTAAATGTCATAAATAAAAAGTACCTTAATAAAGTTAGAAAGTGAAGATACTTTAAAGAGATTTACTCCGAATTACAATTATTTGAAAAATCCTTCTGCTAAAATGTATAGAAAATTATCTAAAAATGGTATTTATCTATACTTTTTGCATAAAGTTCCAACAAGCGGTAAATTTTTTAAAATTTTTTGCAAAAAGTGCTTGCACGGTTTTAATTTTTCTCTATAATGCAC
>NZ_MUXY01000008.1 GCF_002015035.1 Haemophilus parahaemolyticus | reverse complement strand
TTGGGAGACAGTATCTACAGATATTATTGAGAATAATGCGACAAATCACGTCGCTATAATTTCAAATAAAAAAATAGCGACATCTCTGTCGCTATTTGTAAATTGAATTTATTTTTTACCGCTCTTATTCGTTTTTAGGCATTGCCCTATCCAACAACACCTTAACCACCTTCGGCACGCCCTCCCCTGCTTTTTCTTTAATGGCAGTCACCCAACGGCGAACAAAACCCGTATTGGGATTCGGATCAACTAGATAAACTAGCGAGCCATAAGGGGCTTCATTTACTAAACCATTGGCGGGATAAACCTGCAACGATGTGCCAATTACGATCACAATATCTGCCTTTTTCACCAATTTTTCCGCTTTCGGTAGCATTAGTACGTTTTCGCCGAAAAAGACGATATACGGGCGCATTGGATGCCCGTGATTATCTTTGTCGTCCAGTTGCTGATTGCCTAAACATGGCACGATGTAATCGGTATTGAAGCTGCTACGAGCTTTGTTCAATTCGCCGTGCAAATGCAACACATTGGTGCTTCCTGCCCGCTCGTGCAAATCGTCCACGTTTTGTGTGATGATATGCACTTCGTAAGCTTTTTCCAGCTCCACCAACGCCAAATGTGCTGCATTCGGCTGTGCGGCTTGTGCATTACGGCGGCGTTCGTTATAAAATTCCAACACTTTCGCACGGTTTTTCTTCAAGGCTTCAGGCGTGCAAACTTCCTCGATTTTATGCCCTGCCCACAATCCATCTTCCGCACGGAAAGTCGGAATTCCACTTTCGGCACTAATTCCTGCACCAGTTAACACGACGCAAATTGGTTTTGTCATAGTTTTCTCCGTTTTTATTACTCGTTTTCTAATTGGTTTTAGTTCGTGATAAGCTGTCTAAAACCCAATTCTTCTTGTCTGATTATACTGCGGTTTGATTTCGCACTCTTCTTGTAGTGCATTGAGCCAACTTTTTGGCTCTTCAAATGGCACAAATTGATGACGGCGAGCAACCGCCGCAAAATCTCCTGGTGTAAGCAAATTCAGCCGCTCGATAAAATGTAAATCTCCTTCATTTAGCTCTCCCAAGCCTAAATATTTTGCCTGATTTTTGGCGAAATCTTGTCGCTGAGTTGCACTAAGATAATCAAATTTCAATTTAAGATCAAAACGGCGTAATGCGGCAGGATCAAGAATATCCATTAAGTTTGTAGAAACAATCAATAAACCCTCAAACCGCTCAATTTGGGTGAGCATTTCATTCACCTGCGAACGCTCCCAGCTCCGTTGTGCATTATCACGTGAGAACAGGAAACTATCGACTTCATCTAACACTAACACACCATTTTCCGATTTTGCTTGCTCAAAAGCCGCTGCAATTTTTTGCTCTGTCCCGCCCACATAAGGATCAAGTAAATCTGAGCCTTGTTTAAGCAACAAAGGCATATCCAACTGCTCAGCAAGCCACGAAGCCCAAGCCGTTTTGCCTGTTCCCGGTGGACCATAGCAACAAATCCGCCCTTTTTTGGTGCGTTTTAATCCTTCACTGAGCCGATGAATATCATCCTTGCAAGAAACCCAATCTAAATCATATGCCATTTTGCCCTTAATAAGCGGTTGAATTTTCGCTTTTCCTTGCGATTGTAATGTTTGATTAAACAAACTCAAAAGCACTTCCGCAAAGGTTTTATTTTGCAAATTAACTTGATTTGCCACTTTAATCGCTCGATCCAAAATCGCAGGCGTTAATGACTGCTCTTTAGCAAAATGCTGGATATATTCTGCCGATAATTTATCGCTTGCTAAATTTCGAATAAGATCCGCTTTATTCTTACTCGGCAAATCAGGCATTTCTAAAATAAAATCAAAACGGCGTAAGAATGCCTCATCAATGCCGCTTACTGAATTAGAAATCCAAATCATCGGCACACTATTATTTTCAAGTAATTGATTAAGCCACGCTTTATTTCTCTGAGCAATCGAACGTTCGAAGAATGAACGTGCAAATACATCTTCAATTTCATCAAAAATTAATAGACTTTTGCTACTTCTACCTAATAACGTTTGTGCCATACGGCAATGATTTAAACGGTTTTCTGCCCGAATAACATCGCCATCCTCATCCATATAAGCAATATTGTAAGCCGTTAAATTTAATGTTTTCGCCAACAATCCTGCTAATTCTGTTTTGCCTGTGCCTGGTTTACCATAAATTAAAAAATTAACACCTTTTTGTTGTTTTTCGACCGCTTGTTGCAAATAATTTTGCATCATTAAATAGGTGTCAGAAATATATTCAAATTGCGTCAAATTTAATTTAGGTGGGTTACTTAAAATTACACTGTTTTTAAGTAGTTTTTCCTCATCAAAAGGCAATAAGGTAAATTCATCCGCATCAAGCGTATCGCCCCATTCTACATAATTATCAACATCAGTTGGGCTATAACTACGTTGTAATAAACCATATTGGAATAATTTACTGCTTTTCTTCAAGACGGAGCGAAGTTCATCACGGCTAACATTCAGAAATTCCACTAAAAATTCGACCGCTTGTGGCAAACTTTTCGGAGAAAAAAAGTTAAATATATAGGAAAAATCACTTTCAATTTTTAAATGTAACGACAAACGTAGCACGCTCATTTCAGCCTCATTAAGCGATAACAATGAGGCTAATTGAGCTAAATTTTCCTCTACTTGCTTTCCATTTTCATCAGAAAATGTAGGCATCTTCTTTAATATTTCGTAGCGTGGTTTTAATAACTCCGCCACGATTTCAGGTAATTTTTCTTCTTGCTCTAATTTATTGGGTAATCCCAATGCTTGCGCCACCTCATCACTTTTCCACCGAGCTTCTTCAAAAAGCGTTTCTAATCCTTTATGTTCAAATAACACTTTTAGCATCATTTTTTCGGTGTAATTTGATACCGTTGGCGAATTTAACTTATACTCTTTTTGCATTGTTTTTACGTTTGACATATTATCGCTCCATAAAAAATACCTTTCGTCTTTTGACGAAAGGCATTTTAGGGGAGCAAGCGACATTTTGTGTCGTATTAGAATACTATTAAATATCTTCAATCATAGAAATCAGTTTTTCAATTGCTTCTTTATGCGGTAACTCTTTTTTCCCTTGAGGGTGAACACTATGAATATAATAAACTCCGTTCACTTTATATAAAATAGATGATGTATTTTCCCATTTCTCTTCAGTAATTTTAGATTCTTTAGGTAAATCTAATATATTCCAATCTGATGTAAATAAAATAACAGCTTTAGGTTTTAAGATATCAATTTCTGTTAATAGTATTTCTTTGCAAATATCTCGTTGTTTATAAAAATCCTCATTGCAAGGATTACCTCCATTCATTGGTGCAACTTTACATAAATTAGACCACGCAATATTTTTATACCAATTTTCAGAAAAATATAAATAAGTAATTTTTCTTATTACACGCCAAAAAGCAGATTTAGATGTGTTGTATTTATCTTTGCTACCAATTTGATCTTCAACCCATTTTATAGGTTCTTTATCTTCCACAAAATGAGCAAATAATTTATCTTGATCTTTTTCACTTTTCCAACCATTCGTTGCCTTACCAACAAAGAGAATGCCTTTTCTTTGCTTCCATTCGCTACCTACATGAACATAAAAAGCTGATAATTCACTATCAAAGGATTTATTTCCAAACTTTTGGTATAATTTTTCATACAATGGTTTAAGTTTATTTTTGAGAGTTTCCTTCATATTTTCCTCCTAAATAAAATCCTAGAAAATCTTAACTAACTATCCGACAAATTCTGTCGTATTAAAGATACTCTCGACTAATTTCCTCAATCTCCTCCCCAAACTTTGCAATCCACCAATTCAGCATCTCACTTTCTACCACTATTGCACGAACTAAATAAGTATCGCCTTCGTCTGTGATTTCTTGATCTGTGGACAACGGCGTTTCGGTTAAATGGAAACCATAAGGCTTACCAATGCGGAAAGTCAGACGAATTTTCTTGCCGTTACCAAAGCCAAAATGTTGTTCAGCAAGATAATGTTTTAGGTTGAATTTTGGGCGTTCAAAAGTGAACGTGGTTGCAGTAGCATTGAGAAAACGATGCAGGGCAAGATGGAAAATATTGCCATCTTCATATTGCACCACTAAATAATGTGCCGCCCCTTGCTGCACAAGGGCGAGCGGTTTAACGTCTGCTTTGTGTTCTTTGCCCGTTTGATTGCGATAATGCACATTTAATAGGCGGTTGTTATAAAGTGCGGTGCTAATTTCTGTGAAAATCTTCGGTTCAATTTTGGCAGGCAAAAGGGGTTGGCTGGTTGGTGCAATGGCGACTTTATCAAGCCATTCCGCCCCCGATTTTTTGTGGCTGTCGTAAACCAGATTGTATTCCGCTTGTTGGAAGAACCCCTCCATTGAGCTCATAATGCTAGCGGGGAGAATACCATTGAGATACTGCTTAGCAAGCATTAAAACAAGAGATTGCTGCTCGTTTAAAATCGGTAAATCAATCCCTTTTGCATTTGGTTTCCAACGGTATCCATAAGGCCTATCACGTTCATCGCATTCAATGTCAAACTGCTCGCAAAGTTTTTTCATTTGGCGTTGAATGGTGCGAAGTTCACGTTTTATTCCGAGTTCTGCAAGTTTTTGATGAACCTGCTCGGCAGTGATTGCCCCTTTTTTAGGAATGAAACGCAAAATTTCGAGAGGTAACTGAATAGTAGAATGAGGTTGTGACATAATCTCGCCTTTTTCGCATAAAATCAATAAACGTATTATAGCGAGATTATGCCACAGATGCCTTAGTCAGATTTTACGAAACCATGTTATTTTTTACCGCTTTGACAAATAAAAGTGGTGGGCGATGTTGTAAATCTTTAAACTCGTTATGCCATTCTGGTTTATCCGTAAGCATAGGTTCTTCTACTTGAGCGATGTCAAAGCCAGCTTGAATGAGTTGGTTAAAGATGGTTGCCATTGTACGATGATAAGTTTTAAAAGATTGTTGAAACCAGTTTCGGCTACGCTCTCCCTCATCACGATAATAATTTAGGCGATATGCAACCTGTTGTTTTTGTTCATTTTTCTCCCAACGATACCCCTCTCGATAGCAAGTTACAATAGGGTGCTCTTGTGAAAAAAGAAGTGTGCCGTAAGCGGTCATTTTTGCTGAGATTTTTGCAAGTAAATCCGAAAAATCATTGATATAGTGAAATGCAAAAGAACTCACAACGAGGTCAAACTGATTTTCAGTTATTTGATCGAGAGATTCCATCGGCAAACAATAGAGATTAAAATTATGCCCTTCTTGCCAATTCTTAGACAGCGTTTCTTTCGCTTTGTGAAGCATTAACTCAGATAAATCTAATCCAACAACCTGACTTGCACCTTGCTCTAAATAATAAGCAAGGTGCTCACCCATTCCACAACCAAGATCAAGAACCTTTTTGCCTTTCAATTCAGGTAACATTCCAAACATCGTAGGTTTTTCAACGACTTCATTCATACTGATAGGGTTATGGCGTAACTGATGATAGCGTTCAAAAAAGATGGGGGTATCGTAAATACTTTTTTTCAAATTTGCCTCCGTAAATATGCTCAATACATATTGGAAAATGAGCAACAAAAAACACCGCTTGCATTTGCTTACGGTGTTTAATTGATTGAGAATTACAGCTGATCTGCATGATGAATCAACACAAACTTCTCCCAAAGCTCTTCTTGGGTTTCTTGATGATTGCTATCAGTAATAATGCAGTTGGTAATCGGACAGACTTTCTGGCAAGTAGGCTTTTCATAATGCCCAACGCATTCTGTACAAAGCAACGGATCGATAACATAAATCTCATCGCCTACCGAAATTGCCTCATTCGGGCATTCAGGTAAACACATATCACAGTTGGTACATTTTGCGGTAATCAACAACGCCATTGTCTGCCATCCTCTCGTTCAAAAAAGAGGCGAATATTAGCCTTTTTGTTGAGCTAAGTAAAGCACTGTTGCAGCAACGCGTGAATGTACATTTAATTTCCGAAGTAAATTACGGATATGCACTTTCACCGTTTCTTCAGAAATAAAAAGCTGAGCGGCAATTTGTTTGTTAGACATTCCTGTTGCAATCCATTGTAAAACGTCCAATTCACGATCGGTAAGTTGTGCAAGCGGATCGCTTTCTGGTTGACGAAGCAAATGCTGACGCACAGTTTCGCTTAATGCCATTTCACCACGTGCAGCTTTTTGGATATTTTCAATCAACTCTGCGGTGTCGCTATCTTTCAATAAATAGCCATCCACGCCCGCATCCATTAATGCTAAAATATCAGATTGCTCGTCCGACACAGTAAGCACCACCACGCGAGCATCTACATCGTGAGCACGCAATGAACGCAAAGTATCCAAGCCTGAAATGCCTTTCATATTCAGATCCAAAATAATCAAATCTGGATGCAGGTCTAACGCTTTAGCAATACCCTCTGAGCCATTGCTCGCTTCCCCAACTACTACAAAATCCGTTTCGAGCTCAAGAATTTGACGCATTCCTTTACGCATTAAAGGGTGATCATCAATTAAAAGAATTTTATAAGGTTCAGTCATTTCTTGCCTCATATTTATTACACACTAATTAAGATGACTATTTTCTCACTCTCACTACCCAAAACAAGCTACCCATTTTGGGTAGATTGCACTCTTTTTGATCTAGGCTAAAAAAATCACCATCTTCTTACCAAGAAAAATTGCAAAACTTTGTAAGTTTTTAACCGCTTGTTCCGCTATAATAGCCTCAATTTTGATTAAAAGAATGAATTTATGACCACTCAAACAACCTATTTCGCCACTGCCGCACGTGGCTTTGAAGAGATGCTCAAAACTGAGCTAGAACAAATTTGTGGTGCAAGTTGTAAAGTCGCTCAAGGCGGCGTGCATTTTACTACCACGCAAAAAGGCGTGTATCAAGCTTTACTTCATAGCCGTTTAGCTTCTCGCATTTTACTGCCGTTAGTTACCACAAAAATCTTTAGCGGTTTAGATTTATATGCTTCCGTAGTAGGCTACAACTGGGCGGAACTTTTCGATCCTCGTGATACATTTTTCATTGATTTCAACGGCACAAACCGTGAAATTCGCAACACTCAATTCGGTGCGATGCGTGTGAAAGATGGCATTGTAGACTACTTCGAACGCAAAGGCTTTGAACGCCCTGCTGTGGATAAAATAGCTCCAGATATACGTATTCACGTCTATTTAAACCGTGATGATATGGTGATTTCGCTTGATTTAAGTGGCGAAGCCTTGCATATGCGTGGTTATCGTTCAGACACAGGCAAAGCACCATTGCGTGAAACTTTAGCAGCAGCGATTGTATTACGCTCTGGCTGGCAACAAGGTATGCCATTGGTTGATCCGATGTGTGGTTCAGGCACGTTACTGATTGAGGCGGCTCAAATGCAGGCAAATATTGCTCCGCAGATTCAGCGTAAGCATTGGGGTTTCCACGCCTGGAAGGGGCATGATATGGCACTTTGGAACGAAGTTTGGAATGACGCGAAATCAGCCGAAAAAGTACTGACAAGCAGTCAATTTTTTGGTTTTGATCTCGATCATCGCGTGCTACAAAAAGCTAAACAAAATGCACTCAATGCAGGCGTTGGCGAGGCAATTCGCTGGCAACAAGGCGATATTGCAGCCCTCAAGAATCCTTGCCCAGAGCAAACAGGTACGGTGATTTGTAACCCGCCTTATGGTGAGCGTTTAGGTACAACACCTGCACTAATCGCCCTTTATTCAGTGTTTGGTCAGCGTTTAAAACAGCAATTTACAGGCTGGAATGCTTCGATTTTCAGCGGCGAACCTGAATTACTCAACTGCTTGCGTTTGCGTTCAGCTCGTCAATTTAAAGCGAAAAATGGACCGCTTGATTGCGTGCAAAAAAACTACTCCATCACGCAACGTCTTGAAAACACAGAGCAAAACGAACTGGCATTTAAACCAGAGCAGCAAGTAGCGACAGATTTCGCAAATCGCCTTGCCAAAAACATCAAGAAAATCGAAAAATGGGCGAAGCAACAAGGATTAGATGCTTATCGCTTATATGATGCCGACTTGCCAGAATATAATTTAGCAGTGGACAGATATGGCGATCACATTGTGGTGCAAGAATATGCTGCCCCAAAAAATATTGATGAACAAAAAGCCCGTCAACGCTTGTTGGATGCGGTTTCCGCAACGCTTTATGTAACAGGTGTAGAAACCAATAAATTGGTGCTCAAAGTGCGTCAAAAACAGAAAGGCACGAACCAATACGAAAAATTGGCAAATAAAGGCGACTATTTCTACGTAAATGAATATGGGGCAAAATTGTGGGTGAATCTTACCGATTACCTTGATACAGGTTTGTTTTTAGATCACCGCTTAACGCGTAAAATGGTGGGTGAAATGGCAAAGGGCAAAACCTTCCTCAATCTATTTGCTTACACAGGATCAGCAACGGTGCACGCCGCATTACAAGGGGCAAAAGCAACCACAACGGTGGATATGTCAAACACTTACCTTAATTGGGCAGAGCAGAATTTAGAACTTAACGAAATTCCATTAAGAAATCATCGCTTATTCCAAGCCGATTGCTTGCAATGGTTAGCTGAATGTCGTGAACGTTTTGAAGTGATTTTTGTTGATCCGCCAACATTCTCTAACTCAAAACGAATGAATGAAAGCTGGGATGTGCAACGTGACCATATCAAACTAATGAGCCAACTCAAACGCATTCTTACCCAAGACGGCACGATTATTTTCTCAAACAATAAACGTGGCTTTAAAATGGATATGGAAGGCTTAGCAGAGTTAGGCTTAAAAGCGGAAAATATCTCGAAAAAAACGCTTCCGCTAGATTTTGAACGCAACCCACATATTCATAATTGTTGGGTAGTTGGGCATATTTCAGAGAAATAGAATATTTTTCTATTAAAATAAGATAATATACAAAGTAATCCTCAATATTTATATATGCATACTAATTACGTTATCAGTTTAACTACAGCTAGACAGCGACGCGAACATATTAAACAAGAATTTGGTCGTCAAAATATTTCTTTTGAATTTTATGATGCTCTCATGCCTTCTGAGCAACTAAATCAGCTAATCCAGAAATACCTTCCAAATCTATCTCAAGCATCTCTTTCAGAAGGCGAGAAAGCTTGCTTTATGAGCCATTATATATTGTGGAAAAAATGTGTTGATGAAAATTTACCTTATATTTTCATTTTTGAGGATGATATTTTATTAGGAGAAAATGCCTATCATTTTTTAGCTCAAGACAAATGGATAGAAGAAAGATTTAATGAAATAGATGAATATATATTACGATTTGAAACATTCTTAAACTACTCAAAATGTAAGGATATTGGAATTCCTAGCTATCTTAATCGAAATATATTAAAACTAATCGTAGAAAATTGTGGTACTGCAGGATACATTATTTCTTCAAAAGCGATAGTAAACTTAACTAAATTCATAAACTCATTAAACTCAGAAGAGTTATGTGCCATTGATTTAATTATGTTTAACAAATTTAATAGATGCACATATCAATTGAGCCCAGCTTTATGTATTCAAGAAAACCAGCTTGAATTAGAACACAAAAAGTTATCTAGTCAACTGAGTAAGGAAAGAGATATTTCTCACAAAAATAGAAAAAACAGAACTATATTTGAGTTATTAAAATCATTATACAACAAACCAAGAAAGATATACAGAAAGAAATACAAAGACAAATTCACTATTCCATTTAAATAACCAATAACTCGTTATAAATATTATAAATTTATTTTTAAACCTTATAAAAATAAACATTTGTAATACTTATTTATGCCTTATTATGAATAACTTAAGAAATATATCTAAATCGTGTTTAACTAAACAAATATTTTCTCTAACCCAAAAACCAATAATAAAAAATGTATACAGAACCTTTGTACCTAGAAAAACAAGAAAAAGTATAGAGGTATATGTAGATAGAAAACAACAAAATTATACATCAAACAAGTTCAAAGAGTTTATTGAATATTATTTCAACACAAGATTATCAAAATTTAATCTATCACCCGTCCAACCAGAATTAGTTAATAAAAAGATAATTTGGCAATATTGGGGACAGGGAATTGATAAGTGTCCAGATATAGTAACGAAATGTTTTAAAAGTGTAGATGAATTTAAAAACGATTATCAAGTTATAAGACTTGATGATTCAAATCTATTCGATTATTTAAATTTACCAGAATTTATTTATGAAAAACGTAAGCATAAAGAATTTAGACCTGCTTTCTTTTCTGATCTTATTCGTTTAGCACTTTTAGATGTATATGGTGGAATTTGGTTAGATGCAACAATTCTATTAACAGATTTTATTCCTAGTAAGATCAAAAACATGGATTACTTTATGTACCAAAGAGATCATCTTACTTCTAATAAAGAAATGTGGATAAGATATGATCCTTTGTACTTCGATTGGGATAAGAAACATAAAGTAAATGTTTTGAACAGTATCATTATATCAAAGCCAAAGAATATTGTTATACATACAATTTTAGAGCTATTATTAAATTATTGGGCTACACAAAATCATGTTCCTCATTATTTCTTTTTTCAAATCTTATATGAAGAGCTAATTACTGATAAGTTAATTCAGTTTAAATGTGAAATAATAGATGATACTTTACCTCATTTATTGCAAACAATGTTAAATGATAGTTTTGATCAAGGTAATTTCAAAAAAATTATAGAAAAATCTTCAATACACAAATTAAGATATAAAGAAGATATGAGCCCCAACACATATTACACTTATATAATGAAAAAACTATAAAGATAGGAAATATTTAAATGGTTTATCATAAAAAAAATTTAATATCAATTAGCAGCCTAAAATTCAAACAAGGTGGTGGGATGGAACGTTATCTTGTTGATCTGGTAAATGGATTCCACCAAATTAATATTATACCAAAGGTTTATTCAACTAAATTTGATACACAACTAGATGAATATAAATACATAAATCCGATTAGAATAAATCTTTCTCTTGTTCCAAAGCAAGTGAGACAGCCTTTCCTATCTTATTTTTCGAATAAACAAAAAGAGCAAAATGAAATATCTATTACGATGTCTTATACCAATGCAGATATTGTTATTTGTGGAGGAAATCATAAAGGATATTTGAAAACATTAGGATTACGAGCTAATTTAAAAGATTTATTTAAAATTCATAATGAAAAGAAATCCTTAGATCATTCTGAGTTGGTAGTTGCACACTCAAAACTAATGAAAAAAGAGTTAGTAGAACTATATAATACTAATGAAGAAAAAATTGCGGTAATTTACCCTCCAATTGATACAAGTAAATTTTTAATTATTGATGATAATAAAAGAAAATCATTAAGAGAAAAGTTAGGATTTAAAGAAAATGAAGTCATCTATCTATTTCCATCAACAGGACATTCAAGAAAGGGATTTGATATCCTTAAAAAATATTTCGAAAAATCTGATTTACCAATACGTTTAGTTGTTGCAGGTACACCTGTAACTGAGTCTAAAAATATTACCTCATTAGGATTTTGTAAAAATATGCCTGAGTTATATCAAGCAAGCGACTATACTATTATGGCATCAAAATATGAGCCTTTTGGATTAGTAGGGCTTGAATCCATTCTATCAGGTACACCAATTTTATTTGCAGATAATATTGGCTGCTTAGAAGTACTCAAAAAAAACTTCGGCTATACATTTTCCAGAAATAATATTGAAACCTTAGAGCAAGCGATTAAAAATTCTGTAGAAAGTGCTAAACAAAAAAAGCATAGAATTCAATCCCCGTTAGACTGTATTGATTATGATCCAAGACTATCTCATCATATTCAAATATTGTTGCAAGCTATCGCAAATTTAAAATAATGGACTTCCAATCCCTAAAACTCTTTCTTGACCTCGCCCAAAGTCGCAGTTTTATCCGCACTGCGGAAAAAAACTATATGAGTGCTTCAACTCTTACACGCCATATTCAGCGAATGGAAGAGGAGATAGAACAACCGCTTTTAGTCAGAGATAACCGCCAAGTGCATCTTACAGAAGCGGGCGAAAAATTCTTGGAATTTGCAAAACAGAGTTGGGCAGATTGGCAAGCGATGAAAAATGCACTTTCTCCCCATCAAGGAGAATTAGAAGGCGAGTTGCAACTTTTCTGTTCAGTAACAGCAGCCTATAGCCATTTGCCTGCAATGTTAGAGAAATTTCGTCAGCGTTATCCAAAGGTTGAAATCAAGTTGATTACGGGCGACCCAGCTCATGCAGTCAGTGCGGTGCATTCCTTACAAGCTGACATTTCCCTTGCGGGTAAGCCAAACAATTTGCCAAATAATGTCGAATTTCAGCATATTGACGATATTACGCTTTCATTGATTATCCCTCGCGTGGCTTGCTCTGCAACACAATTGCTTCAGCAAGATCCGATTGATTGGCAAAATATGCCGTTTATCTTACCGCTTGAAGGCTCCGCACGCCAGCGTATTGAAGCGTGGTTTAAATCGCAAAAAATTAAAGAACCTAAAATTTATGCCACCGTTGCAGGACACGAAGCGATAGTCCCGATGGTGGCATTAGGTTGTGGTGTAGCATTATTGCCCGATGTAGTGATTAAACATAGCCCCGTAGCAAATCAAGTTTCTTACCTTAACTTAAAAAAGCCCATTGAACCTTTCGAATTAGGCATTTGTGTGCAAAAAAAACGCTTACAAGAGCCGATTATTAAGGCATTTTGGGAGCTATTTGCTTGCTAAAGTTATTTAGCGTTCTTTTTTGCCCATTCTAAGAAACGTTGTTGTGTTTCTTTATCTGCTTTAGAGAAGAGTAATTGCAATTGCTCTTCTTTTACATTTTTGGTTTCTACCACAATTTGCCCTTTTGCTTCAAAAGTCGCATTCACAAATGCAGGAACAGCCGCCACGCCTTTACTAGCGTTATACTTGACAAGGTTGTCTTCAATACGGCTATTTGGTGCAAAGCCTTCGCCTTTTAACATATCTTGTTTAAACGGGATTTCTTTGCCTGATGCGGTTTGAATTTTAAAGGTTGGATTTGCTTGGAATTTATTGACATCGTGAGATGAGCGGAATTGAGGCACAACGAGTGTCATTTCTTCATTTGTTCCCTCAAAAGTTAATACAATTGGATTCATTGAAAAATATTTCCCATCCACAATATCACCCACACTCACCACCACTTGGTGCGTTTTAGTATCGTTAATTTGGACATTTTCCCAGCGTTTTACGGATTGACCATCTAACGCTAACATTTCCACTGAGTTAGGGGTTTTTAATGTGCCCGCAGTCGCAAACGTTGCTACCAAACAAGCGGTCGTTGTCATCATCAATTTTGCTAATTTCATCATATTTCCTTAAATTGCAATAGATTTAAAAAAAGTGATGTCTATGCTATGCTAAATTAAACAAAATAGAAATAATTTTATTATCAAGGCGTTATTTTTGTGGGAAAATCACGCTAATTTTTTAACAGGAATGATTATGAGTGATGAACATCAGAGCCTCAGCTCAATAGAAAAAACAGAGAAAAAGAATTTAATTCAGTCGTTTTTAGGTATCTTCCAAACAGAACCTAAAAACCGTGAAGATTTGGTTGAAGTGATCCGTGATTCGGTCGAAAATGAGTTGATCGATAGCGATACCAAAGAGATGATTGAAGGGGTGATGGAAATTTCCGAACTTCGTGTGCGTGATATTATGATCCCGCGTCCTCAAATTATTTCGATTGATTCAAAACTGCCACTTGAAGCCTGTGTGGATATTATTATTGAATCTGCCCATTCGCGTTTCCCTGTGATTTTAGATGATGGCAAAGATAGCATTCAAGGCATTTTGCTTGCGAAAGATCTACTCAAATATCTCCGTTCTGATGCGGAAGAATTTAATATGGAGGCTATCCTTCGCCCTGCGGTGATTGTACCAGAGAGTAAACGCGTGGATAGAATGCTCAAAGAATTCCGCTCAGAGCGTTTCCATATGGCATTGGTGGTCGATGAGTTCGGTGCGATGTCTGGCTTGGTCACCATTGAAGATATTTTAGAGCAAATTGTGGGCGATATTGAAGATGAGTTTGATGAAGAAGAAATCGAGCCAATCCGCCAACTTTCTCGCCACACTTATGCCGTTTCCGCTTTAACGGATATTGAAAAATTCAATGCTTTTTTCGCTACCGAATTTACCGATGAAGAAGTAGATACCTTTGGCGGTTTGGTCATGCAAGCCTTCGGACACTTGCCACAACGTGGTGAGCAGCTTGAGCTTGAACAGATGAATGTGAAAGTGACTTCTGCAGACAATCGCCGTTTGATTCAATTACGTGTAACCGTTTCAGACGAGCAATTAGAACGAATGGAAAGCCGTCAGGTAGAATCGGAAGAATAGTACTATCAATTAATTTAAACGTAGGGGCGGGGGTTATCCCCGCCTATTTTCATATATGATTTTCGGGCAGCCCTACGTGAAGAGCAGTATAATTATCATACATTTTTCAATTTGCATTCCCATTTGAGTTCTTCATTATGTTAAATTCTATAAAAAATCCCCCTCGTTTAATCGCTTGCATCATCAGTTTTCTCTTTGGTGCAATCGGCACACTCGCCTTTTCGCCTTTTGATTACTGGATTATTGCCTTTGCTTCCGCCTTTGGCTTAATCTGGTCAGCCACTTTATCACAACGTAAAACCGCATTGTGGGCAACTTTTGCCTGGTCGATTGGTTATTTTGGCATTGGCGTAAATTGGATTCACGTGAGTATGATCCAATTTGGTGGTGTGCCTGTCGTGATTAGCTATCTGGCAGTTCTGCTACTTGCTTGCTACCTCGCACTCTACAATCTACTCTTTACTTGGGGCGTGCATAAATTTAAGCTGAAAAATCCGTTTGTGCTTGCAAGCCTTTTCACTGGAACGGAATATCTCCGTGGCATCGTTCTTACTGGTTTCCCGTGGCTTCAGCTCGGTTATAGTCAAGTTGATAGCCCTTTTGCCCATATCGCCCCGATTTTTGGCGTAGAAGGTGTTACTTTCTTCATTATTGTGATTGCTACTTATCTTGTTCAATTTATTTTACAAGAAAATCGAAAAATTAAACCGCTTGCGACTTTTACATTGCTCATAGCGGTCGCCTTTGCTACACGTTTTGCCAATTTCTGGCAAATTGATGCTGAAAAACAACCGCTTACCGTGAGCCTTGTACAAGGCAATATTGAACAAAAAATGAAATGGGATCCTGCTCATTTCGACTATTCGGTGCAAACCTATGTGGATCTTATTCGTCCATTGCTTGGAAAAAGTGAGGTGATTATTCTGCCTGAATCGGCAATTCCCGCATTGGAAAATCAGATTTCCCCATTGCTTAGCTCAATGCAAAATGCGTCTGCGGAAAGCCAAAGCGATATTATTATCGGCACGCTTTATCAAGATAATCGAAATCAACTCTTTAATAGTGCGTTATTACTGAATGAACAACCTTATGATGCGGAACAAGCACCTCGCTATAAAAAGCATCATCTCGTGCCTTTTGGCGAATACGTGCCTTTTGGCTCGGTGTTAGATTGGATGCGTGAGGTCTTTATTCTGCCAATCAATTTATCGCAAGGGGAATTTGTTCAACCTGCATTACAGACGAAAAATACCCGTTTTAATTTAGCGATTTGCTATGAGATTATCTTTGGCGATCAAGTGCAACAAAACCAAAAAAACCACAATAGCGATTATCTCTTAACTATTACTAATGATGCATGGTTTGGAACTTCTATTGGCCCTTGGCAACATTTCCAAATGGCAAGAATGCGAGCTTTAGAACTTGGCAAGCCACTTCTTCGCTCTGCCAATACGGGAATTACTGCAATAGTGGATGCAAACGGCAAAGTGGTTCAGCAATTGCCGCAATTTGAGAAAGGTGTGCTTACCGCTCGGGTTTCTCCCGTAATAAGCAAAACACCATTTAGTTTATGGGGCAATACGGTACTTTATAGCTTAAGTGCTTTGATTGTGGCGTTGGCAGTGATGAGACGGAAACCATAAATCTTATCCTTTAGCAGCTGTATTTTTTCTTTTTTAGATAGATGCAGTTGCTAAATTTTTTCGATCACGCTCGAAAATTTGAAAGAAAATTCTGCACACTTTTCCCTTTCTTGGCATACTGTCTAGCAAAAACAGATTGCTATGACATTAGACCGCTTTTTCATTCTTCTTTGTCTCTCTTTTTTGCCTGTTTTATGGCTGCCACAACAGGCTTTATTGCCTACGATGTTATTCGCTACACTCTTGATGCTTTATTTTGGCTTTAAGCAGCAGCTTTTGCCGTTTATGTTGAGCTTGATAATGTTGCTAAGTTATGGGCAAGTGTTAAAAATTGTAAATCAGGCAGAAAATTTTACCGCTTACAAAAGCACGCAACCAATTGAAATCATTAAGATTTTAAAGCAACAAGAATACCAAACTGCTGTGGGACAACTTACAAGCGGTCAAAAAATTTATCTAAATTGGCAAGCCAAAACGCCTTTGCAATTAAATGCCACTTATCAAGCAGAGCTCAATCTTCGCCCGATTTCTGGACGTAGCAATATCGGTAATTTCGACCGTCAACGTTGGTATTTCGCTAATGATATTGATGGGCTGGCGACTGTTCGCAAGGCAGAATTTGCTCACGCCAATCACTTGCCCCTGCGAACCAGATGGATAAATCGCACTTATCAACAAACCGAAACGCTTGAAACCCAAGGGCTATTACTAGCTCTTGCCTTTGGGGAACGTGCTTGGTTGAAATCAGATCATTGGCAAATTTTCCAACAAACCACCACCGCGCATTTGATTGCCATTTCAGGGCTGCATATCGCGCTTGCCTTTGGTTTCGGCTTTTGGTTCGCCAAGCTAGGGCAATGGCTTATGCTCCGTGCAAAATGTCGTTATAATTTTGTACAGCGAATGGGATTTTCTTATCTATTTCCTCGCTTAATGGGCTTTGCTTTTGCTTTAAGTTACAGCTATTTGGCTGGTTTTGCTATTCCAACCATTCGAGCGATTTTTGCGATTAGTTTGATTTTGCTTTGCCAATTTGCACGCAAGCATTACACGCCTAGCCAATTTTGGTGGCGTATTGTTGCGATCTTGCTGATTTTAGATCCGATTACGATATTATCTGACAGCTTTTGGCTTTCAATTTTAGCTGTAGCAAGCCTGATTTTATGGTATCGCTATTTCCCGCTTAAACAGTTTGAATGGCTCATTCCGAATTGGCTAAACCGCCCCTTTTTCAAGCCTGTGTTATCATTATTGCATTTACAAATGGGCATTTTTTTCCTTTTTTCGCCCGTACAATTTTTCTTTTTTGAAGGTTATTCTCCGCTTGGTTTTACAGCCAATTTATTAATCGTCCCGCTTTACAGCCTTGTGCTTGTGCCGGTGATTCTATTTACTCTCTTAACAGATAACCTGACCTACACTTGGCAATTGGCAGACTGGTTAGCACAATTTAGCTTATGGCTGATTAAACCACTTTCTCATTCGTGGATAACCTTATCTCAACAAAATCAATGGCATTTGCTCGCATTTTATACACTGATTCTGAGCGGCATTTATGCGAAAAATTGGCTGAAATCTTGGTGTTTCTTCGCCAAATTAAGCACCGTTTTAGCTTTAATTTATCTTGCTGGGTTTGGTTATCTGAAAAAAGATCATCACATCGAATGGATTACGTTTGATATTGGTCAGGGCTTGGCTCAAGCCTTGGTTTACCAAGATGCAAGCGGTCAAAAAAAAGCAATTTTTTACGATACGGGGGCAAGTTGGGGCGAAAGTTCGCAACGCAATTCAATGGCAAATTTAGAGGTGCTGCCTTATTTAAAACGCAATAATATTCAGATTGAAGCGATTTTTATCAGTCACGATGATAACGATCACTCAGGGGGCGTTGCCGATCTGCTGGAGGCATACCCTCATGCTCAGCTCTTTTCAAGTGGACAAACGGCTTATGCTCAGCGTATTCCAGAACCTTGTGTTGCAGGCAAAGAATGGCAATTTGACAGCATAAAGCTGACTGCAATTTTCCCAGAACAAATAACAAAGCGAGCAGAAAACCAACATTCTTGCATTTTATTAGTCGAAATAGACCGCTTGAAATTGCTTTTTACGGGCGATGCAGGCGTAGAGCAAGAGCGAATATTTTCTCCGATAAGTGGAAAAATCGATTTCTTACAAGTCGGGCATCACGGCAGCAAAACAAGCACAGGAGAGATTTTAGTAGCAACAACAAAACCTAATATTGCGGTGATTTCAGTTGGTCGTTGGAATGCGTGGAAAATGCCGAATAAAAATGTCGTCGAACGACTAGAAAAGCATGGCGTGCAGATTTTAGATACATCCAAGGTGGGTATGGTGAAAGTGATTTTTGAGGAGGGAAAATATCAAATAAAAACAAGCCGAACACGAAGTTCGGCTTGGTATCAAGCTTATTTTAATCACAATCCTAAGGATTAGTTCATTATAAAACGCCTTGCTCTAACATCGCGGTTGCCACTTTTTTGAAGCCTGCGATGTTTGCACCGTTTACATAGTTTACATAGCCGTCTGCTTCTGTACCGTTTTCCACACAGTTTTCGTGGATTGCACTCATAATGCCGAATAAGCGTTGATCAACTTCTTCTCGTGTCCAAGATAAACGGATGGCGTTTTGGCTCATTTCTAAACCTGAAGTTGCTACACCACCTGCGTTTGCCGCTTTACCTGGTGCATAAAGAATTTTCGCTGCGATGAACACTTCCACACCTTCTAATGTGGTTGGCATATTCGCACCTTCTGCTACACAGATACAGCCGTTTTTCACTAACTCTTTTGCAGCTTCGCCATCTAATTCATTTTGGGTTGCACAAGGAAGTGCAATGTCACATTTTACGCCCCAAGGTTTTTGACCTTCGAAGTATTGAATCCCTTGCTCTGCCGCATACACAGATAAACGTTCACGACGTTCATTTTTAAGCACTAATAAATCCGCTAATTGTTTTTCGGTCATCCCTGAATCTGGGAATAACACATAGCCGTTTGAATCTGAAACCGTTAATACTTTCGCCCCTTTTTGGATTGCTTTTTCAGCTGCATATTGTGCTACGTTACCTGAGCCTGAAATCACCACACGTTTGCCTTCAAAGCCTTGACCGCGAGTTGCAAGCATTGCATCGGCAAAGTACACCGCACCGTAACCTGTTGCTTCAGGACGAATTAAGCTACCACCCCAAGTTAAGCCTTTACCTGTTAATACAGATGCAAATTCGTTACGTAATTTTTTGTATTGACCATACATATAACCGATTTCACGGCCGCCTACACCAATGTCGCCTGCAGGTACGTCCGTATCTGCACCGATGTGGCGAGATAATTCAGTCATAAATGCTTGGCAAAAACGCATGACTTCCGCGTCAGATTTGCCTTTAGGATCGAAGTCTGAACCACCTTTACCGCCACCCATTGGCAATGTCGTTAATGCGTTTTTGAAAACTTGTTCGAACGCTAAGAATTTTAATACGCCTAAATCCACAGTTGGGTGGAAACGGATACCTCCTTTATAAGGACCAATCGCAGAGTTCATTTGTACGCGATAACCACGGTTCACTTGTACATTACCCTTGTCATCCACCCATGTTACTCGGAAAGTAATTACACGCTCTGGCTCAACAATACGCTCTAAAATACCGTGTTTAGTGTATTGTGGATTTTTTGCAAGGAACGGTGCTAAAGAGCCGAAAACTTCTTCAACCGCTTGATGGAATGGTGCTTGGTTAGGATCACGTTGTTTGATTTTTTGGAACAGTGCGTTTAAGTCGCTCATAGTTTTCTCCTGTAAGATTTTAAATTTTTAAGAAATGCTGTGTTTTGGAATGGCTTGCAATGTATCAAAACTTTTTTTATTTGAAAAGATAAATTACAAAAAATAATGCAATAAATTAGAAAAATTATACTCAAATGATTATTTTTTGAACTTTAAATATCTTAAAAGAGAACTTTTTCAGTAAATAAAGAAAGAGAAAAGAAGTTTTTTGAATAGAATTTTTATCATTAGAAATTTTAATTATTTTTTCCAACAAAAAATAAGCGGTTACTTTCTTGCAAAATTTTGCAGAAATCTAACCGCTTAGACCTAATCACTATTCATCCCTATTCCAAGGATAAACACCACCATTAATTTCCATCACTTGACGCATTTTCATTCTAAACATTTCTTTAAAAAGCTTTATCATCACTGGTTTTGGCATATTTGGATCCATAGTTCGTACAGTAGAAAAGAAACCAGGATCCCATTTTTCAGGTTCCATCACATAGTTTACAGTGAAGCCCTTAGAGCATTTCCCAACCGCTTTTACTTTTTTTAATATAGTGTAAAAATTGGTATCATTGTTTTTCCCACTATACCAAAAGTGAGAAACGCGTAAGGCTAAATCACGTTTAATTAAATAGCAGTTGGTATCAATATGCCCATCTTTTTTATGCACTTCCGTTTGGCAAGCATAGGTTTTATCATTAATGGTAATTTTAAATTGATAAGGATTCGGAAGATTATTTTCGTAATTCCCGATCGACTCCAATAAATCTTGGCAAACAAACTCTTCCTGATCATCATACAAATTACGCAATGCGAATGCATAATCAGCACCTGTTTCATTAAGTACTTTCGAGCTATTTTCAACGTGATTTGCTTCATACCAATTATCATCATCCAAGTAGCAAATTACGTCTTCTTTTACTAAAAAGGGGGCGATAGCATTGATACTGCTATTTGTCCAACCATTTGCTCCTGTATTCATCGGCAAATAAATCGCTATAACATGGGGATATTTATCTAAAATTTGTTTTGCATCTTTCGCAAATTGTTCTCCATCAACAAACACGTAATGTTTGCAAGGATAAGTTTGTTGTTGAACACTTAAAATGGCTCTTTCAAGATGAGGACGTCCAATTGTTGAGGTAATAACTGCAACTGTTTTCATAATTTTTCCTAAAATAAATTTGGACTATTATTTCATGTCCGAAATTACGTTCAAAATGCGTTTATCTGAAATCGGATATTTTGTACCAATTTGTTGAGCGAATAAACTTACCCTGAGTTCTTCGATCATATAGCGAATTTCTAACACGTCTGTTGGAATTGCTTTCGATTTTGGCAGTTTAGCAAGCAGCTGTTTATAGGCTTCTTGAACCTGCTCAACACGTAGCATTTTAGCACGGTCAGTGTTGGTATCTGTACCGAGTTTGTCTAAACGCTTGTCAATAGCGGTCAAATATCGGTAAAGATCTGCAAGACGTTGATAGCCAGTTTGAGTCACGAAATTCGGATACACCAAGCCTGCCAACTGGGCTTTAATATCCGACAACGCAAACGCCATCGTGAAGTCCATTTTGCCTTTCATTCGCTTGTTGAGTTCAAATGCTAAAGTTAAGCATTTTTCCACTTGTAGGGCGATTTCTGCGGTGGTGTCGTTCAGATTGGCACGCACAAACTCTTGCAGTTCACGGAATTTTTCTTCCGTCCAGACAAAACCGCCGAACTCATCAATCAGCTTATCCACCGCACAAGCGATGCAGTCGTCAATCAGTTCCAACACCTTGCCAAACGGGGCAAAATATAAGCCGAGTTTAGCTTTATTCGGCAATTTTTCGTGTAAGTATTTAATCGGCGAAGGCACATTTAGCAACAATAAACGACGTAAACCCGCTTGCATCGCTTGCGTTTGTTCCGCTTCAGTTTCAAACAATTTTACGCCCACGGCGGTTTGTTCATCAACAATCGCTGGGTACGCCTTCACGCTGAAATGCTGTTTTTTCTGCTCGTAGCATTGCGGTAAATCCGCGAAGCTCCAGAGATGCAAACCGCTTTGCTCAATGCCATCGTCAGCAATGTTGGAAAGCGTACTTTGCACCTGATCTTTGAGCTGGAATTTTAGTGCGTCTAAATCACCACTTTCGGCAATTTTTTTACCTTTTTCATCTACCACGCGGAAAGTCATTTTTAAGTGTGCGGGCAACTGCGAATAATCCCACAATTCAGTCTCAACCGTTACGCCTGTCATTCTGCGAAGCTCGTAAGTTAGGCTTTCTAGCAACGGTTTAGCTAACGGTTCGGCACGCCCTAAAAAAGCATCGGCATAGTTCGGTGCAGGCACAAAATTACGACGCACCGCTTTCGGCAATGATTTAATCAAACTTACCACTAACTCGTGGCGTAGCCCTGGTATTTGCCAGTCAAAGCCTTCAGGCTCTACTTGGTTGAGCAATGGCAGAGGAATATGCACCGTCACTCCATCAGCTTCTGAACCTATTTCAAACTGATAAGTGAGCTTCAATTTGAGGTTGCCTTGATACCAGAAATTCGGGAAATCTAGCTCAGAAACCTTGTTTGCCCCTTCGTTCATCAGGAACGACTTTTCAAAATTGAGCAATTCAGGATCGACTTTGCTTGCCTTTTTCCACCAGCTATCGAAATGACGGCTAGAGACCACTTCCGTGCCGACACGCTGGTCGTAGAAGTCGAATAACACCTGTTCGTCCACCAAAATGTCGCGGCGACGAGATTTGTGTTCAAGATCTTCTACTTCCTTGATTAAGCGGTTATTTTCTTTGAAGAATTTGTAATTATTCAGCCATTCGCCTTCCACCATTGCCGAGCGAATAAAAATTTCGCGGCTCACCGTTGGGTCAATGCTGCCATAATTAACCAAGCGTTTTGCCACAATCGGAATGCCGTAAAGGGCGACTTTTTCATACGCCATCACCGCCCCTTTGGATTTCGCCCAATGCGGCTCGCTATAACTCCTTTTCACCAAGTGTTGTGCTAATGGTTCAACCCATTCAGGCTCAATTTTTGCTACCGTTCTTGCCCAGAGTTTGGTGGTTTCAACCAGCTCGGAAGCGATGATCCACTTTGGCTGTTTTTTGAAAAGTGCAGAGGTTGGAAAGATGAAAAACTGTGCGTTTCTCGCCCCCTGATAGTGCATTTTCTCACTGTCTTTTAAGCCAATGTGAGATAACAAGCCCGCCAATAAAGCGGTATGAATTTGCTGATAATTTGCTTCAATCGTATTAATTGGCAAGCCCATTTCACGCACCGACAAACGGAGCTGATGATAAATATCCTGCCATTCCCGCACGCGTAAATAGTTGAGGTAATCTTTCTGGCACTGCTTGCGGAACTGGTTTTTACTTAGCTCTTTTTGCTGGGTTTGAATGTAGTGCCAAAGGTTCACAAATGCCAAGAAGTCCGAATCTTTGTCAGCAAAACGGCGATGTTTTTCATCTGATGCCTGCTGTTTTTCCTGCGGGCGTTCACGCGGATCTTGAATCGACAGTGCGGAGACAATCATCATCACTTCGTGCAAACTGCCATTTTTCGCTGCTTCAATTACCATTCGTCCTAAACGAGGATCAATAGGTAATTGTGCTAATTGGCGACCGATTGGGGTGAGTTCACGTTTTTCGCCAAATTTAGTTTTGCGAATGTGAAATGCCTGTAATTCTTCAAGCAAGCGAATCCCGTCTTGCACTTGGCGAACATCGGGCGAATCCACAAATGGAAACGCAGTAATATCGCTCAACCCAAGCGATGCCATCTGCAAAATAACCGAAGCTAAATTGGTGCGTAAAATCTCAGGATCGGTAAATTCAGGACGGCTTTTAAAATCCTCCTCTGAATATAAACGGATACAAATCCCCTCAGACACACGTCCGCAACGCCCTTTACGTTGATTGGCGGAAGCCTGTGAAATCGGCTCAATCGGCAAACGTTGCACTTTAGTACGATAGCTATAACGTGAAATACGTGCCGTTCCTGTATCAATCACATATTTAATATTCGGAATGGTAAGCGATGTTTCTGCCACGTTGGTGGCTAAAATAATACGGTTCAAACTACTCGGACGGAAAATGCGTTGTTGCTCTTCAGCAGACAAGCGAGCGTAAAGCGGCAGAATTTCAGTAAAACGCAGATTTTGCTTTTGTAACGCTTCCGCAGTGTCGCGAATTTCACGTTCGCCGTTCATAAAGATCAGAATATCGCCTCGTCCTTCGGCTTGCAGTTCGTCTACCGCATTTAGAATAGCTTGCAGTTGGTCTTGATCGTCTTCTTCCACAATCGGGCGATAACGTACTTCCACAGGGAAGGTTCTGCCCGATACTTCAATAATCGGTGCATTATTGAAATGGCGTGAAAAGCGTTCCACATCAATGGTCGCCGAGGTGATGATCACTTTAAGATCAGGACGTTTGTATAGAATCTGTTTGAGATAACCCAGAATAAAATCGTTGTTAAGGCTGCGTTCGTGAGCTTCATCAATAATGAGCGTGTCGTATTGATTGAGATAGCGGTCGTTCTGAATTTCAGCTAGCAGAATCCCGTCGGTCATCAATTTGACTAACGTATTTTCGCTCACTTGATCATTAAAACGCACTTTATAACCGATCGTCGCTCCTATCTCTGATTGCAATTCTTCGGCAATACGGTTTGCCACTGAGCGGGCAGCAATACGGCGCGGTTGGGTATGCCCAATCAAGCCTTTCACGCCACGCCCTAGCTCCAAGCACATTTTTGGTAACTGGGTGGTTTTGCCCGAGCCTGTTTCTCCTGCAATCACTACGACTTGGTTCTCTGCAATTAGCTTGAGAATTTCCTCACGGCGTGCCGAAACAGGCAGGTCAGGATAGTTGATGTTAAGGCTTTCTTGATGAGCTTTACGAGCAGAAAAATGGGCTTGTGCTGTGAGAATATCTTGTTCAATTTCTGTTTGAATGGCTTGTTTTGTTTCTGGCTTTTTCACGTTAGATAAGCCATAAATGCGAGAGCACAAACGACGATAATCGCTGATGGTAAGATCTTTTAACTGAGCAATCAACGCTTTTTGTGTGTCATCAAGCGGTCGTTTTTTAGGGTTTTTTGGCGAAAATTGGGGAGATGTTGGTTTCATACTGATTTTTCAGGGATTAAATATGAAAATAGCCCCATTAAAACGGGGCTGAACGATATAATTAGAGACAATTTAGACGTGTTAGTTTGCCACCATAACCATTGCTGGACGTAACACTCGACCTTGAAGTGTATAACCTTTTTGTAACACGACACTTATGTGGTTCGGCTCAATGCCTTCAGCGGGTTGCATTGAAATCGCTTGGTGAAGTTCAGGATTAAATGCTTCACCAACAACACCTACTGCTTCTACACCAAATTTGCCTAAGGTTGAAATGAATTCTTTATGCGTCATTTCTACGCCATCAACTAACGCTTGTGTTGTTTCATCAGTAACTGCTTTATCTAATGCATCTAAGCCACGTTCAAGGTTATCTACCACTGTTAATAACTCTTTTGAAAATTTTTCTAATGCAAATTTATGGGCTTTTTCCACATCTTGCTCAACACGACGGCGAATATTTTGAATTTCTGCTTGGGCACGTAATTGAATATCTTTTTCACGGGCATCAATTTCTGAAACGTAAATTTCTAATTCATTGATACGAGCGTAAGCCGCGGCTAATTCTGCTTCTACAGGTTGCTCTTCTCTATTTTCTGATTGTACTTGCTCTTCAACCGCTTCAGGTTGTTGGAGTTCTACATTTTCTTGTTCTGTGCTTTGCTCTTGTGCTTTTTCTTGTTGAGTAGTCATACAAAATCCTCTTAAATTCAGTAAAATAAAATCGGGTTTAATATAATAGCAAATTAGCGAAATTCAAGAAGAATAGGAAAATAAATCCTTCTTCAGGGCAAAAAAGGCTTGCAAAATGTGGGGGGTAGCTTAAAATCCCTTCGATTTCATTGCCATTGATTGGTGTGGAAGATTCGTCAAACTTCGGAGAAATCCGACCGCTTTTATCTTTTTTCTTAACGGAGAAAACTAAATGAAAAAATTCGCAGGTTTATTCGCTGCAGGTGTGGCTTCATTGGCATTAACAGCTTGTAATGAAGAAAAGGCAAAAACAACTGAGGCTACTGCCCCAGCTGATGCTGGCACTGTTCACTTATATACTTGGACTGAGTATGTACCTGAAGGTTTGTTAGATCAATTTCAAAAAGAGACTGGTATTAAAGTTGAGGTATCTAGCCTTGAATCTAACGAAACAATGTATGCGAAGTTAAAACTTCAAGGTAAAGATGGCGGTTATGATGTAATCGCACCTTCCAATTACTTTGTGTCTAAAATGGCAAAAGAAGGGATGTTAGCGGAGCTTGATCACAGCAAATTACCCGTTATCGCAGAATTAAACCCTGACTGGTTAGACAAACCTTACGATAAAGGTAACAAATATTCATTACCTCAACTTTTAGGTGCCCCAGGCATTGCATTTAATACTAACAACTACAAAGGCGACCAATTCACCTCTTGGGGGGATTTATGGAAACCTGAATTTGCGAACAAAATCCAATTGTTAGATGATGCACGTGAAGTGTTCAATATTGCATTATTGAAATTAGGTAAAAACCCAAATACCACAGATCCTGAAGAGATCAAAGCAGCTTATGAAGAATTGAAAAAACTACGTCCAAACGTACTTTCATTCAGCTCTGACAACCCTGCAAACTCATTCATCTCTGGTGAAGTGTCTGTAGGTCAATTATGGAACGGTTCTGTGCGTATTGCGAAGAAAGAACAAGCCCCTATTGATATGGTGTTCCCAAAAGAGGGCCCAGTACTTTGGGTTGATACTTTAGCGATTCCAGCAAACTCTAAAAATAAAGAGAATGCACATAAGTTAATCAACTACTTATTAAGTGCGAAAGTTTCTGAGCAACTTACGCTTGCTATCGGTTATCCAACTTCAAATATGAAAGCATTAGAAGTATTACCGAAAGAGATCACGCAAGACCCTGCGATTTATCCAACACAAAAAGTGTTACAAGAATCACAATGGCAAGATGATGTGGGTGATGCAATTGAACTTTACGAGAAATATTACCAAGAGTTAAAAGCATCTAAATAATTGCTATTATTAAATATAAGAGCTGGTTTATACCAGCTCTTTTTTATAAATATTATTCTGCAAATTCATGCATAAATTCAACCGCTTTTTCAACCATCTCTTTAGAGCCTGTAAAGAACGGCACACGTTGGTGGAGTTTAGTTGGCTTAATATCTAAAATTGGGTTAATGCCATCGGTTGCTAAACCGCCCGCCTGTTCAGCTAAGAATGCTATTGGATTACCTTCATAAAGTAAACGCAATTTACCTTGCGGATAAACAGTTGAGGTTGGGTAGATATAAATCCCACCTTTGAGCAAATTACGATGGAAGTCAGAAACCAATGAGCCTATATAACGAGAAGAGTATGGACGTTTGGTTGCTTCATCACTCTCTTGGCAGTATTTAATAAAGCGTTTTACGCCTTGCGGGAAGGTAACATATTGCCCTTCGTTGATAGAGTAATATTTCCCTTTTTCAGGCATTTGCATATCTGGATGGGAAAGAATAAACAAGCCAAGTGATGGTTCGTAAGTAAAGCCGTTTACACCGTTACCTGTGGTGTAAACAAGCATTGTAGATGATCCGTAGGTAACATAACCCGCCGCAACCTGTTTTCTTCCCTCTTGCAAAAAATCTTCCATCGTAACAGGTGTACCAATTGGTGAAACACGTTTATAGATAGAGAAGATCGTGCCCACAGATACATTCACATCAATATTTGACGAGCCATCAAGCGGGTCAGTCATTAAAATATATTTTGCATTACGAGAGCGTTCAGTATCAAATGAGATGAAAGTGTCATCTTCCTCAGAGGCAAATCCAGCCACTTCTTCACGTGCAATAAGGGCTTTTTTCATTGTTTCGTTAGCAAAAACATCCAATTTCATCTGGGCTTCGCCTTGAATATTCTCTGAGCCTGCAACACCTAAAATATCTTTACTTAAGCCCGCATGGTTAATTTCTCGGTGGATAAATTTTGCCGCCAAGCGGATAGAAGAAAGAATGCCACTCAACTCCCCTTTTGCCTGTGGGTATTCTGCTTGTTTCTCAATAATAAATTCGCCTAATGTTTTCATAATCACTCCTTTTTATGAATTGTTAAATTGATTATAGAAAGGATTTTAAGAAAAGATGTAATAGAAATATTGAAAAACGTGATCTAAATCACACTATTTTAACTATAAAAAGAATAGGTAATGTTTTTACACATTACCTATTTAACTTAAAACATCCTTCTCTTCGGTTCAAAACCAACTTTTTCTTGCCCTGAGCGTTGTGTCACAATCACTTGCTCACCTTCTTCAAGCCCCGAAAGAATTTCTGTATATTGACTATCTTTTAAGCCTGTTTGCACAGTTTTTTCTTCCACTTTGTTATTTTTCAGCACTTGTACAATTGTTTTATCGCCTTGTTTTTTTAACGTGGAAGTGGGCACTGCAAGCACATTCTCACGTTTAGCAATATTGATTTGCCCTTGTACCGTCATACCAATTCGTAATCTATTTTCGGCATTATCTACAAACGAATTGGCATAATAATAAACTGCCTCCGTATTGCCTGATTCTTCCGTGTAATTGTTGTCGGTTAATGTCGTTAAAGCGGGGTCAACCGTATCAATCTTACTTTCATAGGAATGGTTTGGCTCGGCAAGTGTGGTAAAGCGGATCGCTTGACCTGCTTGTACCTGGGCAATATCGCCTTCTGAAACCTCCAGTTTAATCAACATCTTTGAAAGATCTGCCACTTGGACAATCGTTGGTGATGTTTGGTTTGAGTTTACCGTTTGTCCAACCGAGACAGGCACAGAAACAATCACTCCATCCATCGGAGAAATAATTTGAGTGTAATTCAAATTTGTTTTAGCATCACTTACCGAGATTTGAGCAGACTTAATTTGTGATTTAGCCTCATCAACACTCGCTTTAGCGGATGCTAATGTATTTTTTGCTGTCTCTAACTCAGAAAGTGAAGTGCTATTAGTTTTGTAAAGCTTACTCAAGCGGTTGTAATTTGATTGTGCGATATCAAGTGCTACTTGTGCCGATTTCAATTTCGCTTGATAAGAAGCTAAATTCGCTTCTGCCGTGCTTAAGCTATTACTTTGGTTGCTTGCATCAATTTCTGCAATTAAATCGCCTTTTTTGACCGCTTGTCCGAGTTTTACGTTTAATGAGATAATTTTACCTGATACCTGAGCCCCCACTTCAGTACGTTGGCTGGCACGAACGGAACCTGTTGCAAGCACGCTTTTATCTAATGTCATTCGAGCGACAGGTTCGGTGATGTAATAGACCTGTTCAGTATTTTCCGTGTTTTGGGCATAAAAATAACCCGCGATGCCAATGGCAATCAGCGAGCCAAGAATAATCGGTTTTAATTTCATTGTGTTTCCAAATTTTTAAGAGTAAGCGGTCATTTTCGACTCTAATTTTGCGGATTGGTTCCTTTATTTGTCTTGGTAATAATTAGGGCGGGGATGCCACCGTCCCTACAAAATAATTTGGCTTATAACCCAAACACCTGACGAATATAACGTGCTACCGCTTCATCTTTGTTAAAGCCAATCACTTCATTGTTTGGTAATGCTTCTTTTAAACGCGGATCTGCATTGCCCATCACGCAACCTTTTCCTGCTTGTTTTAGCATTTCAAAATCATTCATCCCATCGCCAAAAACAAGGCAATCTTTTAAGGTGTAGCCTCTGCGTTCAGCCAGTTCTTCCAATGCGTTTGCTTTTGATACGCCATTATTCATTACTTCCAAACATTGTGGTGTGGAATAAACCGTATAAACTTGATCGCCATAGGTTTCTCTGATTTTTTGTTCAATTGGCAATAAATCTGCTAATTCTCTACCAATAAAAAAGACTTTTTCGGTTTGTCTGCCGTGATGCTGAGCAAAATCGACCACTTGATACATAAAGCCAGAATCTTGGTGATATTTGCGTAAAGATTCTAAATCAATGTTGATAAACCATTCATCCCCTTGATAACTATTTACGCATACACGCGTAGGATCAAATTCAATATTCATTAGCTTGAATGCAAGCTCTTCGGGTAAGTGATGATTTAAGACACATTCGCCAGAAAGAAAATTCGCACGAGCACCATTTGAAGTTACTAACATCGCTTCATCTACATTAACTTTACGAATAATATGCTGCACATCAGATAAATTTCGACCTGTGGCAATATAAACATCCACACCTTTTTGAGATAGTTCGCTTAATATTTGAATAGTAAAATCGCCAATTTTATGTTCAGCATTAAGTAAAGTGCCGTCTAAATCAGAAATAATCGCTTTAAATGGGAGTGTCATTCTTTACTTTCCTTTACAATTGGGGATTTGAGCATAATGACCGTTAGGCTATCAAATTTCCCTTACTACAGCAAAGGAAAT
Organism: Haemophilus parahaemolyticus; assembly: GCF_002015035.1. Classification (GTDB taxonomy): domain Bacteria; phylum Pseudomonadota; class Gammaproteobacteria; order Enterobacterales; family Pasteurellaceae; genus Haemophilus_A; species Haemophilus_A parahaemolyticus. The sequence goes on along the minus strand of NZ_MUXY01000008.1, from coordinate 67,892 downwards.
AACTATTTCTTATAAAATAGATCAAAGAGCAATTTATTTTTTTCGTAAATTAATTGTAAAGCGAAAAAATCCTCTATTTGTAATTCTATCTCACTTTTATATGGCAAGCTTTAAATATTCATTATATTTAAAACTATTTAATTGCAAATAATTAGTTTTTTATGCTTTACCTAGTTTAAAAAATCACAATAAAAACGTTTGCGTAAGTGAAAAGTGCTATTGACATAGTTTTTTTTACCGCTATGATAAGGCACATCAACTGAATAATAATGCAAACATAAACACACACAACACACATGGAAAAACTACTTTCACTCCGATTATCTCTGTTATCGTATTTCATGCGAGGCTAAGGTTTATCTGAAGGAAGTCAGTTCACTATCCAAACTTTGCCCGCATACTCGTATGTGGGTTTTTTTTATTCTGAACACAATAAACGAACGTTTATAAGGAAATGTTTATGGCAAACAATAATGTAATTATTTTCGATACCACCCTTCGTGACGGCGAGCAGGCACTGAAAGCCAGTTTAACTGTAAAAGAGAAATTACAAATCGCATTGGCATTAGAACGTTTAGGCGTGGATGTCATGGAAGTGGGATTTCCTGTTTCTTCGGCAGGTGATTTCGAGTCAGTCAAAACCATTGCACAAAACATCAAAAACAGCCGTGTTTGTGCCCTGTCTCGTGCAGTGGATAAAGATATTGATGTCGCTGCAGAAGCATTAAAAGTAGCGGAAGCGTTTCGTATTCATACCTTTATCGCCACCTCTGCATTACACGTTGAAGCGAAACTCAAACGTTCATTTGATGATGTGGTTGAAATGGCAATTCACGCAGTAAAACGTGCAAGAGGTTATACCGATGACGTAGAATTTTCGTGTGAAGATGCGGGACGTACAGGTATTGATAATATCTGCCGTATTGTTGAAGCTGCAATTAAAGCTGGAGCAACAACGGTAAATATTCCAGACACAGTGGGCTATTGCTTACCAACCCAATACGGCAGCATTATCGCCGATGTAGTAAACCGCGTGCCAAATATCGACAAAGCTGTAATTTCGGTGCACTGCCATAACGATTTAGGAATGGCAACCGCAAACTCTTTAACCGCAGTGTTAAACGGTGCTCGCCAAATTGAATGTACTATTAACGGTATCGGTGAACGTGCGGGGAATACTGCACTTGAAGAAGTGGTAATGGCAATCAAAACACGTCAAGATATGTTCAACGGCTTGGACACTCGCATTAATACGCAAGAAATTCACCGCGTAAGCCAAATGGTAAGCCAACTTTGCAATATGCCAATTCAACCGAATAAAGCGATTGTAGGTAGCAATGCGTTTGCTCACTCATCAGGCATCCACCAAGACGGGATGGTGAAAAACAAAAACACTTACGAAATTATGTCGCCAGAAACCATTGGCTTGAAAAAAGAGAAGTTAAATTTAACCGCTCGTTCAGGACGTGCTGCAGTGAGAAATCATATGGCAGAAATGGGTTACCAAGACAGCGATTACGATTTAGATAAACTTTATACTGCCTTCCTTGAATTAGCGGACAAAAAAGGTCAAGTTTTCGATTACGATTTAGAAGCCCTTGCATTTATTGATATGCGTTCAGGTGATGAAGATCGCTTAAAATTAGATGTGATCACCTCACAAACTATCAGTACTCTACCAGCTTCAGCCTTCGTACAGGTTGAGCTTGATGGCGAAAAATTAAGCCAGGTATCAAATGGCGGTAATGGTCCTGTGGATGCGGTATTCAATGCGATCTTAAATATCACAGGATTAGATCTTAAAATGTCACACTACAACCTCACAGCTAAAGGCGAGGGAGCAGAAGCATTAGGACAAGTAGATATTGTGGTAGAACACGAAGGACGTAAATTCCACGGCGTAGGTTTAGCGACAGATATTGTAGAATCTTCCGCTCGTGCATTAATTCACGCAATCAATGCGATTTATCGTGCTCATAAAGTGGCACATTTGAAAGCGAAAAGAGGATAGTTTTATAAATATTTAGGGCGTGGATAACACGCCCTAAATTGAGTAAAAAAACTTAATTATTTTTTCATTAATCTATAGTTTAATTGCGTATTCGCAACAGGATTCCCATCCGCATCTAACAGCTCAGCATAACCGTCTGTTACTTTTAACAATAAATTGCCTGAGTTTTGTTCTAACCGAATCACGTCAGATTTTTGTTTATCCCAAGCAAATTTGCCTTTATCAACAAAGGGATATTGTTTACCATTTTTGAAATAAACTGTGTTGTATTGATAGGTATTATCTGCGTTTAGCACCAATTCAGCTTGGATTTTGTCGCAGTCGGAACAAGGTAGTTCGCCTTGATAGGTACCTGCAACATTTTTATTTGGAAGCATTGAACACGCACCTAATAAGCCTGCGGTTAAAACTAATGCAATTTTTTTCATCGTGGCAATCTCCTTAATTAACTCAATTTGAAATCGGGATTGATTTTAAACACACATTCATCAATCTGCGGATAAATTTTTTGGATCATTGAAAGCAGTTGCATTTGTTGCATCTGCAAACCTTGCGAAATGGTCGCATTCGGCACTTCAATAATCAAGTGATTTTCTACCAAATTAACAATGCGATAAAGCTTACGGAATTGAGCGGGCAAAAGCGATTGAATTTTCTCGTTAAGCTCATTCAATTGATTTGCACGTTGGACAATCTTAACCAGACTGGAGTTCTCCAAAATTTCCGTAATGTTTTTTATTGAGTAATTTTTCATCAAATTTGAACGTTTGAAAATAATCCCGATCTTACCGCTATTTCAGTTTTTTCGCCAACATTGTTGCAAAACGAAGCTGAATGCGGTTACCTTCGCTATCAGTTTTATGTAAATGTCCCAAATCTTCGTTATATTTCACTAATTCCCAATCTTGGTAATAGTTCGCCAATTCACTCTCTTTGAAGGTAAATGAGAACGGCATTGGGCAAGGATAATCTTCGGTGCTCATTGCACACACGATTAAGTTATACCCGCCCACTTTGGTGTTTTTCTGCATATTTTCAATAATAGCTGGGATGCGATCACGATTAAGGAACATCATTACTACCGTTGAAATAATCAGATCAAATTCGCTTGCTTGAGAGCCAATCGTTGCGTCATTGATGTCATAAACGCCTGTTGAAATATTTGAGAGTTCTTCTTTTTCAATAATACGGTTTAAGAAATCGATGCTCTCTTCGTTGTGATCGACCGCGGTAACATCAAAACCAAGTAAGTTTAAATAGAGTGAATTACGACCGCGTCCGCAGCCTAAATCCAATGCTTTTCCGCCTTTCACATAATTAACTGCGTTTAACACCTCAGAATGTGTGGTGGTTAGGTTATATTTTTTCGCATAAAAATCTTCAGGCGTGCAGTAGAAAGCGAGCTGGCAGGTTAAATCATCAGAAAGGGCTTGGACTTTATGCCAAACTTGAGGTGCAACAAAAGGCGGTTGATGTTCGATATCAAACACGGTTTCGCTCAAAACTTCACCGTCTTCAGTTAATTCAAAATATTTTAATGAACCGCTCAAAATGGTTAATTTTGCCCAAGTGCCGACTTTAGTATTATGCTGTTCTTGGAACATTTGTGGGAGTGTATCGACATTCCAAATGGGCATTTGTTTGTAGCAGATTAAATTTTCCATAGGATTTCCTTTCTTAATGATAAGTAATAATAAAGCTACCGTTATTCTATCACTTCGCATTTTCTGGGCAATAAAAATCCGACTATTTTAGTCGGATTACCTCGTTTTAGGGATAACTAAAATAGATTGATATTAAAGAAAAAATACTCTTTTTAAGAATCTAGCTCAGTCGTTATAATCTTTTTCAGCGTTTTCTTTACTTCTTCACTTAATGCTTGATTTTCCTGCGTACTCACCACAAAAAAATCCTCCACGCGTTCACCGATGGTAGTAATTTTGGCGTTAATTAAAACCAGATCCAATTGATTAAAAATCTGGCTAACTTGAGCCAATAAACCTTCACGGTCAAGTGTGAAAAGTTCAAAAGCGGTCTGATTTTGGTTAGAGTTTGCTAAAAAACGGGTTTTCGTTTTGCGTTTAAAGGTTTGATGTTTTATCGGTTTTTTCACTACCACAAAAGGTTTGGTCTGCGGTTCAGTAAGCTCTTTCTGCAAGGCTTGTTGAATTTGCTCGCAACGGATTTCATTTAAAGCCTGTCCATTCAGCTCAGTAACGATAAAACTATCGAAAACAAGATCATTCTGGCTAGTAATAATTTGAGCGTCGTGAATGCTAATTTTTTTCTTGCTCAACGTATTCGCAATACGAGCAAAAAGTTGTTTTTGATCTTCGCAGTGAATAAAAATCTCCGTCGCTCCACGAGCGTATTCGTTGGAAACTAATACCAATGGCAGTTGATTTTGCTTGAGTAATGCCAAGGCGTGCCACACGAGTTGAGTGGGTTTATTGCGTAAAAAATAACTTTCTGACCCATTCGCCCAATAGGTTGCCAAACGCTTGTGCTGAGGAGGAGTCAGTGCTAATTTCATAATTTCTAAGGCTTCAGCTCGATTGTTTTCTGCCTCTTTTTTGTAGTCCAATTGCTCAGCCAGTTGCTGAGTGGTGAACTCGAAAAGTTGTGAAAGCAGCGTGCGTTTCCAGTCGTTCCAAAGGGTTTCATTAGTAGCACAAATGTCCGCTACCGTGAGGCAAACCAAATCGCTTAAAGCAGTCTGATTTTCCACAATTTCTGCAAAAGTCTGCACCACATTAGGATCGTGAATATCACGGCGTTGAGCGGTGATCGACATCGTCAAATGCTCTTTTACCAACCGCGCCATTTGCTTAGATTGGCTCTCATCGAATCCGTGTAGGCGAGCAAAATCGTACATATCCACCGCCCCATTCTCTGCGTGATCGCCTTCACGACCTTTCGCAATATCGTGCAACAACGCAGCCAAATAAACCAACGGCTTATGTGTGCAAGTGGCGAAAATTTGATGACAAAGTGGATGAATAGTTTTGGTCCGTTCATCAAGAAAACTTTCGAGCTTTAACATTACTCGAACGGTGTGTTCATCGACCGTATAAATGTGGAACATATCAAACTGCATCAACCCTGTAATACCTTGCCATGCGGGGAAATAAGCCGAAAGCACACCTAATTGATGCATCGGCACAATCGCATTTTTAACCATTTGTGGCTGCCGAATAATTTGGATAAAACGACTTCGAGCTTCTGGCAATTCACACAAGGGCTGCTGGCGTTTTTGAAGAGCGATGCGAAGATGACGTAGTGTCATCGGATCAACTTGCAATGTCTGGTGTTGCGTAAGGTGCAAAAAGAGATCCAATATCGTTTCTGGCTGTTTTGCAAAAATCCGATGATTTTCAACCGATATTTGCTGATTTTGTAGATAGAAATGTTCATCAAGCGGTTGTTTTTCTGCACTATTTTGTAAACCTAAAACACGCTGTTTCACGCTATTTAATAAAAGCTGGCTGAGTTGCGAAATCGATTGTGTTGCTTGGAAAAAGGTTCGCATCATCGCTTCGACGGGCTGATTGCCTTTGCCTTGATGGCTCAGTAGTTCGCTCAGTTGTAATTGGCGGTCAAATCGCAGACGATTGTCATAGCGTTTGAGCTGCGTATGCAACGCAAATCGCATTCGGAAAAGTACGTTCTCCGCTTGTTTAAGCTCTTGATATTCTTCAGGAAAAAGTAAGCCTTTGTTAAAGAGAGCATCAAAACTACGTGCACCATAATGACGTAGCATAATCCAAAGCACTAAATGCAGATCGCGAAGTCCACCTGGGCTATGTTTAAGATCGGGTTCGAGATTGTAGCTCGTATTGTGATAACGGGCGTAACGCTCTTCTTTTTCTGCCATTTTGGCTTGGAAAAAGTCGGGCGTTGCCCAGAAATCATCTTGAAAAAGAGCTTCAACAAGACGATGCCAAAGCTCAGTATTACCGTATAAAAAACGCCCTTCATACATATTGGTTGCAACCGAAAGCTCTTGCTTACCAATGTCTAAACACTCTTGCAAAGTACGAATGCTCGCCCCTACTTGTAATTTGGCATCCCAAAGCAGATTGAAAAGCTCATTTAATTTGGCATGAGTTTGCTCGTCTAATGGATTTTCGGTAAGAACGAGAATATCCAAATCGGAGAGAGGGAACATTTCACGGCGACCATACCCACCAACAGCAATTAAGCTAAGATCTTGCCGTTCAGTAAAACCGAAATCTTGCCAAAGGTGAAGTAACATTTGATCATAAAAATCGCTGCGTTGATGCAGTAGAGCCATGATATCGGCTGATGCAAACAGGGCGTTTTGCTCAATATTAAATTGAGAGAGATGCTCTTTCAGATTCATCTTTAGACCTCAAGCGGTAATTGCCAGTTGATCTCTGCCATTCCGTGAGCTTTCAAATATTCATTCGCTTTAGAAAAATGGTGGCAACCAAAAAAGCCGCGATGAGCAGCCAAAGGCGATGGGTGAGGAGCAGTTAAAACACAATGTTTATTACGATCGATGAATGCCCCTTTTTTCTGGGCGTGACTTCCCCAAAGTAAGAAAACAATGTTTTCACGATGAGCATTGAGTTGTGCGATCACTTTGTCAGTAAAGGTTTCCCAGCCCCAGTTAGCGTGCGAATTGGCTTTACCCTCTTCAACAGTAAGCACGGTGTTGAGCAACAATACGCCTTGTTTCGCCCAATCGACCAAATACCCGTGTCTTGGAACAACGAAACCTTCAATATCTGTTGCTAACTCTTTATAAATATTGAGCAGCGAGGGAGGTGGCGCAACTGGCGGTTTGACCGAAAAAGATAAGCCGTGGGCTTGATTTGGACGATGGTAAGGATCTTGCCCTAAAATCACGACTTTCACTTGGTTAAATTCAGTCAGAGAAAAAGCACTAAAAACTTCATTTTGTGGCGGGTAGATGGTGATACCTGCGTGTCGAGCTTGGTGTACTTGTTGCAAAATTTGTTGAAAATAAGGTTTCTCTTTTTCTTCGCCAATGGCCTCTTTCCACGTTTTCATAATAACCTCTTGTACGTAACTAATGCATATAAACACATAAACTGTATTATTTTTACTCAATTAACGCTACTTTTGTAAAAAATGTTCAAATTTTTATCGCTTTCTATCTCGATAGGGGTATAATGCCCCCACTCAAAAAAAGTTGAATCTTTCAAATTTTTTTATAGTTTATTTTCAATTTCTTATACTAGGAGTCTTAAAATGATTAAAGGTGTTCAAATTACTGAATCAACAAACAGCAACTTATTAAACTCATTCTGGTTATTAGATGACGAGAAAAACGAAGCTCGTTGCATCGCAGCTAAAGGTGACGTTTACAAAGAAGACCAAGTTGTTGCAATCAGCGAATTAGGTCAAATCGCATACCGCGAAGTGCCAGTAAACGTTGCACCAACTATTAAAGTTGAAGGTGGTCAACACTTAAACGTAAACGTTTTACGTCGTGAAACTTTAGAAGATGCAGTTAAACACCCAGAAAAATACCCACAATTAACTATCCGTGTTTCTGGTTACGCAGTTCGTTTCAACTCATTAACTCCAGAACAACAACGCGATGTAATTACTCGTACTTTCACAGAAAGCCTATAATGACGAGCTAGATTGTTAAATTAAAAGAAAGCTAACTGGAATATTCTAGTTAGCTTTTTTATACCACCCTCCTTAGAAAAGAGGAAGAAGGAAATTTACGGTTACACTTTATGCGGATTTCTCGTATTGGTATCAGTTAAATTACGCATTAACAACGCAAAATCTAAATCAATATCCGCAGGCACATCTAGGAACACAAAGTGTCCATCGCCTAAACCTGCTTCTACGCTTTCATTTTTGCGGTTTAACAAGCGGTCGATTTTGAACACGATATTACCTTTTGGCGTCATCATTTCAACTGAATCACCGACTAGGAATTTATTTTTTACCGCCACTTCCGCCATACCTTCTGCATTGCGTTTGCTCGTAAATTCGCCTACGAAGTGTTGGCGTTCAGAAATAGAATAGCCATATTCATAATTTTGATATTCATCATGCGTATGACGACGCAAGAAACCTTCGGTGTAGCCTCGATGAGCTAGGCTTTCAAGCGTATCCAGCAAGCTTTTATCAAATGGTTTGCCCTCTGCCGCATCATCAATTGCTTTACGGTAAACTTGAGCTGTTCTTGCACAATAATAGAACGATTTAGTACGCCCTTCAATTTTCAGAGAATGCACACCGATTTGCGTTAAACGCTCTACATGCTGGACTGCACGCAAATCTTTCGAGTTCATAAAATAAGTACCGTGCTCATCTTCGAAGGCTGTCATCTGCTCATCTGGGCGTTGTGCTTCAGTATAAAGGAATACTTTATCCGTTACCGCACCTTCGCCAAGCGTTGGGACAACATTAGTCACTTCAATTTCAGGCTGGTATTTTTGCACCGTATCTTCTTTCGGCACGATATTGCCCACGTCATCCAACTTACCCTCTTCCATTTTATATTCCCAACGGCAAGCATTGGTACAGGTGCCTTGGTTCGGATCACGTTTGTTAATGTATCCAGAAAGCAAACAACGACCAGAATACGCCATACATAACGCACCGTGCACGAAAATTTCAAGTTCCATCTCTGGCACTTGTTTGCGGATCTCTTCGATTTCTTCTAGCGAGAGTTCACGCGATAAAATCACGCGAGTTAAGCCCATTTGTTTCCAGAATTTTACCGTCGCCCAGTTTACCGCATTGGCTTGCACGGAAAGGTGAATGTCCATATCAGGGAAATGTTCACGCACAAGCATAATCAAGCCAGGGTCTGACATAATCAATGCATCAGGTTTCATATCTACAACCACTTGCAAATCTTTAATGAAGGTTTTGAGCTTAGAGTTATGCGGCGCAATATTCACTACCACATAGAATTTTTTGCCAAGCTCGTGTGCTTCCTTAATCGCAATTTCAAGGTTTGCGTGGTTAAATTCGTTGTTACGCACACGTAAACTATAACGAGGCTGCCCTGCATAAACGGCATCTGCACCATAAGCGAAAGCGTATCGCATATTTTTTAACGTGCCCGCAGGCGATAACAATTCAGGTTTTGCGTATTTTAAAGTCATGATTACTCTCTTCTGATTACAAGTCAGTGCCTCTCAGAATGAAAGGCATAGAACAATTATTTTCTAAGAAATACCCCTTTGTAGCAAGCGATTGTTCTATTAAAATGGCATTTCTTTTTACTTATCTTGAATAAAGGATTTTAAATGAAGCTTCAAACGCTATTAAAAACTTCTCTAGCGGTGGGATTATTGGCATTTTCTGCGAATGCACTTTCAGCAGGCGTGATGAAAGAGATGATTCAAATGAAAAAACAACTTAACGCTCTTAACCAATCTCAAACCAGTGAGGAATTCCAAGCTGCTGCCGAGCAATTTATCGAATATTCAAAAGATGCTCAAAATACAATGCCAAAAAGTGTAGGAGATGATCAAGAACGCTTCAAAGGCTACCAAGCAGGCGTGCAAGAAGTGATTGATGTGGTAAATCAAGCCAACGAAAAAGCCAAAGCAGGCAATTTAGCCGAAGCAAAAGAAATGATTGAACAGCTTGATGAGATGAGAAAGAAATATCATAAGGAATATAAATAAAACAGCATTAGGGCAAATAATTATTTGCCCTAACATTCAACTATCTTTTCTTATTTCACTTCACGAATCATAATTTCAGACGGAATAACCTGACCTTGCCAATATAATTCAGCCGCTACTTTACCTGCTAGCTCAATATAAGCTTGGCTAATTTCGTGAGTTGGATCAGCTTCAACAGTTGGCATTCCAGCATCTAAATCTTGACGCAAACGAATATGCAACGGCATTTGTCCTAACACTTGTGTACCATAGCGTTTCGCTATTTTTTCTGCCCCGCCTGTACCGAAAATATCTTCGTGATGTCCGCAGTTTTGGCAAATATGCACGCTCATATTTTCAATAATTCCCAACACTGGTACAGACACTTTTTGGAACATCGAAATCCCTTTAATCGCATCAAGCAATGCGATATCTTGTGGCGTAGTCACTACAACTGCACCTGTAACTGGAATTTGTTGCGAAAGAGTAAGTTGAATATCGCCTGTTCCTGGCGGCATATCAATAACCAAATAATCCAACTCATTCCACCAAGTCTCATTAAGTAACTGACTTAATGCACTACTCGCCATTGGGCCACGCCAAATGGTTGCATTATCTTCCGCCATTAAATAACCGATAGAGTTTGACTGAATACCGTAAGTTTCAATTGGCGTGATATGTTTGTTATCTGGCGAAGTTGGGCGCTGATCTTTCGCACCTAACATATGTGGAATAGAGGGGCCGTAAATATCAGCATCCAAAATACCCACTTTAGCCCCTTGTGCTTTTAAAGCTAATGCTAAATTTACCGAAGTGGTAGATTTTCCCACACCGCCTTTACCAGAGGTCACCGCAATGATATTTTTCACTCCATTCACTGCAGGATGATGATTTGCACGCTTTAAGGTCGCGATGTTGTAATGCAAAATCCATTTAATTTCGGTCGCTTCAGTAACTTCTTTTAACTTTACTTCCGTTGCTTGTTTTAAGGCTTCAAAGCCAGTATTCCACGCAAATGGCATAGTAAATTCAAGGCGTAAAATACCTGCACCTAGCTCTGCTTTTTTAAGCGTATTCAGTGCAATTAAATCTTTCTGTAACGTTTCGTGCGTAAAATTTTGAAGCACAAACTTAATGTCGTTTAGTTGTTGTTCAGTGAGTTGGTTCATAATTATCCTTAATTGATAGGTAATCGCCAAAATAGGAGATTTAAACGATAGAATCAATCCCTAAAAAGGGGTTATTTAGAAAATTCATATAATGGCAAGATCGCAACATCTTGCTCTAAAATCTCAATAAGTTGTTGAATTAACGCAGCACGTTTAGCACTATTTAGTTTTTTCGTTTGTAATTCTATGAGCAATCTATCCACTTCTGTATTAGCGTATCCATTGAGATTTTCAGAATGTTTTGAAGAAAAACGGGCTAAAAAGAGCATTACATTCGGCTTTTCAACACATTGCTCACTGCGAATAAGCTGATAGTTGCCTTTCTTTTGTTGTGCAATCAACTCCGATTTTTTGACCGCTTGCGGGTTGACTCGAATAAGATCTGACTGTGCTAATACGCGACTGATCTGTCGTCCAATCACATTATGCGGTTTTTGATTTTCAAACAGAATATTCAAATACAGTGGCGACTTGGAGCGTATACCACTCTGTATCAGCAACTGCTCAACCGCAATGGGCGACCAATGACTTTCCGTTTCTACTTGTAACGATTTCGGCAAAATATGGTAATTGATTTCGCCATTTTCATATTTGATGCGATTTGAAAAGACCATCGCTTTAATAGCTTGGCGAACTTCAGGCTTTTTTAACTGCGGATCGTGAAAATTAAAATCGTAAAAATAAGTGCAAAGTTTAGCTGGCGAAGCGACTTTCTCTACCATTTTGGCATTCGCTGACAAAAAGAAACAAAAACAAGCGGTAAATATTGCAAAATTTTTTGCAAATTTCACCGTTTGAGATTGAAAAAGAGAATAAGCCATACAAATACCTGAGTAGATTTCTAAACTATGGCTATTATACGCTAATTTGGAGAAATTGATAAAGAAAAGGACAGATATCATAATCTCTGCCCTAAAATAACGTAATAGATGATTACTGTGCTGTCGAATTTAGCTGTTGCATAAACTCTTCATTCACATCAATTGACGCACGCTCACGTAAATTATTGATTAAATCGGCACGTAAGGTGGTGCGATTTGCGTCATTAAATTGAGCTTGAAGTGGTTTAAATTCATTTAATGAACCATCTTCTACTTTATCTAATGCCACTAATAGCACATCGCCTTGAGTATTACGAGCGACACTGAAAGTTGGTTTGCCCTCTGGTTTTGGCATTGCAAATACCGATTTGGCAAATGCAGGTTGTTCTGCTTGTGCTTGAGCATAAACAAGTGTTTGAGCTGTGCCGAAAGTAACCTCATTTTTACCTTCGCTTAATGCTTTTGCTTGAGCCTCTGCTTGAGCTAATAATGCCGTTTCCGCTTTCTCACGCTTTACCATTACTTCCACTTCTGATTTTGCTTCATCAAACGTTTTCTCACGCTGTGGATGATATTGTTTTACACGCAGAAACATGGTGCGAGAAGCATTTTCATTGCCCACTTCTAATGCCTCTGAATTTTGACCTGATTGTGCTAAATCCCCCTCAAAAAGCACTTTAGTTACTGCATCAGATTTTAATGCTTCTGGTAATGTCTCACGAGTAAACATAGGAGTAGTTTGAACTTCAACGCCTGCTACTTTTGCGACTTCTTCCAATGAGCCTGCATTTTCATACGCAGAAGTTGCCATATTACGCGTTAACGTTGAATACTCAGCCCCCACTAATTCGTGACGCAAAGTATTCACAATGTTTTCTTTCACTTTCTCAAGTGGTAAAGCTGTTTCTGGTTTACGATCTAACACTTTAATAATGTGATATTCATTGCCCATTTTGACTGGTTGACTAACTTGCCCTACTTGCAATGCGTTAGCAGCCTTTTCAAACTCAGCTGGAAATGTGCCCGCTTTTGCCCAACCTAAATCACCGCCTTTTGTTGCCGATAATTTATCTAACGATTTTTCTTTTGCAAGGGTTACAAAATCAGCACCTGACTTTAATTGCTGCTCAATAGCTTGTGCTTCTGCTTCATTTGCTACTTGAATATGTGCAAATTGAGATTCGCCTTTAGTGACATATTGTGCTTTATTCGTTTCATAATAAGTAGCAATTTGTTCATCCGTAATTTGTACTTTATTTTCCACTTGTTTTGGCGATAAAGTTACATATTCCACCACAAACTGCTCTGGCATCACTAATTGTGTCTTATGCTTATCATAGAAAGCCTGCAACTCCTCTTGTGAAGCGGTCTGTTTTTGCACTTCATTTGCTAAAGAGTAAGACGCTAAACGCACTTGGCGTTTTTGGAATAACAATTTGGCTAAGTTTTCTTCTTGAATAGGTACATTAAAGCTAGTACCTAAAATTCCTTTTTCCATTTGAGAAAAGAGAATGCCTTGCCCTACAATTTGAGCATAGCCATCGGGGGTTAACCCCGCATTGCGTAACGTCTGCTGATAAAGATTATTATCAAACTTGCCATTTTGCTGAAAGTTTGGACTATGAACAATCTCAGACTTAATTTGATCAACACTTACTCCTAAATTCAATTCTTGAATGTATTGACGGAGCAATTCATCATTGATGAGATTATTTAAGACTGATTGGTTAAATTCGTTTGCAAATTCAGGTTTATCTAATAAGTCCCAGAATTGTGCTCCCATTTGGTTTGACATAATAGTTTGTTGGCGATTCTTTGCATCAGAAAAAGCACGTTGCGAAATCTCTTGTCCGTTCACTTTTACGGCAGAAGTATTCGCACCAACAATACCACCACCGATGCCTGCAAGCACAAATGAAAGTGATACCAATGAGAAGATAATTTTAAAACCAACGCTATTGGTTCGTTCATGCCATTTTTCAATCATGGGCTATTCCCTAATATACTGAATATAAAAATGCTAGGAATTATACTTTAAACTCAATTTTTCTCAAATCTGATTTTTCCATTCTTAAAGCTTTTAGCGTTATTCAAAAATGCTTACTCTAGAAGCAATTTTAAATGGCAACACAAGTATTTTTGAAACATGCACAAGCCCTAATAAAGTGATTTATGATAGAATACACACTCTTTTTTATTTTCTCTATTCAGAAACATACTGGATTTTCTTGATGAATATTTATGCTTATATTTGCTTTCTGGCAGCTCTTTCTATCTTACTTGGATTTATTACAAGCAAAATTTCTGCTCGTGTGCAGTCAACTGTTGCTATTACTGCGGCTGCTATGTTTTGTTCATTATTAGTCTGGATTTTAGGCTCTTTCGGTTGGTTTAAAATTGACGTTATCGCAAAAAATGTGATGGAGCAAATTGATTTCAAAAGTTTTTTACTCAACGGGATTTTAGGCTTCTTACTTTTTGCGGGCTCTTTAGGGGTAAAATTACCCGTACTTAAAGACCAAAAATGGGAAATTACTGCATTCGCTCTTATCTCAACCCTCATTTCCACTTTCCTGATCGCATTATTGATTTGGATGCCCGCTAACCTTATCGGATTGCCAATTGACTTTATCTATTGCGTCGTTTTTGGTGCCTTGATTTCTCCAACCGACCCGATTGCAGTGTTGGCGATTATCAAAAACTTACGCGCTCCCAAACGTTTATCAATGCAAGTAGAAGGGGAGTCGCTGTTTAATGATGGGGTCGGTTTAGTGATTTTCGTAACCGTTTTTGCAGTGGCTTTTGGTGGTCAAGAAACTTCTGTTAGCAATATTTTTAGCCTCTTTATGCACGAAGCTATTGGTGGGATTTTATTCGGCTTCTTACTCGGTTTTATTGCCCACGTGCTGATTTCCTCAACCGATGATGGCTCAATGGAAATTCTCATCACACTTACTATTCCAACCGCAGGCTTTATGTTTGCCTCTAATGTACTACACGTTTCAGGTGCACTTGCAATGGTTGTTGCAGGGATTATGATTGGTAACTGGACGCGCCGTTCAGGTTTCTCGGAACAGAGCCAACGTTATCTCGACCATTTCTGGGAGATGATCGACCACTTCTTAAACTCACTGCTCTTCTTTCTGATCGGTTTTGCATTATTGTTAGTAGACTTTGAATTCTACGGGATTGTATTGATGATTATTGCTATTCCTGTTTGCTTGATTTCGCGCTATCTCAGTCTCTGGATTCCATTCAAAGGAATGCAACAATTCAGAACCTACAACCCTTATACGCTAAAAATTATGACCTGGGGCGGTTTACGTGGTGGTTTAGCTCTTGCGATGGCACTTTCCATTCCAAGCAAGACTGCATTTGCAGGCTCCATTGATGTAAAAGATTTAATTTTAGTAATGACTTATGCGGTGGTCATGTTCTCGATTCTTGTGCAAGGTTCAACCATTGAACCAATGATCAGAAAATCAAAAACGGTTGATCCAAATCGTGAGGAGTATTTGCAGCCTAGCAAACATTAGCTTTAAAATGTATAGTCGTAATTATCGCTAAAAAATATCAATTTATAAACAAGCGGTGGATTTTGTTGAGAGCCCTTCAAAGGCTAAACAAAATCCACCGCTTCTTTTTCTATGAAATAATATTTAATACTAAATCGCTAACCCTAACGCATAGAATGCAACTAACACAATCGCAATAATCACTGTACCGATGTTTAATTTTTTGAACTCACCAGAAATGGTGCGACCAATCACTAAAGTAGCGAAACCTAGCATAATACCTGTTACGATGTTAGCGGTAAGTACGATAAATACTGCACATACTAAGCCAGACATTGCACCAACGAAGTCATCAAAATCTAATTTTGATACGTTGCTTAACATCAATAAGCCTACATACATTAATGCTGGTGCGGTTGCATAGCTTGGCACTAAACCTGCTAATGGCTGGAAGAAAAGCATCAATAAGAAACCGATACCCACCACTACTGCGGTTAAACCTGTTTTACCACCAACGGCTGTGCCTGCTGCTGATTCGATATAAACTGCGGCTGGTGCAGTACCGAATAAGCCTGATAATACTGAGCCTAATGAATCAGAAGTTAAAGCTCTGCCACCATTTAAGATTTGACCATCTTTATCTAATAAATTTGCTTGACCCGCAACAGCACGAATTGTACCTGTTGCATCAAAGATTGCAGTCATCACTAATGCGAATACCACAGGTAAAATTGCTGCATTTAATGCCCCCATTACATCTAATTCTAAGAATAATGAGTTCTCGCCAAAGCTTGGCATTTTAAAGAAGCCAGAATATTTCACATTCGGGTCAAAAATTAAAGCGATAATAGTAATCACAATGATTACCCAAAGGATTGAGCCTTTCACTTTTAAACGCTCTAAACCCACGATTGCAGCCAAGCCAAGTAACGACATCATTACAGGAAATGAGGTAAATTCGCCCATTTTCACAGGAATATCAATGCCACTGTTGATGACTAATTTTACGTTAGTTGCCGCAATCAATAGAAGGAATAAACCGATACCGATACCTGCACCGTGAGCAATGCTAGAAGGAAGATTACGTAAAATCCAAGAACGTACGCCTGTTACTGAAATAAGAGTAAATACAATCCCCATTAGGAAGATTGCACCAAGTGCCACAGGAATTGAGATGCCTTGACCAAGCACTAAACTGAATGCGGTAAATGCAGTTAATGAAATTGCACTACCGATTGCCATTGGTGCGTTTGCCCATAAACCGATTAAGATTGAGCCTAACCCTGACACTAAACAGGTTGCGATAAACACCGATTCAGCAGGGAAGCCTGCTTGGCTTAACATTCCAGGCACAACAAAAATAGAATAAACCATTGCAAGGAATATAGTTAATCCTGCGATTACCTCTTGACGAACGTTTGAACCACGTTCTTCAAAGTTAAATAAAGACATAAAGACCTCAAGTGTAGAAAAATTAGAGCGAATTTTACAGAATCCCCTTTTAACAAGCAAACGATTGCTTATGAATTTATAAAATAAGCGGTCAATTTTTCATAACGATTGCAAAATGCTATGAAAAATCAACCGCTTGATGGCTTGGTTATTCGAGTAGGAGGTTACTACATCACCCAAAATATTAGGTCGTAAGCAACTCACCCCACATTAAAGATAACAGAATGCCACGTAAATTAATGTGCCGCTGCCATTTGCTCTAAATCTTTATCAATGTAGTATAAAGATTTACCATCTTCGCCTAATAAACGGAATTTATCTAAGATAGAGTTGAATAAAAACTCTTCTTCGTGCTGTTCAGCCACATACCATTGTAAGAAGTTGAATGATGAATAATCTTTCGCCTCAAAAGCCACTTCCACTAATTCATTGATTTTTGAGGTTACGTGTTTTTCGTGTTCTAATACGATTTCGAACAATGATTTTAATGAATCATATTCTGCTTGTGGTGCTTCAATCGCATAAATTTCAGCTAACGCACCTGTTTCGTTTAAGTATGTGAATAAACGACGCATATGTTCCATTTCTTCGGTTGCGTGTGCTTTTAAGAATTTTGCTGCACCAGGGAAGCCGTTGTTATCTGCCCAAGCTGACATTTGAAGATACACGTTAGAAGAATAGAATTCTAAGTTTAATTGGTCGTTTAAGTATTTGATAATATTTTGCGATAACATTATTCTGCTCCTTGATCTAAGGTTTCTAAGTCTTTGTCGATAAAGTAAAGTGATTTATTACTTTCGCCTGCCACCACGAATTTATCTAAAATTTCACCAAATAATTTCTCTTCTTCGTGTTGTTCAGCCACATACCATTGTAGGAAGTTGAAGGTTGAGTAATCTTTCGCAGCGAAAGTCACTTCTACTAATTCATTGATTTTAGCTGTTACGTGTTTCTCGTGTTCTAAAACCACATCGAATAACTCTTTTAATGATTCGTACTCTTTGCGTGGAGCTTCGATTTTACCTAATAATGGCGTTGCACCCGCTTCACAAACGTAGTCGAATAATTTTTGCATATGCTCTAATTCTTCATCTGCGTGACGAAGTAAGAAAGTTGCTGCACCCGCAAAACCATTTTTTGAACACCATGCAGACATTTGCAAATAAACATTTGAAGAGTAGAACTCTAAGTTGATTTGTTCGTTGAGTTTATCAACGATAGATTGTTGTAACATATTTTCTCCTATGCAAATATTATGAAAATGTAAATGAAATGAGAGATACTCTCATTTAGAAATCTATATATAACAAAGGGCAGAAAAAAATCCTGCCCTTAAAACACTTGCAAGTATATCAAAGTTGAAAAAGTAATCAAGCATTTTAATAGTTTTTTTCTAACAAAATTTCAATTTTGATAAGTTTAAACAATAAGAATTCTCATTTAGAGAAGCTAAATGAGAATGTTTTTTAGGAACTAACATATTAAAAAGGGATAGAACAATCATATCGTTTTATCCCTTTGTTAAATTATTTACTAGAAAATACTAAATGCTAAAAAACAGATCATAGCAAGTGATGCAACAACAGTCATCATTGCGTAACCAAATGTACCCATTTTGTTCTCCTTATGAATTTTCTTTGTGATCTTCAGACATACTTACCGCAGCGGTAAACAATACGTCTGTTGATGAGTTCAGTGCCGTTTCAGCTGAATCTTGGATAACACCAATAATAAAGCCTACACCGATTACTTGTGCGGCAATATCGTTCGGGATATTAAATAAGCTACACGCTAATGGAATCAATAAAAGTGAACCACCTGCCACACCAGATGCACCACAAGCACAAATTGAAGCCACAATACTTAATAATAACGCAGACCAGAAATCAGGCACAATACCTTGTGTGTAAGCCGCTGCAAGTGTTAATACAGTAACGGTAATTGCAGCACCTGCCATATTAATGTTTGCACCAAGTGGGATAGAAAGTGAATAAATCTCTTCACGTAAACCTAAGCGTTTTGATAAACCCATATTTACAGGAATATTCGCTGCAGAACTACGAGTAAAGAATGCCATCACGCCACTTTCACGTAAGCAGATGAAAGTAAGTGGGTATGGATTGCGACGTATTTTCCACCACACGATAAGTGGGTTTAAGATGAATGCAACAATCACCATTGCACCGAGTAATACTAATAATAAACGACCATAGCCAATGAAAGCATCTAAACCGTTAGTCGCAAATGTATCTGCGACTAAACCGAAAATACCAATTGGTGCTAAGGCAATAACAACTTTAACAACAGCTGAAACCGCATCAGCGAAGTCACTTAAGAATGTTTTAGTGCTTGGTGAAGAGTGGCGTAATGCAATACCTAAGCCGATAGACCACGCTAAAATACCGATGAAATTTGCATTTGCAAGGGCTTGAAGAGGATTATCAACAAGGTTAAATACCACGGTTTTAATAATTTGACCGATACCATCTGGCGGTGCTAAGCCATCCGGGCTTGCGACTAATTCTAAAGTCGTTGGAAATAGGAAGCTTAATACTACAGCTGTTAATGCTGCAACAAATGTACCTAGTACGTAAAGTACGAGAATCGGCTTGATTTTACTATCTGAACCCACTTCTTTATTTGCGATGGTCGACATAACCAATACAAAAATTAAGATCGGTGCGATAGCACGTAAAGATTTCACAAAGAATTGACCTAAAACGCCAACATCTTTTGCCCATTCAGGATTTATAAGGGCTAAGCCTATCCCTAAGATTAAACCTACTGCGATACGTAATACAAGATTACCGCCTAGTAGTTTTGAAGATAAAGAATTACTCATAATGTTTCACTTCTGAAAAAATAAAAGACCAATTATTCATCGATAAATGATGAGTTCTCAGATTAGCCGAAAATTTCTTTTAATGGAATAGGGAAAAGTTCAATTCAGATAAAAAATTATGCCTATTTACGTTATAACTGGTTAATTTTTGTTTAAAAAGTGATCTTGTCTTTGTTACAAACGATTTCTTTAGGTAAAATATCGCCCGTTTTTCTTTTTTTGGATTAAGTTATGAAACCTGAAAATAAAGCAAATTTAACACGAGTTATTCGAGCAGCAGGCTATTCAATGAAAGGCTTGAAATCAGCATATATCAATGAAGCAGCTTTTCGCCAAGAAGTTTGGTTAGCAATTATTTTAATTCCGCTAGCGTTTTGGCTCGGCAATGGTGCTATCGAGAAAATTTTACTTCTTGGTAGCATTTTTATTGTCTTGATTGCTGAATTACTCAACAGTGCAGTAGAATCGGTGGTCGACCGCATTGGTTCGGAATATCACGAACTTTCAGGGCGTGCCAAAGACATTGGCTCTGCTGCTGTTTTCGTAGCAATGGTGCTCTTTACTATTACTTGGGGCTTAATCCTTTTGTTCTAATATTATACAGTCATACATACGATACCGTTTTTTTCGATAAGAAAGGTCGATTTATCGAAAAATTCAAACCAACAATAGCATGTAAACCAGACTACCAAAACAGTTCTTGGATTATGCAAGCAGGCGAATGGGGTGAATATTTAGAGCGTACTGATTTCGAATTTGAAAATGGTAAAGCCACTTTAATGGATTACAAACTGATTCCAATCAACCTAAAAAAGACCATTAAAAAAGAAGAAGTAATTTTCAAAAACTAAGAATGAATATTTATGAATAATAGGGTATACTTTTAATCTGAAATATTAGTATGTGCTATCTAAATGCTATTTTTGGCATTATTTTATTTATTCAATTTTAAACCGAAACACCTTACACAAAAACAAAACTAATTTTAGTTCTTGAATAAATAAATGAACTTTTTGTTAGAAACATATACTAAGTGTAAGTAATTGATGCAAAATTAACTTTATGGAGTTCTTATGAAAAAATCATTATTAGCCCTTGTTTTAGGTTCAGCATTAGCTTTAACGGCTTGTGATCAAGCTCAAAAAACAGCTGAAAAAGCTCAAGCAGCTGCAACAGAGAAAGTAGCAGAAGTGAAAGAGACTGCAGTTCAAAAAGCAGAAGAAATCAAACAAGTTGCTGCAGATAAAGCTGAAGAAGTGAAAGCTGCAACGGTAGAAAAAGCGACTGAAGTAAAAGACGCAACAGTAGCTAAAGTTGACGAAATGAAAGCAACCGTAGCTGAAAAAGCGGCTAATGTAAAAGATGCTGCAGCAGCTAAAGTTGAAGAAACTAAAACTGCAGTAGCAGATAAAGCAGAAGAAGTAAAACAAGCTGCAGATACAATGGCAGATAAAGCAGCAGAAGTGAAAGCAGCAACGGTTGAAAAAGCGACCGAAGTAAAAGAGACAACAGCAGCTAAAGTTGACGAAATGAAAGCAACAGTAGCTGAAAAAGCGGCTGATGTAAAAGATGCTGCAACAGCTAAAGTTGAAGAAACTAAAACTGCAGTAGCAGATAAAGCAGAAGAAGTAAAACAAGCTGCAGATGCAATGGCAGATAAAGCAGCTGAAAAAACATCAGAAATGATGAACAAAGTTGGTGAAAAAGTAGATGCCGTAAAAGAAGCGGTTGAATCTAAATAATTTTTTGCTAATTCAGTTAAAACAGAACCTCAAGTTATTTAACTTGAGGTTTTATTTTATCTGCTATCTATCAATTTTGTTTGTTTTCTCTCTATTTTTTGATTATACTTTTACCACTTCAACGGTAATTCATTCATATATCGCAAGTTTGTGTATAGGAAATGAACAAATCCAATTGTTTTTCTCAATTCAATTCTATTTTTCATTATATACCTTCGCTTGCAAATCATTAACTCTCTTAAGGATTTAAGGACAATGTTAGAGATTTGGCGACAATTCAAACAAGATTATCTGATTAAATATTGGAACCCAGTGGCTGCGGTTATTGCGGCAGGTTTACTTTCGGCTTATTATTTCGGTGTAACAGGCACTTATTGGGCAGTAACAGGCGAGTTTACTCGCTGGGGAGGGCACGCGTTACAAGCTCTTGGCGTAGATGTAAGCGAATGGAGCTATTACAAAATCATCGGGATGCAAGGTACAATTTTTACCCGTATTGATGGCGTAATGATTTTGGGGATGTTCGCGGGCTGTATTTCGGCTGCACTTTGGGCGAATAACGTAAAATGGCGTAACCAACCGCATAAACGTCGTATTGCTCAAGCACTCATTGGCGGTGCTTTAGCTGGTTTTGGAGCCCGTTTATCAATGGGCTGTAATTTGGCCTCACTTTTTACAGGGATTCCTCAATTCTCTGTTCACGCATGGTTCTTTACCATTGCCACGGCTATCGGCACCTACTTTGGCGTGAAAGTAACCTTATTGCCAATGTTCCGCGTAAAATTGCAGCTCAAAAAAGGGGCAGCAAAAATCAAAGAAAGCGATCCGAAACAAGCTACGCGTCGCTTCCGCATTGGGATGGTAATCTTTTTAGCATATTTGACCGCTTCCCTCTATGTGATGCAATCGTCTATCAAACTTGGTTTTGCAATGCTTTGCGGATTAATCTTCGGATTATTGATTGAGCGTGCACAAATCTGCTTTACCTCCGCATTCCGAGATTTATGGGTAACAGGTCGTGCTTATATGGCAAAAGCGATTATCTTTGGAATCTTCGTTGGCACAATTGGGGTGTTCTCATACATTCAATTAGGCGTTTCTCCTAAAATTATGTGGGCAGGCCCAAATGCGATTATCGGCGGTTTATTATTCGGTTTTGGTATCGTATTAGCAGGTGGCTGCGAAACTGGTTGGATGTATCGCTCTATGGAAGGGCAAGTACACTTTATGTGGGTTGGTGTAGGTAACGTTATCGGCTCAACCTACCTTGCTTACGTATGGGACGATATCGCACCAGCACTCGCCTTAGATTACGACAAACTTAACTTACTCAAAGAGTTTGGCCCCGTCGGTGGCTTGCTCGTTAATTATGGCTTATTAATCGCTTGTTTGGTTGCTGTAGTTTGGTGGGAAAAACGCTTCCTTACTAAAGCCAAAGCGAAAGTAGCGGCAGCTTCTTGCGGCTGTAACTAATCAATACCACATAACCTAAAACATCAGGAGAACATTATGGCATTTACTGTCGTACAAAAATTGGATAAAGATCCGAAAGACATCACCCCAGATTACACACTGGATACCCTAGGCGAGCCTTGCCCCTACCCTGCTATCGTGATGCTTGAAACGATGCCAGAATTGAAAAAAGGTGAGGTTTTAGAGCTATTAAGCGATTGTGCTCAATCGATTAATAATATTCCTGTAGACACAAAAAACCATGGTTATACATTGTTAAGCGTTGAACAAGATGGCACGAAATTGCGTTATTTGATTCAGCGTTAATCTTTTCCTATTTACAAAAATAGCCTAAACATTAAGATGTTTAGGCTTTGTCATATGAAATCGCATCGGTGAAACGAGCCGTATTAGGACAAAACGGGCAACTTTCGATCATTCAATATGGCGATCAGGATTTACGCTACCCACTGATTATTGATGGATAACTCGACCACGATATTTTAGACATCATCAACCGAGATGAAGAGTAGCTTAAAACCGAACTTGAAGCTCAAAATTTGACAATAAATCAGATTTATGTTGGCGAATATTTAAACGGTCAATTGATTACCTATTTATATGAAAAAGCTTAGCCTGCTCGCAAAACCTGTTGGGTGAAAATATCTCGAATTTCTGAAGGGTTGGTTCGCCCTTCGGTTTCAGCTTCTAGCACGGGAAAATCTTTGCCAAATTGAGCATAAACTTGACCGCTTGTGCGACAAGGTAGTAAGCCTGAAATATTGGCACTGGTGGAGGTAATCGCTGATTGGGTGGCAAGACAAAGAGCTTCCACCGCAGGGGTTCGACATAATCGCATTGCAATCGAATTAAATTGCCCTGTGAGAAAACGGGGTAAATTCGGTTTGGCAGGCATAATCCATGTAATCGCTTGATTGCTAATCGTGCCAAAACGCTGCCATTCTGTTTCCGCCAATTTGCTCTCATCTAAATAAGGCAAAAGCAGTTCCACCGTTGGGGCTATTAAAATCAACCCTTTTCTTTCTTCACGTTTTTTCAAAGCAAGCAATTTTCTCACCGCTTGTTCACTGTTTGGATTGCAACCTAAACCAAAAACAGCTTCGGTTGGGTAGGCAATCACTTCATTTTGTTGAAATTGCTCCACGATTTTTTGCAAATTATTCATCTTTTTTCACCGCTTGTTCTATTTCTTGCTCTTCAAAAATATGCTGACACGCTTTGCTCGCACATTGGTAACCTTTTTTACCTTTACGTAGCACGGCTAATGAAAAATGACACGCAGGGCACTCTTTTTCAATCGGTTTGCCTGCAAGGGTAAATCGGCATTTCGGATAGCCTTCACAGCCGTAGAAAATCTTACCTGTTCGCCCTTTTCTTGCCACTAAATGATGCTTTTTGCACTCAGGGCAGAGCCACTTTTCTTCTGTTTCAGGTTGTTCTTCTTGCACAATAAAGTGGCATTCTGGGTAGTCGCTACAGCCGATAAACATCCCATTCTGCCCTTGCTTAATTTGCAGAAAATGACCACATTCAGGGCAGATTTCGTCTAGCGTTTTTATTACGTGCGAACTTTGGTGTAGTGGTCTAATGTAGCTACAATCTGGGTAGCGTGAACAGCCTAGAAATAGCCCGTATTTACCTTGTTTAATCTGCAACAATGCCCCGCATTCGGGGCAATGCTCTTCTTGTTTAGTTGATTTAAAAAGTGACATTTTATCTCTTATTCGCTTTTAATTTTGCCATTAAATCGGCAATGTTTGAGGAAACTTTATCCACTTTCTGTTGTTCGCTCATTTGTGGTTTTTCACTTTCCCAAACTAAATCATCTTGCGGAAGCTCAAGCAAGAAGCGGCTTGGTTCGGGTTTAATCAGTTCTCCATATTGACGGCGTTCTTTGCAAAGTGAAAACGTCAACGTTTTCTGGGCACGAGTAATCCCCACATAAGCCAAGCGACGTTCTTCTTCCACGTTGTCATCATCAAGGCTATTTTGGTGTGGCAAAATACCCTCTTCCATTCCAATGAGAAAAACGTGCGGAAACTCCAACCCTTTTGAAGCATGTAGCGTCATTAGCTGCACTTGGTCGGCTTCGTCATCATCTCCGCCACGCTCAAGCATATCCCGTAAAGTCAGGCGATTGACCACTTGCTCCAAAGTCATCGGAGTTTCAATTTCATCGCCAGCCAGCATCGCTTCAACCCATTCAAACAGCGTTTGCACATTGCGGCTTTGCATTTCTGCTGCTTTGGGCGAGGTTGCTTGTTCATACAAATAAGCTTCGTATTGAAGCTGCCCCAACATATCTTTCATTGCAACAATCGGATCAGAATGAACCGCTTGCTCGGCAATTTTAACGACCCAATTAGCAAAATCTTGCAAGGCTTGATAAGGCTTTGGCGTTAAGCGTTGAATCAGCTCAAAATCAAAAATCGCATCAAACAGGCTGATATGTTTTTCATTTGCCAACAAGCCCAGTTTTTCAAGCGTAGCTGGACCAATTTCACGTTTTGGCACATTCACAATGCGTAAAAATGCAGCGTCATCTTCAGGATTCACCACCAAACGCAGATACGCCATCATATCCTTAATTTCAGCTCGAGAGAAAAACGATGTTCCGCCCGAAATTTTGTACGGAATACGGTTTTGCATCAACAATTTTTCGAGCAACCGCGACTGGTGATTGCCTCGATAAAGTATGGCGTAATCTTTATATTTCGTTTTTTTGGAAAAACGATGGGCGATAATTTCTCCCACGACACGCTCCGCTTCGTGTTCTTCATTTTTCGCCTCAATAATATTCAGCTTTTCGCCTTGCCCTAATTCCGAGAAGATTTTTTTGTCGAAAATATGTTCATTATTATCAATCAGAATGTTGGCACAATGCAGAATCCGCTGACTAGAACGGTAATTTTGTTCCAATTTAATCACTTTTAGATCGAAATCTTCCCGTAAACGCCGCATATTTTCAGGTTTCGCCCCACGCCAAGAGTAGATCGACTGGTCATCATCACCCACGACGGTAAACTTCGCATTTTCGCCTACGATAAGTTTAATTAACTCATATTGGCTAGTGTTGGTGTCTTGATATTCATCCACCAACAAATAGCGAATTTTTTGCTGCCAATGGGCTTTCGCTTCAGGAAATTGGCGGAAAAGCAACACTGGCAACATAATCAAATCATCAAAATCAAGAGCGTTATAGGCTTTTAGCTGATTTTGATAGAGTTGGTAAAAGTGTGAAAAAACGCGATCTCGCTCCGATTTGCACTGATGTATCGCCATTTCAGGAGAAAGCAGATCATTTTTCCAATTTGAAATAGTGGAAACCAGCGCTTTTAAGAGATCTTTATCTTCCGCCACGTTTTCAGGCAGTAAATGTTTGAGCAAAGCAATTTGATCATGTTCATCAAACAGCGTCATTCCAGACTTAAAACCGAGCAATTTATGCTCACGTTTGAGAATTTCAAAGCCTAGCGTGTGAAAGGTAGAAATTGTCAGCCCTTTAGTTTTTTCTTTGCCGATAGAATGAGCCACACGCTCGCGCATCTCACGTGCTGCCTTGTTGGTAAAGGTTACGGCGGCGATATTTCTCGGCGAATAGTTGCAATGTTCGATTAGATGTGCAATTTTGTTGATAATAACCCGCGTTTTGCCAGAGCCAGCCCCGGCTAACACAAGGCAAGCCCCATCGACATATTCCACGGCTTGTTGTTGTTGGTTGTTGAGTTTCATTGTTTTATCTATTTATTTTATTAGAAGCTATTTTAGCCTAAAGCCTGTAAGCGGTCTAATTTCTTTCTTAATTTGTATATTGTGCAAAATCCGCCAGAAAATCCACCGCTTATCGCTCAAAAAGTAAATTTTTACTTTCAAAATCAAGTTATTCGCTATATGATACCAAATTGATTTATTCTCATTTCGCGTTGCAAATCAAGCAATTTTTATTGAATTTGCAATTCATTTTCTCAACTCTCTTCATAGGGGAAAACAACAGTAAATGGAAAAGTTAGATAACAAACCCATTATCGAACTTCGCAATGTTACCAAAAGCTATGGTAGCAAAACGATTCTGAAAAATTTAAATTTAACCATTAATGATGGTGAATTTTTAACGATTTTAGGTCCTTCAGGTTGTGGTAAGACAACTGCGTTACGTTTAATTGCGGGCTTTGAAGATTTAACAGAGGGTTCAATTATTCTTGATGGTCAAGATGTATCTAATATCCCTGCTGAACAACGCCCTGTGAATACCGTATTCCAAAGCTATGCACTTTTCCCACATATGACCATTTTTGAAAACGTGGCATTTGGTTTGCGTATGCAAAAAGTGCCAAACGATCAAATCAAACCGCGTGTAATGGAAGCATTACGTATGGTGCGTTTGGAAGACCGTGCCGAGCAAAAACCAGCACAGCTTTCAGGCGGTCAACAACAACGTATTGCTATTGCACGTGCGGTGGTAAATAAACCAAAAGTTTTACTTTTAGATGAATCACTCTCTGCTCTTGACTACAAATTGCGTAAAGAGATGCAACAAGAGTTAAAAGCATTACAACGTCAATTAAGCATTACCTTTATTTTTGTAACGCACGACCAAGAAGAAGCGTTAACGATGTCGGATCGTATTATCGTAATGAACGCAGGTAAAATTGCTCAAGATGGCACACCGCGTGAAATTTATGAAGAGCCGAAAAACTTATTTGTGGCACACTTTATTGGTGAAATCAACGTGTTCGACGCAACTGTAATTGAACGTGTGGATAGCACAAGCGTTAAAGCGAACGTGGAAGGTCGAATTTGCAACATTAAAGTAGAAGATTTAGACGTTAAACCAAATCAAAAACTGAAAGTATTACTGCGCCCAGAAGATATTGTGATTGAAGAATTAGATGAAGATGAAAGCTCAAAAGCAATCATCGGTCACATTATCGACCGTAACTACAAAGGGATGACGCTTGAATCTAGCGTGAAACTTGATCACAACGGTATGAACGTGTTAGTAAGCGAATTCTTCAATGAAGATGATCCAAACATTGACCACGAAGTAGGCCAAAAAGTGGCGTTAACATGGCACGAAGGTTGGGAGGTTGTCCTAAACGATGACGAATAATAAATTCCAAAAAGGAACGGTGGCGACGATTTTCGGTTGGCTTTTACTTTTCGTATTAGTGCCGAATGTGCTTGTATTTATCATTAGTTTCTTAACTGAAAACCGCCAAAGTCAATATTTCGTTGATTTTGCATTTAGCTTAAGTGCATATCAAGCACTCTTTAACGATACCTACGCCACAGTACTTTGGAACTCCTTGTATATGGCGGGGATTGCCACTTTCTTCTGTTTGATTATTGGCTATCCTTTTGCATTTATTATTGCAAAATTGCCCGCTAAAGTACGTCCAATTTTACTCTTTTTAGTGGTGTTGCCGTTCTGGACGAACTCGCTTATTCGTATTTACGGCATCAAGATTTTCTTAGGTGTGAAAGGTTTGTTAAATGAAGCATTATTGTGGTTAGGCATCATTAATGAACCATTGCGTTTATTAAACTCAGAGCTTGCGATTATCATCGGCTTAGTTTACATTTTATTACCATTTATGATTTTACCGCTCTACTCTTCGATTGAAAAAATCGACAATCGTTTATTAGAAGCGGCAAAAGATTTAGGGGCAAATGCGTTCCAACGCTTTATTCGCGTCACTATTCCGCTTACGATGCCAGGTATTGTATCAGGCTGTTTATTAGTACTTCTTCCAGCAATGGGGATGTTCTACGTTGCCGACTTGCTTGGTGGCGGTAAAACACCATTGGTAGGTAACATTATTAAGAGCTTGTTCTTAAATACCAACCAATTTGCGTTGGGCTCTGCAGTAAGTATCGCATTAACCATTTTAATGGCATTAATGCTTTATGTTTACTATCGTGCGAATAAATTATTAAATAAAAAGGTGGAGCTTGAATAATGAAAAAGACATTTAGAAATCTTTTTATGTTCGCGGTTTTTGCCTACCTTTATATTCCGATTATTATCTTGGTAGTAAACTCGTTTAATGCGGACAGATACGGCTTGCAATGGAAAGGCTTTAGCTGGAACTGGTATGAGCGTTTATTTAACAACGATACTCTTGTTCAAGCCACATTAAACTCGGTCACCATTGCATTTTTTGCGGCAACATTATCAACGATTTTAGGGGCATTAACCTCAATCGCCCTTTATCGTTATAAATTCCGCGGTAAACAAATGGTGGGCGGTTTGCTCTTTATTGTAATGATGTCGCCTGATATTGTTATGGCAGTATCAATGCTCGTACTCTTTATGATGTTAGGCATTCAGCTTGGCTTTATCTCATTATTGATTGCTCATATTACCTTCTGTTTACCTTATGTGGTTATTACCATCTCAGCACGCCTAAGTGACTTTGATGGCAAAATGTTGGAAGCCGCGAAAGATTTAGGAGCAAGTGAAGTGACGATTTTACGCAAAATTATTCTTCCACTTGCGTTACCTTCCATCATCTCAGGTTGGTTATTAAGCTTCACTATCTCGCTTGATGATGTTGTGGTTTCTTCTTTCGTAACTAGCCCAAGTTACGAAGTGTTACCGCTTAAAATCTTCTCACTCGTGAAGACAGGCGTAACGCCAGAGGTTAATGCTCTTGCTACCATTATGATTGTGTTCTCACTTTCACTCGTGGTTCTAAGCCAATTAGCATTACGCAAAAAACATTAATTTAAAACGTAAATAGCCCACAAAATGTGGGCTATTTTGTAGGGCGGACGTCAGTCCGCCGAATTGTATATAGACATAGTGGACTGAAGTCTATCCTACGAGAACTAATCATGCTCATCCAACAATCTATTGAAAAGAAATTAACTGAAACGTTTAATCCTACTTTTTTACAAATTGAAAACGAAAGCCATATGCATAGCTCTGGACGTGGCTCAGAATCACACTTTAAAGTGACATTAGTAACAGAAGCATTTAACGGCAAACGTGGCGTAGCTCGGCATCAAGCGATCTATCAATGTCTTAACGCTGAATTAGAAGGCGGTGTTCACGCATTAGCATTGCATACTTACACACCAGAAGAGTGGCAAGCTATCGGCGAACAAAGACCAGATTCCCCACGTTGTGCAGGTGTTGGTCTTTAAACCATAACAAGCGGTAAAATTCCGACTTTATTTTACAAACTAAAAATATCTTGATAAAAACGCCTAAAAACGCTAGAATTAGCTCGTCTTTTTTATTGATTCGGTGAGATGTCCGAGTGGTTGAAGGAGCACGCCTGGAAAGCGTGTATGTGGGAAACTGCATCGGGGGTTCGAATCCCCCTCTCACCGCCATTAAGTAAGAAAGTATGTTTTCATAGATATTTCCTTGGTTAAGTTAAAGTAGTTATACTTTATTTTTTACTTTATCCCTAAGCATTTTGCTTAGGGATTTTTTTCCTATATACCAATTATTTTGCTTTTATTGCTACCAAATCCACCGCTTGTTTTGTTAAAGCAGTGACTTTTGCCCAATCTTTTGCCGCAATCGCATCATTCGGTAGCATCCAAGATCCGCCAACGGTAGCCACGCAATCTAATACTAAATAATGAGCAAGATTCTTCTCAGAAATTCCTCCTGTTGGACAAAATCTCAATTGTGGCAATGCTGCCGAAATCGCTTTCAGTGCAGCTGCTCCACCATTGACTTCAGCTGGAAAGAATTTCAGATGATCGTAACCTAACTCTAGTGCTTTCATCATGTCCGATGGTGTTGCCGTGCCAGGAACGAGGGCTATTTTACCTTTTGCCGCATGCATCAACAATTCTTCTGTAGCCCCAGGTGAGATAGCAAATTTAGCTCCCGCTTCGACTATCGCATCATACTGTTCAATATTAATAACTGTTCCCGCCCCAACGATAGCTTCGGGAAAAGCCTTGCTAATTCGCTTAATTGCTTCTAATGCCACATCAGTGCGAAGCGTAATCTCAAATACGCGAATCCCCCCTTCCAGCAAGGCTTGAGTCATTGGCTCTGCATCTTCAATCTGCTTAATAACCATCACAGGCACAACAGGTGAGGCATTAAAAATATCTTTTACAGATAATTTCCATTTCATATTTTCCTCCTAGCTACATTACCAATAGTTATTGCTATTTTGCCATAAATTAACCAATTGATTCTGCTTATTTTTTAGCTAAAACGATTCAGCAAAATATCTTTTCGCAACCGTTTGCAAAGCTGGTTTTTCCCGATTATTATTGAATAATAAAGCTACCTAAAAAAGAGTAAATAAGAAGGATATTATGGCAAACCAATCTGATGTTGTTTTAATCGGTGCAGGTATTATGAGCGGCACGCTTGGCACGCTGATTAAAGAGATTCTACCAGAACAGAGTATCACCATTTTTGAAGCCCAAAATGCTGTGGCAACAGAAAGTTCAAATGAATGGCACAATGCGGGTACAGGGCATTCAGCCTTATGTGAGTTGAATTACACTGCAGGAAAAGCCGACGGATCGATTGATATCACAAAAGCCTTGAGTATCAACGAGAAATATCAACTTTCGCTTGAGATGTGGTCTTATTTAGTTGCAAAAGGTGATATTGAAAATCCTGCCCAATTTATTCGTAAGCTGCCACATATGAGCTTTGTGCAAGGCGAAAAAGATGTGAAGTTCTTACGCAAACGTTTTGAAGCACTTGCTCAGCATCCGTTGTTTGAAGGGATGCAATTTTCCGATGATCGTGAAACATTAGCGAAATGGATTCCCTTGATGATGCAAAATCGTCAAGGAAATGCCCCCCTTGCAGCCACATTGATTGAGCGCGGAACAGACGTGAACTTCGGCGAATTAACACGAAAACTGTTTAAAAATCTGCAAAAGCAGGGCTGCGAATTAAAACTGGATCATCGAGTGCAAAATATTCAGAAAACTACTGAAGGTTGGACACTAACCGTGAAAGATTCAAGCGATCAAATTTTGCAACATTCTTGCAAATTCCTCTTTATCGGCTGTGGCGGTGGCACATTGCCATTACTACAAAAAACAGGCATTAAAGAGGGAAAACATATTGGTGGCTTCCCTGTAAGCGGTATTTTTATGGTCTGCCGTAATCCTGAGATAGTGGAAAAACATCACGCTAAAGTTTATGGCAAAGCGAAAATTGGGGCTCCTCCAATGTCTGTGCCGCATTTAGATACTCGCTTTATCGAAGGAAAAAAATCGCTTTTATTCGGACCATTTGCTGGTTTTACAATGAAGTATCTTAAACACGGTTCACAGCTTGATTTCCCGCTTTCATTCAAGCCTGATAATTTTGCAACCATGGTGATTGCAGGAATAAAAAATATTCCGCTTACAAATTATCTGATCAAGCAAGCTTTGCTCAACAAAGAACAACGAATGGCAGACTTACGAGAATTTTATCCAGAAGCAAAAAGTGAAGATTGGGATGTAATTATCGCCGGGCAACGCGTGCAGATTATCAAAGATTTAGCCAATGAGCGGGGGTCTCTCTGCTTTGGGACAGAAGTGATTACCTCCGAAGATAAAAGCGTAGCAGCATTACTTGGTGCATCTCCTGGTGCTTCTACTTCAGTTGATGCCATGCTGAGCGTATTCTCAAAATGTTTTGTGGAAAAACATTCCGAATTACAAGTGAAGTTGAAACAGATTGTACCTTCTTATGGCGAAAAACTTAGGGATAAACCAGAGCTGATCCACCAAATTCGCTCCAAAGCAGAGAAGTGGCTAGGAGTATAATGCAATAAATATAAACCGTTATTTTAATTAAGCCGAATAGCGGTTTTTTGTGCCATAATAACGACTTTATAACATTTAATAAATATGATAATGATAGCACTAAATATTAAGTTCGATTATGAGCAAATGCCAATGCATTTTACCCTCTCCGTGAAAAAGGGGGAGAAAATTGCCATTATTGGTGAAAGTGGAGCAGGGAAAAGTACGCTACTCAACTTGATTGCAGGCTTTGAATTGCCCACAAGCGGTGAAATTTGGTTGGATAATTGTAATCATACACACACAGAAGTTTCCCATCGTCCTGTTTCTATGCTATTTCAAGATAACAATCTCTTCCCACACCTCACTGTCTCTCAAAATATTGGCTTGGCGTTAGTACCTCGTTTGTCATTAACTACTCAACAAAAATCGCAAATCATTAATATCTCAGAAAAAATGGGCATCACTGAATTATTAGATCGTCGAGCCGATCAGCTTTCTGGTGGACAGAAACAACGCGTCGCACTGGCTCGTACATTGTTACGCGATAAGCCGATTTTATTGTTAGATGAACCTTTTTCAGCCCTTGATCCTAAACGCAGAGAAGAGCTCCAACAACTTGTAGCACAACTCTGCCAAGAACGTAAACTCACCTTGTTAATGGTAACCCATCAGATTGAAGAAAGCAGAGCCTTATTCGATCGCATTATTTGTATTGAAAATGGAAAAATAATAAGCGGTTAGATTCCATTCGGTTTTGTAAATGTCCAATCGAATCTAACCGCTTGAAATTACGCAATCCCTTTGTGTCTTAACAGTGCATCAAGGGTTGGTTTGCGACCGCGGAAGCGTTCAAATAACACCATCGGTTCTTCGGAGCCGCCACGGGTTAAGATGCAATCTAAGAATTGTTGCCCTGTTTGGCGATTGAAAATGCCTTCTTCTTCAAATTTTGAGAATGCATCTGCCGACAACACTTCTGCCCATAAGTAGCTGTAATAACCTGCTGCATAACCGCCTGCGAAAATATGGCTAAAACTGTGCGGGGTGCGCACCCATTCAGGCGTTTTTACAACAGCGACATCTTTTTTGACCGCTTGTAAGGTCTCTAACACCAAGCCTTCACGCGGCTGAGCTAAGTGTAAGCGGAAGTCGAATAAACCGAATTCTAACTGACGAAGCACAAACATTGCTGCTTGGAAATTTTTCGCTTTCAGTAACTGCGTGAGTTTCTCTTTCGGCAACGGTTCGCCCGTTTCATAATGCCCTGAAATAAACTGTAAGGCTTCTTCTTCCCAGCACCAATTTTCTAAGAATTGGCTTGGCAATTCCACCGCATCCCACGGCACACCGTTGATGCCCGCCACGTCGCCTACATCAATTTGGGTCAGCATATGGTGAATACCGTGTCCGAATTCGTGGAAAAGCGTAGTCACTTCATCGTGGGTGAACAATGCAGGTTTGTCTCCGATAGGCTTGTTGAAGTTACAGGTTAAATACGCCACGGGCTTTTGTAATGAACCATCTGCTAAGCGTTTTTGGTTGATGCAATCATCCATCCACGCCCCACCACGTTTATTTTCACGAGCGTATAAGTCTAAGTAGAACGAGCCGCGCTCTTCGCCTTTTTCGTCATAAATTTGGAAGAAACGCACATCTTCGTGCCAAGTATCGATGCCAAATTTCTCTTCAATACGTAAGCCAAAAATGCGTTTCATAAGCTCAAATAAGCCTGAAAGTACGCGATCTTCTGGGAAATACGGACGAAGTTCTTCATCGTTGATAGCATACAACGCTTGTTTCTGTTTCTCACTGTAGAAAGCAATATCCCAAGGTTCTAGGGTTTCCACACCGTAGTTTTCTCTAACAAATTTTTTCAATTCGCAAATTTCGTTTTTACCTTGCTCTTTTGAACGTTTTGCAAGATCTTCCAAGAAATCGACCACTTGTTGCGGGTTTTCCGCCATTTTGGTCGCTAATGAAAGATGAGCATAGGTTTCAAAACCAAGCAATTGAGCCATTTCAAGACGAAGTTTTAATTTCTCCTCAATGTTTGCTGAGTTGTCCCATTTGCCTGCATTTGAACCTTGATCGGAAGCACGGGTGGCGTACTCTTTGTAGAGCATTTCACGCAATTCGCGGTTTTCACAATAGACTAACACAGGGTAATAGCTTGGGAATTCAAGGGTGAAACGATAGCCCTCTTTGCCTTTGCTTTGGGCAGATAATTTTGCCGCTTCTAATGCTGATTCTGGCAAACCTTTAAGCTGTGCCTCGTCTGTCACAACGATATCCCAACCCATTGTTGCATCTAACACATTATTACTAAATTGTGAGCCGAGTTCTGATAAGCGTGCTGAAACTTCGCCGTAGCGTTTTTGTTTGTCTGCGGGTAATGAAATGCCAGAAAGCTCAAAATCACGTAGGCTATTTTCGACTGCTTTTTTCTGTGCTACAGAATAGGTCGCAAATTCTGGAGACTTTTTGAGCTTCACATAACTTTCATACAAACCTTGGTGTTGCCCTGCCCAAGTGCTGTAATCGGATAATAACGGCAAGCAGGCTTGATAGGCTTCACGCAATTCAGGCGAGTTCTTCACGCCATTTAAATGCCCGATGGGTGACCACACACGGTTAAATTTATCGCCCGCCATCACTTGTGGCAGATAGAAATTTTCCCAGGTTGGATTGTCAATTTGTGAAACGCGTTCAATAGTTTCACGGCATTCTTTAATCACAGCTTCTACCGCAGGTTGGATATGTTCAGGTTTAATTTGCGAGAATGGCGGCAAGCCTGTGTAGTTGAGTAATGGATTTGACATGGTTATTCCTTATATTTAACTTCCCTCCCTCCGCGAACGGAGGGAGCAAACATTTTTTATTATTCAAAAACTATCATCTGATGATCTTTAAACCGTTGGTAAATTTCTGCCAATTTTTGACCGCTTGGGAGCACCAAATCTGGCGAAAGATCATACATCGGCACGATCACAAATTCGCGGTTTTGCATTTCAATATGTGGCACGGTTAAACGCTCATTTTGGATCTGCTCATCACTATATAAAATGAGATCTAAATCTAGCGTGCGTTCGCCCCAACGGCGAAGTCGGACACGCCCTTGCGAGTTTTCTATATGTTGTAGCTTGTCCAATAATTCAAGTGCAGGCAAATTAGTCTCAAATTTTGCGACCGCATTTACATAATCTGGCTGATCTTGCGGGCCAACAGGTTTTGAGCCGTAAAATGGGCTGACTTCAAAGTTATTTGCAAATGCTTGCAACGATTGCACCGCTTGCTTAAGTTGATTAAGCGGATCATTGAGGTTTGAACCTAAAGCAACATAAACGGTTTTCATTAAGCATTTACCTCCGCTTTTTTATTCGCAGGTTTTTTACGACGAAATGTTTTGCGACGACGTTTTTTCTTAGCCTCTTCGTTCGCAAAATTCGGTAGTTTTTTCACTGCTTGCAACATTTCATCACGTTGTTTATCGTTACTGAATTGGAACTCGTGCCACCAAGCAGAAAGCTCAACTAGATCGCCACCTTCGGTTTCGGCACGCATCACGAGTAAATCAAAACCCGCACGGAATTTTTGTACTTCCAAGGTTTGTAGGGCACGCTTGGCTGTGCGTTTAGTCATTTGGAATTGTAACGCCCAAATCTCGCGGATAATGCCCGTATGACGGCGATGCAATGCCACGGCTTTGCAGCTTTCGTCTAAAATTTCATTTGCCGCAAGCATCATTGAATCGTGCGTATTCAAACCGCCTTCGTTCTTCAACTCATCAATTTTTTCACGTAGCGGATACCAGAATAAGGCTGCAAATAAAAACGCAGGGTTCACTGGTAATTTATCGCGAATACGATCATCGGTAGACATCAAGGCTCGCTTGATCATTCGCTCCGCATTTGAGTCTTGATGCTCAGTGAAAAACGGTGTGAGTACAGGGAACAGCTGCTCAAACAGGTGATATTCACGCAACAATTCATAGGTTTTGAAGCCCGTGCCCGATTGCAAGAGTTTTAACGACTCATCAAAGAGACGTGCGGCAGGAATTTTGCTTAACAACGGTGCAAGGGTTTTGATTGGTGCTTCGGTTTCTTTGTCCAAAAACATATCCAATTTCGCCATAAAGCGAATTGCACGCAACATTCGCACAGGATCTTCTTGGTAGCGTTGAGTTGGCTCGCCCAGTAAACGCAATTTGCCCGCACGCAGCTCTTCAATCCCGTTGAAGAAATCGTAAATTAAATTGTGGCGAGGATCGTAGTAAAACGCATTGACGGAGAAATCTCGACGCCCTGCATCTTCAAATAACGTGCCGTAAACATTATCTCGCAACAGCATTCCTTCATCACTGACTTTAGAGATTTTATCGTTAGTGTGATTTTCGTGCCCCGCACGGAAAGTGGCAACTTCAAAAATTTCGCGACCATACATAATATGTGCTAAGCGGAAACGGCGTCCCACTAAGCGACATTGACGCCCAAAAATTTTCTGTACCTCTTCAGGGCGAGCATTGGTTGAAATATCGAAATCTTTTGGTTTTTTACCAAGCAATAAATCGCGAACGCAACCGCCTACGATGTAGGCTTCATAGCCTGCACGATGTAATTTTTCAACAATGGCTAATGCATTTTTCGGGAAATCTTTCGGGCTAATGCAATATTGCCCTGCGTGAATGGTATGTTTTTTATGCAAAATATGGGAGGGTACGCCATCTTGGGCTTTTTTACCTTTGGATGTCGCTCGTTCTGTTCGTTTTAGCTCAACGGCAGGACGCATTGGGCGATTATCAATTTTTTTCTCTGCATAAATAGCGGTCTCTTCTGCCGATTTTTTTGCTTTTTTAGGACGAGAAAAAAATGATTTAATGTAATTAAAAATAATTCACCTCATTTAAATTAGGCTAAAAGTAATAACGGAGAATGCGACCATTCTCCGTTGTTTATCTTATAAACCAAGTTGTTTTTCACGGATTTCAGCAAGGGTTTTACAGTCAATACACAAATCCGCAGTTGGGCGTGCTTCAAGGCGTTTTAAGCCGATTTCTACGCCACAGGTTTCACAATAACCGTAATCATCATCAGAAATTTTATGTAAAGTTTGTTCAATTTTTTTCAATAATTTACGCTCACGATCACGATTGCGTAATTCTAAACTGAACTCTTCTTCCTGAGTTGCACGGTCTGCAGGGTCTGCGAAGTTAGTCACATCTTCCTGCATTTGGTTTTTCGTGCGAGCGGCTTCATCCATGATTTGAGAATGCCACGCTTTCAGAATTTTAGTGAAGTGCTCTTTTTGAGCATCATTCATATATTCTTCATTCTTTTTCAGTTCGTAAGGTTTTACCCCTGCGAGAGATAATAAACCTAAAGACGTGGTATTGCCCACAGCCATATTACACTCCTGTTAGTTAAGTTACCCCTACTCCTACCTTAAAAGGAGCAAAAAAGGGGTAGAAAAAGTATAGGGATTTTTAAGGACGCTATAGATAACAGAAGTTAATACGTTTGGCAAATCTTTTTGCAAAAAAACAGCATCCTTTCTGTTTTTATTAGTTCTCTCTACTTAAGGTAAAATTGCCCTCTCCCACAAGGGGAGAGAGGAATGTATATTACTTACTTACCGCTTTTTGCCAATTCGCCAACCACTGACGAACTAAATCCGCATTAGGCTGTAGCGTTTCCAATACTTTAATTTTTGGCAAAGATGTTAAAAGCGGATCAATCTCACCCGCCACAACAGGCTTCATGATATTCGATTTCGCAATAATT
Organism: Haemophilus parahaemolyticus; assembly: GCF_002015035.1. GTDB lineage: Bacteria > Pseudomonadota > Gammaproteobacteria > Enterobacterales > Pasteurellaceae > Haemophilus_A > Haemophilus_A parahaemolyticus. The sequence goes on along the minus strand of NZ_MUXY01000008.1, from coordinate 29,724 downwards.
TTTTGTGATTCAGGCTCGTGTAAGAAACGTAAGAATTGCTGAGCAAGCTGTTTTTGTTGACTACTTTTTAAAATGGCAGCAAGCTCGACTTGCATCAAATGCCCTTCTTCAAAAATCGCCGCTACATTTTTATTATCATTTTCATACCATTGATGATAAAGCGGTGAAGTAGTGTAACTCAATACCATATCCGCTTCGCCTTTTAAATAGGCACCATAAGTTTCAGACCAGCCTTTACCAACAGTTACCGTGTGTTTTGCTAAGCTTTCCCACCATTTGCTCATCTCACCTTCTGAAGCAAGCACTTGATTTGCCCACACAAGTAATCCACGCCCTACCGTGCTAGTGCGCGGGTCTTGATAAATAATGCGTAAATCTTGACGCTCAAAAAGCTCTTTTAACGATTTCGGCGGATTTGCTAATTTCTCTTTATTATAAATGAATGCATATTCGCTATAATCGTATGGGTAAAAAGTGTGGCTTTGCCAAGTGATCGGTAATGCAGTATCTTGTAGGGTTAATTCATTTGCAGCAAACAACCCGCTTTTTTCTGCTTCAGCTTGAGTAAAATTGTCGATACCAACCACAACATCAGCTTTGGTTTTTTTACCTTCTAAACGAACACGATTCAACATTGTTACACCATTATCAAATGGTAAAAAACGCAGATCGCAGTGACACACTTTTTCAAAATTAGCTTCTAATTGCGAAGCAGGGCCATATTTTGAAGCGAACGAATCATAAGTGTAAACATTGAGTACAGGTTTTTCAGTAGCAAAAGCAGAAGTAGCAACGGCTAAGCCAATGACAGATAAAGTAAAAGATACAGTTTTCATAATGTTTCCTTTGTTTAAATTTTAAATCAAAGGATTTAAGTCGATCACTCGTCTCAAATCCCTACGCTGAAATTATTCAGTTCAGGTTCTACGGATTGGCTTACACCTCTCAGCATAGATTGTTAATCCTTGCACTCCGATGAGAACAGAACGAATTCTATGCAAAAAAAAAGAGAAATTCAACCGCTTACAACCGTTTGCTTTTTACTAACAACATCGCTATACTACACTCCTAGTTTTAAACGTAGAAACTAGAAATGAATCTTCATATATTAACTCCTTATACATTATTTTTTCAGCTACGCATCGTTCTTCGAGGCGTAGCTGTTTTTTTATTCATTTTTCCTAATTTGATCAAATCGCTTTTTCATAAGCGATTTTTTTTCGCCCGAAATTTACATAAAGGATAGCAAACATGAGCCAATTAATTCGTACACTGAAAGGTCATATTCGTGATGAAATCATTAAAAAAGGCGGCTGGGTAAATGCACACGCTCACGCTGACCGTGCATTCACTATGACCCCAGAAAAAATTACCATCTACCAAAATGCTAATCTACAGCAAAAATGGGACTTAGTGGATGAAATAAAACGCCAATCCAGCGTAGACGACTATTACCGCCGTTTCTCGCAAGCCATTGAGCTGATGATTTCTCAAGGGGTAACCGCATTCGGTACTTTCGTAGATATTGATGGCGTATGTGAAGATCGTGCCATTAGTGCCGCTCACAAAGCACGCGAAGTGTACAAAAGTGATATTATTTTAAAATTCGCCAACCAAACGTTAAAAGGTGTCATTGAGCCAACCGCAAAAAAATGGTTTGATATTGGCTCAGAAATGGTGGATATAATTGGTGGTTTACCTTATCGTGATGAGTTGGATTATGGCAAAGGTTTAGAAGCGATGGATATTTTGATGGATAAAGCCAAATCACTCGGCAAAATGCTACACGTACACGTGGATCAATTCAACACGCCAAAAGAGAAAGAGACCGAACAACTTTGCGATAAAGCGATTGAACACAGTATGCAGGGTCGTGTAGTAGCGATTCACGGGATTTCTATCGGTGCACATCCTAAAGAATACCGCAAAATGCTCTATCAAAAAATGCGTGATAGTCAAATGATGGTCATTGCTTGCCCAATGGCGTGGATTGATAGCGGTCGTAAAGAAGACTTACAACCGTTCCACAACGCTTTAACCCCAGCCGACGAGCTAATCCCTGAAGGCATTACCGTTGCAATTGGTACAGATAACATTTGTGACTACATGGTACCGCTCTGCGAGGGCGATATGTGGCAAGAACTCAGTCTCCTTTCTGCAGGCTGCCGCTTTACTAATCTTGAAGAGATGTCGAACATCGCCTCAATTAACGGACGTAAGGTGTTGGGCTTACTTTAAGATTTATTGGGGATTTTTAAGGAATTAAGACTAGTAAAATCTAAAAACTCTGGTAAAATCCCTTCCGTTTTCGACCGCTTGATAAGTGAATAGAATGTTAAAAATTGTACAACATTTAATCAAATCAAGACCCAACTCTCTAAGTCTCAGAAAAAGTTGGGAAGTGGCTCTCGTAAGCCTTGTGCCACAAGGCTTCAAAATACCACTGCAGTCGAAAGACACTGCCCTGTTTCAAAGGGATTGAGACACTAATTGCTTTTTCGTTTAGCGTGAATGATTTGTCGAAAGACACTGCCCTGTTCCAAAGGGATAATTAATCTAAGCCTCCATTCGGAGGTTTTCTTTTTTGTTGTTGCAAAATCTTAAAGAAATTTCACCGCTTGCCTGCCTTTATCTACCCATCTTTCGCCTATTCCGCTATAATTCCCACAATTTTCCCGCTATATTCCCTTTATCGGGAGATAATTTTCAAAAGGACATAATTATGATGCGTACAAACTATTGTGGCGAATTAAACCGTAGCCACGTTGGACAAAATGTAACTTTAAGTGGATGGGTACACCGTGTGCGTAACCTTGGTCGTTTTATCTTTATGCAAATCCGCGACCGTGAAGGCGTGGTGCAAGTATTCTTCGATGAGAGAGATGAAGCGTTATTTAAAATAGCATCCAGCTTGCGTGCAGAAGCCTGCGTGCAAATTCAAGGTGAAGTGATTGCTCGTGATGAGTCGCAAATCAATAAGGATATGGCAACGGGCGAAATCGAAGTGTTAGTGAAAAATGTGTTAGTTTATAACAATGCTGATGTGCTGCCACTTGACTTCAACCAAAACAACACCGAAGAGCAACGCTTAAAATATCGCTACTTAGATTTACGCCGTCCTGAAATGGCGGAAAAACTTAAAACCCGTGCGAAAATTACCAGCTTTGTACGTCGCTTTATGGATGAACACGGTTTCTTAGACATCGAAACGCCAATGCTCACCAAAGCGACGCCAGAAGGAGCTCGTGACTATTTAGTGCCAAGCCGTGTGCATAAAGGCAAATTCTATGCGTTGCCACAATCTCCACAACTTTTTAAACAGCTACTCATGATGTCGGGCTTTGACCGTTACTATCAAATCGTGAAATGTTTCCGCGATGAAGATTTGCGAGCTGATCGCCAACCTGAATTTACCCAAATTGATGTGGAAACCTCATTCTTAACTGCAGAAGAAGTGCGTGCCATTATGGAAGAGATGATCCACGGTTTATGGTTAGATCGCTTAAATGTGGATTTAGGCAAATTCCCAATGATGACGTGGCATGAAGCAATGAATCGCTTTGGTTCAGACAAGCCAGATTTACGTAACCCGTTAGAATTAGTTGATGTTGCAGATATTTTAAAAGACGTGGAATTCAAAGTATTCCACGAGCCAGCGAACTCACCAGATGGACGTGTCACAGTATTACGCGTGCCAAACGGTACAACTTTAACCCGTAAACAAATTGATGAATACACTCAATTTGTCGGCATTTATGGTGCGAAAGGCTTAGCGTGGGCGAAAATTAACGATGTGAACGCAGGCTTAGAAGGTGTACAAAGCCCCGTGGCGAAATTCTTAAATGAAGAGGTAATCAAAGCATTAATTGCCCGCACCAACGCTCAAACGGGCGATATTTTATTCTTCGGTGCAGATAAATGGCAAGTGGTAACCGACTCAATGGGTGCATTACGCTTAAAAGTGGGTCGTGACTTAAACTTAACTGATTTAAGTGCGTGGAAACCATTATGGGTTATCGACTTCCCAATGTTTGAACGTGATGAAGAGGGTAATCTTTCAGCGATGCACCACCCATTCACTTCACCAAAAGGCTTAACCCCTGAAGAATTAGCAATAAACCCTGTGAATGCGGTAGCGAACGCTTACGATATGGTGATCAACGGCTACGAAGTGGGCGGTGGTTCTGTGCGAATTTTCGATCCGAAAATGCAACAAACCGTGTTCAATATTTTAGGCATTAACGAACAAGAACAACAAGAAAAATTTGGTTTCTTGCTCGATGCATTAAAATTTGGTACACCACCACACGCAGGCTTGGCATTCGGTTTAGACCGCTTGACGATGCTTATCACTGGTACAGAAAACATCCGTGATGTGATCGCATTCCCGAAAACCACCGCAGCAGCGTGTTTAATGACAGAAGCCCCAAGCTATGCGAATCCGCAAGCGTTGGAAGAGTTAGCGATTCAAGTTACTAAGTCTGAATAATGTAAGGGGGATTATTCCCCCTTTGTTTTATCTATAATTAGCGATTAAGGAATTTACTATGAAAAGTATTCTTAAATTTTTATTATTTTTCGGAGTTTCTATTAATACATATGCTCAGAATATTCAGCTTTGTGCCAATACAGATGTGAAAACTGATGCTGAATACAGACCAAAAGGAAGTGAGATTCCTGTTTACACGAAACCAAGTGATAAGAGCGAGAAAGTCGTTAATGAAACACTCAGTAAAGCTATAAATGAAATTTCTTATATTGAATTTAGCAATGAATATGTTGTGAGAGAATTATGCCATACTCCTAATCACTCTTGGTCTCTAGTTAAAGCTGTATCCCCTTCCTATTTATCTGACTCTCATGTTGGCTGGATTAAAAGCTCATTTTTAAAAGAAGATAAATTCGATGAAAAGGGATTTAGAATTATTGAAGAAGAAGATGTTAATTGGAATGATAGAACAAAGCCTTATAAGAAATTAATAACAGCAGAACTTAATAAAATTCATAGAGAAAATGCTAAGTGTAAAAAAATCGATCCTGCAGTATTAGATGTCTCATCAACCAAGGGAACTAAAAGCAATCCTGTATTCTATGTTACTTGCGGAGAAGGGCTATCGGCATTTAATGTATTTTTTTCTTTAGGTGATATGAATTCTGGGAAATCGCAATCAATAGAATACATTTCTCAACAAAAAGCTATTCAGCTATGTGAAAAAGATATAAAACGTAGATTTTCTAAACAAAAATTAGTTAATTTTTCTAAATTTTTAGATGTATCTTACCTTCAACACCCTAACGGAAGAGTTAGTTTAATTTCTAGTATAACTTTAAAAAATTCTCATGGAGAAAAAGATAAGTACTCTGTTAAATGTTTATTTGAAAAAAATAATTTATTAGAAACAGTTATTAATAAAATGTAAATAAAAAATGCTGGAATATTCCAGCATTTTTATTATCCAATCATTAAGAATTTTTCAAACACTTTATCTTCAAAATAGTTATTCTCAACCACTCTTTCTACCGTTGCCGTTTTCGGCCCATCTACAAGCCAAGCTCGCATTAAGCGATATTTGATCTTCTGTGCCTTGAGCTATTACTTCTACACTGCCATCAATACGGTTGCGGACTGTGCCTTTTAAGCCTAGTTTCCCCGCCTGTTGTAAGGTGAAAAAGCGAAAGCCTACACCTTGTACTCGCCCAAAAACAAAGAATTGTTTGGTGATCACTTTTCCCTCCTATTAGCCTTTTAAACGAAAACGCCCGCGGCTGTAACGAGTTTTCATTAAGGCTAAAATTTGTTCTTTTTCGCTATTTACTTTTTGGCTACTTTGTTTTGCTACGACTAAGGAATGCTGAATAGAGTGTGCGTGAGTAATCGCAATGGCAAGCGCATCTGCCGCATCTGCTTGTGGTTTGGCGGAAAGTTGCAGCATTCGCATTACCATATCTTGCACCTGCACTTTGTCAGCTGAACCAATACCTACTACCGTCTGTTTCACTAATCGAGCCGCATATTCAAACACTGGAAGATCGTGATTCACTGCTGCGACAATTGCCGTGCCACGAGCTTGTCCAAGTTTAAGAGCCGAATCGGCATTTTTTGCCATAAAGACTTGTTCAATTGCGAACATTTCGGGGTGGAATTGGGTTATCACTTCGGTGACGCCTGCATAAATACGTTTTAAACGCGTAGGAAGATCGTCTGCTGCAGTGCGAATCACACCACTGCCAAGATATTCTAAGTGTCGCCCTGTTTGGCGAATAACGCCGTAGCCTGTGAGCCTTGAGCCTGGGTCTATGCCTAAAATAATTGCCATATCAAAAAATAAGCAGTGCAATTTGCAAAAAGTTTTACGAATTGCACCGCTTGAATCATAGTTAAATTACAAAATTAACGCCACGCTTTGAATTGGTTGATTAAACCATTCGTTGAGCTGTCGTGGCTAGTTACTTTTTCACTGCCTTGAAGCTCTGGTAAGATGCGGTTTGCTAATTGTTTTCCGAGTTCTACGCCCCATTGGTCGAAGCTGTAGATATTGAAAATCACACCTTGAACAAAGATTTTGTGTTCATACATCGCAATCAATGCACCTAATGTAAATGGGGTGATTTTTTGCACCAAAATTGAGTTAGTTGGTTTGTTGCCTGTAAATACTTTGAACGGCACGATTTCCGCAACTTCTTCCAATTTTTTGCCCGCTTGTAAGAACTCTTGTTCAACCACTTCTTTTGATTTACCAAACGCTAATGCTTCGGTTTGAGCGAAGAAGTTTGAAAGTAATTTTGCATGGTGATCACCTACGGCATTGTGTGTTTGAGCAGGTGCGATGAAATCACAAGGGATGATTTTGGTACCTTGGTGAATCAATTGATAGAAAGCGTGCTGACCGTTTGTGCCAGGTTCGCCCCATACGATAGGACCTGTTTGGTAGTTTACCGCTTTGCCATCACGGCCAACGAATTTACCGTTTGATTCCATATTACCTTGTTGGAAATAAGCTGCAAAACGATGTAAATATTGATCATAAGGTAATAATGCTTCAGTTTCTGCACCTAAGAAGTTGCTATTCCAAATACCTACTAATGCAAGGGTTACAGGAATGTTTTGCTCAATTAGTGCGGTACGGAAATGTTTATCCATTTCGTGTGCACCTGAAAGCAATTGCTCAAAATTTTCAAAGCCGATTGAAAGAGCGATAGATAAGCCGATAGCAGACCAAAGCGAGTAGCGACCGCCAACCCAATCCCAGAATTCGAACATATTGTTGGTATCAATACCAAATTTTTCCACTTCTTTTGCGTTAGTTGAAAGTGCCGCAAAATGTTTTGCTACCGCAGATTCATCTTTTGCTGCAGCCAATAACCAATCGCGTGCAGTGTGTGCATTGGTCATAGTCTCTTGGGTAGTAAAAGTTTTCGAAGCCACTAACACAAGCGTTGTTTCTGGATTCACTTTTTTCAAGGTTTCTGCAATATGTGTGCCGTCTACGTTTGAAACAAAGTGCATAGTGAGATGGTTTTTATATGGGCGTAACGCTTCGGTTACCATATAAGGACCTAAATCTGAACCGCCAATACCAATGTTAATCACATCAGTAATCACTTTGCCAGTGTAGCCTTTCCACTCGCCTGAAATTACACGCTCACAAAAATCTTTCATTTTTGCTAATACAGCGTTCACTTCAGGCATAACATCTTTACCATCCACTAAAACAGGAGTGTTTGAACGGTTACGTAATGCAGTGTGTAAAACAGCACGATTTTCTGTGCGGTTAATTTTTTGCCCCGTAAACATTGCTTCTGTTGCTGATGCTAGACCGCATTCACTTGCTAATTGGCGTAATAAACCTAAGGTTTTTTCATTGATGGCGTTTTTGGAGTAATCGACAAGGATTTGATCTGCGAAATTTAAAGAGTATTGTTCGAAACGGTTTGGATTTTCTGCGAAAAGCTGTGGAATGGTAAGATTGTCTGCTTTGTGTGCTTCTAATGCTTGCCAAGCTGCTGTGCTCGTCGGATTGATTTTTTGCATGGTGATTTCCTTTAATTTAATTATAAAAAATTAGGGGTATTTTAATGAATTTTTAAGGAAATCAAAAGTGATAAACGAAGCAAATACAATAGAATAAAATGTAAATAAAATCAAAAAGAAAAATTAAGGAAATTATAAAATATTGAAAAGTATGGCTGGGGTACTAGGATTCGAACCTAGGGATGCCGAGATCAAAACCCGGTGCCTTACCGCTTGGCGATACCCCAAAAGAAAAAAACTAACAAACGTTAGCTTTATTATTGACTTAAATTAGATGGCTGGGGTACTAGGATTCGAACCTAGGGATGCCGAGATCAAAACCCGGTGCCTTACCGCTTGGCGATACCCCAACACTAATTTTTGTAAACCTAAATGGTGCGGGACGAGGGACTTGAACCCACACACCTCTCGGCGCCAGAACCTAAATCTGGTGCGTCTACCAATTTCGCCAGTCCCGCAAATGGTGGCTACAGCGAGATTCGAACTTGCGACCCCAACATTATGAGTGTTGTGCTCTAACCAGCTGAGCTATGTAGCCATTTTATTTTGCGTTCACCGTATCGGCTTACGGGGTGCATTATGCTGATTTTATCCCTGCTCGTCAAACGTTTTTTCGCAAAAAATGTGATTTTTATCTCTTTTGCCGACAATTTCAACACTTTGGCATAAAAACAGCATTTTTTGTTTATTAAATAACAGCTTGAAATAGTGCTATTTACTCATTTCTGATTTTAATTGTCTGAGAACAGGCTCAACTTCTGGCATTACCCCTTCCCACAATTGGAAAGAAACCGCGGCTTGCCCCACTAACATTCCCAAGCCATCTTGACATTTTTTCGCACCCTGCATGCGAGCATAATTCAAAAATGGCGTTTTCATCTCAATGCCATATTGCATATCATAAACGCAAGCATCTCGGAAAAGGTGAGCAGGCAATTCGACACATTTCCCTTGCAAACCAAGCGAAGTGGCATTGATGATCAAATCAAATTTTTGAGAACATATCTCTTCCCAACAAGCGGCTTGAATATTGCCAAATTTTGCAAATTTCTCGGATAAATCAACTGCTTTTTCAAAGGTTCGATTATATAGCGTAATTACTTGCTCTGCCTGCAACATTGGCAATAACACACCTTTTGTTGCACCGCCTGCACCTAAAATCAAAACTTTCTGCCCCGCTTTTAGCCAACCTAAACGAGCCAAATCATTACACAACCCCACGCCATCCGTATTATCCGCATACAAACGCCCATCTTCCAAGCGTTTCAACGTGTTACAAGCCCCCGCTAACAAACAGCGTTCGCTATGCTCGTCCGCTAACTTAAATGCTCTTTCTTTAAATGGTGCGGTAATATTCGCACCTTGAGCCTGTTTGAAAAACTCAATGAGCTGCTGCTCAAAATCTTGCTCATCGCCTAATTTTACAATATAACTCATATTTTTGCCCGCTTGTTCCGCAAAAAGCTGATGAATACGAGGTGACTTACTTTGAGCAATGGGATTGCCCCACACGGCATATTGGTTCATTTTACATTCCTTATATAAAAATAGGCTTTGAGCATAGCATACTCAAAGCCTATTTCACATTATTTGCTATTAGTGCATTTCTGTTTTAACCACTAACTCACCACGCATTGCTTTACCTAATTGCTCTTTATCCAACGCATTTTCCCAACGAGCAACCACAATGGTTGCACACGCATTACCAATAAAATTAGTTAAAGCACGACATTCTGACATAAAACGGTCAATCCCTAGAATCAGTGCCATCCCCTCTACAGGTAAACCTGGTACAACAGACAAGGTTGCCGCCAAAGTAATAAAGCCAGCACCCGTTACGCCAGCCGCACCTTTAGAACTCAGCATTGCCACCAATAATAAAGTGATTTGCTGCCCTATGGTTAAATCGGTATTGGTCGCTTGAGCAATAAATAATGCTGCCATCGTCATATAAATGTTTGTGCCGTCTAAGTTAAATGAGTAACCTGTTGGTACAACCAATCCTACCACCGATTTTTTACAGCCTGCAGCTTCCATTTTTTGCATTAAATTTGGCAATGCTGCTTCTGAAGAAGAAGTACCTAAAACTAGCCAAAGTTCATCTTTGATATAACGGATAAGCCCAACAATGGAGAAACCGTTATAGCGAGCAACCGCTCCAAGAATTAAAAGCACAAATAAAATGGATGTAATATAAAAGGTTACAATAAGCAACATTAAATTACTAATAGAATGCAATCCATATTTGCCAATCGTAAATGCCATTGCGCCTAGTGCACCAATAGGGGCGACTTTCATCACAATTGAAACCAATTTAAACATTGGTGCCGCAGCAACTTGCAGTAAATCTGTAATAGGCTTACCACGCTCGCCGACTGAAGCTAAGGAAATACCAAATAATACAGAGACAAATAGCACCTGTAAGATATTCCCTTCCGTGAGCGGACTTAACACTGTGGTTGGAATAATATTCATAAAGAAAGCAATCATTGAGCTTTCTTGTGCCTTGCTCACATATTCTGACACCTTCGTAGATTGCAGTGTGCTCGGATCAATATTTAGCCCCGCCCCAGGTTGAATAATATTGGCGATAACCATCCCGACAACCAATGCCAATGTTGAGAAGGTTAAAAAATAGAGCATTGCCTTGCCCGCTACACGCCCAACCGATTTCATATCATTCATACCCGCAATACCTGTTACCACGGTAAGGAAAATCACGGGTGCAATAATCATTTTTACGAGTTTAATAAACGCATCGCCCAATGGCTTTAAACTTTCCCCAAACTCTGGAAAGAAATGCCCTAATAAAATCCCGACAATAATGGCAAAAATAACTTGCACATATAAAACCTCATAGAACCTTGGTTTGCGTGGTGATGACGGTGGCGAATTAGCGTCAATTGTCAGCATAAATACTCCTCTTAGCTCATTGAAAAAATGAACAATTTCATTGTATTACTTAAAAAAGATGGCTGATAGTACTAAATTTTTGGTATTAAATATACTCTTTATATTTAATTTTACCTCTGAATTATTATTCAATGGCAAACGATTGCTTGAAGTAAGAACAGTAAAATAAAGCGGTTAAATTCTGCAAATTTTTTGCAAAATCTAACCGCTTATCTAATACTTTAATTACTTCGCAATTCGTTTATATTTAATACGGTGCGGTTGCGTTGCTGCATCACCTAAGGTTTTCTTTTTCCACTCTTCGTAGTCTGAGAAGTTACCTTCATAGAAGGTCACTTTACCTTCATCTCCGTAGTCTAAAATGTGGGTTGCGATACGGTCTAAGAACCAGCGGTCGTGCGAAATTACCATTGCACAGCCTGGGAATTCTAAGATTGCATTTTCTAACGCACGCAAGGTTTCTACGTCTAAGTCGTTGGTTGGTTCGTCCAATAACAACACGTTACCGCCGCGTTGTAAAAGTTTTGCCAAGTGTAAACGACCACGCTCACCGCCTGATAATTCGCCCACGCGTTTTTGTTGATCTACACCTTTAAAATTGAAACGCCCTACATAAGCACGGCTTGGGATTTCAAAGTTGCCGATAGTCAGAATATCTTGTCCGTTAGAGACTTCTTCCCACACGGTTTTCTTGTCGTCCATCGCATCACGGAACTGATCAACGGAAGCTAACACCACGGTTTCACCCATTGTAATCGAACCAGCATCTGGCTGCTCTTGCCCTGAAAGCATACGGAATAAGGTAGATTTACCCGCACCATTCGCCCCGATAATCCCAACGATCGCACCTTTTGGAATACTGAATGATAAATCATCAATTAAAGTGCGATCACCGTAAGATTTGGTGAGGTTTTGTACTTCAATCACTTTATCACCCAAGCGTGGACCAGGTGGAATAAAGAGTTCGTTAGTTTCGTTACGTTTTTGGTATTCACCACTATTCAATTCATCAAAGCGAGCCATACGTGCCTTGCTCTTCGCTTGACGACCTTTCGGGTTCTGACGTACCCATTCTAACTCTTTCGCAATAGATTTTTGACGTGCGTTTTCTGCCGCTTGTTCTTGTTCTAAGCGTTTCTCTTTTTGCTCTAACCAAGAAGAGTAGTTACCTTCCCAAGGAATACCTTCACCACGGTCAAGTTCTAAGATCCAACCTGCCACGTTATCTAAGAAGTAACGGTCGTGGGTAATCGCCACCACAGTGCCTTCGTAGTCGTGTAAGAAGCGTTCTAACCACGCTACCGATTCTGCATCTAAGTGGTTGGTTGGTTCGTCTAACAACAACATATCAGGTTTTTCAAGCAATAAGCGGCAAAGTGCCACACGGCGACGTTCGCCCCCGGATAAATGCTCGATTTTTGCGTCCCAATCTGGCAAGCGTAACGCATCTGCTGCACGCTCTAATTGGTTATCTAAATTATGTCCATCGTGTGCTTGGATAATCGCTTCAAGATTAGCTTGTTCTGCCGCTAATTTATCAAAATCCGCATCAGGATCCGCATAAAGTGCATAAACTTCATCTAAACGGGTTAAGGCACTTTTTACTTCTGAAACGGCTTCTTCCACCGCTTCACGCACGGTTTGTTGCGGCTCAAGTTTTGGCTCTTGAGGAAGATAACCTATTTTGATCCCTGGTTGTGGACGTGCTTCACCTTCGAACTCTTTATCTACGCCCGCCATAATGCGTAAAAGGGTCGATTTACCCGCACCATTTAAGCCCAATACCCCGATTTTCGCACCTGGGAAAAAGCTCAAAGAAATATCTTTCAAAATATGACGCTTCGGTGGAACCACTTTGCCCACGCGATGCATCGTATAAACAAATTGAGATGACATCTTCTATTCCTCATAAAAAAATTCGCCCTATTCTACTTGAAAACAGGGCGAAAATATAGTCTAGCACATCCTCTCAATAATAGTTAATCCACCAACTTCGTTCCATATAAGTAAGTGTAACCAAATGGGCTTTGTTTGTAATCTTGCACACGTTTGCTAGTTGGGGCAAAGTTAATTGAGTGAGCCACGTTAATCCATGGGGCTTGCTCGTTTAAAAGCACCTGAGCTTGTTCATAAAGTTTGGTACGTTCACCTTTGTCCGATAAACCAATCGCTTTATCTAATAAAGCATCTAACTCTGGGCTATTAAAGCGTGCATAGTTGCTGTTGCCGATATTTGATGAACCAAATAACGGCGATAAGAAATTATCAGGATCGCCATTATCGCCAGACCAGCCGTAAGTTCCTGCCGTTAATTCGCCTGCTTTAGTACGTTTAATGTAGTCCCCCCATTCGTAGGTCACTAATTTTGCTTTTACGCCAATTTTTTCCCAGTCAGCTTGAATAATTTCTGACATACGGCGTGGATTTGGGTTAGATGCACGCACCACTGGCTGTACCCAAAGTTCGGTTTCAAAACCATTCGGATAACCCGCTTCAGCTAAAAGTTGTTTTGCTTTTTCGATATTTTGCTCAGACTCTGGCAAACTTGTGTTATAGCCCCAAATCGTTGGCGGTAATGGACTTTTCGCAGCCACGCCCGCACCTTGATAAACGACATCAATAATCGCTTTTTTATCGACTGCAAGGTTCAAGGCTTGACGCACTTTTACATTATCAAACGGGGCTTTTTCCGTGTTGAAAGCAACATAAGCGATATTTAAACCTGGGTTTGAAAGCAAGTTCACTTTCGGATCGGTTTTCATTTTTTCAATATCGGTCGCATTCGGGAAATTCATTAAATCACATTGCCCCGCCTGTAATTTCGCATAACGCGTGGTCGCATCTGGCACGATTTCAAAGATCAAGCGGTCGAAATCTGCCTTGCCATTCCAATAATCTTTAAATGCGACATAGCGGCTCGCTTGATCTAATACATAACCTGTAAAAGCAAATGGACCTGTGCCGATTGGCGTAGTATCTACGGTTTCAGGTTTGCCCGCTTTCAACATTACATCAGCATATTCGGCTGAATAGATGGAGGTAAAATCCATTCCTAAGCTTGAAAGGAAGGTTGCATCTGGCTTGTTTAGCGTAAATTTCACCGTGTTGTCGTCTACTTTTTCAACCGATTTTAAAAGCACTGGGAATTTCATCGCTTTGAAGTATGGATAAGTCGCTTTCGACACATTGTGGTATGGATGATTCGGATCTAACTGACGGTTAAAGGAGAAAACCACATCATCAGCAGTAAAATCACGACTTGGCGTAAATTCTTTGTTTGAGTGGAATTTCACGCCTTTACGTAAATGGAAAGTATAAGTTAAGCCATCTTCTGAAATCTCCCAACTTTCTGCCAATGCAGGTTCAATCTCGGTTGAGCCGCGTTTAAATTCAACTAAGCGATTGTAAACTTGTTGTGAGCTAGCATTGTAAGAGATACCATCCATCGCTAATGCAGGGCTGAAATATTGTGGAGAGCGGCTCACGCAGTTCACAAATGTTTTTTCTGCAGCAGGCTTTGCGGTGGTTTTATTTTCGTTTTTATCATCACAAGCCGCAAGTGCAAAAGCAGCAACTAAAGCGGTAGAAATGGCGGTTAATTTGGTAAATTTCATAAAGACCTCAAAACAGATGAGTGAAAAATTGAGGAGAGAGTACCTGTAATTTTAAGATGAGTAAAGAATGATTTGATTGTTTTTATAATAAAAAGATATAAAAAAGCGGTTGAATTTTATCGCGAATTTGAAAATTAACGACAGAATTCAACCGCTTAAAATAACTTAAAATTTATTTTTTCGGATGACCTACTGGCAATACTTCACGACCAAAGCTGTCGTTAATGATGTCTGCCGCTGCTAAGTAGAACGCCAATAACGCAGTTAATAAACCGAAGTTACCACCAATGTTGGTTAATGTAGTGTTGTGCGTAAAATCACCTGCTGCTAATAAGTAGAATGTGATGGTTAATGCTGCAAAAATCGCTTGTAATGCACGTGCTTTAGCGAGTGTGCCGATAAACATCATCAGTGTGAATGTTCCCCATGCGATTAAGTACCAACCCACGAAATCGTGGCTCACGCCTTCAGAGAAGAATACTTTGAATAATGCAAATGAAATCCAGAATGCACCATAGCTAGTAAAAGCGGTAAAACCAAATGTGTTGCCTTTTGAGAATTCAAAAAGACCCGCCAACATTTGTGCTAAGCCACCAAATGCAAAGCCCATTACCAGTACTAAGCCAACATTTTCGCCACCGAATGTGCCGTTATTGATAAGGCTTAATAACCAAGTTGTTAATGCAAAGCCACATAAACCAAGTGGTGCTGGGTTTGCCGTTAAGGAGTGTTGATTTGACATGAAAGACCTCTATTATGTCGAGTAAAAAAACATTGGCTCAAGTTTCCACCTGTGCCAATGTCGGGAAAAACGGCATAATTATTTGTGCCACAAAAATAATGGTTTGCAACCATAGTGCTTAATGTAGGGAGGAGTTCAACGTGCCCTACAGCTATATACTTTATTATTTAACAAGCGGTTATTTTCCGCCTGTTTTTAGCAAGTTCCAGTATTTTTCGTAGATTTCTACAGCTGGACCTACATCCGCTTGTAAAACGCCTTTGTTAATCTCCTCACTTGGAGGGAAAATCAACGGATCGCTCGCTAATTCTGGCGAAAGCAATGCTTTCACGCCTTCGTTTGGCATTGAGAAGCCCATGATTTCAATCACTTCTTTCGCACTTTCAGGACGAAGTAAGAAATCGATGAATTTATGTGCTGCTTCTTTATTGGCTGCACCTTTTGGAATCACATAGTTATCCATCCAAAGCACAGCACCTTCTTTCGGGAAGATAAATTGCAAGTCTGGATTTTCACTTTTCGCTCGGTGAGCAGAACCAGACCACTGCATACCTACCGCTACTTCGCCTTGCAAATAAGGCATTTCAGGTGAATCTGAGTTAAACACTAACACATTCGGCACGATCGTTTTTAAACGTTCGTAAGCCGCTTTGATTTCTTCTTCATTTTCAGTGTTTGGTGATTTGCCGTTTAACAACAATGCTATATGGAACACTTCACGCGGGTCATTCATCAACAATAATTTGCCTTTGTATTCATCACGCCATAAATCGCCCCAGCTGCTGATTGTTTTCGGATCAATATCTGCAACATTTACACCAATCCCTGTTAAGCCATACACATAAGGCAGAGAGTATTTATTTTCAGGATCAAACGGTTTATGCATAAGCTCAGGCGTAACATTTTTTAAATTGCTAAGTTTAGACTTATCTAATTCCGCTAACATCCCCTCTTTTGCCATCTTGCCCACATAGTAGCTTGATGGGAAAACGATATCATAACCTTTTGATCCAGAAAGTTTTAATTTGGAGTACATCTCCTCGTTACTTTCAAAGGTCGAATAAATCACTTCAATGCCCGTTTCTTTGGTGAATTGCTCCAACAGAGAAGACGGTACATATTCTGTCCAGTTATACACATAAAGTTTTTCTGCCGCATTTGCCACCACAGAAGAAAACGCCATTGCCGTAACAGCTAATTTCGCGAAAAATTTTTTCAATTTTTTGTCCTCTTAATGTAAGAAGTAAAGTGAGAAATAAAAAATGAACCTAGGTTGCTCTATGCTCAATCCATATGCCTAAAAAGCGTGCAATTATAACGATTTACATAATACTTGGCTAGATTTTTTAAGCCTCTATTTACTTGTTTTAGTTCTTTGATTAAACAAGAACGGTAACAAAGCAAATAGCATCAACATCAACGCAGTTACGGAAGCATCTTCGGTGCGGTAGCTGCCGAGTTGTTGGTAAAGCAAATAAGGCAACGTACTAAAATCAGGCGTGCCAAAAAATGCAATAACAGCAAAACTACCTAGGCTGGCAGACATTGCTAAGATAAAAGCATTGGCAAGCGGTCGGACTAGGTAATGTTTTTCCGCAATCCACCAGCGGTTGAAGCCCGATAAACCAAGACTTCGAGCAAGTTTATCTTGGGCATTGAACGTTTCCCACATAGAAGAAAAGAGCATCGGATAGACGTAAGGAATTAAGATAATGCCATTCATTACGCCAACCAAAACCAGAAGTTGAGTAGTAGAAAGCGAGATATTCATCAGCAATAAAAAGAGCCCGACTGCCAGTAAAAATACGGGTAAAATCAGCGGGTAAGTAGCGACGCTACCTAAAATTGCGTATAGAAAATGGTGTTTACGGTAAAGTAATTGGCGGGTTTCAAGTGCAATCAGGTAAGTCACGCCAACCGTGGTGATTGAGGCAATTAAGCTAATCAGCACCGAAAAAAGCGTAGCTTCCCAAAGTTCTAGATTGATAAGGCGTTGCCAAAAACGAGAAACGGAAATCCCTGCCCAGAGTACACTAACAAGCGGTAATAAAATCAATAACGTTTGCAAAATCAAAATGCTTTGCAAACCCAGTTTGCGACTACCCGCTAAACGTGGCTTCCACAGTTCAACGTTGGTGGTTTGGTTGCTTTGCTTTAAAGCACGTTGTGAGAAGAAAAATAGCAAAGCTTGCAGCACGATACCTATCGTTAACTGCCCCATAATCAGCATAACGGCTTTAGTAAAATCAAACTCAAAACTCACCGCTTGATAAATCGCTACTTCTAGCGTGCTATATTTAGGCCCGCCGCCAAGCATTAAGACGATAGGGAAACTAGTAAAACAGATCATAAAAATCGTTATAAACACATAGGGCAGAATGCGTTTAAACATAGGAAATTCAACAATACGGAAATAATTCCAACCCGAAAGGTTAAGTTGTGCTGAAAGTTGGTATTGGCTAGACGGAATGAGGGCAAGTGCCTCCACACAATATTTCGTTACAAGCGGAATGTTGAGTAATCCGTGTGCAATAAGAATACCTTGTAAGCCGTAAATATTGGAGTGCCAATCAATACCAATCCACTTCATTACTTGTGCAATCCAACCTGAATTGCCCCAAATACCAATCACAGCAAAAATAATCACAAGTGAAGGAAGCGACCAAACAAAAAGAATACTTTTATAAAGCCAGGTTTTGCCTTTAAATTCGAGGTAGAAAAAGGCTTTGGCAAGCAATATACCGAGAATGGTAGAAATACTGGCAGAAAGCACCGCTTGCAGAAGGCTATATTTGAGGATAGGCAGGGTTTCTGTCAGCGAAAAGAGTGTCTCTTCTTGGCGGTTATCCATCAATGCCCATAAACTAAAAGCGTAAAGCAATACAATAGTTGCGTAAAGTAGCCAAGCGGTGATTTTGGTAAGGTTATTGAACATTGAAATACACTTTTTAAATAAACTGCAAGATTCTATCACTTTTCAACCGCTTGTTGGCTGAAAATCAACTTTATTTTGTAATATAAATGTCAAAAAATCGTTAAATTAGCTGAATCACTATACAAATTTCGCGGAAAAATGTGAACTCTATCACGTTTTTTTATTTTTTATCGTGAATTTATATTCATTTTATAGTAAAGTGCAGGCAGTTAAAAAACTTACATTCTTTACGCAGAGAGGAAAATATTATGGCGTATTCTAAAGACGTTGTTATTACAGCTCCAAGTGGTTTACACACTCGCCCAGCGGCTGAATTTGTGAAAGCAGCAAAAGGTTTCGTTTCAGATATTACCGTAACTTCAAGCGGTAAATCTGCAAGTGCAAAAAGCTTATTCAAACTTCAAACTTTAGGTTTAACGCAAGGCACTAATATTACGATTACCGCAGAAGGCGAAGATGAGCAAAAAGCGGTGGATTTCTTAGTCGATTTAATCCCAACGTTAGAATAATCCTACCTTTATTGTTCCTATGGCAAGTTTCGGCTTGCCATTGTTTTTACACTACTTTTTAAAAGGATAACATTATGATTTCAGGTATTTCAGCCTCTCCTGGTATTGTTTTTGGTAAGGCATTAGTTTTAAAAGAAGAGCCGATTGTTCTTAACACTCACAAGATCACCGCAGATCAGGTTGATACTGAAGTAGCGAAATTCTTTGATGGGCGTGCAAAAGCCGCAGCACAATTGACCGCTATTCATGAGAAAGCCTTACGCACATTAGGTGAAGAGAAAGCTGCGATCTTTGAAGGGCATTTAATGCTTTTAGAAGATGAGGAGCTAGAAGAAGAGATCGTAGGCTATATTAACGATAATTTATCAACAGCGGATGTTGCAGCGAGCAAAGTAATCGATCAGCAAGTTGCAGTACTTTCAGAAATCGATGATGAGTATTTAAAAGAGCGTGCAGGTGATATGCGTGATATCGGTAATCGTTTATTACGTAATATTTTAGGTATGCATATCGTAGATTTAGGCGATATCCAAGAAGAGGCGATTCTTGTTGCTTACGATTTAACGCCATCTGAAACAGCTCAATTAAACCTTGAAAAAGTATTAGGTTTCGTGACCGATATTGGTGGTCGAACCTCTCACACCTCAATTATGGCACGTTCATTAGAATTACCTGCCATTGTTGGAACAAATGACATCACAGCTTGCGTAAACACAGGCGATTTATTGATTTTAGATGCGGAAAATAACCAAATCCACATCAACCCATCTGAAGCACAAATCAACGAGTTCAAAACAACACAAGCTCGTATTGCCGCAGAAAAAGCAGAATTAGCAAAATTAAAAGATTTACCAGCTGAAACCTTAGACGGTCATCGCATTGAAGTAGCAGGTAACATTGGTACAATCCGTGATGTGGATGGTATATTACGCAACGGTGGGGAGTCTGTTGGCTTATACCGTACCGAATTTCTTTTTATGGATCGTAGCGAATTACCAGATGAAGAAGAGCAGTTCCAAGCTTATAAAGAGATCGTGGAAGCAATGGGTGGTAAACAAGTTGTCCTTCGTACCATGGATATCGGAGGTGACAAAGAGTTACCATACTTAGATTTACCAAAAGAGATGAACCCATTCTTGGGCTGGCGTGCTGTGCGTATTGGTTTAACACGTCGTGAGATTTTAGATACTCAATTACGTGCGGTATTACGTGCTTCAGCGTTTGGTAAATTAGCGGTAATGTTCCCGATGATTATCTCTGTGGAAGAGATCCGTGAATTAAAATCTATCGTAGCAAGCTTAAAAGAGCAGCTTCGTTCAGAAGGCAAAGCATTTGATGAAAACTTACAATTAGGCGTGATGGTAGAAACACCATCAGCAGCGGTAAATGCACGTCACCTTGCGAAAGAAGTAGACTTCTTCAGTATCGGCACAAACGACTTAACTCAATATACGCTTGCGGTAGATCGTGGTAACGAAATCATTGCACACTTATACAACCCATTAACACCATCTGTGTTAAACTTAATTAAACAAGTAATTGATGCTTCACACGCTGAAGGCAAATGGACAGGTATGTGTGGTGAGCTAGCAGGTGATGTACGTGCAACTGCATTATTACTCGGTATGGGCTTAGATGAGTTCAGTATGAGTGGGATTTCTGTACCACATGTGAAAAAATTAGCCCGTTCAATCAATTACGCTGATGCAAAAGCATTAGCAGATACAGCATTAGCTCAACCAACCGCCACAGACATCGAACGTTTAGTAAACGATTTCTACGCTAAATTAAGCTAGTTTTAATTAAAAAGCATACAAAAACAAAATTCTCGTATAAAATATATGAAAATTTTGTTTCATACAACGGAGATTCCCTATGAGTTTTTTAAGTAAGTTATTTGGTTCTAAACAAAAAGAAGCAAAAGAAATTCAAATTATCGCCCCACTTTCAGGTGAAATTGTGAACATTGAAGATGTGCCAGATGTGGTTTTCTCTGAGAAAATCGTAGGTGATGGCGTAGCAATTCGTCCTGCAGGCGATACTATCGTTGCACCTGTAAATGGTACTATCGGTAAAATTTTTGAAACTAACCATGCATTCTCAATCGAATCTGAAGATGGAGTTGAGTTATTCGTTCACTTTGGTATCGATACCGTTGAATTAAAAGGGGAAGGTTTTACACGCCTCGCCGAAGAAGGTCAAAACGTTAAAGTGGGTGAGCCAATCATCAAATTTGATTTAGCGACTTTAGAAGCGAAAGCAAAATCTGTATTAACTCCAGTTGTGATTTCTAACATGGATGAAATTGCAAACCTCGAAAAACGTTCAGGTTCAGTAATTGCTGGTGAAACAGTGGTTTTAACTTTAACAAAATAATCATTCAAAATGCCCGCTTGTCGCGGGCTTTTTTATACTTACCTTTTAGGCTTAACACTTACACATCCAAACTAATCGCATCCTTAATTTTCTTCAATGCAGCATTTTCTAACTGACGCACACGTTCTGCTGAAATACCATATTTCGTAGCTAAATCATGCAATGTGAGTTTATTCTCATCTAACCAACGGGTTTTAATAATATCTTGGCTACGTTCATCTAGTGTAGATAATGCATAAACCAATTTTGCTGTTGCCTCACCTGTATACTCAGCATCTTCCAAATCATCAACAAAGTTTGAGCTATTGTCTTCTAAATACATAGAAGGCGTGTAAACCTCATCATCATCTTCGCCAACAGGTAGATCAAAACCAAGATCTTGCCCACTCATTCGGGACTCCATCTCTCGGACTTCATCTTCAGATACCCCTAAATCTGCTGCAACTCTTTTAATCTCTTCCTCATTAAACCACGCCAAACGGTTTTTATTTTTACGCAAATTGAAAAAAAGTTTACGCTGTGCCTTGGTCGTTGCTACTTTCACAATACGCCAGTTTTTCAACACATATTCGTGAATTTCTGCCTTAACCCAGTGCACGGCAAAAGAGACCAAGCGTACACCTACATTTGGGTCGAAGCGTTTTACTGCCTTCATCAAGCCGATATTACCTTCTTGGATCAAATCAGCTAACGGCAATCCATAACCCAAATAACCGCGAGCGATATGAATTACAAAGCGCATATGCGATAAAATCAGCTGCTTTGCCGCCTCAATATCCTCATCATAGTAATAACGCTCCGCCAACTCTTTTTCTTGCTCAGCAGATAAAATCGGATATTGATTCGCCATACGAATGTAACTATCAATATTACCCGTTGTAATAGGCATTCCACCTGAGAGCAAGGCTGGATGCATCACATCCGAAGTTTTATCATCAGCTTCTTTCGCTAATTCAGCCTCTTCAATCTCTTCAGGCTCAATGACTTCTGCATCATCAATATCGTCAAATTTCTTCATCTTTTTCCTTAGCATTAAGTTGTTTTGCAAAAAAGTTTACAGATCATACCGCTTTCTGATAAAATTACCAAACTTTTTGGGGCTGATTCTGGATTCGACGGGATTAGCGAAGCCCAAGGTGCACGTCGAGGTGCGGTAGGCCTCGTAAACAAACCGCAAAAAAATAGTCGCAAACGACGAACAATTCGCTTTAGCAGCTTAATAACCTGCCTTAAAGCCTTATCGCCTCAGCTTCCGCTCGTAAGACGAGGATAACGATAAGTCACCCAAAACGAGATCGTGTTGAAGCCGCCGTTTGAGGATCGAAGCACTAAATTAAATCAAACTAGTTTACTCTTTGCGTGTCTGTCCGCTGGGGGTAAGCGAAATTAAAGACCAGACTAAACGTGTAGTGCTAAAGGTAGAGTAATTTCGGACGGGGGTTCAAATCCCCCCAGCTCCACCAAATAGGATACCTAAGCGGTTCGAAAAGAACCTATAAAGCCTTGAGCCATAACGGTTTAAGGCTTTTTTATTGTCCTAAGCGTACCTATTAGAACCTACTAAAGCCTTTAATTTTAGTAGTTTTTTAGTAGGATCGCACAAAAAGGGGGAAATGTCGTACTACTAAAACAGCGTTAAACCCTTATTTATCAAGCATTGGGGGCATTTATGGCACGTACTACCAAACCACTTACTAATACCGAAATAGAGAAAGCAAAACCCAAAATAGATAAAGACGGTAAACCTATAAAAAACACACTCACAGACGGGCAGGGGCTTTTCCTGTTGGTTACGCCTAACGACTCAAAACTATGGCGGTTCAATTACTATAAACCGAATTCTAAAAAGCGTACTGAAATGAGTTTAGGCACGTTCCCGAATGTATCACTACAAGATGCAAGAATAAAACGGGCTGAATGTCGTGAATTATTGGCGAAAGGTATCGACCCGCAAGACCACCGAGAACAACAGCAACGGGCACAACAGACGGAACTATTGAACACTTACGAGGCTGTAGCGTGGGCGTGGTTTGAGTATCGCAAAAGTAAACGTAACTTTTCAGAGGGCTATCAGAAAGATGTTGAAAGCCTAATAAGAAGAAACCTCTTGCCACATTTTGGACACTTGCCAATTTCACAGATTACTGCACCAATGGCGTTAAAAGCCTTTAAGCAGTATCAAGATGAGGGGAAACTAGAGAAGTTAAAGCGGACGATTCAAAAGCATAACGAGATAATGACTTACGCATTACATCGTGAACTCATCCCGTTCAATCCTACCGCCAATATTTCAAAAGAGTTTGACAGTCCAACCGTAGAACACTTCAAAACGATTAAGCCTGAAGATTTAGGCGAATTTATCTACACGCTGAACAATGCTCAAATTCATTTACAGACCCGCTATTTAATTCTATGGCAATTACTGACAATGACCCGTCCAAATGAGGCAGCTACTGCCAAGTATGAAGATATTGATGAGCGTTCGAGAATATGGACAGTTTACATTCAGAAAGGCATTAAACAAGATGGGCGGGGGCGTGAACATAAAATTACCCTATCACGGCAAGCGATGGCATTATTGAGAGAGATTAAGAAATTGAGCGGAGGAAAGGTTTATTTATTCCCTAGTGTGAAGAACCCACAAACCCACGTAAACACACAGACAGCGAACGGAGCTATAAAACGTATGGGCTAGGGGAAATTAGTAGCCCACGGTTTGCGTAGCATTGCAAGCACCTATTTGATAATTATTTAATATTTTATTGGCGTGGGGATTTATTCCCCGCTTATGGAGAAAACAAAATGAACTTAACCCATAAATACATAAACAACAAGCAAGCGAGAATAGAAACGCTAGAAAAAATCAAGCGAGGAATAAGCACAGGGCGATTCATCAAAAAAGAAATTATCAATGACGAGCTTTACAAGCGAATTTTAAAAGGGGCTTTTACTAGCTTACACATTGAAAGGCGGTATATCCACTTTATTGAATCAGCAATTGCTCAATGATATAACCAATTTATAACCGAATAAGCGTAGTTACGTTGAACTTAACAGACACTGTAAGTGCAGTAAATCCACAAGGTGTTTTTTACTGACAGAATTATCCTTTGTTCAAATGATTTTTGTCATTGGATTTTCCTTGTTGCTTTCTTTACTGTCTACACTTTATCTCGCTTATCGAGCTGCGAAAGTAGAACCTGCTGCTTTGAGATACAAATAAATTTTTAATGGTAAATGAATGATGGATGAACAATCACTTTTAGCTTTTGATACACAACATATTTGGCATCCTTATTCTTCAGTTTCTTCTGATATGCCGCTTTATGCAGTAGAACGCGCTGATGGCGTGATGATAACCTTAAAAGATGGTCGTCGTTTGATTGATGGTATGTCCTCTTGGTGGGCGGCGTTGCACGGTTATAATCATCCACGCTTAAATGCGGCAGCACAGAATCAATTGGAAAAAATGAGCCATATTATGTTTGGTGGATTTACCCACGATCCAGCGGTGGAATTAGCTCAATTATTAGTACAAATTTCGCCCAATGGACTGGATAAAATCTTTTTTGCCGATAGCGGTTCAGTTGCGGTAGAAGTGGCGATGAAAATGGCTATTCAATATCAGCACGCAAAAGGGGAACCACAACGACAAAAATTTGCCACTATTCGTTCAGGTTATCACGGCGATACGTGGAATGCGATGTCAGTGTGTGATCCAACCACAGGGATGCATCATTTATTTCATCAAAGCCTGCCCGTGCAGTATTTTCTTCCTCAACCTAATGTTTCATTTAATGAATCTTGGAATGATTGTGCGATTGAACCTTTAGCTGATTTACTTCGAGAAAAAGGTAATGAAATTGCCGCACTAATTTTAGAACCTGTTGTGCAAGGTGCAGGCGGTATGTATTTTTATTCGCCAACTTATTTAGTGAAAGCGCAAGCACTTTGTAAACAATATGGCGTTTTGCTGATTTTTGATGAAATCGCTACGGGATTTGGTCGAACAGGAAAACTATTTGCTGCCGAACACGCAGGCATTTCGCCAGATATTATGTGTATCGGTAAAGCATTAACAGGTGGTTATTTAACTTTATCGGCAACTATTACGACTACTGAAATCGCACAAACTATTTGTCGCGGTGAGGCTAAATGTTTTATGCACGGCCCCACTTTTATGGCAAATCCGTTGGCTTGTGCGATTGCGGCGGAATCTATCCGTTTATTGTTGGAAAGTCCTTGGCAGCAAAATATTCAGCGAATTGAGCATTCCTTAAAACAACAGCTTTCGCCTTTATCTGAAAAAGATTATGTCAAAGAAGTTCGCGTATTAGGGGCGATAGGGGTGGTTGAAATGAAAAGTGCGGTAAATATGAAAACCTTAGTCCCGCGTTTTGTGGAACAAGGTGTTTGGATTAGACCTTTCGGAAAATTGGTTTATGTTATGCCGCCGTTTGTGATTAAAGATGATGAACTTCAGAAATTAACGGAAGGCATGATTTTGGCTTTAACGCAGGAATATGAACATTAGGATGAAAAATGGATGCTTTCAAACAGCAACTGGAACAGCTTAGCGCGCAAAACCAATATCGTTCGATTCCGGATTTGATTCATCAAGGGCGGTATATTACGCGGGAAAACTGCAAAATGCTGAATATGTCGTCTAATGATTATTTGGGTTTGGCATCAGATGAAAACTTGCGCCGGTCTTTTTTGCAGCAATACGGCGGTAATTTTCCCTCTTTTACCAGTTCTTCATCGCGTTTATTAACGGGCAACTTTCCTATTTATACCGATTTGGAAGAGCTTGTCGCACAACGTTTCCAACGGGAAAGCGCGTTATTGTTCAACAGCGGCTATCACGCCAATCTCGGTATTTTGCCTGCTTTGACGACGACGAAAAGTTTGATTTTGGCAGATAAATTTGTTCACGCCAGTATGATTGACGGCATCCGTTTGAGCCGGTGTGCGTTTTTCCGTTATCGTCATAATGATTATGAACATTTGAAAAATCTGCTTGAAAAAAACGTCGGAAAATTTGACCGCACTTTTATCGTTACCGAATCTGTTTTCAGTATGGACGGTGATGTGGCGGATTTGAAACAGCTTGTCCAATTAAAAAAACAGTTTCCCAATACTTATCTTTATGTGGATGAAGCCCACGCAATCGGTGTTTATGGGCAAAACGGATTGGGGATTGCCGAACGGGATAATCTGATTGCCGAGATTGATTTACTGGTCGGCACTTTCGGCAAAGCCTTAGCCTCGGTGGGGGCGTATGCCGTCTGCAACCAAGTATTGAAAGAATGTTTGATTAATCAAATGCGCCCATTGATTTTTTCAACCGCATTGCCGCCGTTTAATGTGGCTTGGACTTATTTTATTTTTGAACGATTGCCGCAATTCTCAAAAGAAAGAAGCCATCTTGAGCAGTTAAGTGCATTTTTACGGCGGGAAGTGGCGCATCGGACGCAAATAATGCCGAGCCAAACCTGTATCGTCCCCTATATTTTAGGCAGGAATGAAGCCACCCTTGCCAAAGCGGAATACCTGCAAGGGCAGGGTTATTATTGCCTGCCCATCAGACCGCCGACAGTACCAAAAGGTACATCCAGAATACGATTATCTTTGACTGCCGATATGACAACGGATGAAGTGCGGCAGTTTGCGGCGTGCCTGTAAGGATATGATATGAAAACGAAATTTTACAATCATCAAGGCGGACATTTAATTCTGTATTTTGCAGGTTGGGGAACGCCGCCCGATGCTGTAAATCATTTGATTTTGCCGGAAAATCACGATTTATTGATTTGCTATGATTATCAAGATTTAAATTTGGATTTTGATTTTTCCGCCTATCGGCACATCCGTTTGGTGGCGTGGTCAATGGGCGTTTGGGCGGCAGAGAGGGCATTGCAAGGAATAAGATTAAAATCCGCAACGGCAGTGAATGGCACAGATTTGCCTTGCGATGATAATTTCGGTATCCCTTGCGCCGTTTTTAAAGGCACATTGGAGAACCTCACGGAAAACACCCGTTTAAAATTTGAACGCAGAATGTGTGGTGATAAAGCATCTTTTGAAGATTACCAACAATTTCCCGCACGCCCGTTTGACGAAATTCATCAAGAACTTATCGCACTTTTTGCGATGATCGGGCAAGATAGACGTACAGATCTTATCCGCTGGACAAATGCCTTGGTCGGATCGGGCGATAAAATTTTTATGCCTGCCAATCAGCACCGATATTGGACACCGCGTTGCACCGTTCGGGAAATTGACGGCGGACATTACCTGTTTTCAAGATTCACCCATTGGTCGGCACTATGGAATCACTGACTGCCATAAATAAATCGCGCATTCGGCAGGCTTTCCAAAAAGCATTAAACGATTATGACCGGCACGCCTTAATCCAACAAAAAATGACGATTAATTTAATGGCGCATTTGCAAGATTATTTGCCGGATATGCCATTGGAAAACGTGTTGGAATTGGGCTGCGGCTCAGGAATGTTGAGTGCCTTGCTGCAAAAACAGATTTCAGCGAATTATTGGTTATTTAATGATTTGTGCGATGTGCAGCCCCAACTGGCTGAAAAACTGCCGCAATCCTTTGATTTTTATTGCGGCGATGCGGAAAACTTTCCTTTTCAACGACAATTTGACTTAATCGCAAGCGCATCCGCCGTGCAATGGTTTCATCAACCCGAGGCTTTTATCCCCCATTGCAAAACAGGCTTGAAAACAAACGGATTATTGGCGGTAGCAACCTTTGGCAAAGACAATTTAAAAGAAGTCCGCCAAATTACAAATATAGGCTTAAATTACCCGACTTTATCCCAATGGCAGACTTGGTTAGCCAAAGATTTTGAGCTTTTATGGTGTGAGGATTTTAAGGTAATACTAGACTTTGATACGCCGTTAGATGTACTCAAACACCTTAAATATACAGGCGTTACCGCCACGAACCAAAAAAATTGGACAAGAAAAAATCTCAATGGATTTATTGGCGATTACTTGTCGGCGTTCGGTATGCCGTCGGGCAAAGTGCGCCTGACTTATCATCCGTTATTTTTTATCGCGCGCTACTCTGCGGCGGGCAGGCAATAAGGCAGCTTATGGGCAAAGTTATTTTTATATCGGGGATTGATACCGATGTGGGTAAAACAGTGGCAACAGGGATTTATGCTAAAAAGTTGATGGAACAAGGCTCTTCCGTGATTACACAAAAAATGATTCAAACAGGTTGTAAAAATATCGCTGATGATTTGCTTGTGCATCGAAAGATTCAAGGGATTGATTTAACGGAAGAAGATTTACAAGGCAAAACCTGCCCTTATGTTTTTGAATATCCTTGTTCGCCACATTTAGCTGCAAAGCGAGAAAGTAGAAAAATTGAAGCAAAAATCATTGAAAAATCTACCGCACTTTTGGCAGAAAAATATGATTATGTACTATTGGAGGGTGCTGGTGGCTTAATGGTACCTTATTGTGAAGAAGAGACGACGTTGGATTATATCCAGTTAAATAATTACCCTTTAATTTTAGTGACATCGGGAAAATTAGGTAGTATAAACCATACATTATTAAGTTTAGAGGCCTGCCGTACTCGCGGTATTTCAGTATTTAGTGTAATGTATAACGGTTACCCAGAATATGATCCTATTATTAGTCAAGAAACCCAACGCTATTTAAAACGTTATCTTGAAAAACATTTTCCTGAAACAGGATTTGAATGCTTTGGGTGTATTGAAATTTAAGCTCAAGGAAAAGTGTGATAGACTCGCGCAAGCTTATGCTTTAACACAAAGTATGAGCCCAGCAGTTTTAAATACAAGTGGATGCAAAAGAGCGTCTACTTAACATTAGGACAAACGATAAACGATGTAAGAGATTATGTGATGTATTACAATTTTTTTCATCCACATCGTTACAATCAAGGCTTGCCGCCTATTTTAACAAAAACAACCTATCGGGGACTGTTGAATTAGTTGATCACTACATATTGCCTAAATCTCTTCTTGCAATGCCTTTGAATAGATAGGTGAACATTGAAATGTCCTCAGTATATTTAGTTAGTAAGGCTTGTTTCACACTTTTGAAAAGGTGTAACAAGGGTTCAACTGCTAATACTGAATATCTCCACTTATTCGCACGGTTGCCTGTCTTATTTCGTGGTGTCGCCTTTGTTTGATCTGCCCCCAAAAAGTTAGACTGTTATTTAAAGGACTGCTTTTAATATTGTATCGGACTCAGTCCTTTTAATTTTAATTGGATTCGTTTTTCATTATAGTACCGCACATAATCATTGATAACCTTTTCAAGTTCATCAATGCTAGTAAATGATTTTCCGTGAAAACACTCCGTTTTCATTCGCCCAAAAAAGCTTTCCATTGCCGCATTATCCAAACAATTCCCTTTTCGCGACATACTTTGAGAAATCCTATTTTTCGCTAATAAGCGTTGATAGCTCGGCATTTAATAATGGATTCCTTGGTCTGAATGTAATATCAAATTCGCATTTCTCGGCAATTTTTTAACCGCTTGTAACAGCATTTCTTGCACTAACCTGCCATTTGGGCGACGACTTAATCCATAAGC
>NZ_MUXY01000007.1 GCF_002015035.1 Haemophilus parahaemolyticus | reverse complement strand
TACTTTGTTCAGATTACAAGATGAAAATCAAAGGTAAGTTCATCTACATTACAGTGTCTAAGCACTAAGGGGCAAATCAATATCTTACCTTGATTTTGCTATTTTAACTTATCGGTTGAGATACAAGGGGCAAATTACATTTGCCCCAAATTGTTGGTATATTAGGGCAAATGTAATTTGCTCCTACATTTTCATATGCGTGCTTATTTACAAACCCAACTCACCCACCACTTCCCCACTCAACAAAACTTCCTCATCGCCTTCAGCGGTGGGGTGGATTCTGTGGTTTTGCTACATCTTTTTTCCACACTGAACTTAAACCTTCGAGCGGTTCACATTCATCACGGCTTAAGTCCCAATGCCGATCAATGGGCAACCTTCTGCGAACAGCTTTGCAAGCGGTGGAATATTCCCTTTATTTTGCAAAAAGTAATGGTAAGCGGGAAAAAAGGCGTTGAGGCTTCCGCTCGTGAAGCTCGCTATCAAGCTATTCGAGAAGTGTTGCAACCAAATGAAGTGGTCGTTACCGCACATCATTTGGACGATCAAGCCGAAACCTTTTTCCTTGCACTCAAGCGCGGTGCAGGTTTGAAAGGACTCACTGCAATGCACGCGGTCAGTTTTTCGCAAAACTTTGCGATTTTCCGACCGCTATTAAACATCAGCAAAGCAGAGATTTTGGCGTATGCCAAGGCACATCAATTGGCGTGGGTGGAGGATGAGAGCAATCAATCGAATGCCTACGACCGTAATTTCCTACGAAACACTTTATTGCCTCAAATGGAAAAGCAATGGGCAGGATTTTCTCGCAATGTGGCGAGAGCTTGCTTGCATTTAGCCAGCGAACAAACCTTGCTAAATGAATTATTAGCCGAGAGTCTAACGTGCTATATTGATACTAAAGCGAAAACACTCACCATTCACGACTTTCCCCAATTTTCACACGAAAAACAAGCCGCCCTTCTTCGCCTTTGGTTGGAAAAATCAGGCTTGTTAATGCCAACATCAGCCCAATTACAACAGCTCATGGAGCGTGTAGTTTTGGCACAAGAAGATAAAAATCCGCAATTAAAATTGGGAAAATGGATTATTCGTCGTTATCAACAAAAGATTTTTATTACTGAAGAATTGAGCAAGATCGCTCCCTTTTTACAACAAATCAAACAAAATGAATACATTACACTGCCTTATCAATTAGGCGAAATTCAACATCTTGGTAATGAATTGATTTACCAAAAAACAGGAAAAATTGACCGCTTGCCGATTCCATTCGATCATCAAAATTCACCTCTAACCATTCAAATAGGATTTTCAGGCAAAGTGCGGGAATATGGCAAAAACCATCACGAAGAGATAAAAAAAATCTGGCAAAAGCACCAAATTCCTGTATGGTTGAGGGATAGAACGCCATTAGTGTTTGGAGAAAATATACTATTAGGATTACTCTATCCCCGCGGATGATATTTTTCGTGCAATGATTTCAAACGAGCTTTTGCCACGTGAGTATAAATTTGGGTAGTGGATAAATCACTGTGTCCGAGCAACATTTGCACCACGCGAAGATCGGCTCCGTGGTTAACCAAATGAGTGGCGAAGGCATGGCGAAGCACGTGAGGGGAAAGTTTTTCACTTTCAATTCCTGCCAACCGAGCATAATGCTTAATGCGATGCCAGAAAGTTTGGCGTGTCATTTGTGTTCCACGTTTACTTGGGAACACCACATTTGATTGCTGTTGATTCAATAAAATCGGGCGAGCTTGTTGGGAATACTCTTGAATCCAATAAATGGCTTCTTCTCCCATCGGCACTAATCGCTCTTTATCACCTTTACCGATAATCCGTACCACGCCTTGTCGTAAGCTCATATTTTCCGTAGTCAGTGAAACCAATTCTGTAACGCGAAGCCCCGTTGCGTAAAGCAGCTCCAACATCGCCTTGTCTCGCAGTTCAATCGGGTCAAATACATTCGGCACATTAAGTAAATCCATTACTTGTTCTTCATTTAATGATTTTGGCAGCCGAATTGGCTTACGAAATGATTCTAATGTAGCTGTTGGATCATCCTTGCGGTAATTCTCAAGATATAAAAAGCGGAAAAATTTACGCAAGCAACTCAGCATTCGCAGAGAACTGCTCGCTTTATAGCCTTGGTCAATACGAAAACCGAGAAAATCTTGGAGTTTACTATGATCTACCGTTAAAAATTCGCGAGGCGAATCAAGCCAATCGGTAAATTGAGCAAGATCCAAGCGGTAAGACTCTATTGTATTTTGCGATAACCCGTATTCTTGCCAGAGTTGATCGAGGAATTGTTCAATAATGCTGTCGAGGGGTTTCATAGGATCATTTTGTCAATATAACAAAAAGGCGTACCTTTCGATACGCCTTTTCTTGTGAAGCTTTGACTAAGCCATCAATTATTTGATGATTTTAGCAACAACGCCCGCACCTACTGTACGACCACCTTCACGAATCGCAAAACGTAAACCTTCGTCCATCGCGATTGGGTGGATTAATGATACTGTCATTTTGATATTATCGCCTGGCATTACCATTTCTACGCCTTCTGGTAATTCGATTGTACCAGTTACGTCAGTTGTACGGAAGTAGAATTGTGGACGGTAACCTTTGAAGAATGGAGTGTGACGACCACCTTCTTCTTTTGATAATACGTACACTTCTGATTCGAAGTCTGTGTGTGGTGTAATTGTACCTGGTTTCGCTAATACTTGACCACGTTCGATTTCTTCACGTTTTGTACCACGTAATAATGCACCAACGTTTTCACCCGCACGACCTTCGTCTAATAATTTACGGAACATTTCCACGCCAGTTACTGTTGTTTTCGCAGTTTCTTTGATACCTACGATTTCAACTTCTTCACCTGCTTTGATGATACCACGCTCAACACGACCTGTTACTACTGTACCACGACCTGAGATTGAGAATACGTCTTCGATTGGTAATAAGAATGGTTTATCAATCGCACGCTCTGGCTCTGGGATGTATGTATCTAAGTGGTTTGCTAATTCAAGAATTTTTTCTTCCCACTCTGCTACGCCGTTTAACGCTTGTAACGCTGAACCACGTACTACTGGCGTGTCATCACCTGGGAAGTCATATTGTGAAAGAAGTTCACGCACTTCCATTTCAACTAATTCTAATAATTCTTCATCGTCAACCATATCGCATTTGTTTAAGAATACGATGATGTATGGAACACCTACTTGGCGACCTAATAAGATGTGCTCACGAGTTTGTGGCATTGGACCGTCTGTTGCTGCTACTACTAAGATAGCACCGTCCATTTGTGCCGCACCAGTGATCATGTTTTTAACGTAGTCCGCGTGTCCTGGACAGTCAACGTGTGCGTAGTGACGAGTTGCTGTATCGTACTCAACGTGTGAAGTGTTGATGGTAATACCACGTGCTTTTTCTTCTGGCGCGTTATCGATTTGGTCGAATGCACGAGCTGCACCACCGAAGTGTTTCGCTAATACAGTTGTGATTGCAGCTGTTAAAGTTGTTTTACCATGGTCAACGTGGCCGATTGTACCCACGTTAACGTGCGGTTTTGTACGTTCAAATTTTTCTTTAGACATTTTTAAAGCCTCTTAAACAAACACGGTTACAATGGCATATAACCACATTAACCACATGTAGAAATTATTACAAAATTAAGAACACGTTGAAAAGATGAAGTTTAGAAGAGATAGTGGTGCTGATAGGCGGATTTGAACCGCCGACCTCACCCTTACCAAGGGTGCGCTCTACCAACTGAGCTATATCAGCGCTTGGAGCGGGCAGCGGGAATCGAACCCGCATCATTAGCTTGGAAGGCTAAGGTAATAGCCATTATACGATGCCCGCTGTTCTAAATTCGTCTGTCCCAATGTGCGATTCAACTTAAGAAATGGTGGAGGGAGAAGGATTCGAACCTTCGAAGGCTGAGCCAACAGATTTACAGTCTGCCCCCTTTGGCCGCTCGGGAATCCCTCCACGATAATTGAATACTTGATTAAACATTGCAGGGATGGTGCCGACTACCGGAATCGAACTGGTGACCTACTGATTACAAGTCAGTTGCTCTACCTACTGAGCTAAGTCGGCGTTGCGTTGTCGTAAGCAAGTGAGGTGCATTATAGAGATTTTTTGAAACTGTGCAAGCGTTTTTTTCTAAAAAATTAAAAAAAACGTTACTTTGCTCACTTTGTATTCTAAATGTTGATTTTTTGTAACTTTTTGTTGTTTTTATAAGAATAAATCCCCAAAAAATCCTGTTTATATTGTATAGTTCGCATCATTCTTTTTGCTTAAAAAGCAAAATTTAGGTTAAGAAATAGAGATTTTGGCAATGAGCCTTGAAAAAACCAACAAAATTACCCCTTTTTTAACATTTGATCGTAGTCAATGGGCGGAATTACGCAAATCAGTACCGTTAAAATTAACCGAACAAGACCTCAAACCCTTGCTCGGCTTTAACGAAGATCTCTCTTTAGAAGAAGTACGCACTATTTATCTACCACTTGCCCGTTTAATTAACTATTACATCGAAGAAAATCTCAAACGCCAAGCCGTTTTACACCGCTTTTTAGATGTTGAGCCGCCAAAAGTACCTTACATTATTAGTATCGCAGGAAGTGTTTCAGTAGGCAAAAGCACCTCAGCACGTATTTTACAAGCTCTACTTTCAAATTATCCTGAACCACGAAAAGTAGATTTAATTACTACTGATGGCTTTCTTTATCCATTAAAA
Organism: Haemophilus parahaemolyticus; assembly: GCF_002015035.1. Taxonomy (GTDB): domain Bacteria; phylum Pseudomonadota; class Gammaproteobacteria; order Enterobacterales; family Pasteurellaceae; genus Haemophilus_A; species Haemophilus_A parahaemolyticus. The sequence goes on along the minus strand of NZ_MUXY01000007.1, from coordinate 96,225 downwards.
ACCTTAGAAGAGAAAAACTTGCTCAAGCGCAAAGGGTTTCCTGAGTCGTATGATATTTATCGCTTAATTGAATTTGTTTCCGATCTCAAATCGGGTAAACCAAGCGTAAAAGCCCCAATTTACTCACATTTAACCTACGACATCATCCCCGACCAGTTTAACGTCGTAGAGCAACCCGACATCGTAATTTTAGAAGGCTTAAATGTACTGCAAAGCGGAATGAACTACCCATCCAGCCCTCACAATGCTTTTGTCTCCGATTTCGTAGATTTTTCTATTTATGTCGATGCTGATGAAACCTTATTAAAACAGTGGTATATTTACCGCTTCCTGAAATTCCGCCGCAGTGCATTTTCAGACCCAAATTCCTACTTCCATCACTACTCAGCTTTATCGGAAGAAGAGGCAATCCAAACCGCCTCCACCATTTGGGAAGAAATCAACGGCTTAAACTTGAAGAAAAACATTCTGCCAAGCCGTGAGCGGGCGAATTTAATTCTCACCAAAGGCGAAAACCACGAAATCCAAACAGTGAAATTAAGAAAATAACTCCAGCCTCAAAGAGGCTAATTTATGCGTAACCTAAGGCAAAACCTAGGCAATAGAGAAATAATTATGAACAAAAAACTCTTTCTTCCTTTAGTTATATTTATCACGCTTTGCATCGCTTTAATGGTTCAACTCTTTCGCAATGGCAACGGCGATGACCCGAAAAAACTCGAATCGGCACTTATCGGCAAGCCTGTGCCCACATTCAAACTAGAATCAGTGCAAGACGAAACCAAAATGCTAGATGAAAAAATCATTAAAACAGGTACGCCTCGCCTTCTTACTGTTTGGGCAACGTGGTGTCCAACCTGCTACGCAGAACACGCTTACCTCACTGAACTTGCGAAACAAGGCGTGGAAATTGTCGGCATCGACTACAAAGACGAACGTGCCAAAGCGATGAAATTCCTGATGAGCTACGGCAACCCATTTAAAGCGATAGTGTATGATCCTAAAGGCTCTCTAGGCTTAGACTTAGGCGTGTATGGTGCACCTGAAACCTTTATCATTGATGGCAACGGCATTATTCTCTACCGCCACGCAGGGGATGTGAATGAAAACGTGTGGAACCAAATTCTGAAACCGATTTATGAGAAACTAAAATAAAAAGGTTGTTGATATGTGTTTTTTTAAAAAGCATTATGAAAAAAAAGATATATTATATAGAATTAATAGTACGTTAGAAAAGATTAATGATTCAATAGCTAACCATAAAACATCAGTTAATGCAGAAGAAAATAACTATACCAAGGAACACAATCTTACTTATATAGCGTTTACCTATTCTTTATTCTTTGGTTCATTCTTAGGAATGATTGTATTATACGTTTATTTAAAAAATATTAATAGTATTGCATTACTAAGTCAAAGTATTGCTAGCATAAATACAATTTGGTTCATTGTAATATTTCTATTTATGAATTCCTTTGTCTTTTTAGTTAGTTATGCCCCAACATATCTAATCATAAAAAACAATATAAAAAAAAGGTTATGGATTTATTCTATCCCAGCTTTTACACCATTCTTATATATTATAGGATTTGAGATTTCAATTTTTTTAAAAGCAGAAGATTCCTTTATAAGAAATCAATCCATTATACTATCTGCAATTTTACTACTGTTACTCTTAATTACCTTTTTTTCTATTAGATACAAATCGCACTGTAAAAACGGTCATATATCAGATTACTTTGAAATTGTTATATATTTTATACTATCATCCTTTTACTCTTTTTTATTTGTTTTAGGCTATAACTTAGGAGAACATGATTTTTTCTATATCATATATTCCATATTGCTTCCTGCATTAGTTATATCCCATAGCTATTTAACATCAAAAATAAATGCAAAAGATATAAAAACACTATTCCAATCTGGATTATTATTGTTTATTGCATCTACAATATTATTACCTTTCTTCATATTCTTATTAACACAAATAATAAATCAACTTGGATTAATGAAACTAGAAACGATATATTCTGATAGAATTATGCAAGCATTTGGACTTCAGGATAGAAGAGAGAAAATCTATTACATAGAAGAAAATTTTATTAAAACTAATATAGAATCAAAAGAACTAATTATCAATGTTAGAAAACAAAAATTTAATCTTCAAACAGAAGATAATAAATATAGAGCATTTTGCGGAAAAATATATTGGAATACAGGCAATGTCATTGTATTTAAAAATTATGATTCGGATAATTTCATCCAAATCCCAGCTTACAAAATCTTTGAATATCAAGGAGATAACTTTAATTGCAACTTAGTAAAAGCAAAAGATACCCAAGCAAGAATATCAAAAATTATTATAGATTACCCATTATCATTCTTACAAGGTAAAATAATTAAATGAAAAAATTACTCTCTCTGTTCATTTTCACGGCAACTGTTGCCACCGCTGCCCCCATCGAATTCAACCAATTCGATAGCCCGCAGCAGGAAGCGGATTATCAATCCTTGATTCAAACCCTGCGTTGTCCGCAATGTCAGAACAACAATATTGCTGATTCTAATGCAACTATCGCCACCGATATGCGGGCGAAAACATTAGAATTGCTCAAACAGGGCAAAAACAAGGACGAAGTGGTGGAATATATGGTTGAACGCTATGGCAATTTTGTCACCTACAATCCACCTCTTACCCCTGCTACTATTTTCTTGTGGATATTGCCTGTGCTACTCATTTTATCGGGTTTAGGCTTGATTTTGATGCGAAAGAAAAAGGGCTCACAAGCGGTTGAAAAATTGCAAGATCTTGCAAAATCGGCACAAGATAAAGCACGTTTGGCAAAAATTCTTAATGATAAGGAATAACCTATGACCTTTTGGCTCATTACTTTGGCAATCACACTGGTGATTTGCTTCATCGGTTTTTACCCGCTTTTAAAAAGCAAACAGCAATTGAACGGTACGCAACGTTCCACGCTCAACAAGCATTTTTACTTCCAACGTTTAAAAGAAGTAGAGCAAGAGGCGAACGAGGGTGTGATCGAAGATGCAGAGCAGACCAAACAAGAGTTACAACAGAGCTTGTTAGACGATATTCCCGAAGAAGCCGAGCAACAAGCCAGCATACAAGCGGTCAAAAAAGGCTGGTTTGTTGCGATTCTTGTTGCGGTTGGAGCGATTAGCACAGCAGCTTATATCTCAGTCGGCTCGTGGCAAGCGGCAGATATGGTCAATATGACACATAAAAAGCTGGAATATTTTTACGATCGTATTAAAAACGAAGACACAAACCCGTTGTCTGAAGCTGAGCTAAACCAATTCGCAGTAGCATTGCGTGCCGATTTACAAGAGCACCCAAATAATGCAAAAGGTTGGTTTATGCTTGGACAAGTGGGGATGGCAAAAGATGATAGTCAGCTTGCCTATGAAAGCTACGGCAAAGCAACACAACTTGAGCCGAAAAATATGCAATATAAATCAAGCTATGCACAATTGTTGATGCTCTCTCAAGATAAAGCAGATAAAGAGAAAGGCAAAGCCTTACTGTCTGAACTGTTGCGGGAAGATCACACCAACCTTGATGCGTTAAGTATGCTAGCATTTAGTGCTTTCGAAGAGGAAGATTACAAAATGGCAGCGATGACGTGGGGAATGATGTTAAAGCTGATTCCTGAAGATAATCCGCGTCGTAAAACGGTAGAAAAAAGTATTGATATGGCAATGCAAATGCAAAAAATGCAAGAGCAAAAAGCGGCTGAAGCGGTGAAAGAAAATCAAAAGTAAGATAACCAAATAAACTAATTTCTTCGGAAACAAGACTGCCAAATCTCCCCTCCCCCTCTTTGCTAAAGAGGGGATTATTCATTAGTAAATTATGCTCAACAGTTTTAAATACTAATGTTGAAATAGAACACCAAAAGCCAATTTTAGTATGATTTAACCCCCTCTTTAGCAAAGAGGGGGAGGGGAGATTTGGCAGTAGTCATTTACGGAGAAATTAGTACAAAAAGAGAATATAAAATGCTAAACAAACAAAAACTCAAAGTCGGGCTAGTGTCTGTGTCCGACCGTGCCTCGCAAGGCGTTTATGCAGACCAAGGTATTCCTGCTTTACAAAGTTGGTTGGAAAAAGCCCTTATAGATGAATTTGATGTAGAAGTCCGTTTAATTCCTGATGAGCAGCCGCTTATTGAGCAAACTTTAGTGGATTTGGTTGATAACCAACACTGCCATTTAGTTCTGACCACAGGGGGCACAGGTCCTGCGAAACGAGATGTAACGCCTGATGCCACCCTTGCGATTGCCGACCGTGAAATGCCTGGCTTTGGCGAGCAAATGCGTCAAGTCAGCCTGCAATTTGTACCAACAGCAATTCTTTCTCGCCAAGTGGGTGTGATTCGTGGAGAAAGTTTAATTCTTAACTTACCAGGGCAGCCGAAAGCCATTCAAGAAACCTTGGAAGGCGTAAAAGACGAAAACGGCAAAACAATAGTAAAAGGCGTTTTCTCCGCTGTGCCTTATTGCTTGCAATTACTCAGCGAGATTTACATCGACACCCACTCAAGCGTGTGCGAAAGTTTCCGCCCAAAATCAGCAAGAAGATAAATCCGCCAAATGAGCAAAACCACGATGAAATTACGACATTATTTAACCGCTTTGCTGGGTTTGATGATTGTGCTTCCAAACGTTGCAAGCGAACCAGAAAAGAAAGCCAGCAGTGAGTTTTCGCAAAAAACCGAAGAAAAACAACCGCTTTTCAAAGATGGTAAGGATTTCTTTTCCTACATTAAACCGATTAAAGTCGATGTACCAAAGGGCAAAATTTTAATCCAATACTTTTATCAATATGGCTGCAAAAACTGCTTAACAGGGTTAGATTCTCTCAATCTTTATGCTAAAAATCATACAGATAAGATCCTGTTGCAAACCTCTCCAAGCTTCGCCAAGGATGAAAATTTCACCAGTGCGATGAATGCAACCTTTAAAGAGTATGGCAAAGCGGATTTAAGCCCTCTTTACCTATTTGACAGCCTCGATCGGAAAGAAGAGAAAAGCCTGCTTAAAAGCAATGAGGAAATCCGAGCGTGGCTTAAGCGTAACGGAATTGATGATAAGAGATTCCATCAGCTTTTCCACTCTGAATTAGTGAAAAAACAGATTGAAGCTGATGTGAATTTGTTCAAACAATATGGTTCACCAAAGTATGTGCCGATGGCAGTGCTAAACGGCAAATATATTTTGTTGCAAAACACGCTTTACAACGATGATTACACCTTCGGGGTGCTAGATTTTTTAGTTGAGAAACTACAACAAGAACAAGGAGATAACGATGGCAAATAAAATTGCAATTATTGGTGCGATGCCACAAGAAGTAGAAATTTTATGCGGTTTAATGCTTGAACCGAAAACAACAGAAATAGCCAACTGCAAAATTTTTGAAGGTAAAATTAACAACCGCCCTGTTGCAGTATTGCAATCTGGCATTGGAAAAGTAGCCGCTGCGATGAGCACAACACTACTCATTCAGCAATTCAAACCCGATATGATTATTAACACGGGATCTGCTGGCGGGTTAGATCCAAACTTAAACGTAGGCGATGTGATTATTTCAACCGAAGTGCGTCATCACGATGTGGATGTTACCGCTTTCGGCTATGAGAAAGGACAACTTCCCGCCAATCCAGCGGCATTTCTACCAAATGAACAACTGGTCGAAATGGCAAAAAAACAGGCGGAAAAATTAGGCTTAAATGCCGTTTCTGGCTTAATTTGTAGCGGAGATGCATTCATTAACGGGGCAGAAAAAATCGCTCAAATTCGTGCGAACTTCCCACAAGTTGCCGCAGTTGAAATGGAAGCGGCAGCAATTGCTCAAGTTTGCCACGCAATGCAAATTCCCTTTGTGGTGGTGCGTGCTATCTCTGATGTTGCCGACAAAGAATCGCATCTCTCTTTTGATGAGTTTTTACCGCTTGCCGCAGAAAAATCATCAGAAATGGTGTTAGCGATGTTGAATAATTTGAGTTAATTTTTCTCTTGCAAAATTTTAGTTAAAATCGACCGCTTATTCGCAAAAATTTTGTATAATGATGCGTCTTTCTTGCCACTGCTTTTGCAGTGGTCTTTTTTTAATTGATTACCCTATTAATTTATGATGAACTCAAGTCCCAATATTGGTTTTATTAGTCTTGGTTGTCCAAAAAACTTAGTGGACTCCGAGCGTATTTTGACTGAACTCCGTTCAGATGGTTATAACATTATTCCTAGCTATGAAGGTGCTGACTTAGTAATCGTCAACACCTGTGGTTTTATTGATAGTGCTGTGCAAGAATCACTAGAAAGTATTGGTGAAGCATTAGAAGCCAATGGTAAGGTAATTGTAACAGGCTGCCTTGGTGCGAAAGAAAATCAGATCCGTGAAGTGCATCCAAAAGTGCTAGAAATCACCGGCCCGCACAGCTATGAAGCAGTAATGAAACACGTACACAAATATGTGCCGAAACCAGAATATAACCCATACGTGAGTTTAGTGCCAAAACAAGGGGTGAAACTCACACCAAAACATTACGCTTATTTGAAAATCTCCGAAGGTTGCGACCATCGTTGTACCTTCTGCATTATCCCTTCAATGCGTGGAGATTTAGACAGCCGTTCTATCGTGCAAGTTTTAGACGAGGCAAAACGCCTTGTAGATGCGGGTGTGAAAGAGATTTTAGTCGTTTCGCAAGATACTTCGGCTTATGCCTTAGACAAGAAAAAAGAAGAGGGCACAAAAACGGTTTTCTGGAACGGGATGCCGATTAAAAATGATTTAATGAGCCTGTGTGAGCAACTTGGTTCATTAGGCGTTTGGGTGCGTTTGCACTACGTTTACCCTTATCCGCACGTGGATAATTTAATTCCGTTAATGGCACAGGGCAAAATTCTGCCATATTTGGATATTCCACTCCAACACGCCAGCCCGAAAATCTTAAAAGCGATGAAACGCCCTGGCTCAATTGAACGCACGCTTGAACGCATCAAAAAATGGCGTGAAATCTGCCCAGAATTAACGCTTCGTTCAACCTTTATCGTCGGCTTCCCAGGTGAAACGGAAGAAGATTTCCAGATGTTATTGGATTTCTTAAAAGAAGCACAGCTCGACCGTGTTGGTTGCTTTAAATTCAGCCCTGTAGAAGGTGCACCTGCAACCGATATGGCAGACCAAGTGCCAGAAGAGGTGAAAGAAGAGCGTTTCCACCGCTTTATGCAGTTACAGCAAGAAATCTCAAGCGGTCGATTACAACAAAAAATTGGCAAAACCCTTGCGGTGATTGTCGATGAAATTGACGAAGAAGGCATTATCGGCCGCTCAATGGCAGATGCTCCTGAAATTGATGGTGTCGTTTATGTTGATAATCTTTCAAACCAAGAAGTTAAAATAGGACAGATTATCTCTGTTACCATTACTCACGCAGATGAATACGATCTGTGGGGAACTTATTAATCATAAAAGGAAAAGAACATGTCCGAACAAAAACAACCAAGTGTTATTCGTTTTGAACAAGAAGTTGCTGCTAAGAACTATGAAGCAGCTTGTGTAGAACTCCTTGATATTTTAGGTAAAATTGATAGTAATTTTGGCGGTATCGAAGGAATTGAAATTAACGAACCTCAACAACTCAGTACACTTGAACAAGATAAAACTATTCACTTTTGTACTCGAATGGCTGTTGCGATTACCGAATTATTTACAGATCCTAAACTAGACATTTCTGAAGCAGGTGCATTACGTTTCTTCACATTACAACGTTGGATTTCATTGATTTTTGCATCATCTCCTTATGTAAATGCAGATCATATTCTCACAACTTATAATCGTAATCCTGCAGCTAAAGATCCTCTAGATATACATTTAGAAACGAATAAATCAGCACTCATTAAATTCTGTATTCTTTATTTGCCAGAATCTAACGTGTCATTGAATTTGGATGCACTTTGGAATTTGTCTCCTGAAATTTGTGCATCGCTATGTTTTGCATTACAGTCTCCTCGCTTTATCGGTACACAGGCTTCATTCTCAAAACGTGGAGCCATTTTGCAATGGTTCCCAGAAAAATTAGCTACTCTTGATAACCTAAATAACGTACCAAGTGGCATCTCTCACGATGTGTATATGCATTGTAGTTACGATATTGCATCGAATAAACACCTTGTGAAAAAAGCCTTAAACCAAGTAATGCGTCGCCATTTACTTGCTCACGGTTGGGCAGATCGCGATGTAACAAAATTAGGTGAACGTAATGGTAAACCTGTTATGGTTGTATTACTAGAACATTTCCATTCAGCACACTCCATTTATCGTACTCACTCAACATCGATGATTGCTGCACGTGAACGTTTCCACTTAATTGGTGTAGGTGGCCCAGCAGTAGATGAAGCTGGTCGTGCAGTATTTGATGAATTCGTACTACTCGAAGGCAATTCAATTTTCGATAAATTGAATATGTTAAAAGGTATTTGTGAAGATAATGGTGCATCTGTTTTCTATATGCCAAGTATTGGTATGGATTTAACGACCATCTTTGCAAGCAACACACGTTTAGCTCCAATTCAAGTGGTAGCATTGGGGCACCCTGGTACTACACATTCTGATTTCATTGAATATGTGATCGTAGAAGATGACTATGTAGGTTCTGAAGAGTGCTTTAGCGAAACACTATTACGCTTACCAAAAGACGCATTACCTTACGTACCATCTTCTTCCGCTCCAATAAGTGTAAATTACCGCTTGCGTGAGAACCCTGAAGTAGTAAATATTGGTATTGCTTCAACTACCATGAAGTTAAACCCATATTTCTTAGAGGCATTAAAAGCAATTCGTGATCGTGCAAAAGTAAAAGTACATTTCCACTTTGCGTTAGGTCAATCAAGTGGTATTACGCACCCATATGTAGAACGTTTTATTAAAACCTACTTAGGTGATAGTGCAACGGCTCACCCACATAGTCCATACCACGAATATCTCAATATTCTGTATAACTGCGATATGATGCTAAATCCATTCCCATTCGGGAATACTAACGGTATTATTGATATGGTAACGTTAGGTTTAGTTGGTATCTGCAAAACAGGTCCAGAAGTACATGAGCATATTGATGAAGGATTATTTAAACGTTTAGGTTTACCAGAATGGTTAATTGCCAATACCGTAGATGAATATGTAGAACGAGCGATTCGCTTAGCAGAAAATCACCAAGAACGTTTAGAATTACGTCGTCATATTATCGAAAACAACGGATTACAAACGTTATTTACTGGCGATCCTAGCCCAATGGGTAAAGTATTGCTGGCGAAACTTGATGCTTGGAAAGCAGAGCATCTTTCTCAAGCAGAAGAAAAACCAAAAAATACAGCTAAAAAAGTAGCCGCGAAGACTGGAAAATCTTCTGAGAAAAAAGCCAAAGTAGCCCCAAAAAAAGCAGCTAACACAACTCCATTGAAAGATGCTGCAAAAAAATTAAAAAAGAAACCAGCTAAAAAATAACAAATTTCTAAGCAAATAAAATTAAGCGGTGATATTTAGCATGAGTATTGCAAAATTCAAACTAAATATCACCGCTTTTCTATGCAAATATCGCATAAATAGCATCAAACATACCTTTCGGATAAGCACAAAAAAACCTTGGGTTTCCCCAAGGTTTTTAAATTTCGCATTAAGCGGTGGATTATGCACCCAAACGCTCTTTGATACGTGCAGATTTACCTGAACGCTCACGTAAGTAGTAAAGTTTAGCTTTACGTACCGCACCTTTACGTTTAACAGCAATGCTATCAATTGCAGGTGAGTGAGTTTGGAATACACGTTCAACGCCTACGCCGTTTGAAATTTTACGTAGAGTGAATGCAGAGTGCAAGCCACGGTTACGAATTGCAATAACCACGCCTTCGAACGCTTGCAAACGTTTTTTACTACCTTCTACTACCCATACCTTAACTTCTAAAGTGTCACCTGGACGGAAGCTAGGTACGTTTTGTTTTAACTGTTCTGTTTCAAGTTGTTTGATGATGTTACTCATTTTATAAACCTTCTAAATCCTAGAATTAACTGATTTTGTGTTGTTGCTTAATTTTTCGCAACAACTTCTGTTGTTCGTCAGTCAGAGCTAGGCTATCCAATAGCTCAGGGCGTCTTAGCCACGTTCGTTCTAACGATTGTTCTAACCGCCATTTTCGAATATTATCGTGGTGTCCCGACATCAGCACTTCAGGCACAGGTATGCCATCTAACACTTCAGGGCGAGTATAATGTGGGCAATCTAATAAACCCTCAGCAAACGAATCTTCCAAAGCGGAAGCTTGTTTACCTAATACACCCGGTACGAATCTTGCAACAGCATCAATTAATGTCATTGCAGGCAATTCGCCCCCTGTTAAAACATAATCGCCAATTGACCATTCTTCATCAACTTCCGATTGAATCAATCGCTCATCAACACCTTCATATCTACCACAGATTAAAATCAGTTTTTGATTTGAAGCGAGCGTTTGCACGCCTTGTTGATCGAGTTTACGACCTTGTGGCGAAAGGTAAATCACTTTAACCTCTGCGCCCTCTTCTGCTTGTGCTGCCTTTTTTGCTGCATGAATTGCATCACGAAGTGGCTGCACCATCATCAACATTCCCGGACCTCCACCATAAGGGCGATCATCCACGGTTCTATGTTTATCTGTTGTAAAATCGCGCGGATTCCAACATTGAATCTGCAGAAGATTTTGTTTAACTGCTCTACCTGTTACCCCAAAATCAGTGATTGCTTTAAACATTTCGGGAAACAGTGAAATAATACCAATCCACATTATTTATCCCCCAACGTTCTTGCTCTTAAAAGCGAAAGCTCACACCGCATACCTGAGGTTAGAAACCAGCGTCCCAGTCCACCGTAATTGTTTTAGTGGCGAGATCTACTCTTTTAACTACTTGTTCGTATAAGAACGGAATTAATCGTTCTTGTTTGCCGAAAGCATCTTTGCTATTTGCTTTAACCACTAGCACATCATTTGAACCTGTTTCCATTAACTCAGTTACCACGCCCATAGTGTAGCCTTCAAGGTTTACTACTGAACAGCCGATTAAATCGTGCCAGTAATAATCGCCTTCTTCCAGTTCTGGAAACACACTTAAATCTACGCCAATTTCAGCGTTAGTTAATAATTGCGCGGCTTCACGGTCATCTGTGCCTTTTAATTTCACAATCAAATCATTGCTGTGATAACGCCAGCTTTCTAGATCGATAGGTTGCCATTGCCCCTTAATTTTTAAGAACCACGGCTGATAATCGAAAATGCTTTCTGCCTCTTCAGTAGATGAATACAAACGTAACCAGCCACGGATACCATAGGTTGAACCTAATTTTCCCACAACTTCAATTTTTTGTTCGCTCATACTCCACCTACTTTTGCAAAATTTTAAAAAAATTCAGCCGCTTATTAAGCTGCTTTGCGAGCTTCTTTAACTAAAGTCGCAACACGGTCTGAAAGTGAAGCACCTTTAGCAACCCAAGCATCAACTTTAGCCACGTCTAAACGTAAACGTTCAGCTTGACCTGCTGCTAATGGGTTGAAGAAACCGATACGCTCGATGAAACGACCGTCACGAGGTGAACGGCTGTCCGCTACCACGATTTGATAGAATGGGCGTTTTTTAGCTCCGCCACGAGTTAAACGAATGGTTACCATAACCTTCCTCTAAATTGTTGATAGTAAAAAATAAACCCTCGTTCGAGGTGAGGGTACGAAACTTATCTCTATTTATATAGAAAATAAGCGGTAGAATTCTACCGCTTTTTTGCAAAAATGCAAGGAAAAAGGACGATGCCGTGTAGATGCACTAGATGCTTTTCCTGAAATAGCTTTTGTGAAATCACTAAATTAATCTCTTAACAAACGCCATTTAAAAAGGTGCGATAATAACCGCACCTTGTTTTTGTCAAATGTTATTAGTGGGATAAAGCTTGTTTCACTGCTACATCCAATCCTGCCGTTGGGCGACCAAGCAATTTCTCAAGAGTTTTATCTTCTGAGAATAATGCACCGTTTGAAGCATCCACATCGCATTCGGCTATGAAACCTGCAAAGCCTGCGTCTAATCCTGCTTGTACAAGTGCTGCGGCATAATCTGCTGCAGGAATATCCACATAAGGGATCTCTTTACCTGTTTGTTTGCTGATTTCTGCTGCAAGATCAGCTAATGTCCAGCTGGTTGATCCGGCAAGCTCGTAAGTTTGGTTTTCATGCCCTTCACTTAATGAAACGTTTACTGCTGCTTCAGCGAGTTCCGCACGAAGTGCGGACGAAATTTTGCCATTTTTTGCTGAACCGTAGAAAGCATTGTTTGCTAATGCTGCTGGAATTGAAGCTGTGTAGTTTTCCGTGTACCAACCATTGCGTAAAATGGTGTAAGTAATGCCGGAAGCTTTTAATGCGGCTTCGGTTGCAACGTGTTCACCAGCAAGGGATTTCACCGTATTGTCGTTGGTGGCGCCGAGTAAGCTGGTGTAGATAATATGTTTCACGCCTGCTTTTTTCGCTGATTCAATTACGTTGCTGTGTTGTAGTGTACGCTGGCCTACTTCACTACTTGAAACAAGAATTAAAGTATCTACGCCTTGTAATGCTTCTACTTGTCCTTCTGTTTTTGAATAATCAAATTTGCGGGCTGCTACACCTGAAATTTTTTCTGGAGAGCGTACAAGCACAATGACGTTTGCTTGTTTTGCTTTTAATAAGTCTAATGCGATTGCGCCAAATTGACCTGTTGCACCAGTAATTGCGATAGTTTTAGTTGTCATGATGTTTTCCTTCTTGTTAAGTTGAAATGATATTTGAACATTTGATTGTTCACTTGATGTGGCGTATTATATTTCAATTCTTACTTTTAAGAAGTACTTACATAAACGTAAGTTTTGAAATTTTTTAAAAATAATTTTTAACCTATTGATTTTTAAGGAATTAAAAATGGAAAAAAATTTAAATCGTGGGAATGTTCTGGCTTCAGCTTGCCCTTCTCGCCAAATTTTGCAACATTTAACCAGTCGTTGGGGTGCCTTGGTATTAGTAAGTTTACATTCAGGCACCAAGCGTTTTAGTGAACTTCGCCGTGCGATTGATGGCGTAAGTGAACGTATGTTGACTAAAACCCTGCAGGAATTGGAAGCCGATGGGATGTTAATCCGTAAATCCTATAATACCGTACCACCGCAAGTGGATTACACATTAACAGAATTTGGAGCAGAGGCTTCTAATAAGATGTTTGAGTTGGTGGATTGGTTAGAAACGAATTTAGGGAAAATTTTACGAAGTAAGACTGTCACAAAATAGTATACAAAAGAAATTAGAAAGGCTAAGTCATATCTCACACAAAACTTAGCCCTTACAAAAATTATCTTTTATAACTGTGCAAATGCCTTATCTGCTGCTTGCAATGTTGCTTCAATATCTGTATCAGAATGTGCAAGCGACATAAAGCCTGCTTCGAATGCAGATGGTGCGAGGTAAATGCCTTGTTCAAGCATTAAGTGGAAGAAGCGGTTAAATTTCGCTGCGTCACATTTCATCACTTCTTGGAAGCTAGTTACTTCAGTTTGCTCGGTAAAGAATAAACCGAACATTCCACCCACATATTGCACCACAAATGGCACATTGTGTTTGGCTGCCAATGCTTTTAAGCCTTCTGCCAACGTTTTAGTTTTCTCGGCTAATTTTTCTTCATTGCCTGCTTTGGAAAGCTCAGTTAAGCAAGCTAAGCCCGCCGCCATTGCGATTGGGTTGCCTGAAAGTGTACCCGCTTGATAAACAGGGCCTGTTGGGGCAATTGCTTCCATAATTTCACGTTTACCGCCAAAAGCACCTACTGGCATCCCGCCACCGATGATTTTACCGAGCGTGGTTAAATCTGGTTTCACATCGTAGTAAGCCTGTGCACCGCCAAGTGAAACGCGAAAGCCTGTCATCACTTCGTCGATAATAAATACCGTGCCATATTGGTCGCACAATTCACGCAAGCCTTGTAAGAAACCTTCTTTTGGCGGCACGCAGTTCATATTGCCTGCGACAGGTTCAACGATCAAACAAGCGATTTCAGTTGGGTATTGCTCGAATGCTTGTTTTACCGAATCTAAATCGTTGTAAATGCAAGTAATGGTATGTTTTGCAAAATCCGCTGGCACACCGGGCCCGCTTGGCTGACCAAGGGTTAATGCACCTGAACCAGCTTTCACTAATAAGCTGTCTGAATGCCCGTGGTAGCAGCCTTCGAATTTAATGATTTTATCGCGACCTGTGTAACCACGAGCTAAGCGAATTGCCGACATTGTTGCTTCTGTGCCTGAGCTCACCATTCGTACTAATTCGATTGAAGGTACAAGTTTGCAGACTAATTCGGCAAGCGTGATTTCGCTTTCGGTCGGTGCACCAAAGCTCAAGCCGTTAGGCACGGCTTTTAATACTGCATCAATAATCGCAGGGTGATTGTGTCCTAATACCATCGGACCCCAAGAGCCTACGTAATCAATATAACGTTTGCCGTCGCTGTCGGTAATATACGCCCCTTCCGCTTTTTCAATAAAAACAGGCGTGCCGCCCACACCTTTGAACGCACGAACGGGCGAGTTCACCCCACCTGGAATGACTTTCTGTGCTTTTTCAAAGAGTTGTTCTGATTTTGACATAATAAATTCCTCGTAATAAATTCAGGGCTATTTTACTGAAAAATCAAAGTTGAGTGAATACGTAGGGACGGGGTTTATCCCCGTCCATAAAACACATTAGATTTAGGACAGGGATAAACTCCGTCCCTAAAATAAAAGCATTATATTACTTTCTTAAATTGCAAAAAATTTTCAAGATCTTCGCCTTTGTGCTATTCTTCGCGTAATTTTTTTATCACTCTATTTTAGGGAAAAATATGATGTGGCTAACCTTTGTAGCCGTAGTGATCGTTTCTTTTGCGTCACTCATTTTTATGCGTCCTGTGGCGGAAAAAATCGGCTTGGTGGATAAACCGAATTTCCGTAAACGCCATCAAGGATTGATTCCATTAATCGGCGGCATTGCACTTTTTTTAGGAAACTTAACCTATTACGCATTTCAATATGAGACGATGCCATTGCCATGGTTGTACCTGCTTTCAGTGACGATTTTATTGATCATCGGTGTATTAGATGACCGCTTTGATATCAGCCCTGCATTGCGTGCGGGCATTCAAGCCGTGCTTGCGGGTGCAATGATTTACAGTGGCTTAGAGCTCGAAAGTTTAGGGCAAATTATCGCTCCATTTAGTATCAAGCTCGGGTTTTTTAGCTTGCTTTTTACCGTGTTTATCACCATTGGCGTAATCAATGCGTTCAATATGGTGGACGGCATCGATGGCTTACTCGCGGGGCTTTCCAGCGTAAGTTTTGCGGGCATTGGGGCGTTGATGTGGATTAACGGTGAACACGCTATTGCAGCTTGGTGCTTGGCAATTATCCTCACGCTTATCCCCTATGCAATGTTCAATTTAAGCGTATTCGGGGCAAAATGGAAAGTCTTTATGGGAGATTCAGGCAGCACGCTGATTGGCTTTACCATCATCTGGATGTTGCTATTAAGCACCCAAGGACAAGGGCACGCCATCAGTCCAATCACAGGTTTATGGCTAATTGCCGTGCCGTTAATTGATATGGTTGCTGTCATTTTCCGCCGCTTGAAAAAAGGTAAAAGTCCATTCAGACCCGACCGCTTGCACTTGCACCACTTGTTGATGCGTGCAGGTTTAACCTCCCGCCAAGCCCTTGCCGTGATTACCTTTTGGGCTGCCGTTTGTGCGACCATTGGCGTACTTGGCGAAGTGAATTATTGGGATCAATCTTCAATGGTCATTGGCTTTATTGCCCTGTTCTTCCTTTACGCTTACAGTATCGTGCGTGCGTGGAAAATCACCCGTTTTGTACGTAGATTGAAGCGGAGGGTGAGAAAGGGTGCGGTGAAAAAATAGCCTAAAATACATCCTATCCCATAAAGGGCAAGGGAAAAGACACTTAACTTTCAAATAAAAATATGTTCAAAAAACTTTTAAACACAATTTTACTCACCGCCATTGGTGCAGGTTTAGGTGCAACAACTGCTTATTACCAACCTACGCAATGGCAAGTTCAAGCTCAATTTACCGCACCGAAAATGACAGAATTAGGCAACTATTTCTCACTATTCTCAACCTATGGATTAATCAGCGGTGATGCAGAAGCTGTAGATATGAACAAAATGGAAAGCAAAGCCACTCAAGCGGCATTTGCACTTTTTTCGCAAAATTTAACCGCTAGCGAGCCTCGTATTGCCTTTTTAAGTCAGCAGCCAAGCGTGCAACAACGTGCCGAATTGGAAGGATTATCTGCAAAAACCTATGCAGAAAAATTAGCTCAAGGTTTTCAAAGCAGCGTGAATGGCGATGCGATAAATTTCAGTTTTTCCTCATATAACCTTACTGATGTGGATAACTTATTTGTGGAATACTTAAAAAGCGTAAATACAACAACCCGCACTGCGTTGAATAACGAACTTATCAACAAATGGAAAGTATTATTTCAACAAGTCAAAACTGCAGCTGAGGCAAAATTAGATGCTTCTTGGGAAAATAAACTCAAAATGATGCTATCAGTTCAACCGCTAGATAATAACCTTGTTGCCTTCCACTTTGCGAAAAATGCGAGCTTAAATGCGATGCCGAAACCTTATCTGATTTTTTCAGGATTAGGAGCTATAGCGGGTTTTATGATGAGTTTGATTGTACTCGCCTTGTTAGCCACACACCAAAAACCGCAAGCAAAGCCAGAATAATCAAAAAGGCGTGCAGATCAATCAACACACGCCTTTAAGAATGATGGTATCACTACATAAAATTAACCTTTCGGTTTATAGAACTTCTCCATGCAATGTTTTCCCCCCTTTTCACCCATTTTTTCCATCTCTTGATAAAATTGGTTAATGGAAATGTCGCCACGATTTAAGCGTTATTCCATATTTGCCTTATCAAACTCTGCAACCGCTTGCTCTGAAACACAGCTACATAACTTGGTGCGTTCGGTTTTAATCAACTTTGCAAGCATCTCAAACTCATCATTTTCAGAAATACATTCGGTATACATTGAGCCAAATAATTCACTGCGTACTTCCGTCCCTAGATCATTACCTGCATAGACAGCTGAACAACTCATCATCAATAAAGCCAGCAATACTTTTTTCATAGATTTCTCCTTTAACTATATTGGGGTCGTATTTTACCCTTTTTCCCTTGCTGCGAGAAATTCTAGGCGACGAATATTTCTCTCCTCCTTTATGCTATACTTGCAAAGATTTAGCAAAATTTAACCGCTAGTAAGGATTAGCATGACAACGGAAACCCCGATTTTAACCACATTTGAAGAGCTTGATCTATCCACTCAATTGCTCAAAGCCTTAAATGAAAAAGGCTACAAACGCCCCACTTCTGTGCAAGCACAAACTATCCCGCACGCCTTAGATGGGCAAGATTTATTAGGTTCAGCACCAACAGGCACAGGCAAAACGGCTGCATTCTTACTGCCTGCCATTCAGCATTTATTAGATTACCCACGCCGAAAACCTGGTGCACCACGTATTTTGATATTAACACCAACCCGTGAATTAGCAATGCAAGTGGCAGAACAAGCAGAAACATTGGCGAAATTTACAAAACTCAGTATTGCCACTATTACGGGCGGTGTGGCGTATCAAAATCATGGTGAAATTTTCAACAGTAATCAAGATATTGTGGTTGCAACGCCTGGTCGTTTGATGCAATACATCAAAGAAGAAAACTTTGACTGCCGTGCAGTAGAAATTCTTATTTTTGATGAAGCCGATCGAATGTTGCAAATGGGCTTCGGGCAAGATGCAGAAAAAATCGCAGCGGAAACTCGTTGGCGTAAACATACTTGGTTATTCTCAGCAACGCTTGAGGGTGAATTATTGACCGATTTTGCGGAGCGTTTATTAAACGATCCTGTACAAATCGAAGCCGAACCAAGTCGCCGCGAACGTAAGAAAATTCAGCAATGGTACTACCATTCCGATAATGTTGAGCACAAAACCAAACAGCTTGCTCGCTTGATTAGCGAATTATCAATGGACAAAGCAATTGTGTTTGTTCGCCGCCGTGAAGATGTGCGGGAACTGAGTGAAACCTTACGTAAACGTGGTATTCGCTCCACTTATTTAGAGGGCGAAATGGCACAAACCCAACGTAATCAGGCGATTTCTCGCTTAAAAGATGGCATTGTAAATGTATTGATTTCAACCGACGTTGCTGCTCGCGGTATTGATATTGATAATGTCGATTTTGTGATTAACTTTGACTTACCTTACAGTGCGGATACTTATCTACATCGCATCGGTCGTACCGCACGTGCAGGTAAAAAAGGTTCAGCTATATCCTTGGTGGAAGCCCACGATTATAAACTGCTTGGTAAAATCAAACGCTACACTGAAGAGCCATTAAAACCACGTGTAATTGAAGGCTTAGAACCACGCACCAAAGCTCCGAAAGATGGCGAAGCCAATACCACCACGAAAAAAGAGAAAGCTCGCATTAAAAAACGCAAAGAGGCGAAAAAAGAAGCGGCAAAAGCGAAGGTAAAAGTACGTCATAAAGATACCAAAAACATTGGTAAACGCAGAAAGCCAAGTGGTGCGAAAACTGAAGGTTAATTCATTTTAAAAGCTACAATATCTATCACATATTCGTAGCTTTTTTGTTTTTACTTCATACTCTTTAAGCGTATAATCAAATTGTATTTATATATGGAATGTGAAGATGAAATTAACTTTTATCGAATTACCACCCTTTGAACGATATCGAAAAGAACATATTAGTGATGAAGCGTATCGACTTTTCCAAAATGAACTATTAGATAATCCAGAGAAAGGTGATGTTATTCAAGGAACAGGCGGGTTAAGAAAAATTCGATTAGCTGATCATTCTCGTCATAAAGGTAAACGAGGAGGAGCAAGGGCAATTTACCATTATTTTGTTAATGGTAATCAGATTTGGCTTTTTGCCGTTTATGGAAAAGGCGAAAAAGAGGATTTAAACGAAACGGAAAAAAGAACGTTTAAAGTTGTTTTAGAAAACTTAAAAGCATTAGCAAGGGGGAATAAATGAGCCGTTTATTTGACGATTTAATGGAAGGGGCAAAAGCACTCGAAGATCACTTACAAGGCAAAATCACATTACGCACCGAGACGCTTGAAAAATCAGAGCCTGTGACGATCAGTGCCAACGAAGTGAAAGCTATTCGTGAAAAATTAAATTTATCTCAAGCAGTATTTGCTCATCGTTTGAGAACAAGCGTGAGAACCTATCAAGGTTGGGAGCAAGGAAAAACAAAACCGAATCCACAAGCCGCATTATTATTAAGAATGGTTGAACATTCACCGCAAACATTTAATTTAATCGTTGGCGTATAAGCGGTAAAATTCTCTCCATAAATTGCAAATAATGAGGTCTGTATGAACTGGTTTATCCAAGCACTTAAAAAAACATTTACCTATCGCGGGCGAGCACGTCGGGCAGAATTGGGTTGGTTTAACTTGATTTCATTTTTAATCAGCTTAGCTCTTATTATTGTTCCTGCAGTAGTATTCAATTTAGGTGGAAATCTTTTAGCGGCAACCTACCAATCTGAAGCAATTAGCATAATTACCAATGCAGGCACTTTGATTTTTGGACTTGCTTATTCTCTTTTTAGCTTGGTAACAACGCTCGCCCACTTTAGCCTTTCGGCTCGTCGCCTACACGATTTAGGTTTCTCAGGCTGGTGGCAGCTTGCGGTTTATTTAGGTTTGCCAATTATAGTATTTTTATCTTTTATCATTATGGATATCAATGAAGCAAATCCGAGCATCATTCCAGGTCTTATAGTGCCTCTCGTATTATTGATGTACGCTATCTATCTCGGTGTTTTATTATTTATGGATGGACAACGTTTTACCAACAAATATGGCGAAGATCCAAAAACAGAACCTGTTGAACAAACACCCATTAGTGTATTAGTGGATAAACCATAATTTCAAGCGGTGAAATTTGTAAAAGATTTTGTAGATCTCACCGCTTGCTTTTTACCTTGAGAAATCTACCCAAATTGCCTACAATATCGCCCTTTATTTAACAGCCAATAGAAGCCAAAATTATGTCGCAAATTAAATTGATTGTTGGACTTGCCAACCCAGGTGCAAAATACGAAGGCACACGCCACAATACAGGCGAATGGCTTGTGAATGAACTTGCCAGAATGTATAACACTTCGCTCAAAGAGGAAGCGAAATACTTTGGCAAAGTAGCAAAAATCAATACTGCACAGGGCGAAGTTCGTTTGCTTGTACCCACTACTTTTATGAATTTAAGTGGAAAAGCCGTGGGTGCATTAGCGAATTTTTATCGTATTAAACCAGAAGAAATTTTGGTTGCTCACGATGAATTAGATCTTCCTCCTGGTGTGGCGAAAATCAAACAAGGTGGTGGGCACGGTGGTCATAACGGCTTGAAAGATATTATTGCAAGCCTTGGTAACAACAATAATTTCTACCGCGTGCGTATTGGCATTGGGCATCCAGGTCATAAAGATCTAGTTGCAAGTTATGTTTTAGGTAAACCAGCTCCACAAGACCAAGAGAAAATTGATGCCGCAGTCGATGAAGCCAGTCGCTGTGTAGAAGTGCTGTTTAAAGAAGGTATTGTGAAGGCAACAAACCGATTGAATGGGTTTAAGGCGTAACTAATTTATTATTTTATTCGTAATTTGCCTCCCCCTTTAGAAAAGAAGGGATGAGGGAGATTTGATAACGATATTGAATTTCTCACGAGGTTGAAATTACTTCTGCCAAATCTCCCCTACCCCTCTTTGCTAAAGAGGGTAAATGTAAGAGGGAAGTATACTTATAAGGAACAAAAAATGGGATTTAAATGTGGTATCGTGGGTTTACCAAACGTTGGTAAATCAACTCTTTTTAATGCATTAACCAAAGCAGGTATTGAAGCGGCGAACTATCCGTTCTGTACCATTGAACCAAACACAGGTGTGGTACCAATGCCTGATCCACGTTTAGATGCATTAGCAGAAATCGTCAAGCCTGAGCGCGTATTACCAACTACGATGGAGTTTGTAGATATTGCAGGTTTAGTGGCAGGTGCAAGCAAAGGCGAAGGCTTGGGTAACAAGTTCTTAGCTAACATTCGTGAAACGGATGCAATTGGTCACGTTGTGCGTTGTTTCGAGAATGATGACATCGTGCACGTTGCAGGCAAAATTGACCCACTTGATGACATTGAAACTATCAACACTGAATTAGCGTTAGCGGATTTAGATAGCTGCGAGCGTGCGATCCAACGTTTACAAAAACGTGCAAAAGGTGGTGATAAAGAAGCGAAATTCGAGCTTTCTGTAATGGAAAAAATCTTACCTGTGCTTGAAAATGCAGGAATGATCCGCTCAGTCAATTTAGACAAAGACGAATTGTTGGCAATCAAAGGCTACAATTTCTTAACCTTAAAACCAACGATGTACATCGCCAACGTGAACGAAGATGGTTTTGAAAATAATCCATACTTAGACAAAGTGCGTGAATTTGCGGCAAAAGAGGGTTCCGTAGTTGTACCTGTATGTGCAGCGATTGAGGCGGAAATTGCAGAATTAGACGACGATGAAAAAACCGAATTCCTGCAAGACTTAGGCATTGAAGAACCTGGTTTGAACCGTGTAATCCGTGCAGGCTATGCGTTGTTAAATCTGCAAACTTACTTCACCGCAGGCGTGAAAGAAGTACGTGCATGGACGGTTTCTGTTGGAGCAACAGCACCCAAAGCGGCTGCCGTTATCCACACCGATTTCGAAAAAGGCTTCATTCGTGCAGAAGTGATTGCTTATGATGATTTCATTCAATTCAAAGGCGAAAACGGTGCGAAAGAAGCGGGTAAATGGCGTTTAGAAGGGAAAGATTACATCGTGCAAGATGGCGATGTGATGCACTTCCGCTTTAACGTGTAATAACAAAAAATCTACGAAAAACAGCCGCTTGTAGCAATGCAAACGGCTGTTTTACATCATATTGGCATAGTCGAGAAATTTACCTCCCCCAATAAATTTCATGAAATTTGGGAGGGAATAAACTCCTCTCCTACGTTCATTAAACGATGTTAGAATACTAAACACAAACTATGAAACTAAATTATCTATTAGGCAAACCTCAACAAGCGGGCAGATTAAAAGCCGAATTTACAGATTTTATTGTGCGAGAAGAGCTAGGCTATCCACTTGCAGGTGAAGGCGAATTTGTCGCAGTAAAAGTGCGTAAAACTAATGCCAATACCCTTTTTGTAGGCGAGCAGTTGGCAAAATTCGTAGGCATTTCCGTGAAAAATATGAGCTATGCCGGCTTGAAAGATCGCCACGCAGTGACCGAGCAATGGTTCTGTTTACACTTAGCGGGTAAAGAAACGCCCGATTTTTCTGCCTTTGAATGTGAAGGCGTAGAGATTTTAGAAGTGACTCGTCATAACCGTAAAATCCGCACAGGTGCATTGGAAGGCAACTATTTCGAGCTTTTACTACGCGATGTAGAAGAAACCGATGAACTCAAACAACGCTTGAATCAATTGCAAGCGGTCGGTTTTCCTAATTATTTTACCGAACAACGTTTTGGGCGTGATGGGCATAATTTAACCCAAGCACAACGCTGGGCAAGCGGTGAAATTTCAGTAAAAGATCGCAAAAAACGCAGTTTTTATCTTTCCGCGGCTCGTTCAGAGGTGTTTAATTTAGTGGTTTCACAGCGCATTGCCGATCAGCAAATGCAAACGGTGTTATTAGGCGATTATCTGCAACTAGCTGGCTCAAACAGCTTTTTTGAAGTGAAAGCGGAAGATTTAGAGCAATCACAACAACGTTTAGATGAAAATGATGTCTTACTTACCGCACCATTGATTGGCGAAAATTCGCTCGAACAGAAGGGTAATGAGCGTGAAAAAGCGATCGTAGCACAGCATGAAAACTTAATTAGTTTGATGAAAAAAGAGCGAATGAATGCCGCTCGTCGTGCGATATTGTGTAAACCGCAAGATCTCCATTGGCAGTTTGAACCTAAAGGATTACGCCTAACATTCTTTTTAAATTCAGGCAGTTACGCAACGGGATTGGTGCGTGAATTAATCATATTAAACGAAGAAGAATAAGGAAATGATGAATATTTTAATGAGCAACGATGATGGTTTTCACGCAGAGGGCATTCAAACTCTCGCACGAATGTTGCGTGAAGCGGGTCATCGTGTCACCATTATTGCCCCAGATCGCAACCGTTCAGCAGCCTCTAACTGTTTAACACTGACAGAGCCGTTGCGTGTGCAAAAATTTGACGAATTTAACTATGCAGTGACTTCAGGCACGCCTGCGGATTGCGTGCATTTAGCCTTAAATGGTTTGCTAGAAAATGACTTTGATTTGGTGATTTCGGGTATCAATCACGGGGCGAATTTGGGCGATGATATTATCTATTCGGGCACAGTGGCAGCTGCGTTAGAGGGACGTCATCTGCCTCTTCCTTGCTTGGCGGTTTCACTTGTGGGTAAAAAAGGCAACGATAAACATCACGGTCACCTGTTTGGTTCGAACCACTTTGAAACCGCTGCTCGAGTGGTGTTAGCGCTTTTACCCAAACTCAAACCAGAAATAATTACGCACCGTGAAATTTTAAATATCAACGTACCAGATCTGCCGTATGAAGCACTAAAAGGCACGATGATTACCCGCCAAGGCAAGCGTTCACAAGCAGCGGAAATTGTGAAAACCGAAGATCCACGTGGTGGCACAATTTACTGGCTTGGAGCGAACGGCACCGCTATTGATGAGAGCGAAGGCACGGATTTTTATGCGATCAACCAAGATTGTGTATCAATTACTCCGCTACAAGTGGATATGACAGCACACCATTCACTCACTGATTTACAACAAATTCTCTAAAGAGAAGATAAAGTTTATGCAATTATTTGGTACAATCTACGACAAAACGATGACCTGGTCGAAGCACACGTACGCAGCGTATTGGCTCAGTTTTGTGAGCTTTATTGAAGCGATTTTCTTCCCGATTCCGCCCGATGTGATGTTAATTCCAATGTCGATGGCAAAACCGCACAATGCGTTTAAATATGCACTTTATACGACCATTTCCTCAATACTCGGTGGCATAATTGGCTACTTTATCGGACTTTATGCATTCGAATGGGTGCAATCGTTAATCGCAAACTGGGGAATGCAAGCCAGCTTTGACCAAGCAAAAGCGTGGTTTGAAGTTTGGGGTGTGGCAGTGGTTTTCCTTGCTGGTTTCTCGCCCATTCCATATAAAGTCTTTACCATTTGTGCAGGTGTAATGCAAATGGCATTCTTCCCGTTTGTGATTACTGCGGCTATTTCGCGTTTTGCCCGTTTTATTTTGGTGGCAAAACTCTCAGCATGGGGTGGCGAAAAATATGCGGATAAAATCCGCCGTTCGATCGAATTAATTGGCTGGGGTACAATTGCCTTAGCTGTAGTAGCTTATACAATTTATCAATTTACTAAATAAACTGAAATATAAAGGACGGGGATAAACCCTGCCCCTACGAGCAAATTCAATTCCTACATCAGAAAATTTTTTAAATAAAAGAACAGGATACCGATATGAAAAAATCATTCCTTCTATTACCACTTGTGGTGACTTTTGCATTAACAGCTTGTACTTCAAACAACTCCGCGGAAGTTACCGAAAGCTCATCAGACACCCTGCCAAACGGTGGTACTTGGCAACCAGCGGATATTCAACCTACTTCAATGCCAAGCGGAATGAACCAACCAATTTCACAACCGAGCTACACACCTGCACCTATAACAGCAAAACCTACAGTAACCGCACCAAGCTCCAACCACACTAGCTATAACAACGCAAACTACGGTTCTTCAGACAGCATCGGCAACTGCCAAGTAATTCGCAATGAAGCGGGTACACCGATTTATGCTCAAATGACCAAAGGTTGTTACACAGATAGCACTATTACCGTTGGTCCACAAGATACGCTCTATTTTGTTTCTTTCCTTGCAGGCAAAACCCCAGCTGAGATTGCCGCATTAAACAACATTAGCACGACGACAAAACTAAAAGTGGGTCAAACACTACGAATGCGTTAATAGGATTTCATAATGAAAAAAGTAATGTTATTTGCACTTTCTTGTGCATTTTTAACCGCTTGTAGTGCGGAAAAAGTGGCTGATCCGAATGAATTATCGCCAGGCTTAATGCAACCTGTGGAGGGTTCGGGGGCAACAAACGGCAGCTTTAGTTGGGGTGATTTTCAAACAGCTCCTATGCCTGATTCAATGAAAGCAACAACAAAATAAACATAAATAAGAACAAAGAAAAAGGATTGATCATGAAAAAACATTTTCTGATTTTGCCGCTTACTGCAAGCATTCTAGCCGCTTGTTCAGCTAACTCACCTGCACCTGTGGTAAATGCTTCAGGTAGTAGCGAACTCTCACCAGGGATAATGCAACCTGTGGAGGGCACAGGAGCAAGCAATAATATGGGATGGCAAACGGCAGATATTCAACCTGTGAATATGCCAAGCACAATGAGTACCCCAACGGTTTCGACACCAAGCTATCAACCAGCAGCGGTGCAAAATCCTGTTATTACAGCACAGCCTGAGCAGCCAAAAACAACCACAAAAGTGGTAAAAAAAACTAAAACGGTTGAGAAAAAAGTTGATCAAAACTTTGAGATCCCACGCGATGCGAACAATGCCCCCATTTACAGCCAGATTCAAAAAGGCTTTTATGACGGCTCAACTTATACCGTTCGCAAAGGCGATACCATGTTCTTAATTGCTTACGTAATCGGTAAAGATGTGAAAGAGATCGCCGCTCTTAACAATATGAGCGAGCCATATCAATTGACGGTTGGGCAAAAGCTCAAAACAGGTAAATCAGGTACAGAAACTATTACTGTTGAAGAAACCGTGACCGTACCAGCTCAACCGAAAGTAACCTACCAACAAGGGGCGAATGGTACTGTTTATTCTTCTGCAGGCGAAATTACAGGACCTGTGAAAGCGGGGGTAGGCTCTGCAAATACAGCTTTAAAACCGACTATTCAAGCTTCTGCAGGAAATGTTACTAGCTCTGCTCCTACTGTTGTAGCAACAACAGCAACAATTGAACAACAAGCTCAGCCGCAAGTTAAAGCAGCTACTGCAAGCACACAAAGCACGATGGCAGCGCCAGCATCATCAGTCAGATGGGTTTCACCAACTGCAGGGCGTATTGTTCAAGGCTTCTCAAACTCTGATGGCGGTAATAAAGGAATCGACATTGCTGGTCAGAAAGGGCAAGATGTCAAAGCCGCCGCAACAGGTAAAGTCGTTTATGCAGGTAACGCATTGGAAGGTTACGGTAACTTAATCATCATCAAACATAATGATGACTTCTTAAGTGCATATGCTCATAACGACCGCATCTTGGTGGATGAGCAAGATAATGTGAAAGCAGGTCAAAAAATCGCAACAATGGGTAGCACAGGCACAAGCTCAAACAAACTCCACTTTGAAATTCGTTACAAAGGGAAATCTATCGACCCAATGCGTTATTTACCAAAACAGTAACAAAAAATCTTATACAGATGACCGCTTATCCAAGCGGTCAATTTTTTAAAGGTAATAACCATGAATAATTCACCTGTAATGCGCTGTAATTGGGTTAATAATAGCGAAATTTACACTCACTACCACGATACCGAATGGGGAAAACCTGAATTTAACAGCCAAAAGCTATTTGAAAAGCTTTGCTTAGAAGGGCAACAAGCAGGGCTTTCATGGATTACCGTATTGAAAAAGCGTGAAAATTATCGACAAGCCTTTTTCAACTTTAACCCACATAAAATTGCTCAAATGCAAGCGACCGATATTGACACGCTAATGGAAAATAGTGGCTTAATCCGTCATCGTAAGAAGCTAGAAGCTATTGTAAGAAATGCCCAAGCTTATATTGCGATGGAAGCAAATGGCGAAGATTTTAGCCAATTTATTTGGTCATTTGTGGGTGGAAAACCGCAAATTAATGATGTCCCAACTCTAGCAAGCGTCCCCGCCAAAACCACAACATCCTTAGCAATGTCAAAGGCACTTAAGAAAAAAGGCTTTGTATTTGTAGGCGAAACGATTTGCTATGCCTTTATCCAATCGATGGGATTGGTAGATGATCATTTGAATGCGTGTTGGTGTAAATCTAAATAAAAGAACGTTTAACGCAGTCTGCTCAATCTCAATGAATCTTTTTGAGTATAACTTACTTTTAATGGTCTATAAGTTTTACCCAAAACTGTTGCCATTATACTTTCCTATTTATGATCTAATTTAAGTATCTCATTGGAATCCACTATTTATAAATATCAAGAAAACTACAAACATAACATGGCAACAAGGTTTAAGTGTAAGCTAAATACTATCAAACCTTACTTTTTTCGTTAATCATAAATGACCAAACCACTAATAATACAAAGAAATAAAATACATTCCCCGAGTTATGAGCAAAAAATGCTTGTGTTAAACAATAGAACATAGTGGCTAACACATGAATAATACCAAGGGTAGTAAGTAATTTTATCTTTTTATTATTTGGAAATGTTTTCTGTTTTCGATAAAAAGAACATAATGGGACTATAAAAATGCCCAAAATTGCGACTCCACCGAAAATACCTTTTTTGGCTAATTCATCAATAAATTGATTATGTAGATGCGAATATACCGTAAATTCACGGGATACAATACCCTTATCTGCTAAGCTTTTTTTATATTCATCTAATTCCCTCAAACTCCAACCAGAAATAGGGTGCTCAATAAGCGCATGAATTCCTATTTTCCACATATCTAAACGAGCGCCGATACTTCCATCTTTGGAGCTTTCAGAATAGTGAATTAGATTATTCTTCGCATCTAATATTCGGCTGATCAGTTGTTCGTTAGTACTCAATGAAATACCTCCGATTAGAATACTTAACACAACTGCACCAAGTAATTTTTTAGATAGTATATTTCTATAAATATAAAGTATTGTAATTAATATTATAGGAAAGCCAATCCACCCACCACGTGTAAATGAAAGCACGCTTGCTAATACACCAAATAATCCAGCGATAACAGCAAGTAAAGCAAATTTATTTTGCTTTATTTCAAAGAGATATAAAGCAATTACTAAGCTAAATAAACCTAAAGACATTGCAATATCGCCAGATTGAATTTTCATTTGTTCATTAAAAGCTGCGGGCAAATGCAAAATATAGTATTGGTAAAGTGCAACTAACCCTGCAATAAAAGATCCTAACGGAATGCTATAAAGCAATACATCCAATTTTACTGCACTATAAACCATAAAGATCGTTACAGAAAGAAATAAGAACGCTCTTAATGGATTATCAATAAGCTTCATTTTCTCGCCATGAAATAAGATAAAGAAAAGAACAGTTAGAAAATAAAAAGAAATTGCAATAAAAATAGATTTATTCTGCTTAACAAGCCCTATGATATTTATCTTTTTATATATCGTATACAATAAGAAAAGTACACTCACCACTAAAAGTGCAGTTGAACCGTAGTTATATCCTTTAGGAAAGACTAGCAACAATGTAAAAAAACAGAAAATTGAGACATTAGCAAATAGCCGGCAATATTTTTCAAAATTTATCATAAATTAGTCCTGGTATAACACATCTACAATTTCTGTTGTTGGCTGAAAGCCTGTTGGTGCACTTAATAATATCTGACGAATAGCCATATAATCTGCCTTTTTACAAGCCTGCTCTAATTCAACTAACACATTAGATAATTGTTCAAATGGCAAATACTCTTCCTCAGCAGTCATAATACGTGAATGTGCTGTTTTAGTTACATTATCACCACCAATTAACAACTCTTCATAAAGTTTCTCCCCTGGACGCAAACCTGTATAAGCAATTTCAATATCACCTTTAGGATTCTTTTCATCTTTTACGGACAAACCTGAAAGCTGAATTAAATTTTTCGCTAAATCAACAATTTTAACAGGTTCACCCATATCTAAAATGAAGACATCACCGCCTTTTGCCATGCTACCCGCTTGAATAACAAGCTGTGCTGCTTCAGGAATAGTCATAAAATAGCGAATAATATTGGGATGCGTCACAGTAATTGGCCCGCCTTTTAGGATCTGTTTTCTAAAGAGCGGAATAACAGACCCAGAAGATCCTAATACATTACCAAAACGAACCATGCTAAAGCAGGTTTGGGAATCTTTGAGTTGCTCAGATAAAGCTTGCAAACAAAGCTCCGCCATACGCTTGCTCGCTCCCATAGTATTTGTTGGACGAACAGCCTTATCAGTTGAAATGAGAACAAAAGATTTAACGTTATGATCAGCCGCACATTTTGCAACATTATATGTACCAAAAATATTATTCCGAATCCCTTCAATGATATTGTATTCCACTAAAGGAACATGTTTATAAGCTGCTGCATGATAAATGGTATCAATGTTAAAATGAGCTAAAACACGATCTAAACGCTCAATATCCTGCACGTTACCTAAAATAGGATGAATTATTGTGCTTAAATTATTTTTCTTTATAATTTCAAGTAATTCCTGATGAATAGAATATAGTGAAAATTCAGAAATTTCGAATAAAATTAAGATATTAGGTTTATTTAAAATAATTTGACGGCACAATTCCGAACCAATAGACCCCCCTGCACCAGTTACCATTACCGTTTTATTCAGAATATTTTTTTGTAATAATTCTTGATTTGGTAAAACAGGTTCACGACCTAATAAATCTTCAATTTTTACTTCACGCAATTCATCAATTTTTGCATTACCTTGCAAAATTTCTTCCATATCAGGAATGGTTTGTACTTTGATTTTTAACGGAATTAAACTATCAATAATGGCTTTCCGTTCACGACGAGAAGCACTTGGAATTGCTAATAAAATAACTTTAATATTATATTTCTGAACAAGTTTTGAAATATCTTTTGGCGAAAATATTTTATTTCCTAAAAGATAAGTGCCATGTAATTTGGCGTTGTCATCAATAAAGCCACGAATGCGGTAGCGATAAGCATGTTTGAGCATTACCGAAAGTTGTCGTCCATTTGAACCAGCTCCATAGATAAGAACGGATTCATTATTTTTATCAAGCAATAAACCGATATAATAACGAACCAACATTCTTACGCCACCACATAATAAAAATACGTAAGAAAAATAAATAAGTGGAACTGTCCTAGGAATAAATGAATCAATAAAGAATGAAAATAAAACTAAACTAATAGAAGAAATTAAAGCACCAGTTGCAATCATCGCCAGTGCTTTAAAGGAAATATATCGTAATACCGCTCTATATAATCCTAGCTTTATAAAGGCAATCAAAGTAACAACCAATGTACAACTTAACGCTAACCAAATTTGATAGTTGTCAAATGAAGTGATTTTTCCCAATCGAGTCCAATAAGCAAAGAAAAAAGCACCAGTAATTAAAATGGTATCAATAATTAGACTCGCTATACGTTTAAGAGGACGAGATAATTCAAATACAAGATAATCTAACATAATCTTATCTGGCTCTATCGCCAGCTCCTTTTCCTAAAGCAGTCATAAGAATATAATTGAAGTACGATTTAAGAGTTAAACCTTCCAACATTTCATTATCTGTTTTTGCTAATAATTCAGGCATTGACATATCAATCTCTTGGATTTGAGCCAACCCTGTAATCCCTGGTAATGCTCGATATATATTATATTTATCACGTGCTTGTATAACATCTTCTTGATTAAATAAGTTTGGACGCGGTCCGACTAAACTCATTTCACCTTTTAAAACATTAATTAATTGTGGTAGTTCATCAATTTTTGTTTTTCTTAAAAAGCCACCTAATTTAGTAATTGAAGCAGTTCCCACTAAATGACTTGCCACAGACTTTGTATCAACAGCCATTGTTCTAAACTTGATTAATTTAAAAGATTTTTTATTCTTACCAACTCGTTCTTGAATAAAAATCGGAGATTTTGTTTCAAAATAACCTAGAATAGTAACAATTAAGAGTATGGGCGAAGTTAAAATAAGCCCAACAAGAGAAAGTAATATATCAAGTAATCTAATCATTATTTATCCTTAATTGAATTAGGTGTTTTTAGAAGTCCTTCCTGAGTAGAAAAAGGTAATTTCTCAACATTTATAGCATCTTTTAGTTTCTGGTTAGAAATAAAAAAGTTTCCAGTAAGTTTATTTAAAATATTCGTGTTAATAGGAAGGTGTAATATATCTCCAACTTTAAAAGCAGCAGATACTAAACCACTAGGAATAGTCCATAACCGCACGGGTTTCTTAGCAACCTCGCCCATTAATGAAATAAGCTCATTTGTTGAAATCGGTTGATCATCAGCAATATTATAAACGCCAGAAGCAATATTTCTATCTTCTAATAATTTATCAATACAATAAATTAAATTATCAATATGTAAAAAAGATCGTTTATTCTCAAAACCAGCAAAGAACCAAGGAAAACCTTTTTTAACTAATTTATACAATGCAATTAAGTTGCCATGATTTCCTTCTCCATGAACTAAGCAAGGTCTAATAATTAGTAATCTCTTGCCTTCTGGTAATTTATGAGCCAATAAATATTCTTCAGCAGCTTTTTTAGATCGCCCATAAACGCTCATTGGATTTAATGGAGTTTCTTCCGTTAAACAATCAGCAGCATTATCTGTAATAACCTTAGCACTACTAAAGTAAATAAAATCTTTAATCTTAGAATCTAAAAATGCTTGGAAAAGTTTAATTGTCAAATCTCTATTCACTTCAAAATATTCTTTTTCATCAGAAATTTGATAACTATCACTTGACTTAGCGGCTAAATGGATTAGCACATCAGCATTTTTATTTAACACCCAGTTATTTCGTAAAGATAATGTTTCAACCTGTACAGCATTATTTTGCTTAAAATGATTAAAAAAACTTTTCCCCATAAAGCCTGACGCACCTGTTATAATAATTTTCTTCATCATTATTCTTCCAAAATAGAGATAATTCTTTTGTTAACTTTTCTTACATCAAATTTTTCTTCTGCTATTCTACGACTTTCAATGCCCATTGTACGAACAAGAATAGGTTTATTAATTAACTCAAGCATCTTTTCAGCTAATTTTTCAGCAGAGAAAAGTGGCACTAAGAAACCATTCACACCATCAACTACAGTTTCTCTACAACCTGGTACATCCGTGGTTAAAATGACCTTGCCCATCGCCATTGCTTCTTGCGTGCTTTTTGGCACGCCTTCTCGATAAGAAGGGAGCACAAAAACATCTGTTTTTTCAATATAATCTGGAACGTTTTTTACATATCCTAAATATTCAATGATATTGGCATCAATATACTCTTGTAATTTTTCTTCTGACATTGCAGTAGGATTTTGTTTATCAATTTGTCCTAATACAAGAAATTGGGTATTCGGTTTCTCTTTTTTAACAACCTTAGCTGCCTCTAAAAATTCAAAAATTCCCTTTTCTCTTAATAATCGACCTAAAAAAATAAATGAAACATCATTTTTAATTTTAGGTTCAGAATAGCGATAATAATTTAAATTTACGCCGATGCCACCTAATATTTCTGTAGACTTAACCTTAATATTATTCTCAATTAAAAGATCTCTCTGATCATCAGGATTTAAGAATAACACTTTATCTAATGTCGGTAATGCGATCTTATAGAGTTGTATTTGCAAAAATTTAATAATTTTAGCTTTTAATCCTTTCTTCTCAGTGGAAGGTGTGAAAGCATAGCCTAAGCCTTCAATCATTCCTACCCGCTTTTTAATACCTGCCAATTTTGCCGCTAAAGAAGCAAAAATTACAGGTTTTACAAAACAAGTTAGTACAATATCTGGGGCAATCTCTTTCAATGCTTTTCTAAGTTTGAATACTTCAATAATATCTGCTAAAGGATTAAGGTTACTTCTTTTTAAATTATGCTCAACTGGTTTTGCTCCCCAGCTGACAATGATTTCTTTAGTAGAAGCTTCATACCCTTCCGCCAAGCAGAAAACTTCGTAGCCTTCTTTTACAAGGTCAAGTACTAATTCTTTTCTAAAATGTAATAAAGTCGAAACCTCATTCACGATAATTGCAATTTTCTTTTTCATTTTTTTTTGATATAAAACTAACCATTTGTTTACAACAGCATCCAATGAATAATACTTAAGAATATGTTCTCGCGATTTCTTGCCTAAAATTGATCGCTCTTTTTCTGTTAAATCCATTGATTGTAGCATTGCATTTGCTAAAGCTTCGCTATTTCGAATCGGCACAAGGAAACCATTATCGCCTATCACTTCGCGTGTTCCACCACAATCAGTAGCAATAACCACATTTTCTGTTGCCATTGCCTCACCGATTACAAGCGGTAATCCTTCAAAATGCGAAGACATAACATAAGTATCCGCAATATTCATTAATTGATTAATATCACGCCTCAATCCTAAAAAAGATACTTTTTCAGAGATACCCAATTGAACAGTGTATTGTTTTAATTCTTGCTCTAATTCCCCAATACCCGCTATCAATAAACAAGTATTCGGCTTTTGTTTATTCACTATTGAAAATGCTTTAAGTAAATTAGGATAATCTTTAGGATCAGTTAATCGTCCAATTGCTAAAAATACATAATCATTTTTTATTGGCGACAAAGATAACTGTATATTTTCTCTTATAGTATTATCTTTTTTAAAGAGAGAAGTATCTATACCATTTTCTATTGTAATCATTTGACCTTTTTTAACCGCTTTCTTCTCTATGAAAGCATTAACAGCATCTTGGCTTACATTGGTATTAAGATCAGAGAGAAAATTAGTAAAACGATATAAACTCATTCTTAATGCTCCACCTTCATTTTTACTATGGGCAGTGCAAATAAGTCGATCAACTTTAGTTGATAATCTTATAAGTCTTGCCATTAAATTAGCATGAAACATATGAGAGTGAATAACATCCGGTTTAAAAGCTTTAATCTCATTTCTTAACTGAAAATAAGCTCTCACTAAACTTAATGGATCTTTAGTCATATTGAGATAACTTATTTCTATCTGATTATTTTTCGGAAGAGTTTGTTCAGAAAACGCTTTGCTCAGAGAAATTAATTTAACTTGATGGCCTAGCTGAACAAACTTATCTACTAAATCGCAAACTTGTTTTTCTGCTCCGCCAATGCCTAATCCTGTAATGAGTAATAATATTTTCATTTTTTTCTAGCTCTGAAGAAGATTAAATAAAAAATGCTATAAATAACCGAACAAGCAATCAATGTTGATATAGATGCTCTGCTTATCATAAAAATTTGAGTAGCAAAAATAAATGATAAACCTTTATAATATGATTTTTTATCATAGTTATCTAATTTATAAATTAACCTTCCCCATAAAAAATTAAGCATAAAAAATAATGCTAGATTTGAGAATGAGAAAACATAAAAATCAGATAACAAAGCCCAACCAAAGCCATACCCTTCGTCATACAAATCTGGTGCTGAAATAAAAGTAAGATAATGAGGAAAACTTACATCATAAACTTGAACATCCCCTATAAAATAATGAAAGAATAGCTGACTACCAGGTATAATTGTTTTTAAAAATGCAGGAAAAGGATAGTCTTGTATTCTAGTACTTAAGTCAAAAACCATAAGACTAATGCCTTGATTATTTAGGTTATTTGTAATAATTTCTAAAATACCCCCTTCCTCGCTACTTCTACTCGAAAAACTTAATAACATATTAACAAAAATAACTAGAGAAATAGCAAACATAGTTAATAAAAAAGCAGATTTTAGTGAAAATCTTTTTTCTCTTAGAAAGAGCCACCCAGAAAGTAATATAACACTAACAAAACCGCCTCTAGAACCAGTAATAATTGTTAATAATTGTACAAATATAAAAAATATAATAATCATTTTAAATCGCATATGATGACTATTTTCTATATATAGTAATCCTATCATTGAAATTAATACCGCACTAACAATTAGAGATAAAGGAGTTGAATATTGTTCAGATTGAGCACTATATAGTGATAAATATCCTTTTGATAAGGAAAGAGAAATATTAGCCAAGTTATCCTTCAGTAAAAAACAACATAAAAATAGAGTAACAATATATATTAAACTTTTATTAAATAAGAATGGCCTTATACCAAGGTCTATAAAATTATTTCTATTAATGACATTAGCAAACATAAAGAAAAAAATTGAACCATACACTAATGTGAATATATAAAACTTATCAAAACTAGAATCTAAGTCATATACCAAACCAAAATCAAATTTAAAAACATTTATATTTTCATTAAGTAAATACGCAATAAATCTCCCACCAATAAATAAAACAAATCCATAAATATAAATATACTTTAATGAAAATATCCTATCCCTATTTAAAATCCCAAAAGTAAAAATTAAAGAAATTGCTAGAAAAAAAGAAAATGAAATAATATAGTCATCGTAACTAACAAAATATAGTGAAGCTAACGAAACTAAATATATAAAAACTAAAAAAACTAATAGAATAATATTATTATTCTTTACATAAAATGACATTTATACAATCTCTTCCCATTTATCCGCAATCTTATCTAAAGCAAACTTACTAACAGATTTTTTAGCATAAGAAACCATACCATTATACTCTTGTTCAGATAAGCTCATTAATGCTTTTAGTTTTAGTGCTAAATCAGAAACATCTTCTGGCTTACATAAAAAACCTGATTTATTATGATCAAGAATTTCGCTTGGTCCGGTATCACAATTAAAAGAGACTATTGGCAACCCAAAACTTTGAGCTTCTATAAGAACCATGGGCAAACCTTCAAATCTAGAAGACATACAGTACAATGATGCCTCTAAATAGAATTCATTAATATTATAAGAAAAAGGAAATAACGTAACACTATTGCCTAAATTGAATACATCAATAGATTTCATCAAATTAGCCTTGTCTTCGCCATCACCAACAATATTTAATTTCCACTCTGAAAAGTGCGGTTCATTTTTAACTAATTTCCAAGCTTGAATAAGAAGATCAAAACCTTTTTGATAAGTTAATCTACCAACTGCCAGAACCGTCTTATTCATTTGAGAAGGAATATGATCTGAAATAGCATAGGGGGAAGGATTAGAGATTGCTATAATTTCTGCCTTACCAATGGTTTTCTTTTCCCAAATTTGTTTATCTGCTTCTGTTAAAGTCACAATTTTATTTGAAAATAAGCGAGATAAATGACGAGAGAGTGCTCGTCCTTTTTGTCCAAGAGTAACATTATAATTAAAATGCTCCCAGGTGATATGATTTATCACTAATCCAATCTTAGCTGGCAAGGAAAAAAGCGATAGCATTGATTCAACAACAACTAAAGTATCTACTTGATTCTCTTTTAAAAAAATTCTTAACTTCAATATGGTTTGCAAATATTGTTTAGAAAATGAAACACGTTGTGAATATAGCTGAGAGCTCTTGATTTTTTTGTTTAAATAAAAGAAAGGTTTATCTCCTTCCCATAAATTTAACATCAAAATATTGTAACCCTTCTCAGCTAAAGCATTTGCAATAGAAGTGGCAACACGCTCTGTACCGCCTGCATTATTTAAGTTACCACAAAAGAAACAGATTGTTTTCATTTTTCAACCTTAATAAAAATCCCTATTAAATAGCTTAATAAAGCTCCTATATTTCCTGCATCTATTTTCCTTTGTATAACAGGTTTATTCAAATATTTTGCCATTTGTGAAAATCTAATAACTGTTTTAACATACGCTATTGGATTTTTTATCCAAACTGAAAAAGGAATATCTTTTAGCATAATGCTTCTAGAAATATAATGCCCTTTAGCATGCTTAAATATATTACTTCTACTTAGTCTATTTTCAGTCTCATCATCAAAAAATACACTTAATGCTTTAGGAGAATAAATAAATTTATATCCTTTCTTAGCTAATTTTGTATAGAAGCATATTTCAGGGATAAATCTTATATCAGAATCAACTGGATATAAGAATTTTTTTATAACATCCGTTTTTAGTATATCTATTCTCTCACCAAAATTTTTACTATTCGAAAATTCATCAAACCAAGTCATTTCAATTAACTTATTCTCTATTAAGCGACCACTTGGCTTATTTGTCATATTATTAATAGCTAAACATCTAATTCCTACTATATCATCTTTATCTAGTAAATTATTGCAATCTGATATAATGCTAAATAAAGAATTCTCTCTAAAAGTATCATCAGAGTCTAATCCAATAAAATACAACCCTTTAGCCATAGATATAGCCTTATTCCAAGAAAATTGTTTTCCACTATTTTCTTGCTTTATATAGCGAATATTTAACTTATTTTCAGAAATTAAAGAATCCACAATATCATCTGTATTATCATTCGAGCCATCATTAATTAATAACCATTCTAATTCTTCTAAATTATCTTGAGCTAAAATACTTTCATAGCATCTTCTTAAGGTATGAGCTCGATTATAAGCAGGGGTAAAAATAGTAAACTTAATCATTTCAGGCCTTTCTTATTGGTAAGTTTTTTAATAATATAATTACTGATATTAACGACATTAAAATATAGTTTATAATATATACGATGGATAAAGACTCTATTCTAACCACTGAGTATGCCACATAATAGCTAACAGACATAATAATAGACATAGCAATCCATTTTAATAGAATATAAAGTGATTTTTTCTCTCTATAAAGATATTGAGTAATTACCGTGTCTATTCCAAAGAAAATTATTGCAAATAACATTCCTTTAGATATATCAGAAGCTAAGCTATAGTTATCACCATATACAACAAAAATGAAATATGGAATTAAAACATATCCTAAGATTAAAAATATTACAGAAACTAAAAATATGACAATAAGCAATTTCAATAGATTACCTCTTATTTCATTTTGAGATGCTTTTAAATATATTAACTTAGGTGATATAGACTGAACAACAATACCTAACAACAAGAATCCTTGCTCCATTAATTGTACCGCAATACCATATTGACCCAACACATCAAAAGAAAAATAATATTCAATATAAAATCTATCTAAACGTTGAAATAGATACATGAAGATTAATGCAGGCCAGAGTTTTATCCCTCTCAAAAATAATATTCTTATAACATGTAGATTTATAATAAATTTAAAATTGCTTTTACATACAAAAAACAAACACTGCAAAGAACATACTATAACAATGATTTCTAACACACGAGATAAAGGTAATAAAGGCATTACATCTCTATAATAGTTAAAGAATATATAAATAACTAAAACTCTAATAAATAAACCAGAAATTCTTATTATAGTAACTGGTAGAATTTTTACATTTGCTTGAAAATAGTTAGTAATAACGCCAAAAGGCTCTGCTAAAAGAAGGTATAAAGATAAAATATAGATAAACTCTTTAATAAGAACATCATTTGTAAAGAACTTAGCATATAATATAGCGGCAAGCATTGCTATTATTGAGAATAATAGTCTAACAAGAAAAGTACCTGAAATAATTTCTTTATATATGCTTTTATTTCTAGCTAATGCAACAACACTAATTTCTGAGCCTATCACTAATGCTAAAGAACTTAATAATAAAATAAAATTAACACTATAAATCCATTGCCCATATGCTTCTGGCGTTAGTAAACGGGCAATCA
Source organism: Haemophilus parahaemolyticus (assembly GCF_002015035.1). GTDB lineage: Bacteria > Pseudomonadota > Gammaproteobacteria > Enterobacterales > Pasteurellaceae > Haemophilus_A > Haemophilus_A parahaemolyticus. Next base: position 57,382 of record NZ_MUXY01000007.1, on the reverse strand, counting down.
TTCCCTCCGAATAGAAAATCAAAGCTACTGTTATTAACTTTTCAAAAAATAGGGCTATAATATTAATTATAATATCTTTCTTCATCTTATTTAGCTTTTGTGAATAGGTTTCCTAATACAATGAAAGTAGAACTTAGAATAAAGCCTAAAATAAATCCAGCTAATAAAATTAATACTCTTTTAGGATTATCCTTTACCACAGGATAATCCGGCGAACTTAAATAATAATACGCTTTTACATTTTCAACCAAATCTAACTGAGGGGCTAATTTAGTTAGCTTACTCAACTGTCTTTCCGTACTATAATAATTTGTTGGATAAACAACATGGTTATTTTTCGCAATATCTAATTGAGTTTGCAGGTATTTTTCACCAAGCATAAATAAATATGTACCGTCTGCTAGTTTAGAATCAGAGATGTTATTATTTCCTCTTGAGAAATCAGTAATTCCTGCTTTTTTGGCAATCTCTAACGCATTTGTCAAGTTTTCAACCTGAACCTTTTTTGCTTCAGTTAGATTCTCTTCAATTTGTTCTTTAGTAAATTTCAGTTCATCTAAACGAAGGTTAAAGCCTAGTTTAAACTCTTGGTTTGTTTGATTAAGAATATACTGGTTTACAAAACTGACATACTCTGTCAGGACAGATTGTGCATCTTTTGGCGTTTCTGCAGAAAAGATGATTTTTAAACTAATTTTATCTAATTCAGTTAAATCTTTTTTCTTAGGGTCAACTTCGTGAATAATAAGATATTTAGAAACAGTTTCTTCAATATATTTTCTTTTTTGTTCTTCCGTCATTTCTTTGGTGTAATTTTTTACCCATTCAGATTGCTCTAAGAACTGACGTTTTAAATCGTTAGAAAGTAAGAAATGTTTAAATTGCCCGTAAAGAGAATCAGATAATTTCCCAGCTGAAAAATCACCATCACCAATAATACGAGCATATTCTGCACGAGCTGGCAATAATGTACCTAAATCAGTAGTTCGTGGTGCAACAATAATTGCGGTTGACGTCCACTGTTCTTTAGCCGTAAATGCATACACACCAGCAACCAACGTACACACAAACGCAGAAAGCACGATCCACACTTTTTTCTTCCACAACACGCGGAAAAGTTCAATTAAATCAATCTCGTCATTTCTTTGAGAAGAAACCTCAGCCATAAACCCACCTTAAAACAAAAAACAAAAAACAAAAAACAAAAAATAACTTATAAAGTTTTCTTATTATAGTCGATATTCCATACCTTATAGATAGAAAAGTTTACTAAAATTTACACTTTTTTATGATCTTGCTCAAACCCTCAGATTGGGGGATAATACACCATTATTTGTTTTTGTTATAAGGCTAATATGAGTGATATCCAAATTCCTCTCATCTTTACAGATGCTGCAGCAAGAAAGGTGAAGAGTTTAATTGAAGGGGAAGATAATCCCAATCTCCGTTTACGTGTGTATATCACAGGCGGGGGCTGCAGCGGATTCCAATATGGTTTTACCTTTGACGATCAAGTTAATGACGGAGATTTAACCATTGAAAACCAAAATGTCGGTTTAGTAGTGGATCCAATGAGTTTACAATATTTGATCGGTGGCACAGTCGATTACACCGAAGGACTAGATGGTTCACGTTTTGTAGTGCAGAATCCGAATGCAAGTTCAACCTGTGGCTGTGGTTCTTCTTTTAGCATTTAATTTACATTTTATTGGTAAAAATTGACCGCTTGAGTAAGGTAACCTCAAATAATTCAAGATTTATCCACGAAAATGATAAAAATGCCTCTCTTTATCCAATAAAGAGAGGCATTTTTTACAACCATCCTTTCCGTTTAAAATACCAATATGGAGAAGCTGCAGCAACAATCATCAAGCAAATCGCCATTGGATAACCATATTTGAAATGAAGCTCTGGCATAAACTCAAAGTTCATTCCGTAAGTAGATGCCACCAATGTTGCAGGGAGGAACATCACAGAAACTACCGAAAAGAATTTCATAATACGGTTCTGTTCAATATTGATGAAACCCATTGCCGCCTGCATTAAGAAGTTCACTTTTTGGAACAACGATTCATTGTGCGGCTGCAAAGATTCAATATCTCGCATAATATCGCGTGCTTGTTCGAGCTGGTTGTTTGGCAAACGGGTTTTGCGTAGTAAGAAACTCAACGCACGTTGCGTATCCATCAAGCACAAACGCACTTTTGAGCTCACATCTTCCAATTCGGTAAGGTCTGAAAGCGCTTCATTCAGGCTGTCGCCCTCTTGTTTGCCGTCCAAAATCACGTGGCTCATATTTTCTAAATCAGCATAAACCGTTTCGATTACATCCGCCAACTGTTCGATTTTGGTCTCGAACAGGTCAAGCAATAATTCATAAGCGTTGCTATCAAGCAATTTCATTCGACGAGAACGCATACGATATAAGCGGAATGCAGGCAAATCACGCTCACGCAATGTGAACAAACGCCCATCGCGAATGGTAAATGCGACCGTTGAAATATCGGCGTAATCGTCGTCATCTAAGCAGTAAAAGAAGGAATGAAGGTGTAAACCATCTTCATCTTCGAAAAAGCGAGCAGAAGCTTCTAAGTCTTCTAACTCGTGCTCTTCTGCGAGTGTTTGGTCTAAGCCGAGTTTTAATACGCTACGTTCATCATCGCTTGGATCGATTAAATCTATCCAAATCGCATCGTTTAATTGATCGCGAGAGGTTTCGTCAAGGCTGACGAGGCGAGCATGGTCTAATGCAAAAGCACGAATCATTTTTCATTTCTCCGAGTTAGGAGGTGATGAACAAAATGAACAAGGGGAAAGATACTAAACGAAAGTTACCGACCATATCGGCAACCTGAGGTTGGACAAGGCGGGTAATCAATAAAAATCTGAAAAGTATCGACTATGACTGTCCAAAATGTAATCCTCAAGTAAAAATAGCGGTGCGAATACTACCTATCTTGTACGAAAGAGTCAAGTTTTGTGGCGTTTTATTCAACAAAATTTGAGGATTGTCATACTTCCCGTTTATTCATTTTGGGGGAGATTTCTTTTTTATGATTTCAGCGTATAATGAACTCTCACTATTTCAACACTTTATTAACAAAAGAGGATTTTAATATGGGTGGAATTAGCATTTGGCAATTACTGATCGTGGTCGCAATCATTGTGTTACTTTTCGGTACGAAAAAATTACGCACTTTAGGTCAAGACTTGGGCGAATCCGTGAAAGGCTTCAAAAAAGCCATGGCAGATGAAAAGCCTCAAGATGCAGCTTTCGATAAAGTCGAAGCAAAATCAAGCAACGCTGAACAACAAAAAACAACCGAAAAAGAGCAGGCATAACCCGTGTTTGATATTGGTTTTTCCGAACTATTACTCGTGTTAATTGTGGGCTTAGTCGTGCTAGGCCCACAACGTTTGCCAATTGCGATCCGCACCGTGATGGGGTGGGTACGAACTATTCGTGGCTTGGCGGCAAACGTGCAAAACGAATTGGCTCAAGAACTTAAGCTACAAGAACTCAAAGACAGCATAAAAAAAGCAGAGGAATTAAATTTAAGTTCACTTTCACCAGAATTAAGCAAAACCGTTGAAGAACTTAAACAATCTGCCAATAAAATGCAGCAGGATTTGAACACCGCCAAAGGTGAAATTACTAAATTAACCGATGAACAAGTGGCAGAAATTCAGGCGAAAATCGAAACCGAGAGTAAGCTCAAAGACGTAGAACAAGCGGTCGAAAATGTGCAAGAAAACGCAAAAGAGCAAAACGCTGAAGAAAATCCACCGCTTACCGCCGAGGAAAAAACGGTGACAACTGCAGAAGATGCGGAACAAGCAGAGTTAGACGAAGCCCTACTTTCGGAGAAACTCTCGATTTATTATCCACCAGATGATGACGAGCCTGCACCGCAAGCACTTCAAAAAGACAAGGAGAAAGAGAATGCAAGAAGCTGATCAATCTCAACCGCTTATCGCTCATCTGATTGAACTGCGCAACCGCTTACTACGTAGTTTGGTGTTTGTATTAGTAGTTTTCTGTACGTTAGTGTATTGGGCGAATGACATCTACACCTTGTTGGCAACACCGCTGACCAGCAACTTGCCAGCAGGGGCAACGATGATCGCTACTAACGTGGCAACGCCATTCTTTACCCCGATTAAGCTCACAATTGTCACGGCGATTTTCCTTTCAGTACCTTATATTTTGTACCAAATTTGGGCATTCGTTGCCCCCGCATTATATAAACACGAAAAACGCCTGATCTACCCACTCTTAGTCTCAAGCACCTTGCTGTTCTACTGTGGCGTGGCATTTGCTTACTATGTGGTGTTCCCAATCGTGTTCGGTTTCTTAACCAGTACTACGCCTGAAGGCGTACAGATGGCAACCGACATCAGTAGCTACTTAGATTTCGTGCTCACTATTTTCTTAGCATTTGGTCTCTGTTTTGAAGTGCCTGTAGCGATTATTTTGCTCTGTTGGGCAGGCGTTACTACTCCTAAAGATTTGCGGGAAAAACGTCCATATATCATCGTTGCATCATTCATCATCGGGATGTTACTTACCCCGCCCGATATTTTCTCGCAAACACTCTTGGCTGTGCCAATGTGCTTGTTGTTTGAAATTGGCGTGATTTGTGCCAGATTCTACAAACCACGAGAAGAAGAAACCACGAGCGAAGAAAACGCTTAATCTTAGCCCGCGAAAGCGGGTTAATTTTTACTACTTGTTTGAATAATTTAGTTATTTCTTCGGTAATTACTTCTGCCAAATCTCCCCTACCCCTCTTTGCTAAAGAGGGGTTCAGATCACAGAAAATTAAATTACTGAGCCTACACTTCAACATCATTAGATTAGCCATATTATCTTACCTGCTAAAGGATATTCCCCTCTTTAGCAAAGAGGGGTAGGGGAGATTTGGCAGAAGTAATTAGCGAAGAAATTAAGTTACAAGAAAAGGACAAAAAATGACCCAATACCTCAACACCGTATTCCCGCAACGTCGTATGCGTCGCTTACGTAAACACGATTTCAGTCGTCGTTTAGTGGCAGAAAACCAACTTACCGCCAACGATTTAATCTATCCTGTTTTCGTCATTGAAGGCGAAAATCATCGTGAAGCAGTACCTTCAATGCCAGGCGTGGAACGCTTAACCATCGACCAACTTTTAATTGAAGCGGGCTTACTCGTGAAATATGGCGTGCCGATGATCGCACTTTTCCCTGTGGTAGGCGAAGCGAAAAAATCATTAATGACTGAAGAGGCTTACAATCCTGAAGGCTTGGCACAACGTGCGGTGCGTGCATTAAAAGCAACGTATCCAGAATTAGGCGTTATGACCGATGTGGCACTCGATCCATTTACCACTCACGGGCAAGACGGCATTATCGATGAAGAAGGCTATGTGTTAAACGACATCACCACCGAAATCCTCGTTAAGCAAGCCCTTTCACACGCTGAAGCGGGTGCTGATGTGGTTGCACCAAGCGATATGATGGACGGCCGTATTGGTGCTATTCGTGAAGCATTAGAGGCGAATGGCTTTATCAATACCCAAATTATGGCGTACTCCGCAAAATATGCTTCAAACTACTACGGACCGTTCCGCGATGCTGTAGGATCTGCGGGCAATCTTAAAGGCGGTAATAAATTTACTTACCAAGTTGATCCTGCTAATGCCAACGAAGGCTTACACGAAGTGGCGATGGACATTCAAGAAGGCGCAGATATGGTGATGGTCAAACCTGGAATGCCTTACTTGGATATGGTATGGCGCGTGAAAGAGACTTTCGGAGTGCCAACTTTTGCTTACCAAGTTTCGGGCGAATATGCGATGCATATGGCAGCAATTCAAAACGGCTGGTTGAAAGAACGCGAATGTATTATGGAAGGATTGCTCTGCTTTAAACGTGCAGGTGCAGACGGGATTTTGACCTACTTTGCTAAACAGGTAGCGGAGTGGTTATATCACGATAATCATAAATAAAAACAGAGGGCAAATGCCCTCTTTTTTATCTCACCGCCATTTGGAATAACACCACTTCTGCTTGACAGCTAAATTCAATCCACATCTGCATTAAAAAGCCATCTGCAAGCGGTTTGATTTCTGACTTCATTTGACAAGCCTCTGTTTCCACCGATTTTGCTTTTTGCGTGAAAAATTCGACCGCTTGTTTTGCTTGTGCTTCGCTATCATAAACAGCCTCAAAGGCAATTTGGCGATCAGCGTTGTCTAGCATTGAATCGTCTTTTAATTTACACATATTGTGGGCTTCGTCCGCTTTTTGCTGGAGCGTTTTTGACATTTTATATTCCTCATCAATAAAAACAAATACCATTATAGTACGCTCACATAAGAAATGAGGCAAAAGGTTAGAGAACAAATTAAAGAAACAATAACGTAGATAGGAAAATTTTAGACGTAAAAAAAGCACCTTATGGTGCTATCATTTATTTTCTATTGTAAGAAATGGAGCGGGAAACGAGGCTCGAACTCGCGACCCCGACCTTGGCAAGGTCGTGCTCTACCAACTGAGCTATTCCCGCATTTAAATTATTTTAAAATGGTGCCCGAGGCCAGACTTGAACTGGCACGCCCCGAAAGGCGAGGGATTTTAAATCCCTTGCGTCTACCGATTCCGCCACTCGGGCATATTTTAAAATGGAGCGGGAAACGAGGCTCGAACTCGCGACCCCGACCTTGGCAAGGTCGTGCTCTACCAACTGAGCTATTCCCGCATTTAAGTTGCTTTAAAATGGTGCCCGAGGCCAGACTTGAACTGGCACGCCCCGAAAGGCGAGGGATTTTAAATCCCTTGCGTCTACCGATTCCGCCACTCGGGCAACTTTTTATTACATCATTCAGTAAAACTGAATAACGATATGCATTATAGAGAATCTTAAAATTAAGTCAAACATATTTTTAAAAACATCTTTAACATTGCACAAATTAAGTTCAAAATAAGTATTTTTTAGACAAAAACACCCTTTTTACTCTCTAGCACCTCAAAAATTAGATTTCTTTTGTCGCAATTTCTAACACATCTGCAAAATTTGACGTCACAAATGTTGGATTTGCTTGCTCAATCGGCACATTATAGTTGTAGCCGTAAGTTAAACCGACCACATCACAACCTGCTCTTGTTGAGGCAATCACATCATTTTCAGAATCACCCACAAAAAGCAATTCACTTGGCTGAATGCCGAATTTCTTGCAAATAAACCACATCGGGTCTGGATTTGGTTTGATTTTTGGTAATGATTGACCGCCTAAAGTTTCACTAAAGAGTGAATAAATCCCAAATGCACTTAACACAGGCTCAACCAAACGGGTTGGTTTATTGGTAATCACTACCAGCGTAAACCCTTTGGCTTTCAAGGCTTCCAGCGTTTCTTTAACATTAGGATAGAGCGTGCTCTCTTCACATACATAAGTGGCATAAAACTTATCAAAGCTCGCACGCATACTGGTCAATTGCATTGCATCAAACAGTTTACCCGTGTAATTTACCGCATTTTGAAAGAAAATATCTGCACCTTTCCCCACCCAGCTGAGCACTTTTTCCTGCGTTACCGTTGGCAAACCGTGCTCTAAGAACATCGAATTTACCACTAACGTTAAATCTGGCAAGGTGTTAATCAGCGTACCATCCAAGTCAAAACCAATCACTTTATATTTAAAAGCCATTTTTATCCCTTACAAATTAATAATGAATCACGTCCTCTGCCTGCTGAATGCGTTGCACCACTTTCTGCCCTTCCGCACTCAATAAAAATTGGTAGCTGCTCTCAGGCAACATTGCAGAAACTTTCTCAAAATCGCCCGCTTGTATCGCTGCTCGTACGCTAGAAGCACTAATCGCTTGCCCTTCACTCGCCTTACGTGGCACAACCACATACTCAATCCCCGCTTTCGGCAATTCTGTTTGCATAATCTGGTTGTAAAGGTTAGTTACGCGGCTAAACGGCTCTTCACCCACATAACGGCGTTGAATATCCAATGCTTTGGCTATCTGACTGAAAATCTGCAAATCAAGCAATGCATTGCTCTCAATCACCGCATTTTCATTCTCTTGGAAATAGCTTGGAAAGGTTACAGAACTAATCATATAAGACGCAGTTTCGTGGCAATAAACATTTGGTAAATGCACCACACCCGCTTCTACCAACTGCTTACGCACTGAAAATGGTACGAGGCTTTTATCTTCGCTCACCACAAACAGATGCACAACATCATTCTCACGTGAAGCCTTTTCAACCAAATACTGGTGCCCCAGCGTAAACGGATTGGCGTTCATCACAATCGCTGCAACTCGCTGCCTTGCTTGAACTTTAGGCACACAAGCGGTCAGATTTTCTAAATAATTTGCAAAACCCTTACGTTGGTTCTCCATAAACACCAATTTGTCTTCAATACGCACAATTTCATAAAAACCCAAACTCTGGAAAAACTTTGCGGAATTGCATTTAGTGTAAAGAAAAATATGCGAATTACCCCGTTCGTATTGCTTGTTAATCAAATGGGTCACAATCGCATTCATTAGCCCCTCACCTTGATGTGCTGAGGAAACTGCCAAACATCGCAAACTATTAGCAAAACAACTTCCCGTTGCGATAATTTCACCCTCTTCATCATACATCGCACAGGTGTAATCTAAATTCGGGTCGAGTTTAATCCCTTCCTCAGCCAACAATTTATCAATCGCCTGATAAGCCCGCTTATCAAACGCCATCACACGGTCAATTGGATAATCTGCCATCTATTTCTCCTTGTTTGATTATTCTACACGCCAGAAAATAAAATGCCAAAAGGGTTTTACAATGATAAAGCAGACTATCTCATTATAAAAAATCTGCATCCTAAGAAGTTGGATAATGCTTAGGATGCAGATTCTGAGGACTTAGATTATCTTAGAAAGTTTCTGCAATACGATCTAATTCTGCTTTTGCAGATTGTTGTGCTTTTTCAATCGCTTCAGAACCGTAACCAATGCCTTCCGCGTAAACAAATTCAATATCGGTAATACCGATAAAATTTAGTACCGTTTGCATATAAAGTTTTGGTAAATCAGCTAGACCATCTTTATAAATTCCTCCGTACGTTAAAATAACAACCGCTTTCTTACCTGTAATTAAACCTTCAGAACCATTTGCTGTATAACGGAAAGTAACGCCCGCACGGTTTAAATAATCAATATAAGTTTTTAATTGTGCAGGAATACCTAAGTTATACATTGGCACACCAAAAACAAGTACATCACTCTTATTTACTTCACCAATTAATTGATTTGATAATTCAAATGCTTTTTGTTGCTCGGCGGTTTTAGGTTCGCCACGTGTACCTGTTGCTGCATCTAAATCATAATAAGGAAGTGGATTTACACCAAAATCATGCTCAACAATATTCGCAGAAATTTTTGATTTTAAATAATCGATAAGTCGGCTAGATTGAGAACTATTTGCCAAAATACTTGATTTAATAACTAATACATTTTTCATCAGAAACTCCAAATAAATCATTATGAAAAAACACATACAGTTTAGGAAAAATAACGAGGAAGATAAAGATTCGAAAATTGAAAAAACTCTTTATAAAAACTAAAGAATAAGAAAAGATAAAGAAAAGGTTGATTATGGAATACCAAAATCAACCTCTAAAAGCTAACTCAATATGAGTTTAAATTATTCTGCAGCTTCAACTGAAACTTCAGGGCGATCTACAAGCTCAATGTATGCCATTGGAGCGTTGTCACCTGCACGGAAACCACATTTTAAGATACGAGTGTAACCACCCGCACGTTGTGCAAAACGTGGACCTAATTCATTGAATAATTTAGCAACTGTTTCAATGTTGCGTGTACGAGCAAAAGCTAAGCGACGATTTGCAACGCTGTCTTCTTTTGCTAAAGTAATTAATGGTTCAACTACACGACGTAACTCTTTAGCTTTAGGCAATGTTGTCTTGATGATTTCATGTTCAACTAAAGAACTTGCCATATTACGGAACATCGCTTGGCGATGGCTGCTGTTACGGTTTAATTGACGTCCACTCTTACGATGGCGCATAACCTATTCCTTCTTAGAAAATCTATTGACCCGAAATTAGTCTTCAGCAATGCTTGCTGGCGGCCAATTTTCAAGGCGCATACCCAGTGACAAGCCACGAGAAGCGAGAACATCTTTAATCTCTGTAAGAGATTTCTTACCAAGATTAGGGGTTTTTAATAACTCAACTTCTGTACGTTGTACTAAATCACCGATATAGTGAATTGTCTCTGTTTTCAAACAGTTAGCAGAACGAACTGTTAATTCAAGATCATCAACTGGACGGAGTAAAATCGGATCAAACTCTGGTTTTTCTTCTTTCACTTCTGGTTGACGAACATCACGTAAATCAACAAATGCGTCTAACTGCTCAGCTAAAATCGTTGCAGCACGACGAATGGCTTCTTCTGGATCGATAGTGCCATTTGTTTCCATCTCAATAACGAGTTTATCCAAGTCTGTACGTTGTTCAACACGTGCCGCTTCTACATTGTAAGCAATGCGATCAATTGGGCTAAAACGTGCATCTACAAGTAAACGACCGATAGGACGATCATCGTCTTGAGTGTGTACACGAGCTGATGCTGGTACATAACCACGACCACGTTGTACGCGAATACGCATATTAATAGATGCATTTTTATCTGTCAAATGACAGATAACATGGTTAGAATTTACAATTTCAACATCACCATCGTGTGTAATGTCGCCTGCAGTCACAGGGCCAATTCCAGATTTAGTCAGTGTCAAAACAATGTCATCTTTGTTTTGCACTTTTACCGCTAGACCTTTAAGGTTTAACAATACTTCAAGAATATCTTCTTGTACGCCTTCTTTGCTGCTGTATTCATGTAATACACCATCAATTTCAACTTCAGTGACGGCACAACCTGGCATTGACGAAAGTAAAATGCGACGGAGTGCGTTACCTAATGTATGGCCAAAACCACGTTCTAACGGCTCTAGGGTCACTTTTGCGTGAGTTAAACTAATTTGTTCAATATTCACTAAGTGCGGCTTTAAAAATTCTGTCACAGAACCCTGCATTTTATCCTCTCTTTGTTTATAAGCTTACTAATAATTAAATAATATATGTTAAGTAAATTAACTATTATTTAGAGTAAAGCTCAACGATCAGATGTTCATTGATGTCTGCTGATAAATCAGAGCGTTCAGGGGTACGTTTAAATACACCTTCCATTTTAGTTGCATCAACTTCTAACCAAGTTGGTTTTTCACGTTGAGTAGCTAATTCTAATGATGCTTTAATACGTGCTTGTTTTTTAGATTTTTCACGAACAGCAACTACATCATCAACAGAAACTTGGAATGAAGGAATATTTACTACACGACCGTTTACCACGATAGATTTATGGCTTACTAATTGACGTGCTTCAGCACGAGTAGCTGCAAAACCCATACGGTAAACTACGTTGTCTAAACGACCTTCTAATAATACTAATAAGTTCTCACCCGTATTACCTTTTAAGCGGTTAGCTTCTTTGTAATAGTTACGGAATTGACGCTCTAAAATACCATAGATACGGCGAACTTTTTGTTTTTCACGTAACTGACTACCATAGTCAGATAAACGTGGCTTACGAGCACCGTGTTGACCTGGTGCTACATCAAGTCTATTTCTACATTTTGATTCAATCGCACGAACGCCTGATTTTAAGAATAAATCAGTACCTTCACGACGGCTTAGCTTGAGCTTAGGACCCAAATATCTTGCCATTTTCTTTCTCCAATTATTCTAACGTCAATTATACACGACGTTTTTTCGGTGGACGACAACCGTTATGAGGAATCGGAGTCACATCTGTAATGTTCGTGATACGAAAACCTGCTGCATTTAAAGCACGGATTGTTGATTCACGACCTGGACCCGGACCTTTAACCATAACTTCCAAATTCTTTAAACCAAATTCTTTAACCATTTCTGCACAACGCTCTGCAGCAACTTGAGCAGCGAATGGAGTTGATTTACGAGAACCACGGAAACCTGAACCACCTGCAGTAGCCCATGCTAATGCATTACCTTGACGGTCAGTAATGGTTACGATTGTATTATTGAAAGATGCGTGGATATGAGCTACGCCATCTGCAATCTGTTTTTTAACGCGCTTACGTGCGCGAACTGGTGTTTTAGCCATTATTATCTACTCCGATTATTTTTTGATCGGTTTGCGTGGACCCTTACGAGTACGCGCATTAGTCTTAGTACGTTGACCACGTACTGGTAAACTACGACGATGACGTAAACCACGGTAGCAACCTAGGTCTAAAAGACGTTTGATGCTTAAAGTTACTTCACGACGTAAATCACCTTCGACAGTAAATTTACCAACTTCTTCACGCAGTTTTTCAATCTGCTCTTCAGACAATTCTCTGATCTTTACATCTTCAGCAATACCCGCTGCAGCACAAATAGCTTTAGCACGAGTTTTACCGATACCGTAAATTGCAGTTAATGCGATTACAGTGTGTTTTTGATCAGGAATGTTAATGCCTGCAATACGGGCCACTATGCACTCCTATTATTTAAAGTTTATTGATATGCTGATCTTGAAAAGCCCGTTTCAGGATACTCAAACAGCATATCAGGACGAATGAGCTGAGCAGTATACCTACTCAGCGGGTTCTTTGCAAGAAATATACGATTAACCTTGACGTTGTTTGTGTTTAGGATCGCTACAAATTACGCGAACAACACCTTCACGTTTAACAACTTTACAGTTACGGCACATTCTTTTAACTGAAGCACGAACTTTCATTGCTTATCCTTTTTTAAGGGCTATTGCCCTAAGCCTTTCAAATTGGCTTTCTTCAACACAGAATCATATTGTAAAGACATCATATGACTTTGAACCTGTGCGATGAAATCCATAATAACTACCACTACGATTAATAATGAAGTACCGCCTAATTGGAATGGAACTTTCCATAATGATGTAATGATATAAGGAACCAAACAAACAAAGGTAATATACAACGCACCAATTAAGGTTAAACGAGTCATTACTCTATCAATATAACGCGATGTTTGTTCGCCTGGTCTATAACCTGGTACAAACGCACCTGATTTCTTAAGATTATCCGCTGTATCTCGTGGATTATACTGCATTCCTGTATAAAAGAAAGCAAAGAAAATTACAGCCATCGTAAATAATACAATGTATAACGGCTGCCCTGGCTGTAGTAATTGAGATAAATCAAATAACCATTCAAAACCTTCGCTACTTTGACCAAACCACTGCGTAATACTTGCAGGGAATAAAATGATACTAGAGGCAAAGATTGCAGGGATTACACCTGCCATATTTACTTTTAATGGTAAATGAGATGATCTTGCAGGTGCCATCATTCTACCTTGTTGGCGACTTGCATAGTTTACCACAATTCTTCTTTGTCCACGTTCAACAAAGACAACGAAATATGTTACTGCAAATGCGATAATTGCTATTAGTAGTAAGACAAGAAATGAAATCTCGCCTTGTCTTGCTTCTTCAATTGTTTGACCGATTGTTGCTGGAAGACCCGCAACGATACCTGCAAAGATAATTAAAGAAATACCATTACCAATACCACGCTCTGTAATTTGCTCACCTAGCCACATTAAGAACATTGTTCCTGTTACTAAACTAATTACGGCTGTGATATAGAATAACATGTTCGGATTAGGTACTAATCCTGACAACATATTAGGAAGGGCAATTGAGATACCAATAGACTGAATAAATGCTAATAACAAAGTTGCATAGCGTGTATATTTGCTAATTTTACGACGCCCAGCTTCGCCTTCTTTTTTCAATTCAGCTAAAGGTGGGTGAATTGCTGTCAATAATTGGATAATAATTGACGCAGAGATGTAAGGCATAATACCTAATGCAAATATAGAAGCTCTGCTTAATGCACCACCAGAGAACATATTAAACATATCAATGATGGTGCCTTGTTGTTGTCGAACTAACTCAGATAAAACAGAAGCATCAATGCCAGGAACAGGTATAAAAGAACCGATACGGAATACGATTAACGCACCTAAAACAAATAACAATCTTGATTTAAGCTCGCCAGTTCCTTTTTGTGTACTACCTTGGTACCCTGGTTGCTTTGCCATTTATTATTCCTCGATAGAACCACCAGCAGCTTCGATAGCAGCTTTAGCACCTTTAGTTACACCTAAGCCTTTAACTTTAACCGCTTTTTCAATTTTACCTGCTAAGATTACTTTTGCAGATAAGATATCTTTAGTGATTACGTTAGCCGCTTTTAACGCTTCTAAAGTTACAACTTCGCCATCTACTTTCGCTAAGTCGTTTAAACGAATTTCAGCAACGCGGAATGATTTTAATGAAGTAAAACCAAATTTTGGTAAACGACGGTATAAAGGCATTTGACCACCCTCGAAACCACGACGAACACCGCCGCCTGTACGAGATTTTTGACCTTTGTGACCACGACCACCAGTTTTACCTAAACCAGAACCAATACCACGACCTAAACGTTTAGCACTGTGCTTAGCACCTTCAGCTGGAGAAAGAGTATTTAAATGCATTCTATTACTCCTCCACTTTAACCATATAGTAAACTTGATTGATCATACCGCGTACTGCTGGAGTATCTTCAAGTTCTACGGTGTGACGAATATGACGAAGACCTAAGCCTTTTAACGTTGCTTTATGTTTCGGTAAACGAGCGATAGAGCTACGAGTTTGAGTTACTTTAATTTTTGCCATATTCAATTACCCCAAAATTTCTTCAACTGTTTTGCCACGTTTTGCAGCAACCATTTCAGGTGATTTCATGTTCTCAAGTGCATCAATTGTTGCACGAACAACGTTAATTGGGTTAGTTGAACCATACGCTTTAGAAAGAACGTTACGAACACCCGCAACTTCTAACACTGCACGCATTGCACCGCCTGCGATGATACCAGTACCTTCGCTTGCTGGTTGCATGAATACGCGTGAACCTGTGTGTGAACCTTTAACGGGGTGTTGTAATGTACCTTCGTTTAAAGCTACATTGATCATATTGCGACGAGCTTTTTCCATCGCCTTTTGGATCGCTGCTGGAACTTCACGTGCTTTACCGTAACCAAAACCTACACGACCATTACCATCGCCCACTACTGTTAAAGCAGTGAAACTCATGATACGACCACCTTTAACGGTTTTTGATACACGGTTAACCGCGATTAGCTTCTCTTGCAGTTCACCAGCTTGTTTTTCGATGTTTGACATCTCAAATTCCTCTATTAGAACTGTAGACCAGCTTCACGAGCAGCGTCTGCTAATGCTTGCACACGACCGTGGTATTTGAAACCTGAACGATCAAATGCAACCGCTTGAACACCTTTAGCTAAAGCACGTTCTGCAACTAATTTACCAACTACTGCAGCTGCGTCTTTATTACCAGTGTATTTAACTTGCTCTTTAATTTCTTTTTCAACAGTTGAAGCTGCTGCTAAAACTTCTGAGCCATTAGGTGCAATTACCTGCGCATAAATATGGCGAGGTGTGCGATGCACAACTAAACGTGTTGCACCTTGCTCTCTCATTAAATGACGTGCACGGGTTGCACGACGGATACGAGCTACTTTCTTATCCATAGTGTTACCTTACTTTACTTTTTCTTCGCTTCTTTAGTACGTACAACTTCATCAGCGTAACGTACACCTTTGCCTTTATAAGGCTCTGGACGGCGATATGCACGAATATCTGCTGCTACTTGGCCAATTAACTGTTTGTCTGCACTTTTGAGAACGATCTCAGTTTGTGATGGACATTCACCAGTTACACCAGCTGGCAACGCGTGTTCAATTGGGTGTGAGAAACCTAAACTTAAAGCAACTGAGTTACCTTTCATTTGTGCTCTATAACCAACACCAACTAATTGCAATTTCTTCGTAAAGCCTTCAGTAACACCGATAACCATAGCATTAACTAATGCACGAGCTGTACCTGCCTGTGCATCTGCACCTGCAAGACCTTCGCGTGGTGCGAATGTTAATGTATCAGCTTCGTATTTTACTTCAACTGCATTATGAATTTCGCGAGATAACTCGCCGTTTTTACCTTTAACTGTTAATAGCTGACCGTTCAAAGTAACTTGAACACCGGCAGGAACATTAACAGGTGCTTTTGCAACACGAGACATTTTTCCTACCTCTCTATTATGCTACGTAACAGATGATTTCACCGCCGAGACCTGCTTGACGTGCAGCACGGTCGGTCATAACACCTTTCGATGTAGAAACAACTGCGATACCTAAACCACCCATTACTTTTGGTAATTCGTCTTTACGTTTGTAAATACGAAGACCAGGACGGCTTACGCGTTGGATACTTTCTACTACTGGTTTGTTTTGGAAATATTTTAAAGTGATTTCCAACTCAGGTTTTGAACCTTCAACAACTTTGAAGCTCTCAACATAACCTTCTTCAGCTAAAACGCTTGCAATAGCGACTTTTAACTTAGATGAAGGCATACTGATTGCAACTTTATTCGCAGCTTGACCGTTACGAATACGGGTCAGCATATCTGCGATTGGATCTTGCATGCTCATGTATTTACTCCCATGATTCCAAATTAAAAGAGGTTATTACCAGCTTGCTTTCTTAAGGCCAGGAATTTCACCGCGCATAGCAGCTTCACGAACCTTAATACGGCTTAAACCAAACTTACGAAGTACACCGTGTGGACGACCAGTTTGGCGGCAACGATTACGCTGACGGATTGGGCTTGAATCACGTGGAAGTGTTTGTAACTTCAACACTGCTGCCCAGCGCTCTTCATCTGAAGCAGATTCAGATGAGATAATTTTCTTTAATTCTTCACGTTTTGCGTAGAATTTATCAGCTAATTTCGCACGTTTTACATCACGTGCAATCATTGATTGTTTTGCCACGATAACCTACCTTATTTACGGAATGGGAAATTGAAAGCCGCTAATAAAGCTTGACCTTCTTCGTCATTTTTCGCAGTTGTAGTGATTGTAATATCTAAACCACGTACACGATCTACTTTATCGTAGTCGATTTCTGGGAAAATGATTTGTTCACGAACACCCATACTGTAATTACCACGACCATCGAAAGACTTCGCATTTAAACCACGGAAGTCACGGATACGTGGAACAGCGATAGAAATCAATCTTTCAAAGAACTCCCACATGCGTTCACCGCGAAGAGTTACTTTACATCCGATTGGATATCCCTGACGGATTTTAAAGCCAGCAACTGATTTACGAGCTTTAGTAATTAAAGGTTTTTGACCGCTGATTGCTGTTAGATCTGCTACTGCATTATCTAAAAGTTTTTTGTCGGTCAATGCTTCACCCACACCCATATTCAGGGTAATCTTTTCGATTCGTGGGACTTGCATGACAGATGAGTAGTTGAATTTTGCTTTTAATTCATTCACTACTGTATCTCTGTAGTAATCATGCAGTTTCGCCATCGCATTACTCCAGTTTTAATTAAATAATTTCATTATTAGATTTGAAGAAACGTACTTTTTTACCATCTTCGAATCTAAAACCTACACGGTCAGCTTTGTTTGTTTTCGGGTTGAAGATTGCAACGTTTGAACCATCGATTGCAGCTTCTTTTTTCACTAAACCACCAGCTTTACCTAAAGCAGGAACTGGTTTTTCGTGTTTAGTGATGATGTTGATACCTTCAACAACAACTTTACCATTTGGTAACACTTGAGTTACCTTACCACGTTTGCCCTTATCTTTACCAGCAAGAACAATTACTTCATCATTTTGACGGATTTTAGCAGCCATTACATTCCCCTTACAGTACTTCTGGAGCTAAAGAAATGATCTTCATGAATTTTTCAGAACGAAGTTCACGAGTCACAGGTCCAAAAATACGAGTACCGATTGGTTGCTCAGTGTTATTATTTAAAATTACACAAGCATTGCCATCGAAACGAATAACTGAGCCATCTGGGCGACGAACACCCTTCTTGGTGCGCACAACAACTGCTTTTAACACATCACCTTTTTTCACTTTACCGCGTGGAATTGCTTCTTTTACAGTAACTTTGATGATATCGCCAATAGCAGCGTAACGACGGTGCGATCCACCTAGAACCTTGATACACATTACGCTACGAGCCCCTGAGTTATCAGCAACATCCAGCATAGTCTGTTCTTGGATCATATTAGTGCTCCGTTAAATAAAAAAAACACCCTTTCGGGACGACACTACCATATAAAAAGTGATAGCCCGATAATTATACATACTTAGAATACAAAATACAACTTTATTTATGATGTAAAACAACAAACCTAAGTCACTTTCATCATACTTTTTGCTAAAAAAACCTATTTAAGCTTAAGATTACCATTAAAATTCTTTATAATAAGCGACATTTTTCTATCTCATATATTCAAGGTATTATTTTGGTCTTTTCTAGTCTTATTTTTATCTTTCTTTTTCTACCTATCGTATTAGGCTTGTATTATCTGACCAAATCACTTTATATACGTAACTGGATTCTCGTTTCTTCATCTATT
Source organism: Haemophilus parahaemolyticus (assembly GCF_002015035.1). GTDB lineage: Bacteria > Pseudomonadota > Gammaproteobacteria > Enterobacterales > Pasteurellaceae > Haemophilus_A > Haemophilus_A parahaemolyticus. The sequence continues at coordinate 38,797 of NZ_MUXY01000007.1, read as the reverse complement.
TTATTCTATGCTTGGGGAGAACCTATTTGGGTAATTTTACTACTACTATCCGCAACAGTTGACTATTTTAATGGTAAATTTATTGAAAACCATCGAGGTCAACCTATTGCTAAGCTAGGACTTATTATTACCTTTATAGTTAATCTTGGTCTATTGGGCTTTTTTAAATATAGTGGCTTCGTTATTGAAAATATCAACCAACTTTTTAAGCTTAATATTACAGCACCTACTTTTGCACTCCCTGTAGGAATCTCTTTCTATGTGTTTATGTCTCTTTCTTATACCCTAGACGTTTGGTATAACAAGGTCAAGGCACAACAATCTTATGCTGCATTCTTAGTTTATATTGCTAACTTCCATCATCTTGTAGCAGGCCCAATCATTCGTTATGGACACATCGCGAAAGAAATTACAGAGCGCTATTTTCGCTGGGAGGATTTTCACTACGGCGTTAATCGCTTTAGCAAAGGATTATTCAAAAAAGTTTGCATTGCAAATACCGCTGGAGCATTAGCTATCCCACTATTAAATGGTGAAATCAGCTCACTCAGCATCGTGGGAGCATGGCTTAGCATTATTCTATTTAGCTTACAAATTTATTTCGATTTTTCTGGCTATTCAGACATGGCTATTGGTTTAGGAAAAATGTTTGGTTTCCATTATCATGAAAACTTCAAACATCCTTACACAGCAAAATCTATTTCAGATTTTTGGCGTCGCTGGCATATTTCATTATCAAGTTTTTTTAAAGATTATGTTTATATCCCTTTAGGTGGTAATAAACATAACCAAATTCGTAATATTTTGATTGTTTGGAGCCTAACAGGTTTATGGCATGGAGCTAGCTGGAATTTTATTATCTGGGGGGCATACTTCGGATTATTGCTACTCATTGAAAAGTTTCTTCTTCATAAGATTTTGGATAAACTTCCATCTATCTTTCAACACACCTACGCTCTCTTTTTTATTGTAATTGGCTGGGCGATTTTCTATTTTACCGATTTAACCCAATTAAATGCTCATCTTCAAGTGATGTTCGGCCTCACTTCCGCAGAGCTATATGATTATCGAGATAGCTCACTTGTAATGTCGAATCTTTACTGGTTTGGAATCACATTACTACTTTGTATGCCTGTACGTGCATTTTTCCAAGAAAAATTGACCGCTTGGAACTCAACACTTGCGATATTCAGCGAGTTTATCCAAACACTTCTTTTTATGGGTTGTTCCATCGTGCTACTTGTTGGCAGTACTTATAATCCATTTATCTATTTTAGATTCTAACTGAGGCAATATGAAAAAACTTCTCTGGATTGCAAATAGCTCACTATTTTGTGTAATACTTATTATTGGAGGTATTGCGTTTTGGACATTACCTAAACAAACTATTTCTAGTGATGAAAACCGAAAATTAATGGACTTTCCGCTAGCTAATCAAGAAACCATTTTTTCAGGAAAATTCGAGAAAGCTTTTGAGGAATATTATAACGATCATTTTCCTTTGAGAGAGAATTGGTTAACACTTGCAAATCATTTAAACACATTCAAAGGTAGTCAAGAGCAAGAAATTCGCGTTATTACGCTCAATAATCAACATAATGATGAAATATCTTTAGATCAGGAAATGATAACTGAAGAAACCTCGTCGGCATCCAATATAGATGTTTCAGATTCCGCTTTAGAACGAAACGTTGATACTGAAAAGTCAGAGGAAGCCCATGAACCTTTGACGGCTGATACTACATCAAATACAGAAACAGTCGAGGTAGAATCAGCTAAAAATACAGAGAAACATATTCCATCTGATATAAATGAAGAGTTCAATCGTATTAAAGGGGTGATTGTCGTTAATGGACGGGTTTTACAGATTTTTGCAGGCTCAAAGCAAACTATTACTCCTTACGTCAACATGTTGACGACCTACCGTAAAAAGTTAGCTAATGACATAAAAATGTATACCATGATGATCCCATCTGGTAGCGATTTTTACTTACCTTATCAAGTTAATAAAGGGGTATTAAAAGAGAAAGAGAATATTGAACTATTTAATAGTTTATTGCCTAAAAATATCGTTTCTGTACCAGTGTATGAAGAAATGGAACCGCACAAGAACGAATATATTCAGTTTAGAACAGACCACCATTGGACTGGGCTTGGGGCTTACTATGCTTACGTTGCTTTTGCCAAAAAAGCTGGATTTCAACCGCTTGCATTATCCGACATGCAATATGAAGCCAAAAAAACCTCTTTTTTAGGCAGCCTTTATAACTATACCAAAGATAATGAATTAAAAAAGGACCCTGATCTTTTAGAATATTATAAAGTTCCGACTCAATCTGTCGTAAAAATTTATGGAGATACTCCAACACCAATAACAGGGCAAGTCTATGCTGAAAAAAATAATAACTATGTGCTCTTTATTGGTGGAGATAATCCTTTAGTCCATTTTCATACGGAAACAAGCGAAAGAAAAAGCCTGTTGGTTGTCAAAGATTCATTTGGAAATGCATTAATTCCTTATCTTACCGCCCATTACAAAGATATTTATGTTGTAGATTATCGTTACTTTAAAGGAAACATACTACGCTTAATGAAACGTCACGACATCAAAGAATTACTCTATGCTCATAATACTTTCGCAGCCAATACTAAAACTACAACAAAACTTGGTTTACAAATGTTAAATAAGGAACATAAACAATGAATAAACAATACCTAAAAATATGCCTAACACTAGCGGCATCTCTTATTATAGTAAGCTGTTCTAATAACACACAAAAAAATCAAACATCATCCACGATAACCATGCAAACCAAACAACATTGGCCTCAAAATATTAATTTTGCAGCCAATAAAATTGATTTTGCTAACTCAAAAACACTAGGTTCTCTCGGGCAAAAATGGAAAAGAAACAATAGCACAATCAATATTGTGCATTTTGGAGACTCTCACATCCAACCTGGCTGGCAAGTGGGTCCATTACGCGATACATTTCAATCCATCCGAGGAAACGCAGGTCGAGGGATGATTTTTCCTTATACAATAGCTAAAACTTACTCACAAGAAGACTACTCTAGTCGATTCACTGGCCAATGGAAAACAGCCAATAGTATTCAACAATATCCTAAGATTGCATTAGGTATTTCTGGTTTTGTGGCAAGAACAACAGATCCCTCAACTCAAGTGAGTTTCTATTTCAAAAAGATTATTTCCCACGATACCATTAATGCCACACTCTTATTTAAAACGGATGGCGATTATCGCCTAACACTAAATAGCGGCTCACAAAGCCAAAGCATCAATGTTTCAGCACAAAGCAATACACAAGCAGTCAATTTTAGTTTAAATAATCCAGGGCAGGAGATCACTCTCACTATTCAAGCAATTAACCCAAACTCTACCTTTGAATTCCACGGTTTAAATCTAACCTCTCCTCAAAACTCTGGCGTGATTTATCATAATCTAGGAGTAGGAGGTGCAGCTTATTCTGCACTCATTCAGCAAAGATTATTTGAACAACAATTCCCTTTACTAGATGCAGATCTAGTTATTTTAGACTGGGGAACAAATGATGTGATTTATACTAATCAAATTGACGAAAATTTAGAAACCACTATTCGTCAAACTATTCGTAAAGTAAGAACACTTAAACCTAATGCTGCAATTTTATTAACTAGCGTACAAGAAGCTCGTTATCGAGGAAAAAATGTAACAATATCTGAAAAATACGCTCAAATGGTAAAACGCATTGCAAAAGATGAGGGAACCTTGTTCTATGATTGGTATACCATTTCAGGCGAACACGGATCTGTTGCCAATTGGCATAGTTTAGGCTTTGCATCGAAAGATGGCATTCATTTAAATGGCAAAGGCTATCGTATTAGAGCCAAACTACTAGGCGATGCGATCTTAAAAGCATTAGAAAATAACAAAAACTAATCATAATATTTTTTCTAAAAGCACTTATTCCTGAATAAGTGCTTTTATTTTTACCAAGGGATAACAAACCCTCTCTAGAAAGAATTAAAAAATGAAAAAGCCAACGGCATAACCATTGGCTTTCTCTTGAACCTGAAGATAGGTTAAAAGTTAAAATCAAAATTATTTGATTTCTACTTGTGCACCAGCTTCTTCTAATTCTTTTTTAAGAGCTTCAGCTTCTGCTTTAGAGATGCCTTCTTTTAAGTTAGCTGGAGCAGATTCTACTAAGTCTTTAGCTTCTTTTAAGCCTAAACCAGTTGCACCACGTACTGCTTTGATTACAGCAACTTTGTTTGCACCTGCGTTAGCAAGAACTACGTCGAATTCAGTTTTTTCTTCTGCCGCTGCTGCACCTGCTGCTGGAGCTGCTGCTACTGCTGCCGCTGCTGAAACACCGAATTTTTCTTCCATCGCTGTGATTAATTCAACGATTTCTGATACTGATTTAGAAGCGATAGCTTCAATGATTTGTTCGTTAGTTAATGACATAACAATCAATTCCTAAAGTAAATAAGTTAAACGATTTGAGAAAACGACGAAAAATTAAGCCGCTTCTGCTTGTAATTTGTCGCGTAATGCCGCAAGAGTGCGAGCAAGTTTGCCTGCCGCAGCTTCTTTCATTGTGCCCATTAAACGTGCAATTGCTTCTTCGTAAGTTGGTAATGTTGCTAAGAATTCAACATCTTGTGTTTTACCTTCAAAGGCTGCACCTTTAATTTCGAACTCTTTGTTTGCTTTTGCAAACTCAGTGAACAAACGTGCTGCAGCACCTGGGTGTTCATTTGAGAAAGCAATAAGAGTTGGACCAGTAAACGCATCTTTTAAGCATTCGAATTCAGTGCCTTCTACCGCACGACGTAATAAAGTATTACGTACTACGCGCATAGTTACACCTGCTTCACGTGCATTTTTACGTAACTCAGTCATTTTCTCAACTGTGACGCCACGAGAATCCGCAACAACAGCTGAAAGGGCACCTTTGGCAGCTTCATTTACTTCAGCAACAATTGCTTGTTTGTCTTGAAGATTTAATGCCATTGGTTTTAGCTCCTGATACACTCTACTATTTACATAGCAGAATTACAAAAAACCTCAAAAATTTCACCGCTTACGCGTTTCTTCTTGAGCCTAAGGTGTCCAGAAGCAGAGAAATTCTGTCTGTTCACCATCTATGTAGGATAATTAAGTGCCAAGCACTCCTACAGTCTTCGATGGGGCTTGATGAGGCAAGCACCATCAGTTTTTACATATTACCGTGTAAAATGAGGACAAAATTATAGTCTGAGCTTGTTTATTTGTAAAGCAATAATCTAAAAAATGATCAAAATTTTCAGACAAAAAAAACGCCACGCTGGATTCCATGTGGCGTATAGAAATGCTTATCTATTTATAGGTAACCATAAATACCTGCAAAAAGGTAACCAAATACACAAGCAGTAAATACCCCGATTAACCCTGGCAATATAAAACTATGGTTAATCACAAATTTACCGATATGTGTTGTGCCTGAACGGTCGAATTGAATTGCTGCTAAGTCACTTGGATAAGTAGGTAAAATATAATAGCCGTAACACGCACTCGCAAACGCTAAAATAACACCAGGTTCAACGCCTATATTTAACGCAAGTGGAACAAACGCCACCAACGCCGCTGCTTGCGAGTTTACAAATTTAGAAATCAATAATAACATTACCGCATAAGTCCAAGGATGAGCACGTACGATATCACCTAATGCAGATTTCATCATTGGCGTATGCACCGCAAACATTGTTTCAGCCATCCAAGAGATACCAAACACCGCAACAAGGGCAATCATACCTGAACGGAAAATCTCATTTTTACTGATTTTACTCGCATCCATTTTGGTGAAAATTACAATCAATGCACCTGCAAGCAACATAAAGATCTGAATCACATTCACCATACCAAGTGGTGAAGATTTTTTCATCGTATCTTTTAACACGATAGTCGCATTTTCAATACTTTCCACTTTATCTTTTGCAGTAACAACTACTTTGCCATCTTCAACCACAATAGTTTGTTTCACGTTACCTTTTTCATCTAATACCTGCACGCTATCAAAAGTGGTTTTTGCTTTCGCTTTGTTATCTTTCACATCAAGTAACACTGTGCCATCTTTCGCTTGCGCGACAATTTTACCCTCTTTTACGTTGATGCTTTGAACTGGTTTATTATCAACCACAATCTCTACCACTTGAGCTGGCACGGTTTTATCAAAAGAAGGACGTAATTCTTTGAAATAACCTAATACCGCCACAACCATAATCGCACCGAAGAAAATCCACATCGCATTCCAGCTTGATTGCGGTAATTTTTTATCTAAAAGTGAAGCAGAATCACCATACACATATTTTTTGAACTCTGGATTTTTGATTTTTTCTTGGAACACAGGGTCTTTATCTAAATCTTTACCACGGAACCAACTGAAAATACCTATCGCTAACACACCGCAAAGGGTTGAAGGCACAGTAATTTTCAATAAATCTAAATAACCATCAAAACCTGCGAGAGGTGTTTTTGAATTCACTAAAAACGCTGTCAAAGTCACCACTGCAACCGATACCGGTGAAGCAATAATCCCTAACTGAGACGCAATTGAACTTGCCGCCATCGGACGCTCTGGGCGAATATCGTTTTTAATCGCAATGTCGTAAATAATCGGCAACATCGTATAAACCACGTGCCCTGTACCGCAAAGAATGGTTAACGTACAGGTTACAAAGGGTGCAAGAATACTCACATATTTCGGGTTTTTACGCAGCATTTTTTCCGCAATTTGCAACATTACATCCAAACCACCGCTGGCTTGAAGGGTTGCAGAGGTTACCACCACCGCAAGAATAGTAAGCATTACATCAATCGCAGGTTTACCTGGTTCAATCCCAAACCCAAATACCAACATGATTAAGCCAATCCCACCCAGCATTCCAAGTGCAATGCCTCCCTTTTTCGCTCCATAGAACAAACAGATCAACACAATCACAAGTTGAATTGCAAACTGCGTCCCTTCCCCTAAGTTCATTAGAAAATCCATAGATACCTCTATCTAGTTACAAATAAAAACGGAGCAAGTTTAGCATAAACTTCTCATAAAATTTGTGATCAAACTCAAACTATTTATTTAGGATCAAACTTATTACCAATTTTGAGAATTTTTTAACCGCTTGAAGAAGTCAAAAACAAAAAACCGTACAGGATTTCTCCCATACGGTTTTCTAAAATCAAACTAGTGATTTAAACTAGCAATTATAATGAAGCTTGATCAACAGCAACACCAGCACCCATTGTAGTAGAGATGCTTACTTTCTTGATGAACACACCTTTTGCTGTCGTTGGTTTTGCTTTAGTTAAAGCAGCCAATAATGCTTGAAGGTTTTCTTTTAATTGCTCTTCAGAGAAGTTCGCTTTACCGATTGTGGTATGGATGATACCGTTTTTATCATTGCGGTAACGAATCTGACCAGATTTCGCGTTTTTAACTGCTTCAGCAACGTTTGGCGTTACAGTACCTACTTTCGGGTTTGGCATTAAGCCACGTGGACCTAATACTTGACCTAATTGACCTACAACACGCATTGCATCTGGTGAAGCGATAACAACGTCGAAGTTCATTTCGCCTTTTTTCACTTGCTCTGCAAGGTCTTCCATACCTACTAAATCTGCACCTGCTGCTTTTGCTGCTTCTGCGTTCGCACCTTGTGTGAACACAGCAACGCGCGCTGTACGGCCTGTGCCGTGTGGTAACACAGTTGCACCACGTACGTTTTGATCTGATTTACGAGGATCGATACCTAGATTTACTGCAACGTCAACGCTTTCAACGAATTTTGCTGTCGCGAATTGTTTTAATACTGCGATTGCTTCGTTGATTTCATATGCTTTAGTAGAATCTACGCCAGCTTTGATTGCTTTCATTTTTTTAGTCAATTTAGCCATCGTATTATTCCTCCACCACTAAGCCCATTGAACGAGCAGTACCAGCGATTGATTTCATTTTCGTTTCGATAGTCGCGCCAGTCATATCTGCTGCTTTAGTTTCAGCGATTTGACGGATTTGATCTAAAGTTACTTTACCCACTTTATCTTTGTTCGGCTTACCTGAACCAGATTTGATACCTGCAGCTTTTTTCAATAATACTGCTGCTGGTGGAGTTTTAGTGACGAAAGTAAATGAACGGTCTGCATATACAGTGATAACTACTGGGATTGGTAAACCTTTTTCTAAGCTCTCAGTACGAGCGTTAAATGCTTTACAGAATTCCATGATGTTCACACCTTGTTGACCTAATGCAGGACCAACTGGTGGTGATGGGTTAGCCATACCCGCTGCAACTTGCAACTTAACGTATGCTTGGACTTTTTTTGCCATTTTTAAGTTTCCTCTAAGTGGGTGATAACGCAAGTTTAACTTGCTCCCCTATAATAAAAAGCACGATGTGCTACACAAAAATACGAGCCATATAAAATGGCTCGTAATTGATGGTGAATTTTACTGAAATTGTGATCGTTTTTCAAGCAGTTTTCGCTTTTTACAAATTTCTAATAAATTTCCACCGCTAAATAATCTATTACCCGTGTTGTTTTTCCACTTGGTTGAACTCAAGCTCAACAGGGGTTGCACGTCCGAAGATTGATACAGACACTTTAATACGTCCTTTTTCGTAATCCACTTCTTCCACTGTACCAGTAAAGTCTGCGAATGGACCTTCCGTAACACGCACACTTTCGCCTGGGAAGTATTCATTACGATGACGTGGTTTTTCTGCCGTTTCTTGTACGCGGTTAAGAATGCGGTCTGCTTCTTTTCTTGAAATTGGTGCGGGTTTATCTGCAGTACCGCCAATAAAACCCATCACACGTGGCACGCTACGAACCAACTGCCAAGTGTAATCGTTCATTTCCATTTCCACTAATACATAACCAGGGAAGAATTTACGTTCTGTTTTACGGCGTTTGCCGCCCACATTTTCAATGATTTCTTCAGTTGGCACTAACACTTCACCAAACTGATCTTCCATTTTATGTAATTTGATGTATTCACGTAAGGTTACCGCAACACGATTTTCAAATCCTGAAAATGCTTGGAGTACATACCAACGTTTTTTACTTACTTCTGTTGTTGTTTCTACTTCACTCATTTTGCTTAGCCTTATAGATTAGTAATGAAATTAATTAATGCCACGATAATAGTATCAAAGCCCCATAATACCAGTGAAACTACGATACACATTGCGATCACGATGAACGTAGTTTGCGTTGCTTCTGGGCGAGTTGGCCAAATAATTTTGCGTAATTCGGTGCGAGATTCTTTCATAAAACCAATCGCTTTTTGACCTTGGTTAGTTATTGCTGCAACAGCAACCGCACCAACCACTAAAACCACTAATAATAACACGCGAACAACCAGTGCAAAGTGTGAGGCAAAATAAGTATTACCAATCGCCGCCACCGCTAAAAGCACAATCGCCACAACCCATAATGTCGTATTTAAGCCCTTGCTTTTTACCCCTGCTTTTTCAATCTGTTCAGGAGCTTTTGTTTTTTTCTCAGTAGCCATATGAACCCTAAAATTTGTGTAGAAAATAGACGTCTAATTTTTTAAAGCGAGAGATTGTAGCATTTTTCTTAATTTTTAACACGATCTTTTGTAAAAAATGTATACACTCTCTGAAAAAGGTTAAGCAAGAACATAACCGCCATTTACCGATTTCACCACACCTAACAATTCCAAGTTTAGAAGTTCAACCAACAACATCGACACATCCATCTCTACCGCTTTGGCAATATCATCAATCGCTATCGGCTCAAAGCTAATCTGTTCGAAAATCTGCTGCTGGCAAGCGGTCATTTCTGGCAAAGCCTTTGCAACTGGCACGGCTGCCGATTTTGAAAAACGTGGCACAGAATCCACCGCTTGCGTTTGAGCTTCAAACAGCTCTGCTTGCATAGGCTCTCTTTGCAACTGATATTGTACTGCTTGCAAAATGTCTTCAATGCTTTCCGTCAATAATGCCCCTTCTTTAATGAGCTTATGGCAACCCGCAGAATAAGGATTTTGCACTGCATTTGGTAGAGCAAACACCTCCCGACCTTGTTCCAAAGCATAACGGGCAGTAATGAGCGATCCGCTGTTAATTGTTGCTTCCACCACTAATGTGCCTAACGAAAGTCCACTGATAATGCGATTTCGTCGCGGGAAATTCTCGGCAATCGGTGGCTGGTTAGGGAAAAATTCCGACATCAATGCCCCACCAGTCTCGATTATCTGCTCTGCTAATTTTTTGTGTCGTGCTGGGTAAACCTGTGCCAAGCCAGAGCCAAGTACAGCAATTGTGGTGCCCTTTTCTGCCACCGCTCGCTGATGACAAAAGCCGTCAATACCAATCGCCAAGCCGCTTGTGACCGCAAAGCCATTTTTAACTAATTCCGAGGCAAAATAGCCTGCCCAGTATTCGCCATAATGGGAAAAATCACGGCTTCCCACCATCGCAATTTGCGGTAAGCTCAAACTTTCTACCGAACCTTTCACGAATAATACGGGCGGAGCGGTGCTGATTTGACGCAGCAAAAAGGGATAATCATCATCAAACAAGGTCAGAATGCGGTTGCCTCCCTGCTCTGCCCACGAAAGTGCCGCATTAATCCACGCCTGATCCGGCTGAAACCAACGCTGGATTTGCTTTTCGTTCCAACCAATTTGCCGAAGTTGCTGTTTGTCGAATTGGCAAAATTGGTCGAAATCGATTTCCGCCAACAGGCGAGCGATTTTTTGAGCGCCGATTTGTGGCACTTGCAATAATTTGAGCAGAGAAACTAGATGCATTCTGAAATAAAGCCTAAAAAAAGAAAATTTCCCTAATCATAAGAAAAAGACTAAAATAGCCAAACTAAATCTTTTAAAATTTTCGAGCGAGATCACAAAAATGGCAGTATTAGAGGTCGTTTTATACCCAGATGAGCGACTTGCGACGGTGTGCGAACCCGTGGCAAAAGTCGATGCAGAATTAAACCAATTTATCGACGATATGTTTGAGACGATGTACGAACACGAAGGCATCGGGCTTGCCGCACCGCAAGTAGGCGTATTAAATCGTGTAATTACCATTGACATTGAAGGCGATAAAACCAACCAAGTGGTGTTAATCAACCCAGAAATTTTGGAAAGCGAAGGCGAAACGGGCATTGAGGAAGGCTGTTTGTCTATTCCAGGACACCGTGCGTTAGTGCCACGCAAAGAAAAAGTGAAGGTGAAAGCATTAAACCGCCAAGGTGAAGAGGTGATTTACGATGCCGATGGCTTGTTTGCGATTTGCATTCAACACGAAATCGATCACCTCAACGGCGTGCTGTTCGTGGATCACATTTCCGCCCTCAAACGCCAACGTATTAAAGAAAAAATGCAAAAGCTGAAAAAACAAATTGCGAGAGCGAAGTAAGTTTTTTGAGACAATTCCTAAGCTTGTCGAAGGATAAGTCGAAAATGGAAAGCAAATCAGCAACAAATTTTAACCATTTCTGCTGTTGAAATTTTAGGCGTAAATAAAAACCACCATTTAGGTGGTTTTTTTCGGTGCTTAAAAGTTAAGATTTCTTTTCCTTCTAAAGATAATCTGCATTGCAAATATGCAAACGCTGATTGCTTGGCTCAGGCTGTTCGCCTAATAATAAATTACGTAAGATTTCGAAGGCTTTAATCCATCCACATCTTGTAAAAACCAATTGTGCTCTGCCATGCAACACTCTTCTCTTTTTTTTTTCTGGCATCAACGTGTCGGATATATTCTTAAAAAGGAGCTTTATTCATAAAATAAGAGTAAAAATGAGGGAGCAATAAGTTTTCATTTTACTTTTTTCCATTTCAAGCGGTCAATTTTCGGCAAAAATTTGCAAATCCGCCCTGTTCAACCGATAATATCCCCAATTTTAATCAGCATAAGGAAAACCTATGATTATCGTAACTGGCGGCTTTGGTATGATCGGCAGCAATATCGTCAAAGCCTTAAATGAAATGGGTCGCAAAGATATTTTAGTGGTGGACAACCTAAAAAATGGAGAAAAATTCATCAATTTAGTAGATTTAGACATTGCAGATTATTGCGATAAAGAAGATTTTATTGCCTCAATTATCGCGGGCGACGATTTTGGCGACATTGATGCGGTATTCCACGAAGGAGCTTGTTCAGCTACTACCGAATGGGACGGCAAATACCTAATGCACAACAACTACGAATACTCCAAAGAGTTGTTGCATTTCTGCTTAGATCGCCAAATTCCGTTCTTCTATGCTTCAAGTGCTGCGACCTATGGCGGTCGTTTAGATAACTTTATCGAAAAACGCGAATTTGAAGGTCCGCTCAATGCGTATGGCTACTCAAAGTTCTTATTTGATGAATATGTGCGCAGAATCTTGCCTGAAGCGGATTCTCCTGTATGTGGTTTCAAATACTTCAACGTTTACGGCCCGCGCGAACAGCATAAAGGCTCAATGGCAAGCGTGGCATTCCACCTCAACAACCAAATGTTGAAAGGCGAGAACCCAAAACTTTTTGAAGGTTCAGAAGAATTTTTACGCGACTTCGTGTATGTAGAAGATGTCGCAAAAGTAAACATCTGGGCGTGGCAAAACAGCATTTCAGGCATTTACAACCTTGGCACGGGCAAGGCGGAATCATTCAAAGCAGTGGCGGAAGCGGTGATTAAATTCCACGGTAAAGGCAAAATTGAAACCATCCCGTTCCCAGACCACTTAAAATCACGCTACCAAACCTTCACTCAAGCAGATTTAACTGCCTTGCGTGCAGCGGGCTACACAGGCGAATTTAAGTCTGTAGCTGAAGGCACGGCAGCTTATATGGCGTGGTTAAATAAATAATAAAAAGAGCATGAATATAAAATTTCATGCTCTTTTTTCTCTTTATTTACTTTGTGTAGGTCTATTTCCTGATTTCATATATGAAATATACCATTTTATATTTTTAATATCTTCTTGAGATAATGTTCTTTCTACATATGCCTGTGTTCCAGATACTCTGACAATAACTGAATTTGCATTTTCTAATTTACTAATAAATTCGTCAGAAACACCATATATATTTCTTTCCATAACCATGCTTCCACCCATTATTTCTGTATTTGGCGTTGCTTGACCAGAAAATTTATAAATTTGTCCATCAATATTAAAAGCTATTTGATTGTTAAACAACCATCTACCACTTGCACTAAGCCAATCTGTACTTAAAGACCACGTCATTTTCCCTTCTTCAATTGACGTATTGATATAAAATCGCCCTGCTCCAGGTCCTCCGAACACGTTTTCTTGGTAATAAATTGGACTACTAAAATACCGATCTGTATTAGGTGTAAAGTTATCCTTATCAGCTTTATACGCTTTAAATTCAGATGATGCACACCCGACTAATACTGCTGTAATTAAAATTAAAAATAGCTTTTTCATATAAATTTCCTTAATAAACAATAAGACTAAATGCCTGTACTATGACAGAACCCTATTATTCAAAAAAAAAAGTCCCTTTTGTCAATATATATGCAAAAAAATTGTCGACTATGCATAATTTGTGCATAATCGACTAATTTAGTTGACTTATCTTAGCTTCGATATATCAAAGATTATTTCAAGCTACCGACCATATCTTCTGGGCGAACCCAAGCATCGAATTGTTCAGCGGTTAATAAGCCTAAGTTAATCGCTTCTTCTTTTAATGTTGTACCGTTTTTGTGAGCGGTTTTCGCAATTTTCGCTGCATTTTCGTAACCAATGTGGGTATTTAACGCCGTTACCAACATTAAAGATTGCTCTAATTGTTGTTTAATACGTGGATAGTTCGGTTCAATGCCTACGGCACAATGTTCATCGAATGATACGCACGCATCTGCTAATAATTGTGCAGATTGTAAGAAATTTGCGATCATTACTGGGTTATACACGTTTAATTGGAAGTGACCTTGTGAGCCCACGAATGAAATGGTGGTGTCGTTACCTAACACTTGTGCACAAACCATCGTCATCGCTTCGCATTGGGTTGGATTTACTTTACCCGGCATAATGGATGAGCCTGGTTCGTTTTCTGGAATTAAAATTTCACCGATACCAGAACGCGGACCTGACGCTAATAAGCGAATGTCGTTAGCGATTTTGAATAAACTCACCGCTAACTGTTTTAATGCTCCGTGGGTTTCCACGATTGCATCGTGTGCTGCTAATGCTTCGAATTTATTTTCTGCTGTTTCGAATGGTAAAGCGGTGAATTTTGCGATGTAATCTGCAACTAACACATCATAGCCTTTTGGTGTGTTCAAACCTGTGCCTACCGCTGTGCCACCTAATGCCAATTGACGTAAGTGTGGAAGCGTATTTTTCAGTGCGATTAAACCGAAGTGTAATTGTGCTGCATAAGCCGAGAACTCTTGACCTAATGTTAATGGGGTTGCATCCATTAAGTGAGTACGACCAATTTTCACCACATCTTTGAAGGCTTCAGATTTTGCTGCTAAGGTTTTTTGTAAGCGTTCTACCGCAGGAATGGTGGTTTCTACCACTTTTTTGTATGCTGCAATGTGCATTGCCGTTGGGAAAGTATCATTTGAAGATTGTGATTTGTTCACATCATCATTCGGGTGAATAATAGATTTTTCACCTAATTTACCGCCATGTAAAACGTGTGCGCGGTTTGCTACCACTTCATTCACGTTCATATTCGATTGTGTACCAGAACCTGTTTGCCAGATTACAAGCGGGAATTGATCGTCAAGTTTATTCGCTAGAATTTCATCACAGGCTTGTGCGATCAAATCGCGTTTTTCTGCAGACAACACGCCTAAATCGTGGTTAGCGAATGCTGCAGCTTTTTTCAAATAACCAAATGCTTCAATGATTTCGTGCGGCATTGAAGCTTCAGTCCCGATTTTGAAGTTATTGCGTGAACGTTCAGTTTGCGCCGCCCAGTATTTTTCTGCTGGTACTTGCACTTCGCCCATGGTGTCTTTTTCAATACGAAATTCCATAAAATACTCCGTGAGTTGTGAAAAGGGTTAAATAATACATTTGGGGTACATAGTACCGATTTCGTGCGGATTGAGCTATGGTTTTATGTTGATTTTATGATGTAGATCACATTTTTGACGAGTGATAGAAGGCAACACTCGTGGCATAATAAAAAACCGCCAGTAAAGGCGGTTCTATCAAAATCATCTCGTGCTATCAGCTGAGCAATGTTGTTGCTTGGCCATAGCACATTGCCTGATTACCTTAGTCCTATTATACCCTACTCCATTCAATTTCAAGCCTAACTTACTTCGCTCTCTTCGCACGCAACACGCGGCTAGCAAATAAGAATAAACCGAAGAGGAAGATGGCTAATCCAAGCACTTCCGCCGTGCCTTCCCAGTTTTCAAGATTTAAGGCAAGCGGTGCTTCAGAGCCACCTGAACTCACGGAAGCAGCGATCACAAACGCTAACACCACCCCCATCAAACTTTCGCCTACAATTAAGCCCGCAGAAAAGAGTGTGCCGAAACGTTCTGCTTTAGAAACCACGTCTTTATTACCCGTGCGTTTTGCATAGTTTGCGATATGACGGGTAATGCACCACGCTAAAAATGCCCCAATAATTACAGGCATATTGATTGATGGCGGTAAGTAGATACCGATACCCACGGCGATCACTGGCAAGCCAATTTTCTTGTCGCTGATTTTTTTCAAGAATGCATCAATCACAATCAACACGACACCTAAACCCACACCACTTAAAATGTAAGTCCATCCCAATTTATTCGAGAAAATCCCTTGTGAAATGGTGGTCATAATCGTTGCTTGTGGTGCAGATAACGCTTGTGCAGGATCCATATCAGGGCGAGGCAATGCACCGCTGAAACCGTAAGCGTGGTAGAGAATTTCAAGTACTGGGGCAATCACTAGCGCACCGACGAAACAGCCGATAATCAAGGCAACTTGTTGTCTCCACGGTGTCGCGTGAACGAGCAAGCCTGTTTTCAAATCTTGCAAGTTATCGTTTGAAATAGTCGCGGTCGTCAAAACGATAGATGCGGTGAAGAGCGTTAAAGCGGTCAAAAATTTCTGACCATCTACCGTTTCAAATAAACCTGCAGAGTTGCCGATAGTCACTAACACCAACGAAATCACGATCACTGAAATAATCCCGATACCTGAAATTGGGCTTGAAGATGATCCCACTAAGCCCGCCATATACCCCGAAGCTGCCGCGACGAAGAAGCCTATGAAGACTGCTAAGAAGGTACAAACCACCACCAATAACACCGCTAATTCTGGCGAAATTGGGGCGGCAGCGATGAAGTGATAAAGTGAAATCACAATCAAAGCAACCGTTGCGATTAAGATATAAATCATCGTTTTTGGCGAAAGGTCAATGTCAATGCGTTCCACCGATTCGCCCGCATTGCCTTTTAACATACGGAACGAATGCACCATCCCTTCAATCATCGGTTTCATCAAAATTAACAACGTCCAAATTGCTGCAATCCCAATGGTGCCCACGCCGATAAAACGCACTTTGGTTTTCCAAACCGTCATTGCTACATCCACCATATTCGCATCCGCTGCAATATCTGCGTGTGCGGTAAAATACGGCACGGCAACGCCCCAAGTAAGGACTACACCCAGCAACATCGCCAAACCGCCTACGATACCGATTAAGTAACCCGCACCGACTAACGCCAATGAGAAGCCCATCGGCAGTTGGAACATGGCTTTACCACTGCTTACCCACGCACTTGCACCATCAGCCACTATGCGTAAGCCATTAGTAAAAAAGGCGACCGTTGCTGCAAAAATCCCACCGTAAGCAATATCTTTCACGCCACTATCGCCCTCTCCGTGGTTGCCTGCTTTGAGAATTTCTGCCGCAGCCACGCCTTCAGGATAAGGTAAATCACTATTCACGACCATTGCACGACGAAGCGGAATGGTAAACAGCACGCCTAATGTACCACCAGCAGCACAAATCAACATTGTTTGCCAGAATGGAAAATCTTGCCAATAGCCCATCATCAACAAACCTGGTAACACAAAAATCACGGACGACAGCGTTCCCGCAGAAGACGCCTGTGTTTGTACCATATTGTTTTCAAGAATGCTGGAATCTTTAAAGAATTTCAGCACCGCCATGGAAATCACCGCCGCAGGAATGGAAGACGCAAAGGTCATCCCTACTTTCAGCCCTAGATAGACGTTTGATGCAGTAAACAGCACCGTTATTAACGCCCCCAACACCATCCCCCGCAGGGTTAGCTCTTTCAAATTATCATTATGCATAATGCGTTCCTTTATCAAAAATAAACGGGGTTACCTTCGCAGAAAATGCTAGGTTTTTCAAGCCTTGTTTAAAGAAAATATCCCAAATTTTAGTAATGAACAAATTTTATGCGGAAAAATGGAGGAAAAGCAGAGGAAAGTTTTTTCATTTGGAATATAACTATAAGCAATAAGAGTAACACAAACTTATGCTGATATTGGTATTGCATTTCGAGTTTTCAGCATTGAGCAGTAGCCTGATTTCATACCTGGAATAAAAGAGTAAAAGAATAAAAGAAAAACCCCTGTGTGCTCAGTTCAAGATCACATTGGGGCTTTATACTGAAAATTTTATTTTAGAGAAATTAAATTAATTTTTCCAATCTCCACAAGTCTGCAAAATCAGCCCTAGCTTTAATCAAGTGGGCTTTTGCACCGTCTACCAAAATTTCGACCGCTTGTGGGCGGGAATTATAGGTGGAAGACATAGTTGCCCCATATGCCCCTGCTGAACGCATAGCAATGAGATCGCCTTCGGCAATCGCTAATTCTCTGCCTTTGCCTAAGAAATCAGACGTTTCACAAATAGGGCCTACCACATCATAAACCGCTTTTTCGCGATCAAGCGATTGATTTACTTCGGTAATTTGCATATAGGCTTCGTAAAGGGCTGGGCGGATCATATCATTCATACCCGTATCCACAATCGCAAAATTGCGGTCTTCGTTTGATTTCAGATATTCCACTTTGGTCACTAAAATCCCTGCGTTTGCACTGATCGCACGCCCTGGCTCTAAAATAATTTCCAAGTTTGGGTAATTTTTTAATTTTACAAGCAACGCTTCAGTGTATTCGGTTGGATGTGGTGGTTCTTCACCGTTGTAAGGTACGCCTAAGCCACCACCTAAGTCTAGGTGATGTAGTTCGATGCCATCTTCTTTGAGCTGTTCCATCAACACGATTAAACGGTCGGTCGCATCTAAGAACGGCTGTAATTCGGTCAGTTGTGAGCCAATGTGGCAGTCCATTCCCGTAATTTTCACGTTCGGTAAGGTTTTCGCTAAGCGGTAAACTTCACGTGCTTGTTGTACGCTCACGCCAAATTTATTCTCTTTCAAGCCCGTGGAAATATAAGGGTGAGTTTTGGCATCCACGTCTGGATTAACACGCAGAGAAATTGGGGCGATTTTACCCATTTTGCCTGCCACTTCATTAATGCGGTGCAATTCAGGTATCGACTCCACATTGAAGCAACGAATACCCACGTCCAATGCACGCTCAATTTCACTGTGCGATTTTGCCACACCCGAAAAGACCACTTTTGAGGCTTCGCCGCCCGCAGCCAGTACACGCTCTAATTCACCCTGCGACACGATATCAAAGCCAGACCCGAGTTTTGCCATCACGTTTAACAGGGCAATGTTGGAATTTGATTTTACGGCAAAGCAGATTAAGTGCGGGTGCGAGCCAAAAGCGTTGTCAAAAGCGTGCCAATGGCGTTCAAGTGTTGCACGAGAATAGATATAAGCAGGTGTGCCGTGTTCGCTAATAATGTCAGCAATTGCCACATCTTCGGCAAAAAGTTGTTGATTTTTATATTCAAAATGGTTCATATAGTTTCCGTTGTGTTTGTAAAAATAAATTGGGAATCGACCGCTTATTATTAGTTTTGGCTTTGTTGAACAGGTACATTTTCTGGGAAATACAGTGCACCTTTTACCCCGCAAGCGGTTAAAACGCTAGCTAAAATGGCAAGAAGAAGACATTTTTTCATCATAAGTCCTAAGAAGATAATCCAAAAGATAGGGCGATTGTAAAGGAAATCACCCGAACTAAAAAGCCTATTGCTATAAAGAATCAGTTTTTACGCACTCTCCACACTAAAGGCTATCACATCACGGATATGCTCTGCACCCAATGCAATCATCACTAAGCGATCCACGCCCAATGCCACCCCAGAACAGTCAGGCATTCCCGCTTCCAGTGAGGCGAGGAAACGAGTATCTAACGCTTGCAGTGGCAACCCCATTTTTTCGCGTTCAACATTATCCGCATTAAAACGCCGAATTTGCTCTTTGGTATCATCTAATTCGTGAAAACCGTTGGCAAGCTCTAAGCCTTTATAATAAAACTCAAAACGTTCAGCTACTCGATGATCTTCACTACTCACTTGGGCGAGTGCAGCTTGGGTCGACGGAAAATGATAAACCGCAGTGGGACGTTCTTTGCCGATATTGGCTTCTACAATTTCGCTAAATAAAAATTGTAATAAAGTATCGCGATTCTCATCGTCATCGCATTGAAAACCGTGCTTGCGAGCTTTTTCGACTAATTGGGCTTTGGTTGCAGAAAGGGGATCTAACCCCACATAAGTTTGGAACACAAATTGATAGCTAAAAGACTCTGCAGGCTCGCAGTCCAAAATTTCTTGTAATAAATCATCCACTTCGTTAATTAAACGGTACATATCGAAATAGGGGCGATACCATTCCAACATCGTAAATTCAGGATTATGGCGTTTGCCTGCCTCTTCGTTACGAAAGACTTTACAGAGCTGATAAATCGCCCCAGAGCCTGCGACAAGCAAGCGTTTCATATGATATTCAGGGCTAGTCATTAAATAAAGGGGCTTTGTTTCTCGCTCAAAGGGCGGAAGAAATTGCGTTTGGAAGGTAGAAAGATGCACATCAGTTACCGAAAATTCACTCAGAACAGGCGTTTCTACTTCTAACACGCCACGATCTGCAAAGAACTGGCGGATATTTTTTATTATCTTCGCACGTTTGAGCAAGTTTTCAATCGGTGCGGTCGGTTGCCATTTTATTTGGCTTAAATCGGTTGGATTCATCGTTTCTCAGGTTATTTCTAAAATTGGTATTAGGGTAAAACAGCTCTTTTTATATTTCAAGCAGAAAGACAACCGCTTATAAAAATAAAACCACCCGAAGGTGGTGTGTCTTATTTTGTATTGTTTTGCTTTAATGCTTGCCAAATATAGTAAATATTCGCACCTGCAACCAACGTATTCAAAAATGCTACAGGGTACGTAGGCAACAACAGCCCATAAATCACAAAACCAATTGCGCCAAAAGTGTTGATAGTGCGAAGTTTTACCACGTCTTTCATAAAAAACGAGCTGGCAACTAGAATGGAAGCTACATAGCCCAAAATTTCGATCATATCCATTTTATTTCCTATTTGCTTGAGTAGAAATTCAAAGTGAGCGTATTCTACACGTTCTTTTTTGATTTGTCGGTAAGTATTTGAAAAGCAAAGGTTTGCGTAAAAAAAATTTACAAAAAAGCCCTGTAAATTTTCATTTACAAGGCTCTTCGTATTTTTAACCGCTTGTGCGGTTAGCATTATAGGCTTAATGTTAAGTACGCTACAACGACTGTGTAAACTGCTGATAATCCGTAGAAAATCACGCCACCTGCTGGGAGGTGTACTTTTAAGTCGTGTAAGCCGTGGTGAACACGATGCATACCTGCCCACATTGGGAAGATAGTTAATACTAAGATTGCAAATTTACCAATCC
Organism: Haemophilus parahaemolyticus; assembly: GCF_002015035.1. GTDB lineage: Bacteria > Pseudomonadota > Gammaproteobacteria > Enterobacterales > Pasteurellaceae > Haemophilus_A > Haemophilus_A parahaemolyticus. The sequence continues at coordinate 17,969 of NZ_MUXY01000007.1, read as the reverse complement.
AAGTGTGTGCAAAAGCGATGATTGTTTTTGCTTCCACAATATTAAATGGTAACAATAATGCGAAGATTAAAATTACCACAGGGAAGAAAAACGCACTCACAGAGCCACCTGCACTAAAGAGTAACCATACGGGCGGTTCGTTTGATTTTACCGCTTTGTTAATAACGTCTTGTTTGCTCATATTTCACTCCTATAACGCAAGGGCTAATACGATGATGCTAATTACGGCGGTAATACCCCACATAATTTTCGCACCCGTTGCCACAGGTAATTTTTCACCTTTTACCATAATACCCAAGACTTGTGGGGTCATAATGAAGAGCGTTGCTGCGTGTAATAACATTGCGGCTAAGCTCACAAGGTTTAAGATGATCACAATTGGATTTTTTAAGAAATCTACGAAGCTAGTATCAAATGTACCATTACCTAATGAAATGACACCATAAAGTAACACTAAACAGAACCAAACCGTTGGGATCGCCGTTGCTTCACGCACCATATAGAATTTATAAAAACCAACCTTCGTCCACCAAGTAGGTTTTACTTCACGCACATAGGCTTTACGTTTTGTTGTCATAACTTCCCCTTAACCTTTTGGTTTTAACATTGAGATAACATAGTCTTTCGCACTTTCTAATTTGCTTTGGTTAATCGCAGAAGCAGGGCCTACGTGTTTTGGACAGACTTCTGAGCAGTAACCAACGAAAGTACAGCTCCAAACACCGTTTTGTGAGCTTAATAGCTTCATACGTTGTTCACGGCCGTTATCACGGTTATCAAGGTTATAACGATGTGCCAAAGTTAAGGCTGCAGGGCCGATAAACTCTGGGTTTAAACCAAATTGTGGACACGCTGCATAACACAAACCACAGTTGATACACATTGAGAAGTGACGATATTTCTCAAGCTGTGCAGGGGTTTGTTTGGTACGTTGTCCCTCTGGCGTTTTATTATCAATAATGTAAGGTTGAATTGCTTCAAGGCTATCAATAAAGTGGCTTAAATCCACCACTAAGTCGCGTTCAATCGGGAAGTTTTGAAGTGGTTCAATACGCATATAACCGCTGTAGTCACGTAAGAATGTTTTACACGCTAATTTTGGTTTGCCATTTACCATCATACCGCAAGAACCGCAGATCGCCATACGGCAAGACCAACGGTAAGATAGCTCTGGTTGTAACTCATCTTTGATGAAGTTTAACGCATCTAAAAGTGAAGTTTGACCATCATACGGTACTTCATATTTTTCTAAATGTGGTTCGCTATCCACTTCTGGGTTGTAACGAAGCACTTCAATCGTCATTTTTTCCATAGCTATCCCCTATTTTTGTTCTGCCGCTTTTTTCGCTGCTTCTTGTGCTGCACCTTCTGCACCGTACACTCGTTTTGCAGGTTGAGATTTGGTGATTTTCACATCACTGTATTTGATGGTTGGTTTGCCATCTGCATTGTAGAATGCTTGCGTGTGTTTTAAGTAGTTCACATCATCACGTTCTGTGAAGTCTAAACGTTGGTGTGCACCACGAGATTCTTTACGTTCAACCGCTGAACACGCAATAGATTGTGCTACGTCTAAAATGAAGCCAAGTTCGATTTTGTAGAGTAAGTCAGTGTTGAATACGCTTGATTTATCTTTCACGCTGATGCGTTTATAACGTTCTTTAAGCTCTTCAATTTTGTTTACTGCACCTTCCATACCTTCTTGTGTACGGTAGATACCACAACCTTCTTCCATCGCATCACCCATTTGGTTACGAATGTCTGAGTAAGATTCGTTACCTTCTTGGTTCGCTAATGCGGTTAAGCGTGCAACTACATCTTTCGCTTGTGCATCGATTTGTGCTTGGTTTGCAGGACTTGCTTCTAACGCACGGCGTGCCGCATTTTCACCCGCCACTTTACCGAATACCACAAGTTCAGCTAATGAGTTAGAACCTAAGCGGTTTGCACCATGTAAGCCTGAAGAAGCACATTCACCCACTGCATATAAACCTTTGATTGAGGTTTCAGCGTGCATATCCACTTCAATACCACCCATGGTGTAGTGAACCACTGGGCGCACTGGGATTGGTTGAGTCACTGGATCCACACCTTCATACGCACGTGCTAATTCGCAGATGAACGGTAAACGTTCAGTTAAGTGTTTTTCACCTAAGTGACGTAAGTCTAAGTGAACCACATCCACGCCTTTCGCTGTTTTTAAGGTGTTACCTTTTTTCCATTCTTGCCAGAATGCTTGAGAAACTCGGTCACGAGGGCCTAATTCCATATATTTGTTTTCTGGTTTGCCGATAGGGGTTTCTGGTCCTAGACCGTAATCTTGTAAATAACGGTAGCCATCTTTATTGACCAAGATACCACCTTCACCACGACAACCTTCGGTCATTAAAATACCTGTATTTGGTAAGCCTGTTGGGTGATATTGTACGAATTCCATATCACGTAATGCCACACCGTGACGATATGCCATTGATAAGCCATCACCTGTTACGATACCACCATTAGTGTTGAAGCGATAAGTACGGCAACCACCACCTGTTGCGATAACCACTGCAGATGCATTAATTTGCACTAATGTACCTTCCATCATATTCATCGCCACACAACCGCGTGCTTCACCGTTGTCGGTTAAAATATCTAATACAAAGTGCTCGTCAAAACGCACGATGTTAGGGTATTTCATTGAGGTTTGGAACAGCGTATGTAAGATGTGGAAGCCTGTTTTATCGGCTGCAAACCAAGTACGTTCGATTTTCATCCCACCGAAACGACGCACATTTACTTCACCATCTTCACGACGGCTCCAAGGGCAACCCCAACGCTCTAATTGAGTCATCTCAATTGGAGAATGCTCTACAAAATATTCAACAATATCTTGCTCACATAACCAGTCGCCACCGCCTACAGTGTCGTTAAAGTGGTTATCGAATGAATCGTTATCTTTAATTACTGCTGCTGAGCCACCTTCTGCTGCCACAGTATGGCTACGCATTGGGTAAACTTTTGAGATTAAAGCGATTTTTAAGTTCGGATTTGCTTCTGCTGCTGCAATTGCGGCACGTAAACCACCGCCTCCTGCACCGACAATTGCGACATCAAAATTAACACTTTGCATATGCACTCCAAAAAATAATCATAGGTAAAAAGCGTGTTCATTCTGACACTTTAGAGGTACAAAAAAAAGGAATTTCACATTTTTTTAACAAAAAAATTTTGCTTTTGTGATCTACCTCAAAAAATTAACAATAGTGAGAATTATTCTTAATAACTAAGAGGTTAAATTTATATTATTTTTTCAATTCAACGCCAAACAAATCCATTTTTAAACCATATATTCTCAAAACCAGATAGAAATACATAAGTACAGAGCCATACTCCTATAAAAAAAACCGCTTACAGGTTTCTCTGCAAGCGATTCTTTTTAGGATAATCTCTCTAAATCAATCACTCTATCTCCACTCATAATCGTAGATTGCCGATGTGCAATAATAATTTTTGTCATATTTAATTTAGAAATTGCTTCATTGATTAGTTTTTCATTATTTTCATCTAAATAACTAGTAGCTTCATCCATAAATAAAACTCGTGGCTTTTTATATAATGCCCTTGCAATAAATAATCGCTGTTTTTAACCTCCAGATAAACTATTCCCAAGTTCACCTAAAAGTGTTTCGTAATTCATTAGCATTGCCATAATTTCATCGTGAATATTAGCAATTTTAGAGAACCGATCATATTGATATGATGAATCTTCTATTGCAACTTTCCCTCCATTTATATTCTTTAATGTTGAATGGAAAATTTTTTTCTTCAACCTCATGTATAAGGCAATGTCTACTAAATTTAATATATCTTCTAAAGTCACTTCATCTTTTTCTCTTAAAAGAACTCATAAAAAAACACTTGATAAATCCCTCTATTGACCCTCCTATAAAACCACCTGCTACAGATCTTAGTGAGACTCCTACTCTAATGCAAAATTAAAAATATTCTTTATAAAAAACTATCATTGACACAATTATTAAATAGCATAAGATTTGGATTACTTCGTTGTATTTTCTATCAGAAAATATCTTACTTAAAAATATAATATCAATTAATTTAACCATACATAATGGTACAAAAATAACAAAAAAATAAATAAAAATTTCCATTTAGCTTTAAAATTAAACATAAAATTAACTAAATATTAACAATTCTCATTTTTATAGTCAATTGAATACATTACCATTTTAAGAACTCCGATCACTTAAATGTACCAGATATTTTGTTCAATATACCTATAAAAAAACCGCTTGCAGATTCACTCTACAAGCGGTTATTTTTTCTTTATTTATCGCAATTATTTTTTCAATAAATCGCGAATTTCAGTAAGTAACTTCTCTTCAACCGTTGGCTCTGGTGTTTTTTCTGGCTCTGGCACTGGGGCTTTTTTAAGTGAGTTGATAATTTTCACCATCGCAAATACCGCAATTGCGATAATTAAGAAATCAAACACGTTTTGAATGAACGCACCGTATTTCAACATTACCGCTTCCGTACCTTCTTTTGCAGGTGCAATTTCGATTGCTAAATCTTTGAAATCCACGCCGCCGATGATCCAACCGATAGGTGGCATAATCACATCACTTACTAATGAAGAAACGATTTTACCAAACGCACCACCGATGATCACACCGACTGCCATGTCGACTACGTTGCCTTTTACCGCAAATTCACGAAACTCTTTTAAAATGCTCATTTTGTTTTCCTTAAAATAAAAAATCACCCACGATTGTGGACACGCGGGCGATTATACGCATTATCTCATTTTTAGATAGAAAATTTACATCTCTTTACTTTAGTCCCGAATCTAACAACTTTCCAAACTGTTCCACCTGAGCCCAATCGGTAAATTCATACTCTTTGCTAGCATCTGTTTCGCCTTTAGTCAGCTTCATAATGAACTGAATCATCACGCGATCAAAGAATTTATAACGTGGGTAAAGTAACGCACCAGCAATCACTTCCACATGGTTTGGCTGCCACACAATTTTAGCGAGGAATTTTCGCACGTAAGTGTTACTCTCTGCTGTTCTGCGGTTCGGTTTACGAGCGGTTAAATTTACACTGAAAAATGCAGATTTCTTCTGATTTAACACCACTTGGTGTTCAGCCACAAACTGATACACCAGCGGATTAAAATGACCATAGCGAATCGATGCTCCAATCACAATCTGGTTGGCATTTGCTAATTTTTCAGCAAAATCGACCGCTTGATCTTGCAGGGAAATCACTTCCACTTCGTGGCTGATTTGCTCGGCAAGTTTGTCGGCAATCTTTTTGGTTTGACCATCGGTCGTAAAATATAAAATCAGGGTTTTCATTATTAATCTTTCCAAAAAACAGGGCTTAAAATCACAAGTAAAGTGAACACTTCCAACCGTCCACACACCATCGCAAAGGTCATTACCCATTTTGCACTATCTGGCACTTGAGTGAAGTTGGTACTCACGCTACCCAATGCAGGGCCTAAGTTATTCAGGCTTGCCAGAACAGCGTTAAAGGCATCAAACGATTCCATTCCGCACAAAATTGCCATCAGCCAACAAAGAATAAAGACAAAAATATAAGCAGAGAAAAACGCCCAAATTCCCTCTTCGATACGGTCAGAAAGCACTGATTTGCCAAGCTTAATCGGTTTTACTGCATTCGGGTGCACAAAGCGGTGAATTTCTCGATTCATTTGCAAATAGAGCAATAGCACACGAATAACCTTCAATCCTCCACCTGTTGAGCCTGCACAACCGCCAACAAAAGAGGCTAAAATAAGCAAGGTCGGTAAAAATGACGGCCATTGACTGAAATCTGTTACCCCAAAACCTGCAGTGGTGGAAATCGACACCGCTTCAAACAATACTTGATCAATGGTTGTCCCTGTTGTGTTGAAATATTGGTGGAATACCAGCACTATCACACAAATTAAAAACAGAGCAATTTGGATAAACATAAAGGAGCGAAATTCATAATCTCGCCAATAAAGGCGTTGCAACACTGTACTTTTACGTTTCTCTTTCGGGTCTTTCAACTGGCTAAACAAGGTAAAATGCAAAGCGAAGTTACACGACGAAATCAGTAAGAAAAAGACCGTGATATAGTTAATCGTGGTGCTATTAAAATAACCGATGCTCGCATCATGAGTTGAAAATCCACCAATCGAAATGGTCGCAAAGCTGTGTGAAATCGCATCAAAGGGGGTCATACCCGCCAACCAATACGCCATCCCACATAAAATCGTGAGCGAAAGATAAATTTGCCACAGCATTTTGGCTACTTCTGCAATCCTCGGTTGCATTCGCTCATCTTTGAGTGGGCCTGGCATTTCCGCTCGATAAAGCTTACCCAAACCCATCATTGGAATAATCGCAATTGCCAACACGATGATCCCCATTCCACCTAGCCATTGCAAAAATTGGCGGTAGAACAATATCGCTTTAGGGAGTTCGTCTAATCCCGTAATGACCGTTGCCCCCGTGGTTGTTAGCCCTGAAAAAGACTCAAAAATCGACTCGCTGAAATTCAAATCTGGGTGTTCCAGCAGGATGAACGGCACAGCCCCAAGACTGCCCAATACGATCCAGAATAGCACTACAATCAGGAACCCCTCGCGGGAGCGTAATTGATCTTTGTAATCTCGACAGAACCACCAAAGCGTTGCCCCTACTGCAAACGTAAGCGCAAAGGATTCTAAGAACTCACGTCCACCGCCATCGCCGTAAATCAAGGCGACCACCGCAGGCAACAGCATCGTGAGCGAAAAGCTCATTACTAACACGCCAACAATGCGAATAATCGTTAAAAACTGCACCTTATTACTCTTCTTTCTCTAACACTAACAGCCCCGCAAAACGTTGCGTAAGCGAGTCTTGAATTTGCTCAACTTGAGCAGGATTTACCGCCCAACGAAGTACGATTTTCTCACTAAATTGCTGTTCGAGTATCTCAATATCCCAATCTTGCAACAAGTGACTGATCGTATTAAATTGCTCATATTCACACTGCAAGCAGTAATTTTCTCGCAATACTTTACGAGCTGTTTCAAGCTTCAGCAGTGCCTGTTGCACACCATTACCATAAGCCTTAACTAGCCCACCTGTACCCAGTAAAATACCACCATAATAACGCACTACCACAGCAGTAATTTCACCCAAGCCAGAACCAAGCAAATAACTTAACATTGGCTTTCCTGCTGTGCCAGAAGGCTCGCCATCATCCGAAAAACCGTATTGTTGCGAGTCTGTAGGCATTCCTGCTACCGTTGCCCAACACCAATGACGAGCAGACGGATGCAAGGCTTTTATCTCCGCTAAAAATGCCTTGGATTGCTCCATCCCTTCCGTGTGGCGAAGGTAGGTTATAAATCGGCTTTTTTTGATCTCTTCCTCAAAAATCGCCTCCGATTTTGGGATAAAAAATTCCATTCTGTTCTCTTATTGCAACAAATTGGGCGTATTTTAGCAAAAAAATGAGCGATGAGAAAAAACGAGTTTTCTGCTAAAATTCCCGTATCATTCATTAATTTTATTCAATTATGTCAAAACTAAATATTATTTTCGCTGGCACGCCTGATTTTGCTGCCCAACATCTACAAGTGCTTCTTAATTCAGAACACAACGTCATCGCCGTTTACACCCAACCCGACAAACCTGCGGGCCGAGGCAAAAAACTGCAAGCCAGCCCCGTAAAACAGCTTGCCGAAACGTACAATATCCCTATTTATCAGCCGAAATCGTTGCGTAAAGAAGAGGTGCAAGCAGATCTTAAAGCCTTAAATGCGGATGTGATGGTGGTGGTTGCTTATGGTTTAATTCTGCCTGAAGCGGTGTTAAATGCACCTAAATATGGCTGTTTGAACGTGCACGGTTCGATCCTCCCACGTTGGCGAGGTGCAGCCCCTATTCAACGTGCGATTTGGGCAGGTGATAGCCAAACAGGCGTAACCATTATGCAGATGGACATCGGTTTAGACACAGGCGATATGTTGCACAAAGTGTATACCGATATTTTACCGACTGAAACCTCAGCTTCACTTTATCAAAAGCTTGCCGAGCTTGCCCCGCCAGCGTTGCTCGAAGTGTTAAACGGATTAGAAAACCAACAATTTAAACCTGAAAAACAAGATGACAATTTGGCAAACTATGCGGAAAAGCTCACTAAAGAAGAAGCAAAATTAGACTGGAATTTGCCCGCTTGTCAGTTGGAACGCAATATCCGAGCCTTCAATCCAGCCCCAATTGCATTTTTAACGGTAAACGTAAATGGCAATGAAGAACGAGTAAAAATCTATCAAGCCAATGTGTTACCACACCAAGAAAAAGCACTTGGCACCGTGATTGCTTTTGATAAAACGGGCTTGCAAATTGCCACTCAAGATGGCGTATTAAACATCACCCAACTTCAACCACAGGGCAAAAAACCGATGTCGGTGCAAGATTTCTTAAACGGACGAGCAGATTGGTTTGTGGTGGGTGAACGGTTGGCTTAAGCTATAAACTCACCTGCGGATAAAACCACTCGGTCAATCTCACTGCTTGTTCAAGGGAAATAGTTTCCACGGTTACGGTTAGATTTCTGGCTTGCAGATCTTGGGTGAGAGCAAATACGTTCTTGCGATTTGCAAAAAGTTGCGGATTTTTAACCGCTTGCAACACGCCATCTTGCCATAAAAGTAGGGCGTCGGTCGGTTGTAATTGGGCAAGCAAGGTGGAGAGTTCTTGCTTGTCGTATTGGGCTTTGGATAGTGTATAAAGCATTTATCTCCTCACTGTTAAAACGTCAGCACTTTTTCGGCTTGATGTAACACTTCAAACAGTCTGTTCTTGCTCACTTTCTGAGCTTCTTTAAGCACAATCTCTACATTATCTAATCCTCGTTCGACAAGGCTTTCTTTGCAGATAAAACATTCCGTCAAATCGTAAAACTCAATCAGTTTGAAAGTAGCAATATGGTCTTTTTGAAGCAACAATCCAGGCTGTTGGTGGGCAATCAAATTGAATACACCATCGTTCAGAAAACAGATCGCAAGCTCTTCTTCCTCGCAAAAAGCACTGGCTGCAAGCAAGGCATCCAACCCTTCACGGCTAATGCTTGTGCCAAAAGGTGGTTGGGTAAATAAAATCGCTAATTTATATTTCATTTTAAAAGGTCAGTAATCTATCGGCTTTGAGCACGGCTTGGCTAAATTCGCCCAAACCTGCCAGAATAAAAGGCTTGGCAAGGTTCTCTTTAACAATGCCACGGCGTTGTGCGGCAGAGATGCAGAGATGCAACGACAAGCGGTGGTTTTCTGCCAATTTTTTCCAATGTTCCACTAAGTTCACTTCATCGCTTGCGGGATTGACCAACACATTCGCATTGCTTACACCGTTTTGGAAAAAGAAAATCTGGCGTATTTCGTGTCCACTAGCTAATAATTGCTCTGCAAATTGATAGGCTAAATACGCCGCTTGTGAGCCATACACTTCGCCTTTAACTGCTAAAACATACTGCATTATTCGCCCCCTTTCTCTTCTGCACCTTGCTTAATTTGACGGATGTAAAGGTAAACCGTGTGGCGGGAAATATCCAACCGCTCTGCGACTTGGTTGATTGCCTCTTTAATATCAAAAATCCCTTTTTCAAACAGCGATACCACGATTTGACGATTTTTATTGTTGTTGGCAACCGTGCGATCGCTCATCACCTCTTCAATAGTACGGTCGATGGTTTGAGCAACCAGATCTTCGACTGAGCTAGCGAAATTAACGGAAGTATCGTTTTCCTCGTGCGGTGGGAAGAAGGCGTTTAAGAATTGCGAGGTCGGCACATCCAAGTTCATATTGATGCAAATAAATCCTATCACGTGCTGTTTGCGGTTTCGAATAGCGATAGTGACCGATTTCATCAATACGCCCCCACCTTTACCACGTGTAAAATACGGTTTGGAGACGCTGTCGGTTTGCATATTATGTAACGAGCGTAGCGCTTTGTCGGTTAATGGCGAGCCGATTCTGCGGTCGGTGTTGTGTCCATTTACCACATAAATGGCGGAATGTTCGAGAAATTCGAGCGAATGCAACACGATTTCGCAATGTTCGCCCAAGAGTGCAGCAATGCCGTCAATCACAGGGAAGTAAGAGGCGAGAATAGCGTGATCTTCATCGGTGTAGGGGGTAAAAGTGCTCATTTGATTGTAGGGCGGGGGTATCCCACCGATTAACTGTTGATATGCAAATAAAAATGGTGGGCTAAAGCCCACCCTACACATTACCTAATTATTTAGCTGGTTTAAAATCCAACAATTCAATCTCAAATTTTAAGGTTGAATTCGCTGGGATTTTACCTGCCGAACGATCACCATAACCTAATGCAGGTGGAACGACGATTTCCATTTTGCCACCTTTTTTCAACATTGGGATTGCTTCGATCCAACCTGGAATCAGTTGATTTAATTGGAATTCCACAGGTGCATTACGGTCGTATGAGCTGTCAAATACCGTGCCATCAGGTAATGTGCCTTTATAGTGCACTTTGACCATATCTGTTTTACTTGGGCTTGCCCCTTCGCCTGCTTTTTCAATTTTATATAATAAGCCTGAATCTGTTTTTTTCACACCAGATTGTTTTGCGTATTCCGCACGGAATTTATCACCTGCTTCGATGGTTGCTTTTGATTTTTCCGCTTGAATTTTTTGCTCTTGTGAAGAGAGGTAGCTATCTAATGCTTTCAATTGATTTTGTAAATCTTCATCGGTCAATTTACCTGTTTTTTTCAAGGTATCTTGCACACCTGCTAAGATTTTATCTTGGTTATAAGTGAAAATCGCTTTTTGAGATTCCACAATCCCTTCGATATTTTTACCCATCAACACGCCCACTGCGTATGATGAATCATCCACGAATTTCTTATCCGCTTTTTGTTCTGCCATCACAGAACTAGTCGCCAATGTTGCGATTAATGTTGCAACGAGAGTTAATTTTTTATTTAACATCCTATATTCCTCATAAAAGATTGGTAAGATATAGCTCAATAGAGTAAAGTGTATTTCTTTTTTAGACAACCTTTTTTATTAAAAATGCCCTCAGATCTTGAATTATTTAACAGAATTGAAGAACTTGAAACCAAAGTTGCCTTTCAAGAAGCAACGATCGAAGAATTAAATCAAGCTTTGATCGATCAACAATTCACCCTCGATAAACTCCAGACCCAGGTTCGCCACTTGGCGGAAAAATTCAAAGGCATCTCGGCAAGCAACGTAGCCTCGCGTGAAGAAGAAACGCCACCGCCGCACTACTAATCTCAATTTTATGCTGTATCTACAAAAACTTCTCTTGATTCGCCGATTTTTCTCCACATTTGCATTCTTTTCAATGCAAACGGTCTTTTTTATCTACCTTCAGAAAAAGGGACTAAGCAACAGCGAAATCGCTTTTTCGCTCTCGTTGCTCTTTTTCTGCAACCAAGCACTTGCCATTTTTGCAGGCATTTGGGGCGACCGCTTTGGGCTTGCCAAAATGATGTTGCTTGGTTGCTTTTTAGATGTGCTTGCTTACATCTTTTTCCTCTCGGCTGATCACCATTTTTTATTGCTGCTTGCCACCACCTGTTTTGGCTTGGGGAGTTGCTTGTTCGGCACGAACGCCAAAGCCTGTTTACTCGCGATTGCTGGCAATGAATATGCTGAGAAAACACGTCTGCAAGGCAAATATCTCAAAGTCACATCAATGTCCTCAATGGGTGCCCCGCTTTTGGTGATTCCGTTTATTAAGTACGATCACATCAATGCTCTTATTTGGGCGTGCTTTGCAATTGAAGCGATTTTATTTGTGCTGATGATTAAGCCGTTTTCACAAATACAAGCGGTACAAAAATTGGTGAAATTTCGCTTTTCGCAAATCCGTGACATTATGACCAAAGATTTTCTCTTTGTGCATTTGATGCTCTTTATTCCGCTCTCAATTGCAACTTCGTTTTTCGTGATTTTCCCGTTTTTGTTCGATAATAAACTCGGCTTGCCTGAACATTCACCGATTGCGTTGTTTGTGAATGGTTTATTAACTGTGCTTTTGCAAAGCACTTTTTCACGCAAAATTAACCTCACGCCAAAACAAACCGCTTGGGTTGCCCCCATTTTGGCGGTCGGGATTGTTGCCCCGTGGTTTCTGACTTTACATTATTTATCAATTTACACTGCTTATCTTTACTTAATAATTTTCACCGTCATTGAGGTTTATGCTCTCACAGCAATGGCAAATTTGCTGGTGAAATTCGACAACGGTACGCATCGAGGCTTTATTTTTGGTGCATCCCGCTTATTGCTCTCCATCGCAACCGTAGGCGTGATGAATTTAGTTCCGCATCTGTTTTTGGTGTAACGCAATGATAAATATATTACTGATTTCCGTCGGGGCGGTGGCTGGCGCCATCGCTCGCTGGCTACTCGGCATTTGGCTTAGTCCTATTTTTACTACCTTTGCTTTTGGCACGCTGATTGCCAACTGGGCAGGCTGTTTATTGATTGGCGTTGCGATGGGATTGACGCTGCACGATCAGCACAAATTGCTGATTATCACGGGTTTTCTCGGCAGTTTCACCACTTTTTCTAGCTTTTCTGCGGAATTAAGTGAGAAACTCTTAACAGGAAAATGGCTGGAATTTAGTTTAACGTTAGGATTGCATGTAGTCGGTGGAATTTTATTGACTGTGATGGGAATTATTCTTACTAGAATGGTGGTAAGCGGTTGATTTTATAGAGTAATTTGCAAATCTGAGATAAAACAAAACCGCTTGAAGGCGGTTTTATTGATGTAAATAACATTGGGCATGTTTGCCATGCCCAAACACACTTAGAGTAATACATTAGACAATGCTAAGCCAAATACTAAGCAGAATGCCATACTTAATAAGCCTGGAAGCATAAAGCTATGATTGAAAATGTATTTACCGATTTTGGTTGTACCTGTGGTATCAAAGTCAATTGATGCAATAATCGGGCCATAGTTAGGCACGAAGAAGTAGCCATTTACTGCTACAAACACACCGATTAATACAGGTGCAGGGATGCCTAATGCAATACCAAGTGGGAATAAGGTTGCCACTGTTGCCCCTTGACTGTTGACTAATACGGAAAGGACAAAAAGTGCGAAAGCAAATGCCCAAGGAGCAGTTTCAACTAAACCTTTCACTAAGTCTTTCACCTCAGTTATATGAGCTTGCATTAAGGTGTCACCTAACCACGCAATACCGAAGATCGCAATGACCGCACGCATACCTGCATGGAAAACGGAGCCTTTAGTAATTTCAGTACTATCTGGTTTACAAGTGAAGATAATTAATGCACCAATTGAAAGCATAATGATTTCGATAGTGTGTGCCATTCCCATTGGTTTGCCATCAAAAACTGGGCGAAGTGAAGGCACAGCCCCCATTAACACGACAAGCAATGCACCGAATAAGAAGAGTGAAACTGACACTTTTGCCGTTTTGCTCACTTCAATTTCCGTAGAACTTGCGGTTGAGTTAAAGGTATCTGCATATTTTGGATCTTTCAAACGGCGTTGATATTCTGGATCATCTTTGAGCTCTTTGCCCATTTTGTTCACAAATACGCACGCCAATAAAATACCTGCAAGAGTAGATGGAATCGTCACCATCAACACATCACCTAAGTGAATGCCCTGTGGCTCAAGGAATGCCACAACCGCCACAACGGCTGCTGCAATTGGGCTTGCAACAATGGCAAATTGAGAAGCAATTACCGCCATTGAAAGAGGGCGTTCTGGGCGAATGCCGCTATGACGACTTACTTCAGCAATCACAGGAAGAACCGAATATGCAACATGTCCCGTTCCAGCCAATACAGTAAACGTCCACGTAACCAGCGGTGCAATAAATGTAATATGTTTCGGATTACGTCGTAAAATGTTGGTTGCGATTTTGATCATATAATCCAAACCGCCTGCAGCTTGCATTGCAGCCGCAGCAGAAACTACCGCCATAATCATAAACATCACATCAATCGGCAAACCAGCTGGTTTTAAGCCAAAACCGAAGGAAAGAATGGCAAGCCCCAAGCCACCAAACACACCCAAACCAATCCCGCCCACGCGTGCACCTACTAAGATACAGAGCAACACAATGGCGAATTGCACGAGAAACATTGTAGACATTTGAAAAACTCCGTTGTAATTTAGAGAAAAATCCTCATAATTTGAGGTTATAACTGATTAAAAATCGCTAAATAATATAGCATAAAAAAATTTAATCTTAATGATTAGATTTTAATTAAAATCAAAAAATAGGAAAAAATATGCAGTTTTCAAAAATGCACGGTTTGGGTAACGATTTTATGGTGATCGATGGCGTCACACAAAACGTGTTTCTCACCCCCGACATCATCCGCCAACTTTCCGACCGTCATCGTGGCATCGGCTTCGACCAACTTCTATTAGTTGAACCCCCTTACGACCCTGAATTAGACTTTCACTATCGCATTTTTAACGCCGATGGCAGCGAAGTTTCCCAATGTGGCAACGGTGCACGCTGTTTTGCCCGTTTCGTGACATTAAAAGGCTTAACTAACAAGCCTAATATTCACGTCAGTACTGCTAAAGGCAAAATGGTCTTAAGCCTGAAAGAAGATGGCAAAGTGCGTGTAAATATGGGTGAACCGATTTGGGAACCCGCCCAAGTGCCGTTTACTGCCAACAAATTCGAGAAAAACTACATTCTCCGTACCCATCTACAAACTGTGCTCTGCGGCGTTGTGTCGATGGGCAATCCACACTGTGTATTGCAAGTCGAAAATATTGATACTGCCCCTGTGTTACAACTCGGCCCACTACTTGAAAACCACGAACGCTTCCCAGAACGAGCTAACATTGGCTTTATGCAAGTGCTCAATCGCAATCATATCAAACTCCGTGTTTTCGAACGTGGTGCGGGCGAAACACAAGCCTGTGGCAGCGGTGCGTGTGGTGCGGTTGCCGTCGGCATTATGCAAGGCATATTAGATAGCAAAGTGCAGGTGGATTTACCCGGTGGCTCACTTTGGATTGAATGGGAGGGCGTTGGTCACCCGCTTTATATGACAGGTGATGCAACGCATATTTATGATGGGTTTATCAAACTCTAATTAAGGAAATTCTATGTTTAAAAAATCGTTTATTTTCGCATTACCATTCATAGTAACCGCTTGCTCTTCCAACAATCAAACAGAAGAGGCATTTCCAGGTCAATTTGCTGATGCAGATTATGTCCTTTCTGACCAAGATGCACAAAAATGGGTGGCAGAAAGCGAACAGGCTCGTCAATGTATTTATCCAAATTTGACCCGTATTCAACAAAATCATTTTTCAAAAGAAGATAGCTATATCCATGCCCAATATGTTTTCTTCTACCCGCTTGAAAAAGTCATTGGCGAGCAGTATGTAAATATTTTGCAGGCAGACGAAAAATCCATGGGCTATGCACAATATCAATTCAAAAAATTTAAAGATAAGCCCACCGAGATCCAACCTCTAACAGCCCAGCAATGCGAAACACTGCGAGCACAAGCCCGCGATGATTTAGCGGTCGTTAAAGGGCAATACAAAAGTGGCATGGTGGAAGAAACGAAAACCGCAAGCGACGACAAGAAAAACAGCGATGGCGTTGCCACCAACCAAAATAAATTCTTCTTTGATATTATCAAATGGGGATCGGCGTTGTTGCTCTAATCAGCGAACAGCGAATATCACAAGCGGTGAAATTTGTAAAAGAAATTGCAAATTTCACCGCTTGTTGTTTCAAAAGGGGGCTAAAAATCTTTCTCTACTGACACAAACCACTCGCCACTTTTTCTAGAATAAAATTCTGGAATATTGCTATCAATTTTGCGGTAGCGATAATTTAGCTTCGGTACAAAACCTTGCCATTGTAGTTTGTTATGCCAAATGGTGGCGTTAAAACTGTATTCTTTATCTTGGCGTTTTTTCATTGGGAAATAGAAATTTTCCGCTTGGAAATCACGTTTTACATAACGCACGCTCACGCGGCTCACAAAATCCTTCATTTCCCACACTGAACCGATATTCACCCCACGGCGAAGCGAAGATTCCGCTTTATCTTTGCTACGATCAACACTGTCTTCCATGCCACCAAACAGCAACCAATTCGGCTTGGCTTGGTAGCTTAACGAAAATGAAACACCATTTAAGTAACCATTATGACGGCGAGCCACGCTTTCTTGTGCATAGCGTTTTTGCGTATGCGAAAAAGATCCTGAAATTGCCCAGTAAGCGGTCAATTCTTGACGAAAATCTGCAACTGCACCGTAATTTTTGCTATAACGTGGTGAACCGAGCCAGTTCTGTTCAAAAAATGGGGAAAATCCGACCGCTTGCAATGCCGAACGGTAACGATAACCAAGCGAAGCATAAAGTGATTTTTCGCTATAATCTTGCTTATCCCAATAATGCACGCCACTAAAGCGACCATTTGTGGTAACAAAATGGTTGCCGCCCACATTCAATTCACGGTTCACGCCCACACCATAACGGAAGCCGTGGGCTTTTTGTGGCAGCGATTCCGCATCTTTTTTAAACCGCAAGTCGCCTAACACAATATCTTGCTGAGAAGAAGCATTGTTCACGTTATCGGTTTGGGTATATTGCAGCTCCATATCAGGCTGCCAACTTTGCCGCTCTATCATCGCCTGAATATAATGTTCGGTAAGTTGCTGCATTTGTGGTGAAAGTTCGGGCTTAGCACGTTCCAACTCCGCTTTTGCTTGGCGATATTGTTTATTCTCAAACAGCATCATCCCCAAATCAAACCGCGGATAAGCTAACTCTGGCTTCTCGGCTAAAATCTGCTGATAAAGCGAAATTGCCTGTGGATATTCTTTTTCCGCCCGCAACATCGCCCCCATTGCGTAACGATAAAGCGTTTCATCATAATCCGCCTGCTGTTGATACAACGGCAGAATCTGCTTCAACAAATGCCATTGCTGTTTTAATACACCATAGTTAATCAACTTCTCTAGCTTGGTTTTGGTGCTGTCTGCATCAGAAAGGGCAAACGAAGGGGCAGGCGGATTTTCTGTTTGTAGTTGCGTTTTTATTTGTGGTTCAGTCTGTTTGGGCAAAGTATTGTTTTCAAAGAAAACAGGTTGAGGTGCGTGAAAGGTTTCCGCTTGAACTGCAAGCGGTAGAAAAATAAGAAAGTTTGCGAGTTTTTTCATAGTAAATTTATTCATAAGTAAACATTGTTTTACAATGCAAGACATTCTATCTATAATGATTTGTACTGCATTGTTAGACAACGGAGATAATTATAGCAATGACACAAAATGCATCTTTTAGCTTTCGTTTATCAGAAAATTTAAAACAAGAGGCTTTTAATGTAATTGAAAATTACGGTTTCACCCCTTCGCAAGTGTTTAATTTATTCTTAACAGAAATTGCGAATACAAAAACGATTCCAGTAAACCTTTCTTATTTGAAACCAAATGCTGAAACATTACGCGCTATGCAAGAAGCTGAAAATGGTGATGTTGATATCATTAGTGAAGCAAATTTCGAAGCCAACATTATGGAAAATCTATTAAAATCAGTGAAATAATGGGAATGGAATCAGTTAAAACATTAAAAGTAACTGCAACTAAAACATTTCAACGAGATATTAAAAAGCTCACAGCTAAGCAACAATTCTCAGTAGAAATGACCGAGGTTTTGTATCTTTTACAAAGAAATCGACCGCTTCCAAGAAAATATTTAGACCACGCACTACAAGGCGAAATGCAAGGTTATCGTAACTGCCATATTTTTAGCGATCTTGTGCTGATTTACCAAATTATTGATGACAAAGAATTAAAGCTCATTCGTATCGGTTCACATTCGGAAATTTTCTAATAGTTAAATGCCGTTTAAATCTACTTTAAACAGCATTTTCTTGTAGATACTGTCTCCCA
>NZ_MUXY01000006.1:941-37572 GCF_002015035.1 Haemophilus parahaemolyticus | reverse complement strand
CGTGCTTCTTCAGCCAATGCTTGCGTGTCATCTTTTTTATAAGTGATCACATAAGCATTGGTGCCATTTGGTTTAATTGAATCTACAATTAGTCCCGTAAAAGATTTTTGGCTCTTCGCAGTATTTTCATTAAATGCCGTTTTTAAGACAACCGTTTCATATAAAATATGCCCTTCAGGATCTTTGTAAGTTAACATCACAAATTGAGGAGATTCAATTTTAGTTGAATTGCCAATTTCTGTACGACTAAAATCAGGATCACTTGGAGTTAAACTAGCTGTATTTGGTGTACCCAGCACCTGTGTATTTTTAGGCTCATTAGTTTGTTTAGCTAGCTGTTTTGCTTTAATGTCTTCCTCAATTTTAGGATTATAAAGTCGCCATACCCCACCGTTTTCCTGAAGTGTGTAACTATAAGCACCTAAATCCACTTTTTCTTTATCTAACGTGAGTGTTAGGTTACGGCGTTGAGCTGTGGAAGCATTAAATAATTCCAACGCATCATATTTTGGCTCACCTGTTTTATTGCGAACGTGAAGGGTAAATTGACCGCTTGCGGTTTGGTTTACGACTATTTTATCGCCACGTTGATTACTTAAATCGGTGAAATAATGGAATCGTCCTTGACCTGAAAGATTATTCACGGTTAATTGATGATAGAACGTTGTTGTTTCAGGTGTATCACTCGCATTCAGGTGAATATTACCGCCGTTCATCACTAATTGATTGATTTGGCTATTTCCTGTTAAATGCCATTGACTATTCGTGCCAAAATGAACCGCACTTTGATCTGTGCTGTGAATTGTGCCTCGTAAATTAGCTTTACCTAGAATTGCTTGACTTTGTCCATTTAACGTGAGGTTGCCCGAGATGAAAGTAGGGTTAAAACTGTTGAGTGCTTGTTCAGTTAAATTAGCACTACTACACGTAATGTATCCCGTATAGTCTGAACGTACACAAACAGGATCACTATAAGAATAGCCTAAATGTAATTTAGCCTGATCCGAGGCGGTTAAATTTGCACTCACATTTGCAACATTTCGGCTGATATAAAGTACAGAATTTTGGTTCACGTTGATATTACGTGCATTGAATTGTCGGTTAATCCAATCATCAGCAATTACCACTTCATTATTGAGAGAAAAATGTGGATCTTTATTTGCTGAAGAACGATTTACCGTATCTTTGGCGTGCGGTGTTGGTCTTCCTGATAAAATCAACTGCCCTTTATTAACTTGAATGTCGCCATTAAGATTTGTACCGCCAGTGAAAAGGAAGCGGCTTTGATCTTCTTTTGCAGCAATGCGAAGATTCAGTTCACCATTGGATAAATTTGGATTAGTTTCCCCTAAATAGCCATTAAAACCATTAATTTTGCGATTATTAGTCCACTCAACTACCTTCGCTTTGGCTTCTGCTTGAGTTGTTCCCATAAACTCCCAGCTATCATTGCTGGTTTCGCTCCCGCAAGGCATCGCATCACTCGTACTTTTACCTGCCTTTAAAGCGAAATAACGATTGCCGCAATTATCCATATTGAGATAAAGATGCCTACCGTATGGAATCCGTCTTCTTGTGAGCAACCTTGGGTTATCCTCTTCTGCTGATGGCTCAATCGTATGAATTAAAACTTGTTCAGGACGTAAGAATTGTTCGCCAGTCAATGTCACCGTGCTTGCATTGGTGGTATTATGATTAACTACTTGAGCCCCTTCATCCACATTTCGGATATGGGTAAAACTTAACGAAGTTCCATTTAAATCTAAACGTCCACCTCTAAAACCAAAATAAATTTGTTCAGGATCGACTTGTTGTGCATTTTTTAATACGACAGTTGGACGACCACTTACAATTCCTAATACAGAAAAAGCACGAATTTTTCCTCTTGCATCAGCTTGTTGATCTAAAATAACGGTACCATCCCCAACCTTTATTCTACCTTTATTTTCACCTGTCCCTTGAACAAGAAGTGTGCCTTTACCCAACTTCGCTAGACGATCATCTGAAGGGTTGTGTACTTTCCAGACAACTTCTTTTCCTTCGGCAATATCAATCCCAGCACCTAGCCAAGTAATATCATTTGTTTTTCCTTTAACTTCGTAATTTCCTTTAAAAAATAGACCGCCTGCACCTTGGTTAATATTATTTTGTAGCTCCAATACTCCATTGCCCTCTAAAACCACACTTTTACCGTGATTAAGAGAATCAAATAAATTATTGGAAGAAGAAGCCACATTAACATTGAGCGAATGCTCTGCATTGCTTATCGTGCTACTATTATTTTGCGATCTCCACTGATAAGGTTTGCTAGAACCTGTCAATGTGCCTGCAATATCATCATTTTGCGTTATTTTCGCAAATGCTTCTTTATAGATATTCCATTCTTGCCAGCGTTTGAGATTGTAACCAGCCCAATAATCATAGGTACCAAGAAACACCCATTTATTTTTTTCTTTATCAAAAACAAACAAAGGAGAGCCACTATCGCCTAATACGCCATAATTTGTTAAAGCACCTTGTGAGAGTAAATTTTTTATATCCCAATAACCTGAACGGCTTCCAAAACCAACAATACCATCTAATTCATGATTGACAGAATAAGGCGTTCCGCCAATCGAATATTGATAAGCATCTGCAACGAAGTCTAAATCATCTCCCTGATTGTTATTATCAAGTTTATAATATCCCCCCTTTTTATAAATAAATTGTGTTCCTGCACCTACTCGAGCAAAATAAGGAAAACGATTTTTATCATTATAAGTTCCTTTCGTTCCTCCTGCCGTGGTTACCTCACTTGGCACAACCTCGGTAACAAATTTATCTAAACGTGGCATATAATAATCTTCAAGTCGTCCTTGATCATCGGCAGACCACCCTTTATTCGGGGCAAAATTATTTTTATCTATGCTGTTATAAAGGTTTTCTCTATTTTCTATATCCCTATGCTCAATAGGATGTCCAAAATAAAGCGTATTAACATAATTATTAACGTGCTTCGCACCGACTACATATTGAGGATTCACTAATGTCGCAATTCTTCTTTGTGTATCTACCGAGCTGAAGTCCACCATAGGTGTATCACCAAACACACTACCAAGAGATTTTCCTTGTTTATCAAAAACTTCAATCTGTTTAGCCCCCACAAAAAATTTCCCTTTATTTTCTGCAAAATCACGGAATGTTTGATAATCAACATCGTCTCTGACTAAAGCTGCTTCTGTAAAGGGAATGAATGAGTAAGCAAGAAAAATGGATAAAGAGATGGAATTAATTTTAAATCGGTTTGTTTCCATAAAAATACTACCTTAGTTTAAAAAATAAACTACCATTATACGCTAAATAGATAACAGAGACTATCACTATTTCCTTTTCTTATTGAGAATAATGACTAAATATGAAAATAAACTCGCATTATCAGAATAATAATGCAAAAATATTGCATATAATTTCAATGTTATGGCATTTTTTTAAAAGTATTATTTGAAAGCAATCGTTTGCTTTGCTAGAATAGTCCGATTTTTTAATCCACAATTGCAGGAGTACATATTATGGCATTTAATCTCAAAAACAGACATTTACTCAGTTTAGTAAACCACACCGAACGTGAAATTAAGTATTTGTTAGATTTATCACGCGATTTAAAACGTGCGAAATATGCTGGCACAGAACAGCCTCGTTTAAAAGGCAAAAACATTGCGTTAATTTTTGAGAAAACCTCCACCCGTACTCGCTGTGCTTTTGAGGTAGCAGCTTATGATCAAGGGGCTCACGTAACCTATATTGACCCAACCTCTTCACAAATTGGGCATAAAGAATCGATGAAAGATACCGCTCGCGTATTAGGTAGAATGTATGATGCGATTGAATATCGTGGCTTTAAACAATCAGTTGTCAATGAGTTAGCAGAATATGCAGGCGTGCCAGTATTCAATGGCTTAACGGATGAATTCCACCCAACACAAATGCTTGCCGATGTGCTAACAATGATTGAAAACTGCGAAAAACCGTTGAGTCAAATTAGCTACGTCTATATCGGTGATGCACGTAACAATGTGGGGAATTCACTCTTGTTAATCGGGGCGAAATTAGGGATGGATGTGCGTATCTGTGCACCAAAAGCATTGTTACCAGAAGATTCTCTGGTCGAAATGTGCCAAAAATTTGCGGCAGAATCGGGCGCTCGCATTACGGTAACCGACGATATTGATACAGCAGTGAAAGATGTGGATTTCGTCCATACCGATGTGTGGGTCTCAATGGGTGAGCCGTTAGAAACGTGGGGCGAGCGTATTGATATGTTAATGCCTTATCAGGTTACACCTGAGTTGATGAAACGTACGGGCAATCCAAAAGTGAAATTTATGCACTGCTTGCCTGCGTTCCACAATAGCGAAACCAAAATTGGTAAGCAAATCGCAGAAAAATACCCCGCTTTGGCAAATGGCATTGAAGTAACAGAAGATGTGTTTGAATCACCAGCAAATGTGGCATTCGAACAAGCAGAAAACCGTATGCATACAATTAAAGCGGTAATGGTGGCAAGTTTAGCGTAAGGGGAAGAAAAATGAAAATCGTAGTAGCACTCGGTGGCAATGCATTATTAAAACGTGGTGAGCCAATGACGGCACAAAACCAAGCGGCGAATATTCGCGTCGCAGCAGAACAGCTTGCTAAAATCAAACCCAATAATGAGCTTGTGATTTCACATGGCAACGGGCCACAAGTGGGGTTACTTGCGTTACAACACGCAGCTTATTACGCTCAAGATGCGAAAATTGAGCCCTATCCGTTAGATATTTTAGTTTCACAAACCGTGGGAATGATTGGTTATATGTTACAACAAGAATTAACCAATCTAATTCCTGAACACCCAACGCAAACCTTGGTAACTCAAGTGATTGTCGATAAACACGATCCTGCGTTTGCTAAACCAAGTAAACCGATTGGCCAGGTGTATAGCCAAGCGGAAGCGGAAAAATTAGCCACGGAAAAAGGCTGGACAGTAATGGCTGACGGACAATACTTCCGCCGTGCTGTACCAAGTCCTAAACCTGTCGGTGTGACTGGTATTGAAGCGGTGAGAGCACTACTCGCACAAGATCAAATTGTGATTTGTGGCGGCGGCGGCGGTGTGCCAAGTTTCCGTAATGAAAAAGGCGAATTACAAGGCGTGGAAGCAGTGGTTGATAAAGACTTAGCGACCGCGGTGATTTCAGAAAACTTGGATGCTGATTTATTTATTATCGCCACCGATGTAGACGCCGCTTGTGTTGATTTCCAAAAACCGACCCAACGTAAAATTGCCAAAGGTAACCCAGAAACCCTCGAGGCTTTGGCATCAGAGTTTGCGCCAGGTTCAATGGGGCCAAAAGTGCAGGCTGTGATCAACTTCGTTAAAGCAACAGGCAAAGATGCGGCGATCGGCTCACTTGCCCAGATTCAAGATATTGTAGCAGGCAAAGCGGGGACACGTATAACAAATAGCGTTGAAAGCATAGAATTTTACTAATCGCTAAGTGCTTATAAAGCGGTTGAATTTATTGTAGATTTTGCAAAATTTACATAAAATTTAACCGCTTATTTTTTATAGAAAAAGACTATGATTGAACACATTATCGCAACCGACTTCGATCGTTTATTCGAAATTGAACAACAAGCACATATTATACCTTGGTCAAAAGGCACGTTGTTGAATAACCAAGGTGAGCGTTATTTAAACCTAAAATTGCTTGAACAAGGCAAAATCGTCGGCTTTGCGATTTGCAATATCGTATTGGATGAAGCGACGCTATTTAATATTGCCGTTGATCCCGCTGAGCAAGGTAAAGGCTATGGCAAAGTATTATTGCAAAGGTTAATTGAAGAATTGGGCAAAAAAGGTGTGCTCACGCTTTGGCTTGAGGTGCGGGAATCCAATACTAAAGCCCAACAGCTTTATATCCAGCTAGGCTTTAACGAGGTAACCATTCGCAAGCATTATTACCCTTTACCTGATGGAAAAAAAGAGAATGCCATCGTGATGGCGTTGTATTTATAATCAATTTGGCGTATAAAGTAAAAACAATTTTCTATTCAAGCGGTCGAAAAAGTAAAATATTTTACGAGTTGAGTAGTCAAATTATTTTCTTTTATGAAGAAAATAAAGCATTATTTGATCTATATTCATAAAATCTAATCAAAAAATGGTATAATCAAGCCGTTTTTATATTTTTAAATTTGATTAAAAAGAGGAACTCACTATGTCAGTTATCAAAATGGCAGACCTTGATTTAGCAGGTAAACGCGTTTTCATTCGTGCAGATTTAAACGTGCCAGTTAAAGAGGGCAAAGTTACTTCAGATGCACGTATTCGTGCAACGATCCCTACATTAAAATTAGCGTTAGAAAAAGGTGCTAAAGTGATGGTAACTTCACACTTAGGTCGTCCGACTGAAGGTGTATTTGAAGAGAAAGATTCTCTACAACCTGTCGTTGATTACTTAAATGCATCAGATTTAGGTGTGCCAGTACGTTTAGTGCGCGACTACTTAGATGGCGTGGACGTAAAAGACGGCGAAATTGTTGTGCTTGAAAACGTACGTGTAAACAAAGGTGAGAAGAAAAACGAAGAAGAATTATCTAAAAAATACGCTGCATTATGTGACGTATTTGTAATGGATGCATTCGGCTCGGCCCATCGTGCTCAAGCTTCAACTCACGGCGTAGCACAATTCGCACCAGTTGCTTGTGCAGGTCCATTGTTAGCAGCTGAATTAGACGCACTAGGCAAAGCGTTAAAAGAACCACAACGCCCAATGCTGGCAATCGTGGGTGGTTCAAAAGTTTCTACCAAATTAACTGTTTTAGACAGTTTATCAAAAGTCGCTGATCAACTTATTGTTGGTGGCGGTATCGCAAATACTTTCATTGCGGCAGAAGGCAACAATGTAGGTAAATCTTTATACGAAGCAGATTTAATCCCTGAAGCACAACGTTTATCAAAAGCAACTAACATTCCTGTGCCAGTAGATGTTCGCGTGGGTACAGAATTCTCTGAAACTGCACCAGCAGTTGAAAAAGCGGTAAACGAAGTGGCTGAAAATGAGTCAATCTTCGACATCGGCGATAAATCAGCAGAAGAATTAGCAGCCATTATCCGTGGTGCGAAAACCATTTTGTGGAATGGTCCTGTAGGCGTATTTGAATTCCCTAACTTCCGTAAAGGTACAGAAATCGTGGCACAAGCAATCGTTGATGCAACCGCAAACGGTGCATTCTCTATTGCAGGTGGTGGTGATACTTTAGCAGCAATTGATATGTTCGGTATTGCAGATAAAATCTCTTACATCTCAACTGGTGGTGGTGCATTCTTAGAATTTGTAGAAGGCAAAGTATTACCAGCAGTTGAAATTTTAGAACAACGTGCGAAAGGTTAATTTCTAATTTAGTCTTCCCTCTTTAGTAAAGAGGGAGATCAAAAATCAAATTTTTAACATTTAGAGGAAACAAAAAATGGGTTTATTAGATATTGTTAAACCAGGTGTGGTTACAGGTGATGATGTTCAAAAAATCTTTGCCTATGCAAAAGAACATAACTTTGCAATTCCAGCGGTAAACTGCGTAGGTTCTGACTCTGTCAATGCAGTATTAGAAACAGCTGCACGTGTTAAAGCACCAGTTATCGTACAGTTCTCAAACGGTGGTGCATCTTTCTACGCAGGTAAAGGTATCAAACCAACTTCAGGTGCTCGTCCAGATGTTTTAGGTGCAATCGTAGGAGCTAAACACGTTCACGCATTAGCACAAGAATACGGTGTACCTGTTATCCTTCATACAGACCACGCAGCGAAAAAATTATTACCTTGGATCGACGGTTTATTAGATGCAGGCGAAAAACACTTCGCAGAAACAGGTCGCCCATTATTCTCTTCACATATGATCGACTTATCTGAAGAGCCAATGGAAGAAAATATGGCTATCTGCCGTGAATACCTTGCTCGTATGGACAAAATGGGTATGACCCTTGAAATCGAAATCGGTATCACGGGTGGTGAAGAAGATGGCGTAGATAACTCAGATGTTGATGAATCACGTTTATACACTCAACCACAAGACGTATTATACGTTTACGACCAATTAAACCCAGTAAGCCCACGTTTTACCGTTGCAGCAGCATTCGGCAACGTACACGGTGTTTATAAACCAGGTAATGTGAAATTAAAACCATCTATTTTAGGTGCTTCACAAGAGTTCGTTTCTAAAGAACGTAACTTACCTGCTAAATCAATCAACTTCGTATTCCACGGTGGTTCAGGTTCATCTCGCGAAGAAATCCGTGAAGCAATCAGCTACGGTGCAATCAAAATGAACATCGATACGGATACACAATGGGCATCTTGGAACGGTATCTTAAACTTCTACAAAGCGAACGAAGCATACTTACAAGGTCAATTAGGTAACCCAGAAGGCCCTGATTCACCAAACAAAAAATACTACGACCCACGCGTTTGGTTACGTAAAATGGAAGAATCTATGTCTAAACGCTTAGAGCAATCTTTCGAAGACTTAAACTGCGTAAACGTATTATAATTTGTAAACTTGTCGCAACTTTAGACCGCTTGCAAAAGCGGTCTTTTTCTATCAAAAATCTGTAATTAATTATTAAATGGTGGAATAAATTCTACCCTACGAGTATGGCACTTTTAGAGATACAACACCTTAGTAAACGCTTTATTGAACGTAGCAGCATTTTTCACAAGCACGATTTTTATGCAGTGAAAGATGTCTCTTTCACCCTCAACCGCCGTGAAACGTTAGCGATTATCGGTGAAAATGGCTCAGGAAAATCCACACTTGCCAAAATGATCATTGGGCAAGTTGAACCTACTTCTGGGCAAATGTTATTTAGAAATAAACCGCTTGCATTTGGTGACTACGCTTTCCGAGCCAAACATATCCGAATGGTATTCCAAGATCCAAATGATGCTTTTGATCCTAACCATAATATCGGGCAGATTTTAGATGCACCACTTCGAATGGCAACTCAGCTATCTGAAGAAGCCCGTAATGAACGCATTTTCCAAACGCTCAAATTAGTTGGGCTTTATAAAGATCACGTATTGACACCGATTTCTTTAGCATCGAACAGCCAAAAACAACTCGTTGCTCTTGCACGAGCGCTTATTTTAGAGCCAGAAATCCTGATTATTGATGATACTTCTAGCACGCTCGATTTCTCTGTTAAGACTCAGATGATCAATTTAATGCTTGAGCTTCAACAGCGCCTTGCTCTTTCATTTATCTACATTGGGCAGCATCTCGGCTTGATCAAACACATCAGCGACAAATTACTCGTTATGCACGAAGGCGAAATTTTAGAATATGGCACAACCAAAGAAGTATTGTTACGTCCACAGCATGCCATTACGGAACGCCTTATCGAAAGCCATTTTGGAAAAAAATTAACGATGGAAGCTTGGGCAGAATAAATTTCTGCCTATACTTGGGTATTTCTGCACAGATTTGAGAAGCATATACTACTTGCAATATCCTACGAAAAATCAACTGTTTGAGGAGAGAAAAATGGATCTGACCAAAGTTATTGAAACCCGCAAAACCATCAAAATGTTCAATCCGAATGTGAAAATTAGCCGTGAAGAAATGGCTGACATGTTCACACTTGCACAGCTCGCCCCTTCAAAAGCTAACTTACAGCCTTGGCGCTATGTGGTGATCGATGAAACGGAAAAGAAAAAACAGCTACCTGGTTTGGTAGGACATAATGCTCCGCCTTGTGAGAGTGCCTCTATGGTCATTTTAGTCTTAGCCGATTTAGAATATCAAAAGGTATTGGACGATCTTTTGGATTATTCGGTAGAAAAAGGTTGTTTAATGCCACAATTTCGCGAGAATTCATACAACTTCTTGTTAGGCTTATATGAAAAATCAAATGCGGAAGAAATTCGCGATCAAGTACTTATCGATACTAGCCTTGCGACAATGCAATTGATGTTAGTTGCCAAAGATAGAGGATACGACACTCACGCCATTGGCATTTTTGACCGTAAAGCAGTGATGAACGTCTTAGACGTGGATAGCAAGCGTTATGCACCGTTAATGCTACTCGCAATCGGAAAAGCCGCCACTGCACCTATTCCAAGCGTTCGCTTGCCGTTAGAATATACAGTTTCATGGAATGATGGGAAAGGATTTAAAAAATAAAAGATTTAAAAATACAGTTTTACATAAATATCATATCAATGACATTTCCCTTAGCATAGCAACAGCGTTTTTAGGTCAACACTGTTGCTACAAGAAAATCAAGCTAATGGTTTAATTGTGCAGTTTCTACATAACACTACAAAAATATCATAGTAGATAAACGTAAAATCCATTTTATGCAGAAATTCCTCATCTACTATGAATCTCACTAATCAATCCCCTTCAACTCATCTTTCGATAATGTTTCTTTCTCTTCACTTGCTTTGCCATTGTTTACTTTAAATTCCAAGTTTTGGAAATAAGCTTCACGGAAAGTTACATAAGGGTCGAGCGATTGTTTGATTAACGCATCTTGGTCAAGTAAGTTAGCACGGGTATTAATGCCTTGAACGCTAAATTTTGCAATACTCCAAGGGGTAGTTAAAAGTGAAAGCACAGGGTATGCAGAATCTACTACTTTTCCGACCGCTTGTCGTGGGGTGGTTGGCCCGTAACCTGGCACCATAATATATGCCCCTGTGCCCACGCCATAGTGCCCAAGCGTTTCGCCAAATTCACGGTTGCCGTTATCAAGTTTTAAGTCAGGTGTTTTACTTGCCCAGTCGATTAAACCACCAATACCAAATACGGAGTTAATCCAGAAACGGTTGAAGTGGATCATCGCTTTTTTCACTTCACCTTCTAACAAACGATTAACGAAACTCGCTGGCTCATCCAAGTTATTCGCTACATTCACTAAACCTGTTTTAATAGGGCTTGGCACATAGTCTCTCCAACCTGTCGCCACTGGTTTAACCACGTAAGGATCAAGATAGTTGTAATTTATATTCCACATCGCACGGTTAAACCCTTCGAGTGGATCTTTGCGTTCGCCCGTGTTCGGGTCGATGACAGATGAACAAGCGGTCAATAATAGACTTGCAGTTACCAATGCAGTGGCTTTTAATTTCATAGTGTTTCCTTGTTAAACTCAATGCGGTTATTGTACTTGTTCGACGCCTAAAAGACCAACAGCTTTCTGCATAAAATCACAATAGAAATCTAGACGTCTAGATTGCGATATAGTTCAGATTTGATTACAATAACGCCATTTTAGTGGGGAAAATATATGAAAGATTGGCGAGGCGAATACATTAGCCCTTATGCAGAACACGGTAAAAAAAGTGAACAAGTGAAGAAGATCACCGTATCAATTCCAATTAAGGTATTGGAAATTCTAACCAATGAGCGTACGCGCCGTCAGATTAAAAATCTGCGTCATGCAACCAATAGCGAGTTGCTGTGTGAGGCGTTTTTGCACGCTTTCACAGGGCAGCCATTGCCAACCGATGAGGATTTAATGAAAGATCGCAGCGATGAGATTCCAGAGCAAGCAAAAGAAAAAATGCGTGAGCTTGGCATTGATCCTGAGAATTGGCAATACTAATCAAGTCCCACGTTTGTGGGGTTTTTTATCACTATGACAAAAGCACAAAAGGAGTTTTTAATGCAAACAAAACAACTGACGAGAGAGGCTCAATGGGCTTTGGGCTTAACCGTACTCTATATGTTCGGCTGGATTATCTTAGCCTACTTTTTCCCTGTGAAATTAGGCATTCTAGGTTTACCGATTTGGTTCGAACTTTCTTGCGTTTTTCTACCGCTTCTGTTCACCCTGTTGGTGTACATCGTGGTGAAAAAGGTGTATCAAAATATTGACTTAGACAGCAACGTGGAGGAATAAGCGATGAATATGGAAATGGTTATCCCACTGATTGCCTATCTTTTGTTTGTGTTTGGCGTGGCATATTATGCTTATCGCCAACGTCAAGGCGGCAGTTTCTTATCTGAATATTATGTAGGCAATCGCTCAATGTCTGGCTTTGTATTGGCAATGACTACCGCAGCTACCTACGTGGGGGCAAGTTCTTTTATTGGTGGACCAGGAGCAGCTTACAAATATGGATTAGGCTGGGTATTACTTGCAATGATCCAAGTACCCGCTGTATTGCTCGCATTAGGCGTACTTGGCAAAAAATTCGCCCAACTCGCCCGCAAACATAAAGCAGTTACCATTAACGATTTACTATTTGCACGTTACAAAAATCGCTTCGTCGTGTGGATCGCAAGTCTTGCATTATTACTCTCTTTCTTTGCGATGATGACGGTACAATTTATCGGAGCAGGTCGCTTGCTTGAAACCACGCTGGGAATGGACTACAAGCTAGCAGTGATGATTTTTGCAGTTACCGTTGGCATTTATACCTTCATCGGAGGATTCCGTGCTGTGGTAATGACCGATACTGTGCAAGGTCTAGTCATGCTTATCGGTACATTTTTCCTTCTTGGTGGCGTAATTTATGCCGCTAACGGGCTAGAAAATGCAATGGAGACTTTGAACAACATCAACCCGCAGCTACTTGCTCCGTATGGTATTGATGAACGTCCGCTTGACTTCACTTTTATGACGTCGTTCTGGGTACTTGTTTGTTTTGGTTTGATTGGCTTACCACCGCTTGCGGTTAGAAGTATGGCATATAAAGATAGCCAATCTCTCCATCGAGCATTAGTTATAGGTACATTAGTCGTCTCTCTTTTAATGCTTGGAATGCACTTAACTGGCGTGATCGGACGTGCAGTTGTGCCAGATTTAAAGATTCCCGATCAAGTGATTCCAATGTTAATGATACAAGTATTACCACCTGTCGTAGCAGGCATTTTCCTTGCCGCACCGATGGCAGCCATTATGTCTTCGATCGACTCGCTATTAATCCAATCTTCATCAACCTTAATTAAAGATTTATACCTTGCGGTAAAACCAAGTGCGGTGCATAACGAGAGTAAACTTAAATTGTTTTCAACGCTCACCACACTGACTTTTACGTTCTTGCTCGTATTTGCCGCCCTTAATCCGCCAGATATGCTCATTTGGCTAAATTTACTCTCCCTCGGCGGGCTTGAAGCCACCTTCTTATGGGTAATCGTACTCGGGCTTTATTGGGACAAAGCGAATGCAACAGGTGCAATGAGTTCAATGTTGGTCGGCTTAATCAGCTATGTGATTATCTCAACCTTTAAAATCAGCATTTTCAGCTTCCACGCCATTGTGCCATCACTGGTTTTAGGCTTGATTGCGTTCTTGATTGGGAATCGATTTGGGCAACCATCTAAGAGCCAAGCGGTCAAATAATCAGATTTTTTTACAAATAGGAATGATGATGAACGAACCATTATTGCAACCCCCGCACGACCCAAATCAACGTACTATTATGATTGTTGTGTATGTGCTATTTGGATTAGGTGTGATTTTCGGTGGCTTACCCGCTATTGCAGGCGTGATTTTGGCTTATATCAAACGACAAGATATGTTGCCAAATTCACTTTACCATAACCATCTTACCTTTCTGATTCGAACCTTCTGGGGCTCAATCGCGGGTACGGTGATAGGATTTATCCTTAGCTTTATCGGCATTGGCATTTTGGTGCTTTTTACGGTGGGAATTTGGTATCTTTTCCGTGTGATTTACGGCTTCGTCAAATTGATGGATGAGAAATCCGTCACCACAACGGGTTGGTTTATGTAGCTAGTAACAGAAAGGGGATTGAATATTCAATCCCCTTTGCTTTTATCTTGGTAACTTCTGACATTTCGGGCAGAAATAGGTATTGCGTTGCCCAACTACTTTCGTTTCAATAATCGCACCGCAATCATGGCATTCTTCGCCTTTACGCCCATAAACCTGTAGCACTTGAGCAAAATAACCAGGCTTACCATCGGGTTGAATAAAATCCTTGAGCGTGGTGCCACCTTGAATGATCGATTTAGTGAGTACTCCTTTAATGACCTTAACCAAGCGCTCACACTGTTTCTGCGTGAGATTTTGGGCGGAAAGTTCAGGATGAATACCCGCCATAAAGAGAGACTCACAAGCGTAAATATTCCCCACGCCAACCACCACTTCATTGTTCATAATAAAGTTTTTTATTGCCACGGTTTTCTTACGACCTTTCTCGAATAAATAACCGCTTGTGAATGCATCAGATAACGGTTCAGGGCCAAGCTTTTTCAAAAGTTCGTGTTCCTCTGCCTTCTCTGCCCAAAGCCAACAACCAAATTTACGCGGGTCGTTGTAGCGTAAAATCACGCCAGATTCGGTGATTAAATCCACGTGGTCGTGCTTGCCTGCGGGCAAATTGTCACTCACCTTTAAAATACCTAGCGAGCCAGACATACCAAGATGTACGATAATATCTCCCTTGTCGGTATGCAAAATCAGATATTTGGCACGGCGAGAAAGGGAGAGGATTTTCACCCCTTGCATTTGAGAAAACGCTGCAGGAATCGCCCAGCGTAATTTAGGCGTGCGGGCAATGATCCGCTTGATGGTTTGCCCTTGTAAATAAGGCTCAACGCCTCGTAGGCTTGTTTCAACTTCAGGAAGTTCTGGCATAAATTTCCTCATATTTTCTTATAAAATAAGCGGTAGAAATTGCAAAATATACTGCAAATACTACCGCTTGTAATACTAAGCTTAATGTTTTTTCTTAATCAAATAATGCCCAATATAACCAACAATCAAACCAATAACCGCAAACGGTAGCCATTCCATAGAGTAAGATTTGAAAGGTAGGTTGTCGGTAAAGCCTGTGCCGATAACGGATAAAATCGAGATGATAGTCACAAATCCCAACGCTAAACGTTGCCCTAATAATGGGATTCGGTGTAAGGCGTTAATACCAAGCACTAAGATCACTGTCATCGCAATTGGATAGAGGATTAACAGCATCGGTACGGATTTTTCGATTACCGCTTTTAAACCAAGGTTTGCAATGGCAAAGCTGATCACACAGAACAGAATCACGTAAGTACGGTAGCTAATTTTCGGGAAAACTTCGCTGAAGTATTCGCCGACTGAGGTACATAACCCCACTGCAGTGGTTAAGCACGCAAGTGAAACGATAATCCCTAACACCATTCGTCCGTATTCGCCAAAGGCTTGTTGGGCTGCGTTATTGAGGATATAAGTGCCGAGGTCTTGTTTGCGTTCTGCAAGCGCGGTCAAAGTTTCTGGACTCAGTTGTGCGTGGTTGCCAATCCAACCAATAGAAAAGTAGATAAATCCTAATGCAACCGCTGCGATAATACCAGCAAAGACGGTCTGTTTAATCAATGCTGATGGGCTAACGCCTTTGGCTTTAATCGCATTTAACACAATGACTGAGAAGGCTAATGAAGCCAATGCGTCCATCGTGAAGTAGCCTTCAATTACCCCTTTAAAGACCCAAGACTCCTCTTGTGCAGTTACTGCAACAGATGGCTGGTCAAATAAGAAAAAGGCACGGACAACCAAAGAGATAATAATTAAAATCAATACTGGCGTTAAAATTGCTCCCACACGATCTACCATTTTTGACGGATTGAGACTTAACCACATTGTGATCGCAAAATAAAAAAGCGTAAAGATAAACAGCGGTAAATTGCCCACATCTTCGCCTAAAAATGGCACAACCGCCATTTCATAAGCTGTCGCACCTGTACGGGGACCAGCAAAGAATGGACCAATAGAAAGATAAATTGCCGCCAAGAAAATCAGCGAGAACCAAGGATGGATGCGGTTTAATGCCGCTTTGTAGCCACCTTCATAAAAGGCACTGACAATAATCCCGAGTAAAGGTAAGCCTACCCCCGTAGTGATAAAACCTAAAATAGACGAAAAGAAATGTTCTCCGCTCTCAAAGCCAAGCTTAGGTGGGAAAATAAGATTGCCAGCTCCGAAAAAGATGGCAAAGAGCATAAAGCCAACAACAAATGTATTTTTAGTCATAATTACACACACAAATAAAAAGTAAAAAATAAAAGGGAATAAAAGCAAAAAAACCGAATTTTGCATCTATTAAAAGTAATAATAGCAAAATTCGGTAGAAATTGAACCGCTTTTAGCGATTAGTTCATATATAAACCACCATTCACGTGGAGAGTTTCGCCATTGATGTAGCGAGCATCATCAGAGGCTAAGAATGCCACGGCTTTGGCGATGTCTTGTGCCGTACCTAATTCACCTGCTGGGATTTGACTTAATATCGCTTCTTTTTGTGCTTCATTCAGCTCATCTGTCATATCAGTTGCGATAAAACCTGGAGCCACCACGTTCACGGTAATGCCACGTGATGCCACTTCTTTCGCCAACGATTTTGAGAAGCCGACTAAGCCTGCCTTCGCTGCACAATAGTTGGTTTGACCGGGGTTACCCATTGAGCCAACTACCGAGCCGATAGTGATAATGCGGCCACCTTTTTTCATCATTGGGCGAAGTACCGCTTTTGATAGGCGGTAAACCGAAGTGAGGTTGGTTTGGATGATATCGAACCAATCTTGATCTTTCATACGCATTAACAAACCGTCGCGGGTGATGCCTGCGTTGTTTACCAGAATGTCGATGTCGCCTACTTCTGCTTTGATTTGTGCAAGTACGGCATCAATAGATTCTGGCTCAGTTACGTTTAATACTAAGCCTTTGCCTTTCTCACCTAAGTAAGCTGAAATAGCTTCCGCGCCTTTTTCTGAAGTTGCTGTGCCGATTACGAATGCACCTTTTACACTTAGTTCTTCTGCGATTGCTCGCCCAATTCCACGGGTTGCCCCTGTGACTAATGCTATTTTGCCTTGCATTGTGTTTTCCTTTATTCGTAGGCTGGGCTTCAGCCCACCAAAATAGTTCTAAATTTTCAATAGTGGGCTAAAACCCACCCTACAATTATGCTTCTACAGCCTCAAACGACGCTACATCATTCACCGCTTTTGCTGAAAGCTCTTTAACGATACGGCTGGTTAAGCCTGTTAATACTTTACCTGGACCGATTTCGTATAAAGTGGTTACACCATCTTTTGCCATTTTTTCAACGGTTTCTGTCCAGCGTACTGGACTGTAAAGCTGGCGGACTAACGCATCGCGGATTTTCTCTGCATCAGTTTCCGTTGCCACATCAACGTTGTTGATAACAGGCACAAGCGGTTGATTTAGCGTGATGTTTTGCAATGCTTCTGCTAATTTGTCTGCCGCTGGTTTCATTAACGCACAGTGCGAAGGCACGCTCACTGCTAATGGCAATGCACGTTTTGCCCCTGCTTCTTTACATAATTCGCCTGCACGCGTTGCGGCAGTTTTCGTACCAGCAATCACCACTTGACCAGGCGAATTGAAGTTCACTGCTGAAACAATCTCACCTGTTTCGCTAGCCGCTTGTTCACACGCTTTGATGATTGCTTCATTCTCTAAGCCGATAATCGCAAACATTGCACCAGTGCCTGCTGGCACGGCTTGTTGCATTGCGTTGCCACGTAGTTCAACTAATTTGATTGCATCTTGGAAATCTAACACACCTGCACAGACTAACGCTGAGTATTCGCCCAAGCTATGACCCGCCATCACAGACGGTTTTGCTTCAGGGAATTTTTGCTGCCAAATGCGGAAAAGTGCTACAGAAGAAGCTAATAACGCAGGTTGTGTACGTTGCGTTTGACCAAGATCTTCGGCTGTGCCGTTTTGAACTAAATCCCACAAATCATAGCCAAGCATGTCGCTTGCTTGTTTGAAGGTTTCTTCCACGATTGGATATTGTGGTGCAAGATCAGCAAGCATTCCAACCGCTTGTGAGCCTTGACCTGGGAATACCATTGCAAAATTAGACATTGTTGTTCCTCTTGTAAAATGGAAGCGGTGAGATTTGGCAAAAGTTTTGCGAAATTCAACCGCTTGAAAATAGAAATAGTGTATCAGTTTTGAGAAATTTGACTCATCGGAGCAGATTTAATCAGGTGAGTAGTAAAGTTTGCCGATTTCAATACGGTTTCGGCCTGTTTCTAAACGCCATTTGTTAGAGTCACGTAAAGAATAAACGCAGCCACAATACTCTTGTTGATAGAAACGTTCGCGTTTGCTGATTTCAATCATACGTTGCGAGCCACCACCTTTACGCCAGTTATAATCCCAATAAACCACATCATCATAATGTGAGGCAGCACGGTGCCCGCAATCGTTGATTTGGTTCATATCTTTCCAACGTGAGATGCCTAAACAGCTGGTAAATACTGGAAAACCGTTCTCGTGAGCATATTGTGCCGCTTTTTCAAAACGCATATCAAAGCACATTGTGCAGCGAATGCCTCGTTCGGGTTCCCATTCCATCCCTTCCGCTTTTCTGAACCACTCTTTGCGGTCGTTTTCATAGTCATCATCCACATCAATAAAAGGAATGTTATGTTTTTCGGCAAAGCGAATATTTTCCTCTTTGCGGATCATATATTCTTTAAGCGGATGGATGTTTGGGTTATAAAAATAGATCGTAAATTCGATTCCAGAGGCAAGGATCGCTTCCATCACTTCGCCCGAACAAGGTGCACAGCAAGAGTGAAGCAGAAGTTTATTATGTCCGTTTGGTAATTCCAATTTTGGACGCACAAAAGGGGCGTTTGGATCTTTGCCTTTGCGGGTAAGTTTACGTTTTTGTTGTAACGCCTCTTTGTGTTCTTGAGGCTGGAATGTTTGTTCTGTCATTTTTTTCTTCTTATTATTTTATTAATAATCCCGATCTACAGACAACCAAGCCAATGAAATCAACGCTTGTTTATATTCGCTTTCAGGTAATACCGCTAACGCATCTACTGCTTTTTGAGCTTCAGATTTAGCTTTTTCCATCGTATAATCGAGCGATTTATGCTCAGCCATAATAGAGAGCACTTGATCAATATCTTCACGATTCCCGCCATTTTCAATCGCTTGGCGGATCAAGTTAACTTGTGCTTCATTGCCGTGATGCATTGCGTGCAGAAGTGGCATCGTTGGTTTACCTTCCACATAATCGTCACCCACGTTTTTGCCGAGAGCTTGAGCATTGGCAGAATAGTCAAGAATATCATCCACTAACTGGAATGCTGTGCCTAAGTAGCAGCCATAATTTTTGAGTGCGGTTTCAATTTCTTCACCTGCATTGGCTATGATCGCCACACATTGCGTTGCAGCTTCAAACAAGCGGGCGGTTTTATTGTAAATCACACGCATATAGCTCTCTTCGGTCGTGTTTGGGTCATTGACGTTCATCAATTGTTGCACTTCGCCTTCTGCTAATGCGTTTGTGGCTGCCGACATTACTTTAAGCACTTCAAGCGAATCCACCGAGGTCATCATCTGGAAAGAACGGGTATAAATGTAGTCGCCAACCAGCACACTTGCCGCATTACCGAAAGCAGCATTGGCGGTTTCACGACCGCGACGCATATCGGACTCATCCACAACATCATCGTGTAAAAGGGTGGCAGTATGCACAAATTCAATAAATGCGGCAGTCGTAATTTGCTTGCTACCTTGGTAGCCTAACGCACGTGCGGCAAGCACGGTAATTAACGGGCGAATGCGTTTGCCACCACCACTAATAATGTAAAAGCCGAGCTGATTAATTAGCGGCACTTCCGAGTTCAGTTGAGCTAAAATTTCAGCATTTACCAATTGCATATCATCAGCTGCCAAAGCTTGAATTTGATCGAGGGTAAGTTTTTGAGTCATCTTTTCTTATCTAAAAGCCAAAAATTAGATTGATTTTACCGCACTTTCTATTAGCTGCAAAATTTTGTTAGAAATCGAATAAAGCAATCGTTAAAAAAGCGGTTTTAACAAGAAATTGGCTAATACGGGAAACAAGATTTTTTCAAATTTTCTAAAATTCGTTCTTGCTCTTTGTTTTCTTTTTGCGTAGAATTGCAACCCTATTTTATATGAATTTAAAAGTGTCTCTCGCAGAGCGTAAAAGGCACAAATTAGCGGAGTAAATATGTACGCAGTTTTCCAAAGTGGCGGCAAACAACACCGAGTGAGCGAAGGCCAAGTGGTTCGTTTAGAAAAACTTGAAATTGCAACTGGTGAGAAAGTTGAATTCAACTCAGTGTTAATGGTCGTTAATGGCGAAGATGTTAAAATTGGTACACCAGTAGTAGCTGGTTCAAAAGTAGTGGCTGAAGTAGTAGCACACGGTCGTGGCGAGAAAGTTAAAATCGTTAAATTCCGTCGTCGTAAACACAGCCGTAAACAACAAGGTCATCGTCAGTGGTTCACAGAAGTGAAAATCACTGGGATTCAAGCATAATTTCAGAGGAGATCAAGTAGATGGCAACTAAAAAAGCTGGTGGTTCAACTCGTAACGGTCGTGATTCTGAAGCTAAACGCCTTGGTGTTAAACGTTTCGGTGGCGAGTCTGTTTTAGCAGGTAGCATCATTGTTCGTCAACGTGGTACTAAATTCCACGCAGGTACAAACGTAGGTATGGGTAAAGACCACACTTTATTCGCAACTGCAGATGGTAAAGTTAAATTTGAAAGAAAAGGCGACAAAAACCGTCAATACGTAAGTATCATTGCTGAGTAATGTAAAGCAAAATTTCAAGAAAACCTCACAAATGTGAGGTTTTTTTATACCTAAAATCTATAATAATCCTATGCAAAAACAACAACCCCTCGCAGGTTTCCTCTTTGCTCTCCTTGCAGTATTGATGTGGGGAACGCTGCCAATAGCTCTACAGCCTATCTTAAAAGAGATGAACGCCCAAACTATCGTTTGGTTTCGTTTTATTGTTGCGATGATTGGCGTATTTTTTATGCTCTTCTTTGCAAAAAAATTGCCAAAGGTGACTGCTTTAACACGCAAAGATCTAACTCTTTTAATCATTGGGATCTTAGGGCTTTCAGGCAATTTTTTCTTATTTAACGTGGCATTACGCTATATTCCAGCCACCGCAAGCCAAGTTATCAGCCCCCTTTCTTCCTTTGCCATGATTTTGTGCGGTGCATTTTTGTTCAAAGAAACCATCCGATTAAATCAAAAACTAGGATTTATCGTCGTAATTATCGGCTTAATCCTCTTCTTCCATAATCGCTTGGCAGATTTTTCGCAAATGAACGGCTACGCATTCGGAATCTTATGCGGGGCATTAGCCAGCTTTATCTGGATAGGCTACGGGCTTTCACAGAGAATCTTATTAGAACGCTTCAATTCGGTACAAATCCTGTTTATGATTTATATCGGTTGTAGTCTTGTGTTCACGCCACTCGCTGATTTCTCACAAGCGGTCAATTTAAGCCCATTTACTGCAATCTGTTTAGTTTATTGCTGCTTAAATACTATCATCGCCTACGGCTCTTATGCTGAGGCACTTAACCGCTGGGATGTTTCAAAAGTGAGCATTATGATGCCGTTAATCCCGATTGCTACGATGATTTTTTCAGAAATGGCGTATTTCTGGAAACCCGAAAGTTTTACACCGCCAGATCTCTCCTTGTTAACCGTTTTAGGGGCTTGTTTAGTAGTTTTTGGGGCGTTATTCTCTGCCGTAGGACATAAATTATTACATAGAAGAAGAGTAAAAAAATGAAGAAAAATGCAGGCTTAGGTTTTTGTTTGGCACTACTTGCCACGATGATGTGGGGTACGCTGCCGATTGCTGCACAACAAGTATTGGTTTCGCTTGATGCTCAAACCCTTGTTTGGGCAAGATTTTGGGTGGCAGGCATTGGGTTGTTTCTTGTGCTTGGTTTTGCAAAAAAATTGCCAAAGTTGACCGTTTGTAATGCTAAACATTTCTGTTTAATGTTGCTCGGCACACTTGGTTTATCAGGCAATTTCTTTTTAGTCGCAGAAGGATTATATTATATTTCTCCCACAACAACTCAAGTTTTATGGCAATTTTCGCCTTTCTTGATGATTTTCTTAGGCGTTGTTTTGTTTAAAGAACCGTTTAATCTTTCGCAAAAAGTCGGCTTTTTACTGCTTATTATAGGCTTAATCGCATTTTTTAACGACAAATTCGGCGAACTTCTTCAACTTAATGCTTATGCACTTGGCTTGATTTTAAGTACAGCAGGCAGCTTGATTTGGGTCTGTTATGGCATTGC
This sequence comes from Haemophilus parahaemolyticus, assembly GCF_002015035.1. Lineage (GTDB taxonomy): Bacteria > Pseudomonadota > Gammaproteobacteria > Enterobacterales > Pasteurellaceae > Haemophilus_A > Haemophilus_A parahaemolyticus. Next base: position 15,455 of record NZ_MUXY01000006.1, on the reverse strand, counting down.
CCAAAAGTTATTGCTAAAGCAGTTTAATTCGCAGCAAATCTTAATGATGATTTACCTCAGCTGTGGCATTGCGTTTAGCCCATTTGCCAGCCCAACCCAAATTGGCGAGATCAGCACGCCTTTTGTATGGGGTTGTTTTATCTATTGTTGTTTGAACACGTTGATTGCCTACGGCTCTTATGGGGAGGCATTGAGTTTGTGGGACACCTCGAAAGTCAGCGTAGTTACCACGATGATTCCGATTTTCACGATGCTGTTTTCGATTTTAGGGCATATGATTTTTCCAGAAACTTTTTCCCGCCTAGAGATGAACTGGATAAGTTATGTGGGGGCAATTGTAGTCGTGCTTGGTGCAATGATGGCAGCGGTGGGACACAAAATCTTTGGAAAATAAAGATAAAAAAATAGCTAGCAATTCGTTTGCTAGCTATTTTGAGAGGTCTACATAATGAATAAAACTTTATAACGACTATAAATAGTGGTCATAATAATAGACTCATTGGAAAAAAGAAAGTTCACCAAGTTTCAAAAAATTAATGATTTTTTTCACATTTTTTACAACTCGCTTTTACTGGCACAGGATCTTCTCCGCCTTCACTTAATGGATTACAACGCAAAATACGTTTGAAGGCTAAATATCCCCCTTTGATTGCTCCGTGAATTTTAATTGCTTCAACAGCATAAGTGGAACAGCTTGGATAAAATCGGCATCGGGGACCAATTAAAGGGCTAATAAAATAACGATAGAAATAAATCGGCAGTAGCAAGATTTTAGATGCTAGGCTGATTTGTTCTCTTCTTTCGTTGAGTTCTCTTGTGGCTTTGCCTGTTGTTTGGTTTGAGATTGTGGATTTTTGCTCAGGCGGATATGTCTTGCCCATAATTTTTCCAACGTTTCAAAAAGCGTGGCATTATCCAACTTGCCAATCCCTCCTTTCGCTACAAAAACAAAATCCATATTTGGTAGTTCGTGCTGTTTTAAGCGAAAAGATTCTCGTACAATGCGTTTAATACGATTGCGATCATGAGCACGTTTGAGATGTTTTTTAGCAACGGTTAAGCCTAGACGGGGATTTTCTGCCGTATTTAAACGAGCCAGAAGCGTCATTTGAGGAGTGCTGGCTCGAAAAGGATTTTCAAATACAGCTTTAAATTGAACGGGAGCTAATAAACGTAGCTCCCGAGAAAAAGTTAGCGTCTTCACTTTCACAATTGTGGGTGATTAGCTGCTCTAACTGCAAATTATGCAGATAAAGATTTGCGACCTTTAGCACGACGACGTGCTAAAACTTGACGACCATTTTTAGTAGCCATACGAGCACGGAAACCGTGTGTACGAGCACGTTTTAATACAGAAGGTTGGAATGTACGTTTCATTATTTATCTACCTAATAAAAAGTTATTGGCAAAATGCCAATTCAAGACTATAAAAAGAGGTCGCCATTTTAACGGTAAACAAACAAAAAGGCAAGGCAAAAACCACGGTTAAATGTTAAAATCTGCACAAATTTTATTTGTCATTCCCTACAAATTCAAGCAAACTACACTTCATTTGCTCATAACGAAAAAAGAAGAGAAAAATATGGAAAATAAAAAAATCGGTGTATTACTTGCAAACCTTGGTACACCAGATGCCCCCACCACTTCCGATGTAAAACGTTACTTAAAACAATTCTTAAGCGATCCGCGTGTGATCGACCTTCCTAAATTCAAATGGCAAACGATCTTAAATTGCTTCGTGTTACCAAAAAGATCACCAAAAGTGGCAAAACTTTATCAAGCAATCTGGACGGCTGAAGGCTCACCGCTGCTTGCTATTTCACGCAAACAACAAAAAGCCCTGCAAAATTATTTCAATGCGAAAGGCAAAAATGTCGTTGTGGAGCTCGGAATGAGCTACGGCAACCCAAGTATGGCACAAGCGGTCGAAAACTTGACTAAACAAGCGGTCGAAAAAATCATCGTATTACCGCTCTACCCACAATATAGCAGCACCACAACCGCCTCTGTATTGGACGCCTTTGCAGAGAGCCTAAAACAACATCGCCGTGTTGTACCATTTGAGTTTATTCACAGCTACCACAACGACCCACTTTATATAGAAGCCTTAGCGAACAGCATTACGCTTGAGCCCGATGAATTACTGCTTTTCTCTTTCCACGGCATTCCAAAACGCTACGCAGATGAAGGCGATTTCTACCCGCAACACTGCCAACAAACCGCAGAATTGGTTGCCCAAAAATTAAACCTAAAATCTGAACAATGGAAACTGACTTTCCAATCTCGTTTTGGTGATGAAGAGTGGTTGCAACCTTACACTGATGAAACGCTTGAAAGCTTTCCAAGTCAAGGCGTTAAAAAAGTGGCAGTAATTTGTACGGGCTTCTCAGTCGATTGCTTGGAAACGCTTGAAGAAATTGCCGAAGAGAATAAAGAAAACTTCATCAATGCAGGCGGGGAAAGCTACCGCTATATTCCAGCCCTTAATGCGACAGGCGATCATATAAAGATGATGGTAAAACTGATTGAAGAAAAAATGCAGTAATATATAGCTGTATAATCAAACAATTAACCTGATTATCTCGCCCCAACTGTGTTTTCTAGAGAAACATAGTTGGGGCAATATTTTTAGGTAGAAAAAGTCATTTACTTTGTCAAAATCTCAACTAATTCCGCTTCTACTTCTTTACCGAATTTACCCATTCGGAAATCCACTTTTAGCTCATCAAATTGTTCTGGATTTGCTTCCATTTTGGCTTTTAAGAATGCTGGAAATTCATTTAAAACCAGCTCTGTTTTGCCGTTTCGAATATCAAAAATACTTGGAATTTTTTGTGCCGCAATCACCGCTTGTTGTTGTTCATCGCTGTCGAAATGTTTGCGTTCTTTGTTGTCTTTGCGTGAAACGTATTTCACGTTAATGTTTGGGTTGAGCTTAGTAATACGTTGGAAATATGCTACCACTTCCACACAATCAGGGCAGTAAGGTTCTGCCATTACTAGCCAATTACCTGAAACATTCATCGCTTTAATTTTAGCCTCAGTTTCAGGCGAAAGCTCAATGCCAACATAAACATCTAATTGGTTTTCGCGATCTTCATCACTACTAAATTCTAAATATTCGTAAAAATGTGCCATAGAATTTCCTTTTTTTAAATCGAATTACCTACGCCAAATAATCTCACAATCCACTTGTACACTTTGGCTCTCTTGATGGTTTAATTTCTCTTTTAATATCTTAAAGGTTTGCTGAGCAATACGATCGTGATCTTGCTTAATCGAATGGATATGAAACGGCAATGCATTTAGCAGATAATGATCGTCAAAAGTCGCTAAATGCAGCTCTTGGCTCATTAGCTTATCCATACATTTATGTTCGGTTAAATAACGCATCACGCCTTCCAGCAGAGTGTAAGAAGCGGTAAAAATCGCCTTGGGTAAACGCCCAAGATTTTCCACCGTTTCCGCCAACATTTGATAGCCCGATTCAGGTTGGTAATTTTTATGCAAAATCCAACCGCTTTGTTCGGTTAGATGCGATTGTGCCAAACCTTCGCGAAAGCCTTTCAAGCGATTTTCACTTGGTGTAAGCGAGAGTTGCCCGCCAAAGTAGAAAAATTCATCAAGTTGATACGCCCGCACAATATTTTCCACCAACATTATTACGCTTGGAATATCGTTACTGGTAATCGAGGAAATGCCAGAATGGGGAATATAACGGTCTAGCAAAAGCAGTGGAGTATGCTGCAGAATATCTTGATAATAATCAGCAATTTTATGCGTTGGGGCGGTAATTAACAGATCGACTTGACGATCGAGCAATCGCTCAATCGCCACTTTTTCTTGGGCTGGGTTATCATCTGAGCAAGCAATCACTAAATAAAGCCCATTTTCACGACAAAGCCGCTCCAATGTTTTTGTTGTTTGAGCAAAGCCATAGTTAGTCAGATCAGGAATAACCAAGCCAATCACATTGGTTTTACGTGCCTGCAACGCTTTAGCATAAGCATTGGCACGATAACCATACTTCTGAGCAACTGCCTGTACTTTCTGGCGGGTTTCCGCTTTAATGCGAAAATCATCTCCGCGGTTATTTAAAATAATACTTGCGGTAGTTTTAGACACCCCCGCAAGGCGGGCAATGTCGTTAAGCGTTAGCCGTTTTTGTTGCTCAGTTTTCACGATGTAACCTTTTTAATCCATTAAAATGTAAGTGCATGTACTTGTGCAACCTGTGCCGAAACAGGACGTGAGCTTGCCACGACATTTTCACGATTTGTGATAAAGAAGCGGGAAGTCATCACTTTTTCGCCATTATTGAGGAAAATCTCGACAATTGAACGGTCAAAGAAAATCTCAATCTTGTCTAATTTTTCTACTTTTACGTGGCGAACGCCGTCAAACTGTTTCATCAAATCTGTCTGCTCGGTTGCACTACGATCGAGCGTTACCATACCATTTTGATAGCTGAATTTCAATTTACCAAAGAAAGTCAATTCAAGCGGTTGATTTTCCACGTTGATTTGCAAATAACAGGTATCTAAATTTGCAATTTCGCCTTGTAATTCGACCGCTTGCAACTCGCCTGTTTTCACAATAGGGCGCTGTTTAATTATACTGTTTTCCACCGAAATTTGACGTGGCATAGTAAGGGTCGAATGCCATTTGTATTTATCAGTTGGGTAAGTCAAATCTGGCAAGCCAATCCAGCCGAACAGGATGCGGTCAGAATTTTGCACCGTTTGCGGTGCATAGAAATCAAAGCCGTAATCAAGTTCTTCCATGTGTTCTGCATTTAAAACGTTGCCGTCTAATTTGCCTAATGCGTAAGTGGCGTGGTAGTTGTTTTGGAACTGCGTCGCTTCACGCAATTTACCTTGCGGTGACCAAATGAAAACGTCTTTTCCGCCAAGCTGGAACAAGTCTGGACACTCCCACATAAAAACGTGGCTGTTATCGAAATCTTGCACCGCTAACTCGCCCAACAAGCGTGGCGTGCTGTTTAAATCGTCCATTTCATAGACTAAGCAAGTGCCAGTAAGGTTTTCACGCTGTGCACCCAATACGAAGCGGATTTTACCCTCTTGGGTTACGAACGGTTTTGGATCGCGAACGTGTTCGGTGTAGCCTGCTGGGACTTGGTCGATAATGCAGCGTTTTTCTAATAATTTGCCCGTTTTGTCGAAAATCGCAATGTTTTGGTGCGGTACGCGTTGATTATCAGACGGACGACGAGTATTGCCCGTGTAGAACGCCACAATCTGATCTTCCCATAAAATCGCCCCGCCCGAATAGCAACCGTGCGATTCGAACAATTCGTCTGGAATAAGTAAATCGCCTTTTTCAAAAGTTTGGAAATCACAGGTGATGAAATGCTCCCAATGTTTCATTCCGTGCATCGCATCATAAGGAAACCATTGGGCAAAAATGTGGTATTTCTCACCATCAAAAATTAAGCCATTAGGATCATTGAACAAGCCTGTTTTGGGTGCAAGGTGGTAAGTTGGATAGAAATCGTGGTCTGAAAGCACGGTTTCACGAATTGCATTAAGTTCGCCTTCGGCTTGTGCGTGCATACTTTTATATTTACCGTTGTTGAAAATGTGCATAGGATTTTTCTCGAAAATGGATTATTTGGTAGGGTGTGTGAATGAAGGTACTCAAGCGGTAAAAAATGGTGCGTGAGTTACAAAAACTCACACACCCTATAAATTATGCCGCTAAAAACGCTTCCAACTGTGCTTTATTCGGCAGTGCTGCCATCGCACCTTTTGCGGTGGTCGCTAATGCCCCAGAAGCATTGGCTTTGCGGATCACATTCACTAACGTTGCTTCATCTTTCCAATCTGCCACTTCAGAAAGCCCTGCTAATAAACCGCTCACGAACGCATCGCCTGCGCCTGTGGTATCAACTGGTTTTAATGCTTTGCCTGCGACAATTTGGCTCTTGCCGTGAAAGTGGTAAATTGCACCATCTTTACCCAACGTGATGATGATAAGTTTCTCTGGATATTGTGCAGTGATGACTTTCACCGCTTCTTCAAGCGTGGTAGTGTTGGTTAAAAGCGTCAATTCTTCTTCAGAGAATTTTAAAATATCCGCCATTGCTACCACATCATTCACCACAGTTTTCATCTCTTCAAGGCTCGCCCAAAGCGAATCGCGTAAGTTTGGATCGAACGAGAAAAATCCGCCCGCTTGTTTAACACGGCGAATCGCCTCAATGGTGGTTGAGCGAGATGGATCGTTGATTAACGCAATTGAACAGCAGTGTAAAAAATCGCCTGTTTGGAAATTTGGTAAATCGCCCACTTCTAAGAATTGGTCAGCACTTGGATTCACCATAAAAGTGAAACTTCGCTCGCCGTTGTCCAACCCGACAATCACTGTTGAGGTTCGCTGGGTAGGGTCTAAAATCATATGGTTGGTGCAAACCTTTTCTGAATTCAAGGTTTCTTGCATAAATTTGCCAAGCGGATCTAACCCCACGCGACCAATAAAGCCCGCTTCACAGCCTAAACGTGCTACACCTACTGCCACGTTTGCTGGTGCACCGCCTGCACACTTTAAATAATGATTTTCACCGTCTGGAATTAAATCCACAACTGCATCGCCTGTTACCCAAATTTTGCTCATAATTTGTTCTCTTAAAGTTAAAAAATCTGGTAAGAATCTTAGCTAAATCGGTTCAGCTTTGCAATTATTGATTAAAATCCTACCGCTTATTTTCTCGCCTTATTATAATGCAAATCACCCAGTGAAGATAGAAAGGATTATGTGATGAAAAAGACGATGTTGGCAGTAATGCTCGGCTCAATAATGGCAGTAAATAGCGTGCAAGCAGTTGAAAATCAACTGAAAAATGTAAACGAATCCGTTGTACCAATGGCACAATTACCAACCGTTGAAGCAGAACTCACATTTGCCCCAAATGTGCCGAAGCCGATTGAACGCACCACGCCTGCAAAAGTAGTAGTTAAACTTGAAGCATTGGAAAAGGTGATGGAAATTGAGAGCGGTGTGAAGTTCAAATATTGGACGTTCAACGGCACAACGCCCGCCCCATTTATCCGCGTGCGTGAGGGCGATATGGTGGAAGTTCAGCTTTCTAACCCGGTGAATGGCAAAATGCCACATTCGCTTGATTTCCATTCTGCAGCGGCTCCCGAAGGCGGTGCACTTGCCAGCCAAACCGCACCAGGTAAAAGCACCACTTTTGCCTTTCGAGCAACTGCACCAGGGCTTTATCTCTACCATTGCGGCACAATGCCCGTTGGGATTCACATCGGCAAGGGAATGTTCGGCTTGATGTTGGTTGAACCGAAAGAAGGGCTGTCAAAAGTGGACAAAGAATTCTACATTATGCAGAACGAATTTTACGTTAAGGACGGAGCAAACCCAGAGTTAAAAGTGTTTGATATGGCAAAAGCGGAATATGAATTGCCAGATTATGTGGTGTTTAACGGCAAAGTGGGGGCTTTAACTGATGAAAATGCTCTCAAAGCGAAAGTGGGCGACAAAGTGCGATTTTTCGTTGGTAACGCTGGTCCGAATAAAATTTCTTCGTTTCATTTAATCGGACGTACCTTTGATACGGTTTATGTCGAAGGTGGCACGCTACAAAATCATCACGTGCAAACCACGCTGATTCCATCAGGAGGCACGACAATGGTCGAAATGCAAATGAATGTGCCAGGGAAATATACCTTTGTTGATCACAGTATTTTCCGAGCTGAAAAAGGGGCAAAAGGGAATATTATTGTTGAAGGTGAGCCGAATAAAGAGATTTACACAGGCAAAATCAAAGAAGAAAACTATAACAAACACAACCCCGATGCGAATGTCGATGCGGGGTTTGTGCATTGATTGGGAATGTTAAACGCTAATTTCTCCGTTTTCTCTTCTGCCAAATCTCCCCTACCCCTCTTTGCTAAAGAGGGGGATTTTTCTTTGTATAAGTGAGATTATCTGGCTTATCAATATGTCGAAGTATGAGCTCTAAAATTTTATTTAGCTAAGATCTTGCCCCTCTTTAGCAAAGAGGGGTAGGGGAGATTTGGCAGTAATAAAGACGGAGAGCATATTTGAACATTAGAGTTCCTCACGTTCTGGCTGAAATGCTATTTCTCTTTCTTCCGTAAAATCATCACTTACAGTTTTTTCGCAAAGGAAAAAGCTATCCCAAGAGCAATTAAGTATTTCGCTCATTTTTCTTCTCCTTTACTTCTTCCGCTTCGCCAATCTATCCACCAAATCGCCTTTGCCTAAATATTGTGCTTCATCAAACTCAAAAATTGGCAAACCTAGCTTAAAGCGAATAGCAAGCAGACGTAATCCAAAACCCAATACAAGTGTTGAAATGACCACAATATTGTGATTAAAGCCAAGTTCTTGTAATCCAACGTAAATACAGCAAGAGAGGAAAGAGATACTGGCATAGAGTTCTTTGCGGAAAACAAGTGGAATACGGTTGCAAAGCAAATCGCGTAACACACCGCCAAAAGCCCCTGTAATCACTGCCGCAGCTGAAGCAATCACAAAACCATGCCCCATATCTAAAGCAACTTGTGCCCCAATGATAGAAAAAACAATTAACCCGAGTGCGTCCAATACCAAGAAAATCGTACGAAAATAACCTAGAAATCGTGCAATAAACATCGTAAAAATAGAAGCGGCAACTACAATCACGAGATATTCAGGATACTTTACCCAACCAAGCGGATAATGCCCAAGTAACATGTCTCGAATAGAACCACCACCAATTGCGGTCACCGATGAGATAATAATCATCCCAAACATATCCATTTTCTCCCGCCCTGCGGCAAGTGCACCAGTAATAGATTCTGCGGTAATCCCGATGATATAAAGCGTAAGAAGTAACATTAACAAATTTCCCTAAAAAATACCGCTTGTATTATACCTACAAGCGGTAAGATTTTAAGAAAATTTTACCGGTACTTCACATTCAAACCTTCATATCAAAACCAACAAAAAGGCTGAACCCCGAAGGATTCAGCCTTTCTCTTAACTAACTCAAGCTACATTACCATTGGTAACCTACACTTGCTGCAGCACCAGCATCACCACGAGTATTCGTATTCACAGAGAATTTAATACCCACTTTACCGTTGTCTGACAAGCGAGAGTAACCTACCGCAACAGCACTTTCGCCTTTATAAGTACCTGCACCCGCAGCAACCATTGATTTACCAGGTAAGGTCGCATGATATAAACCACCTGCTGCCATTGCACCTGCAACACCTGCACGTAAGTTTTTATCCATCTTGTTAATGTGGTTACCAATTTGTGTTACAGCACCTTTTAATTGGCTAACATTAACAGCATCCGTATCTGCTCGACCAGCAGCAACATTTTGAATACGAGTATTACCTGCGTTAATACCTTTCTCATTGATCACCACATTAGTATTATTACCGCGGTCATCTTTCGCTGCCACTTGAACACCTTTCGTATTCACAATGGTATCACCAGCTTTGAAAGTATTTGCTGTCACAGAGTTCACATTAATATCATCTTTCAGTTTCACTTTCACACCATTTGTGTCAGCCACTGTTTCGATATTTTTGTTATCTCCGTTTACAGCCACTTGGCTACCCAGTTTCTTCGCACCCGTTGTACCTTTATCCGCATTAAAGGTTAAACCTTTATTGGTTACAGTATCGTGTGCATCAACACCTTTCTTAATATCATCTTTCGTTTTGCTTGAAAGATCTACGGTGTAATCCGTCACTGTCGTTGAGCCATCTTTACGTGTTGTTTCTGCTTTAGTAACAGATACTGCATCAGAACCACCTTGAACATGAGCAGAGTTATCCGTTGAGCTTACTTTGTAGATAGTCTGACCATTATTACCCACACGAGAGGTAATTGTCACATTATCTCCTTCTTCAAGCTCTGTCTTCGCAGCATTTACATTTTTGTTAATGTTATTCACCGCTTGATATAACTGGCTACCGTTCACTGCATCTTTGCTAGTTTCGTTAATGTCGCCATCAGCCACATTAGTCACTTTCTTATTACCAGCATCCACACCTTTCTCAGTTACGCTTGGACCATTTTTAATGGTTAAACCATTGTTGGTGACTTGAGTACCACCAATCGTAATTGAGCCATCTTTACCTAAGTCCACATCTTTAGAGAGTTTTACTTTCAAGCCGTTAGTTGCTTCATCATAAACTACACCGATATTGTTATCTGTGAGTTTAGTTGAATCAGCGCCACCGGTGATGTTCATTTGAGAGCCTAACGTACGGTTGATCACTTGCTCAGAGTCGCCTTTGAATTTCAAGCCATCATCTAAAGTCGCCACTTCACGTTTAATATCTTTACCATCTTTATCTTTGTCGGTATAAACAATACGAGTAACCTCTTTACCACCATCACGGTCGGTATTCACAGTCGTTGTGCCTTTTTGAACACTCATGTTCGCACTCGCCCCATCTTTACCGTCCGCACCTTTCGGTCCAGTTAAGCCAATTGAGCCATCTTTACCGTTGATTACAACTGATGCACCATCTTTACCATTCACACCGATAGAACCATCAATGCCGTCTTTACCATCTTTACCTTTCACGCCAAATGTCGCATTCGGGTTGAAGTTAAAGGTCACGTTATTCGCAGTTTTGCTAATGATGATATTGCCATCAGTGTTGTTTAAATCAACTTGAGCACCTGGCTTCACATTGCCTTTGTCTTTACCGTTATTAACACTTAAGTTCCAACCTGCTGTTGCATTTGTCATCACGTGATATAACTGGCTTCCGTTTACAGCATCTTTACTGTTAGCACTTACATCACCATCTTTCACGTTGGTCACTTTATTACCATCAACGCTTACATCACCACCTGAAATGGTTGTGCCACCGTCTTTGTTTAAGGTAATTGTGCTATTACCGTTGTTGATAGTCTCAATATTTTTCAGATTTTTTGCTAATTGGACTTCTAAAGTTCCTTTGCCATCTGCTTTCACATTGATGTTACCGCTAGCTGAAGTAAAGTTTGCAGATGCTGCTTTATCCACACCTTCACCAACAATAGTCACTAAGGTATTCAATCTATGTGCATTTTCTACACCATTATTACCAGTAAAACGTAAACCATCATTCAATGTTGCTACATTCTCACGAATTGTTTTATTTGGATCTTTTGGATCTGCATATTCATAAACAATACGTGTTTTGGTTTCACCATCTTTGCCATCAACGCCAGCAGGGCCTTGATCACCTTTAATGCTTAAGCCGTTTTTACCGTCTTTACCATTTAAGCCGATTGAACCATCTTTACCATTGATTACAACTGACGAACCATCTTTACCGTTCACACCGATAGAACCATCAACGCCATCTTTACCTTTCACACCAAAGGTTGTGTTCGGGTTCAAGTTAAAGGTCACGTCGTTATTTGCCGTGTTCTTCGTGATTAGAATGTTGCCATCCGTATTGTTCAATGAAACTGTCGCATTTGGTTTCACTGTTGTTGCGTTAGTACCATTTGCTTTAATTACCCAACCTGCATTTGCAATTGCAGTTGTTGTATTCAACTGGTCTAAGTTAACCGCATCAGTACCATTAACACCTGGAGCAACGTTAATAATTGTGTTGCCTCCGTTGTTCAAGCCTTTATCCGTCACACTTACCGTTTTGCTTGGATCTGCTTTATTGGTAATCGTAAAGCCGTTGTTATTTAACGTTGTATTGCCGATTGTTACACTACCATTAGATGTTAAATTCACATCTTTAGCAAGTTTCACTTTCAAGCCATCAGTCGCTTTGTCATAAACCACACCAATATTGTTATCGGTTAATGTCGTTTCGTCCGCACCGCCTGTAATGTTCATTTGTGAACCTAAAGTACGGTTGATCACTTGTTTAGAATCGCCTTTGAACTTCAAGCCATCATCTAAAGTCGCCACTTCACGGGTTGTGCCGTTTGCTGTGTACTTAATACGTTCGATTTCTTTACCGTCATCTTTCGCATTAACTGTCGTTGTACCTTTCTCTGGTTTCAACGTGACTGATACACCGTCTTTACCATCTGCACCTTTCGGTCCAGTTAAGCCAATTGAACCATCTTTACCGTTGATAACAACAGACGCACCATCTTTACCGTTCACACCGATAGAACCATCAACACCATCTTTACCGTCTTTACCTACAACACCAAATGTTGCATTCGGGTTGAAGTTGAAGGTCACGTTATTATTTGCCGTGTTCTTCGTGATTAAGATGTTGCCATCGGTATTGTTTAACGATACTGTCGCATTTGGTTTCACCGTTGTTGCGTTAGTACCATTTGCTTTAATTACCCAACCTGCATTCGCTGTCGCTGTCGTTGCATTTAACTGGTCTAAGTTAACCGCATCTGTACCTTTCGTACCGTTCGCTACATTGTGAACTTGGTTTCCTCCCATATCCACATTGCCACCATTTTTCACGGTTAAGTTGTTAGTCGTCACGTTATTGAACGATACATCATCCGCTGTTGAGAACGTAAAGTTGTTCGCACTGTGTTTCACTTTCAAGTTTTTACCTGCTGCGAAGAACACTTCTGTGCCTGTTGTTACGTTATCCGCAACTGTTGCACCATCAACATTACCGCCTGCATTTGCTTTCCAGTAAGACGCATTGATCGCCTCTGCAACCTCTTTCGCTGTCACTAAACCGTTGCCCTCTGGTACAGTGATCTTGCCGTTATTAGTTACATTCGATAAAGCGGTCGTATTTACGTTGAATTTTACAACACCATTATCGCCCACTTCCGCAGTTGTCTGCGTACCATTCTTGAAGTTCAAGCCTTCTGATAACGTCACCGTTTTCGCTTCTCCATCGTTCGCTTTATAGCTTAATGGAATCACTTTCGATGCATTTTCACCATTGAAGTTAACCGAGTAAGTCGTATTACCGTTCTCCGTATGCGAGGTTACCGTAATCGGGTTATTCGCTGCCGTTGAAGTATTTACTTTTACGGTTTCATTCGCTAAAGCTTTGATTTTCGCTTTTGATACCGACACTTCATATTTCGCGTTCTTATCACCAGACTGTTTATTATCCGCAACCGTCACTTCCGCAATGTTGTCCTCATCAGCTTTCTTAATTACTGATTCGGTTGATACTGAATCCGCAACGGTATCTTTCAACTGTTTCACATTCACTGCATCGTTATCTTTCACGCCTGTTGAAACATTTGAGATCACTTTATCGCCTGCGTTCACCCCACCGTCTTTCGTAATGCTCGGTCCGCCTGTGATAGTTAAGCCACCGTTGTTCACAGTGGTATCTCCAACCTTCACGCTGCCGTTTGCATTGAAGGTCACGTTATTTGATAACTGTACTTTTAAACCATTTTTGCCATCGTTGGTTACACGGATATTATCTGCAACTGTGGCTTTCTCTGCACCGCCTGTGATGTTCAATAATGAACCTAAAGTACGGTTAATCACCGCGTTATCATCGCCTGCAAATTTCAAGCCATCATCTAACGTCGCTACTTCACGCGTTGTACCGTTTGCTGTGTATTTGATTCGTTCAATCTCTTTGTTCGCATCTTTCTCATTCACGGTTGTTGTGCCTTTCTCTGGTTTCAACGTCAATGATACACCATCTTTGCCATCTGCACCTTTCGGTCCAGTTAAGCCAATTGAACCATCTTTACCGTTGATAACAACAGACGCACCATCTTTACCGTTCACACCGATAGAACCATCAACGCCATCTTTACCGTCTTTACCTACAACACCAAAGGTTGCATTCGGGTTGAAGTTGAAGGTCACGTTATTATTTGCCGTGTTCTTCGTGATTAAGATGTTGCCATCGGTATTGTTTAACGATACTGTCGCATTTGGTTTCACCGTTGTTGCGTTAGTACCATTTGCTTTAATTACCCAACCTGCATTCGCTATCGCTGTCGTTGCATTTAACTGATCTAAGTTAACCGCATCTGTACCTTTCGTACCATTCGCTACATTGTGAACTTGGTTTCCTCCCATATCCACATTGCCTTTTGCATTCACGGTTAAGTTGTTGGTCGTCACGTTATTGAACGTCACATCATCTTTCGTTGCATAAACGAACTTATTGCCGTCTTTCTTCAACGCCATATTCTTACCTGAGACGAACGTTAACTCATCCCCTGGTTTGATTTCTGATGACACAGCTCCTGTTGTTTCTTCCGAGGTGGTCTCTTCGTGCGTTCCTTGGCTCGCTTTCCAGTAAGTTGCATTGATTGTCTTAGCAAGGTTGTCACCTGTGACTAATTTATTCGCATCTTCTGCAGACACATCACCCACTTTACCTGCATTATTGGTCAAGCTCACTTTCGAAGTATCTGGTACATTCGCAACAAGTTTACCGTCATTATTTACGGTAATGGTTGAACCATCTACGTTCACCGCTACGGTGTAGTTCGCTGTTCCATTTGCATTTGTGCTTGGCGTTACAGTAATACCTGAACCGTTTTTAACGCTTGCTTGCGTGTTTGTGTCTTTCGCATTCACCG
>NZ_MUXY01000006.1:0-633 GCF_002015035.1 Haemophilus parahaemolyticus | reverse complement strand
AGTTCAAGCCTTCTGATAACGTCACCGTTTTCGCTTCTCCATCGTTCGCTTTGTACGTTAATGGAATCTCTGCCGCCGCTTTCGCTCCATCAAAGTTCACGGTGTAAGTCGTGTTACCATTCTCAGTGTGCGGTGTTACGGTAATCGGGTTATTCGCTGCCGTTGAAGTGTTTACTTTCACGGTTTCATTCGCTAAAGCTTTGATTTTCGCTTTTGATACCGACACTTCATATTTCGCATTCTTATCACCAGACTGTTTATTATCCGCAACCGTCACTTCCGCAATGTTGTCTTCATCCGCTTTCTTAATCACGGACTCTGTCGATACATTTCCTGACACTGTGTCGTAAAGTTGTTTCACATTCACCGCATCTGTCGGTGCTGTACCCGTGCTTACATTGTGGACTTGGTTTCCACCCATATCCACGTTACCACCGTTTTTCACGGTTAAGTTCGTGGTTGTGGTGTTGTTCGCTGTCACATTGTTAAATGTCACATCGTCTTTCGTTGCATAGATAAACTTGTTGCCATCTTTTTGCAATGCAATGTTTTTACCTGCAATAAAGGTTACGTTATTACCCGCTGCAATATTGCTATCTCCGTCACCAGAGTCTGCATTGGTTGTTACGCTAT
>NZ_MUXY01000005.1 GCF_002015035.1 Haemophilus parahaemolyticus | reverse complement strand
CTACGTCTGTCACATTCGCATTCACACGTACCGCACCGTCTTTATACGTCACTGTCGTGCCATTGCCATTCGCAAAGCTCACAAAGTCGCCCGCTTTCACGTTTTGAACCGTTGCTCCACCTACGTTTAAGTTCCAGTTCGCTGCATTAATCGCGTTCGCTACCTCTTTCGCCGTCACTAAGCCGTTGCCATCTGGTACCGTAATTTTTCCGTTCGCTGTCGTATTCGATAACGTGGTTGTATTGACATTGAATTTCACAACACCATTATCGCCCACTTCCGCATAACGTGGTTGTATTGACATTGAATTTCACAACACCATTATCGCCCACTTCCGCAGTGGTCTGCGTACCATTCTTGAAGTTCAAGCCTTCTGATAATTTAACGGTTTTTCCTGCACCATCATTCGCTTTGTACGTTAATGGAATCTCTGACGCCGCTTTCGTTCCGTCAAAGTTCACCGTATAAGTCGTGTTACCGTTCTCCGTATGCGGGGTTACCGTAATCGGGTTATTCGCTGCCGTTGAAGTGTTTACTTTCACGGTTTCATTCGCTAAAGCTTTGATTTTCGCTTTTGATACCGACACTTCATATTTCGCATTCTTATCACCAGACTGTTTATTATCCGCAACCGTCACTTCCGCAATGTTGTCTTCATCCGCTTTCTTAATCACGGACTCTGTCGATACATTTCCTGACACTGTGTCGTAAAGTTGTTTTACATTCACTGCATCTGTCGGTGCTGTACCCGTGCTTACATTGTGAACTTGGTTTCCACCCATATCCACGTTACCACCGTTTTTCACGGTTAAGTTTGTGGTTGTGGTGTTGTTCGCTGTCACATTGTTAAATGTCACATCGTCTTTCGTTGCATAGATAAACTTGTTACCGGCTTTTTGTAACGCCATGTTTTTACCCGCAACGAAAGTCACGTTATTACCCGCTGCAACATTGCTATCTCCGTCACCAGAGTCCGCATTGGTTGTTACGCTAT
>NZ_MUXY01000004.1 GCF_002015035.1 Haemophilus parahaemolyticus | reverse complement strand
TACGTTATTACCCGCTGCAATATTGCTATCTCCGTCACCAGAGTCTGCATTGGTTGTTACGCTATCGCCACGTTTAGCCACCCAGTAACTTTCGTTAATCGCTTTCGCTACATTTTCAGCCGTAACCAGTTTTTTCTTATCTGCTTCTGTCGTTGGTACTTCTACTTTACCTGCGTTGTTACCCGCTGTATTTACGGTAAGCGTCACCGTTTCCACTGATGGAATCACCGCTTTTAACACGCCACCTTCTTTCGTAATGGTTTTGCCATCAACATTCACATCTACAGTATAATTATTTGTACCGTTCGCATTTTGCGTTGTCGCAATGGTAATCGGGCTACTGGTTGCATTGCTCACACTCGCCTGCGTGTTCACTGCACCAGAAAGATTCGCCACTAATTGACCTCGATCATTTACGGTAATAGTTGAACCATCAACTTTTGCTGCCACTTTAATATGTGAAACACCATTAGCCTCATTGGTTGATGTAACAGTAACTCCATTACCTGCATCAAATGACACTTTATCGCTTGGATTAATTAAACCCACGCTTGCGTTATTTGCTTGCAGATTCCAGCCGCTTGTATTGATTGCATTCGCTACATTTTTCGCAGTAACTAAACCATCGCTATTAGCACCTGTTAGCACTTGAATATTGCCATTAGCAGTTGCACTAGATAAAGCGGTCGTATTCACGTTGAATTTTACAACGCCGTTATCTTCTACTACAGCTGTCGTTTGTGTGCCATTGGTAAAATCTAAACCTTTAGCAAGAGTCACACTTTTCGCATTAGCATTATTCGCTTTATAGGTTAAGTTGGTAACCTGAGCCGCTGCTGTGCCGTTATAATCTACAGTGATGCCGTTTGTATTTGCCGTGGTGGTAATTACATTGTTTGAAGTGTTACCTTTCACATCAACGGTTGAGCCTAATTTCTTAATGCCTGTATCGCCCTTGTTAGCCACAAAGGTTAAACCTTTATTCGTTACAGTTTCGTTCGCATTCACACCGTGCGTGATGTTGGTTTTGGTTTGATCGGTTAAATCAACAGTGTAATCGGTAATATCCGCATTATTTTCGGTACGTGTTGTGGCTGCTTTATCCACTTTCACTGCAGCATTATTCGCTGCTTTCACATGAGCAGAGGTATCTTTCGCATTAATCGTCACATTGCCGTTGGTATCTGTGGTAGTGCTGATGTTTTTACCCGCAGTAATGCCTGCCACGTTCGCATTCACTTGAACATCGCCATTCGCACTAACAGTTACAGTTGTGCCTTTGCCTGGTTTAAAGTTTAAGCTTTCACCCGGGTTCACTACATTTCTAAGTGTGCCATTTTCTTTTAATTGGAAACCTGAGTTACGAATCACATCAGAAAGGTTTTTATTCGTTACTAACCCGGTAGCACTACTTACTGCATTCACTGCTCCCGTTGTTGCAGTATAAGCCACATCTGCAGTTACGGTTTTAAATGCAAAGTTACCACCGCCTTTATTGGTAATATTTAAGTAATTCTCACCTTTTAAACTTACCGCCGTGTTATTGGTAACATTAAGTGCTTGAGCTGCTGTTTGAGAATCTTCTTTTAATTTCCAGCTATAGTTTTGTTGTGCAGCACTAATTGTTAATGTTGAAACACCACCATTTTCATTTGTTGGCGTAATGGTTACACCAGTACCCGCTTTAATATTGACTTTATCGCCTGGATTTACTAAACCAACTTTATTGCCGTTTGCTTGTAATGTCCAACCACTGTTGTTAATTGCATCCACGACGTTTTTGGTTTTAGCTAAATATTTATTATCGTTGTCTGTAGTCCACGGCTTACCTTCATTCGCACCGCTACCATTACTGATACTTGAAATGTTTGCATTGAATGTTAACGTTTTGCCATTACGAACCACATTGATTGTATCTGAGCCTGCAAAAGTAACAGTTTGTCCGCCTCTTACCTGTTCTCCATTACCTCTTTCTGATCCTGATTTAATATTCCACGCAGCCGCATCTTGAACCGCTGTGGTGTTCATTTTAATTTTGAAGTTCTGCGGATCATCACCTGTTGCTGGAGGGGTAATCGTAATAGAATTATCGGGTGAGGTAACAGAATATTTCTTAATACCACCCGCCACGGCTTTTAACTGAGCCACGTTCACTGCATCTGAATCGGCACTACCTGGTGCAACATTGATAATTTGGCGAGTATTGCCAGAATCCCCCACGGAAACTGCACCTTTGTTGCCTTTAACGGTGTTTTTAATTAATTGTAGTGCTCCTGGTGCATCCACTAAACGTACAGGTGCATAAACACTGTTGCTAGTCGCTGCATCTTGATCGTTAAATCCTGTGCTTGCACTAGGTTTATTATTATTAATCACAATTTCACTGCCTTTACGTGCAACACGATCTGCAACAGCACCGTCACCCAATGCCACACCACTGTCTACTTTTGCCTGAGAACCTTTACCTAATGCAGTAGATTGATTACCATTTGCTACCGAACCACGACCTAAAGCGGTTGATTCTGTACCATTCGCTGCCGCACCACGACCTACAGCTGTCGCATTCGCACCATTTGCTTGTGCAACAGGGCCAACTACCGTCGCATCTGTCGCATTTACGACTGCACCACGACCAATAACTAAGCTACCTGCGGCATTAGCCGTTGCATTTGCATCCGCACCAATGGCAATCGTATTACTAGCTAGAGCCTTTGCATTTTTACCTGAAGCAATCGCATTTTCCCCAGAGGCAGAAGCATGCGAACCTGTCGCAATAGATTTTTTACCACTCGCTGTAGCACTTTCACCAAAAGCGGCTGAAGCTTCACCAGAGGCATTTGCACTGGCACCTGTTGCTGTTGCCCAAGAACCACTTGCAACAGAATCAGGCCCCACAGCTACCGCATTATTATTAGTCGCTTTAGATAATTTACCGAGTGCAGTTGCCCCCACTTTATTTGCTAATGCACTCGCACCAACCGCCATGGAATCATCCGCAGTTGCTTGTGCACCTTGAATATTCTCAATAACAGTGTTGCCAGTGGCAGGGACGTGTCCACTACCAATAGCGATAGCAGAAAATCCTGTTGCATTAGTTTTTGAACCTATCGAGGTTGTTAGCTGAGTATTTGCAGCTGCTTCCTTACCTAATGCAATTGAGTAATCTTGTTTTGCTAACGCACCTTTACCTAATGCTGTTGCATAAACACCTGTTGCCATCGCACCTTGACCAAATGCAGAGCCATTTTCTGCTGTTGCTCGAGCTCCTGCCCCCACTGCTGTAGCAAAATTATTTATTGCACTTGCGTGTGCACCAATTGCCGTTGTGGCTACGTGTGTCGCATTGGCATATGTACCCACCGCCACACTTGCTTGTGCAGAACTATGAGATGTAGAACCACTTACTGGTGCACCTGAGGTTGTTTTATACCCAATAGCGACATCTTCTAATGCTCGAGCATTTGCTTCATGACCATAAGCAATCGCGTTAGTATTAGCATAACTGCTAGAGCCAATCGCCATACCGCCACCAAATGTTCCACCAGTGCTATAATCGACAGCTGCTTCTGCATTAGAGGAAATGCCTATAGCAGAAGCGACTAGCACAGCTGCCGCACTTAATACTTTCTTAGATTTTGTTTTTCCTTTTGCTTTACCCAATTCAGAAACCGCTACCCAACATTGTAACGCTGCATTCCAAATTACTTTATAGATCTTATTCATCATTATTTACCTAAGTATTAAAAAACATAAAACATATAGACAGGAGTTCTTGTCCAAAAAAATCGGGCGTATTTTACTCCTAAATTACCTAAAGTTCTGTAAAGAAATGTAAAGATGTATATTTTTTTGATTATTGCTTATGGACAAATGGGGATACCGTATTATGTAATCGTTCTTGCCCGTAGAAGCGGGATTTATCCCCCTCATAGCCCAAACCTCCAAGCGTGGTTTTTAAGTGCGGAAGGGTTCACCAAGTAATTTGGTGTTGAACATATATAAAAAAGGTATATCATAGACACCTAAAAGGATTTTTTATGTTTGAATACGACCCTAATAAAAGTGAAATAAAATTAGGTATAGCAAAACTCAATGATAAACACTGGTCTGCTATATTTACATTACGTGGTAAAAACATCCGTCTTATCTCTGTTAGACGATCTCGAAAAAAGGAAATTGAACTTTATGAAACCAATCAATAATATCGAATTCGATCATATCTTCGATGAAAATGAAGAAGATATTGTGGAATATCTAGAGCTTACATCGGCTAAACGCCCAAACCAAAAAACAAAACGTGTTAATGTTGATTTTCCATTATGGATGGTTGAAAGTTTAGATAAAGAAGCGGCTCATCTCGGCGTTCCTCGTCAGGCTCTAATTAAACTATGGATTTCTGAAAAGTTACCCGTATATAAAAACCACCTTCAAACCGCATAAATACCTCCCCATAACCCAAGCCACCAAGCTCGTTTTTTAATTGCAAGGGCTAATTACCATTAGCCCCTATTCTCTTATAGACACAAGCGAAGACGCTTGCACCTGTAAAATTTACGGTTAGAATAGTTTATTTTGTGAGGAACCCATGAACCCTTGGATTTTACTCGGCTTCGCCATTGTTATCGAGGTCATCGGCTCAAATTGCATTAAAGCGAGCAACGGTTTTACTAAACCACTTCCGACGGTCATCGCAATCGGTGCTTTTGTGGTAGCGTTATACCTGTTATCTATCATCACCAAAACACTCCCACTTGGGATTGTCTATGCGGTGTGGTCTGGCGTAGGTATTGTGCTCACCACACTGGTGGCAATGTTTTTCTTCGGGCAAAAACCAGATTTACCTAGCATAATTGGAATGGCGTTAATTATCGGTGGAGTATTAGTAATTAACTTATTCTCAGGTGGCGAAACACATTGATTGCAAGCGATGGTATTTTTGATGTCGATTGCAAAATCTCACAAAAATCCCACCGCTTTATTTTGATCACATACAGGAAAAACAATGACCAAAATCTACATCACTCACGGCTATACAGCAAACGGCGACAAACATTGGTTTCCGTGGTTAGAGCAAAAATTGGCGGAAAAAGGGCTGGAATGCCAGCGTCTAACGATGCCAAATTCGGCAAATCCTACGCCTCAAGCGTGGCTGAAATATCATCAAGAAAAAATCACGCCAGATGAAAATACTATTTTAATTGGGCATAGTTTAGGCTGCATCGCAACGCTGAATTTTCTTGCGGCACAACAGCAGAAAATCAAAGGAGCGATTTTTGTTTCAGGCTTTTATGAGAAATTACCGAATCTGCCCGAACTTGATATTTTTGCAGATTTCTACGCGAATTTAACCGCTTACAAGCCAGAAAAAGCTTTTGTAGTAGCATCGCTAGACGATCATATCGTACCACATCAATACAGCGATCATTTGGCTCAATTGCTAGATGCGGACTATATTCGATTACCAAAAGGCGGGCATTTTTTAGATCGTGAAGGCGTGACAGAATTGCCAATTGTGTTGGAATTAGTTGGGAAATTGCTGTAATACAGATAAACAAAACCCCGCAACATTCGCTGCGGGGTTTCTAAATTTGATGGCGGAGGAAGTGAGATTCGAACTCACGGAGGGCGTAAACCCTCGCCGGTTTTCAAGACCGGTGCCTTCAACCACTCGACCATTCCTCCGTTGAAAACGGGCAAAATAATAATTGAATTTTAATCATGAGTAAATAAAATTTTCCCACCTTTAATTCAAGAGACTTCTTTTTATGCAATTTGTTGCTTATTTGCTCTACTATTCTATCAACTAAAATGTAAATCTTTCTTAAAGAAAAAAGCAAACGTTTGCGATAAATTTTCTAATACTTGTTAAAAACTATTTACATTTTTAAAATTTTTGTTATGTTCAAATTGCATACAATTTTTTCCAACAAAATATAAGGAGCTTCGTATGTCAAGCACAACAAAAAATCCAACAAGAGGCTATATGATATTAGCCTTAGACTTCCTGCTGTTTTTAGCCCTCATTAAGATGCTGCCATTCACACCGATGGAAAATCGGGGCTTAGCGTTACTCATCTTTATCGGGATATTATGGCTCACGGAAGCTTTTAATATTACGGTTACCTCGCTAATGGTACCTATTCTGGCAATTGGGCTGAATGTCTTGCCGACCAAAGCGGCATTTGCACCTTTCTCCGAACCTATCATTTTTATGTTCTTTGGTGGCTTCGTTCTAGCTGCAGTCATGAACATTCAAAAACTCGACCTCTGGATTGCCAATCACATTATCCGCCTCGCACGCGGAAATCTTAAACTTACCGTACTCTACCTTTTTGCTGCCACGGCAGGGCTTTCACTGTTTATCAACAACACCGCCGTTGCGGCTATGATGTTGCCTTTAACCCTCGGCATTTTGAAAAAAGTTGATCTTAAAACCAACCGTGCATTGTATGTTTTTGTGTTACTTGGTGTTGCATTTAGTGCCAGCATCGGGGGCATCGGGACACTCACAGGCTCTGCACCCAATGCGATTTTAGCCTCTCAACTTAAAATCACATTCTCAGAATGGCTCTTCTACGGAATACCTGTCGCTATTTTATTGATGATTGGCATGGTGTTTAGCCTGCTCGTCGTACTTCGTCCTAACTTCAATGTGCCGTTTGAAATTTTACTCGAAGAAATTCCGCTGACTAGCAAACGTAAAATCACCCTTGCCGTGTTTGTGATTGCTGCCTTTTTCCTTGTTTTCGGCAGCTGGTTAGAACCGTTTATCCGCTCAGTATTAGAGCTTAGCCAACCCATCAAAAACTTCGATGCGGTAGTGGCAATGACCGCAGTTATTATCCTTTGCATTACTCACACTGCAACTTGGTCAGAAATTCAAGATCGTACCGAATGGGGCGTGTTAATGCTCTTCGGTGGTGGATTGGTGCTCGGTATCGTGCTCAAAGAAACGGGAGCAAGCAAAATTCTTGCTGATACCATTGTGAATTATATCGGTGTGCAACACTGGCTTGTAATGACGCTCGTACTTACTGCATTTATTATCTTCCTCACAGAATTTACCTCTAACACCGCTACTGCGGCATTAATGACCCCCATTTTTATTTCTGTTGCAGAAGGCTTGGGCTTGCCTCCTGTTTCGCTGGCAGCTATCGTTGCATGTAGTGCTTCTTGTGCCTTTATGCTCCCAATCGCGACTCCACCTAACGCGATCGTGTTCTCTACAGGCTATATTAAACAAAGCGAAATGGTAAAAGTGGGCTTTATCCTTAATATTATCAGCACGGCGGTAACTGGCGGGCTGACCTATTTCTTCTGGATCAATTGGCATTAAGCCATTTGCTAAAATAAGCGGTGGTTTTTCTCTCAGAATTTGCAAATTCTAATTGAAAAACCACCGCTTTCTTTTCCTTTGCTCACCTATTTTTTGCTATACTCTTTGCCTGACTTTTGAGGAAATTTTATGTTAAAACTTATTCGAATTTTGCTAGTGCTATGTTGCTCGATTCTTATCTCTGTGGCTGGTGTTTTTTATGCGTTAGTCCGTTTACGCAATCCAGATTGTGTAGGTGAAATTGCTTATTGGTATAGCAAAATGCATAAACTGCTTGGCATTAAGTTAATTCGCCGCCCGTATACTGGCGAACGCCAACCAGCGATTTATATCGCCAACCATCAGAATAACTATGATATGGTGACCATCTCTTCGATGACGCCTAAAAAAACAGTAACCATCGGTAAACGTAGTCTGATTTGGATTCCATTTTTCGGCTTGGTTTATTGGGCAACGGGCAATATTTTCATCAACCGAGAGAAACGCAGTAGTGCTATTAGTACAATGGCGAAAGTGGGTGAGATTATTAAAAAACGTCAAATTTCGATTTGGATGTTCCCTGAAGGCACGCGTAGCCGCGGACGTGGTTTATTGCCATTCAAAACAGGGGCATTCCATACCGCTATTTCTGCAGGCGTGCCGATTATCCCGATTGTTTGTTCAACGCTTCACAATAAAATAGATTTAAACCGTTGGGACAATGGCACGGTGATTTGCGAAGAATTGGAACCGATTGATACTAGCGGTTACAACCGAGATAATTTGAAAGAACTCATCGAACACTGCCATCAAGTAATGCAGAAAAGAATTGCAGAGCTTGATGCGGAAATTGAGCAGTTGGATAAATAAATTATAATTGCAACTGTTGCGACAACAAATACCTTATATACCGAATGAACAAACCTCTTCACTTAACCCGTCGTCAGCTTTTACAACGCACAGGCTTAGCTTCTGCAATGGTTGCTCTGCCCGTGCCTGTGTGGGCAAGTTCGCAACCTGCATTGAAAATTCCACCGCTTGTTGATGTCGGTCGCGGTCGCCCTATTCGTCTTGATCTCCGACCTGCTCAAATACAATTTAATACGGGGAAGTTGGTTGATGTGTGGGGCGTAAATGGGCAATATCTCGCTCCAACCGTTCGTGTGCGATCGCAAGATTTTGTGAAACTTACTTACTTAAACAACCTCCCGCAAGCAATTTCAATGAATATTCAAGGCTTGCTTACACCCAGCGAGATGTTCGGTTCTTCACATCGTAAGCTTGAGCCCAAAGCCAGTTGGTCGCCAATTGTGAGCGTAAACCAACCCGCTTGCACTTGCTGGTATCATGCCGACACGCTATTAAACTCGGCTTTCCAAGTCTATCGAGGCTTGGCGGGTCTGTGGATTATTGAAGATGCTGAAAGCAAAAAAACCAATCTGCCGAATCAATATGGCGTAAACGATATCCCACTGATTTTGCAAGACCAGCAAATCAACAAAGAGGGCAAGCAGGTCATCGACCCGAACCAACCACAATTTTTCGGCTCACGCCTGTTTGTGAATGGGCAAGAGTCGCCTTATTTGAAGGTACAAGCGGGCTGGATTCGCTTACGAATTGTTAATGCCTCGCTCTCTCGCATCTATGAGTTACGCTTAGACAACGGGCAACCACTGCAATTGATTGCTACAGGGTTAGGAATGTTTGAAAAGCCGCTTGCCCAGCCGATGGTCATGCTCGCCCCAAGCGAACGAGTGGAAGTGTTAGTCAAAGTGGAAGAAGATACACCTGTCTCACTGATTACGGGCGAACCACGTAGCTTATTGGATAAGGCAAAATTGCTATTTAGCGATGGCAATGAGTTGACGGACAATGTTATCTTAACCTTGCAACCACAAGGCTTAGCCACAGTGTTTACGCAAATGCCAGAAACTGTGCCGTTTAAGCTGGAAGATTTCCAGATGAACATTGTCAATGAGCGAAAATTTAACCTTCGCCCGCTGGATTATCTGATTAACCAACAACGTTTCGACCCAAAACGAATTGATTTTAGCGTGAAAAAAGGGAGCGTAGAGCGTTGGTATCTCACCAGTAACAGCAATATTGGTTTTACTCTGCAGGGGGCAAAGTTTGTGATTGAAACCCGCAACCGCCAACGTTTGCAAAACAAATACTTAGCGTGGAAAGATACGGTTTGGCTACCCAAAGATCAGGAAGTAACTTTGTTAGTAAAATTTGAACACGAAGCAAACAATGAGCTGCCATTTGCCTTCGGCGTGTCTGATTTGATGTTGCGAGATCGCGGTGCAATGGGGCAATTTACGGTTGAAACATAAAATACAAGCGGTCGGATCTGTGTGAAAATCTGCAAAAAATTGCGGAAAAATAACCGCTTTTTGCGACAACTAGCTGTCTATCAGGTAAAATAAGCCCGTTTTTTAGGTGTTATTTCGTAGGGATAACCTCTGCCCCACATAATGATTCTTCATTAAGTGGGGATAAACCTCTACATCGAATACCACGTTTTTAAAATGTCCGACACATAAACAAATAGGATAACGTATGGAATATTTAGATTTTGAACTACCGATTGCCGAACTTGAGGCGAAAATTGAGTCGCTAAAGGCAGTTGCAGAGCAAGACAACAAAATCAATCTTGATGATGAAATCAAACGTTTAGAGAAAAAAGCACAAGAGCTTACCAAAAAAACCTTTGCAAATTTAGATGCGTGGCAGACTTCTAAAATGGCTCGTCACCCAAATCGCCCTTATACCTTAGATTATATTGAGCATATTTTCACCGAATTTGATGAACTTGCAGGCGATCGTGCCTTTGCAGATGATAAAGCAATTGTTGGTGGGATTGCACGTTTGGATGGTCGTCCTGTGATGGTTATCGGTCATCAAAAAGGCAGAAGTACAAAAGAAAAAGTGATGCGTAACTTCGGGATGCCAGCCCCAGAAGGCTACCGCAAAGCATTACGTTTAATGGAAATGGCAGAGCGTTTTAACTTGCCAATTATTACCTTTATCGACACCCCTGGAGCATACCCAGGTATCGGTGCGGAAGAGCGTGGTCAGGCGGAGGCGATTGCCCGCAACTTGCGTGAAATGTCGCAGCTTAAAGTACCTGTGATTTGTACTGTTATCGGTGAAGGTGGTTCAGGTGGTGCATTAGCCATTGGTGTAGGCGATAAAGTAAATATGTTGCAATATTCTACTTACTCAGTCATTTCACCAGAAGGTTGTGCTTCAATTCTTTGGAAAAGTGCTGAAAAAGCGTCAACCGCCGCGGAAGTAATGGGCTTAACCGCACAACGTTTAAAAGAGTTGAAACTGATCGATGAAATCGTAGCAGAACCCCTCGGTGGTGCTCATCGTGATTACGCAGAAATATCAGAAAACCTCAAACAACGCATTCTCACCGATTTACACGAATTGGATAATCTGGATAAAGAAGCATTGTTACATCGTCGTTATCAACGCTTGATGAGCCACGGTTATTGCTAATATTGAATTAATAAAGATAAGCGGTAAGATTTCGAAAGAATCTTACCGCTTTTTCATATTTAAAAACGAGAAAATCTATATCTATTTTGTATTCATAGAGATGAAAAAGCCCGCATTACTGCGGGCTTCTCGTTATTCTAAGAAACTAACAAATTACATTGTTACTTCTTTTGAACCTTGTACTTGAACTTCAACACGACGATCTGGTGCTAAGCAAGCGATTAATGCTTTACGACCTTTAACTGCATCACAAGTGTTGCCAGTTACTGGGTTCGCTGAACCGTAACCTACTGCAGTTACGTTCGCTGGGTTTCTGCCTTTAGAAACTAAGTAGTTAGCTACTGTTTCTGCACGACGTTGTGAAAGTTTTAAGTTAGCATCTTGTTTACCAATACGGTCTGCGTGACCGTTTACTTGGATAGATGGGTTAGCTAAACCTAAAGCATTGATTTCGTTGTTAGCTGCATCTAATGCTTGTGCTGCTTCTGGTTTTAAATTCGCTTTACCGAATGCGAATAAAACATCAGAGCTGAATGAGAAGTTTTTGGTCATCACTTCTGGAGCTGCTGGAGCAACTGGAGTTGCACCTTGACCGAAACGGTAGCTTAAACCTGCAGATACTGAGTGTAAATCTGGGCTGAATGAAGTGTTTTGATCTGGAGCACCAGCTTTTCTTTCTGCTTTATCTAAGTTACCAACACGGTTAATATATTGATATTCAACACGAGCTGCTAATTCTGGAAGAATTGCGTACTCAACACCCGCACCTAAAGTTAAAGATGGTTTTAATGTGTGAGCTTTAGCTGTATATACATTACCAACATCATCTGTTAAACCGTAGCGTTTGTAATCGTTACGAATTAATGCAACACCTACTTTACTGTAAACATCTAAGTTAGGTAATACTTCGTAGCTTGGTTTTAAGCTTAAGTGAGCACCGTGTGCAGAATGTTTTACAGCACGAACTTCTTTGTTATCTACAGTTTCATTACCGCGTGAACGACCGAAGTAGTCGTAACCTAATTCAGCTGCTAAACCAAAGTTATCTTGGTTTAAGATTTGGTAACCACCGAATACACCGTAAGTTACAGTGTTTTTGTTGATACCGAAACCGTCTTCGCCTACGCTTTTAGCGTCGAATTGTGTGAAACCATCACGGAAGTTTGCCCAACCAGCTTTAGCACCTGCATAGAAAGTGTTAGCTTGTGGAGCTGCTGTTGCTGCTGCTGATGCAGCTAATACTGCTAATGCAACTAATGATTTTTTCATTTTATGACCCTCTATAATTTGTCATTCTATGTAATAAAATTTTTCAACATAATAAAAATGTTGAATCTTAACCACGCCTTTCATCTTCTTTTGATAGAAAGACTAAAGAAGTGAATGCTTGAAGATTTTACTTTAAATAATAAAGAAAAGTAGCCTTCACTCATTCTTGTCCTTAAGAAGATGGGCAAGAATACGTGTTATTATCTAAAGAAGTCTGCTTAAGATCAATAATTTTCTGTATAAATAGCATACAAAACCCCATCAAATGGTTATTTTGCAATCAATATGATATTTATATCAACAATGCTATTTTAATAGGCAAAATATCAAGAACTTAGCTAAACTGTATTTATTATGGGGATGATATAAAATAAAATCAACTTTCTTGACGTAATTTTACATAACAGAAAATTGACTCCAATAAACAATAAATGGAATGGAGTTTTTATTCATTCATTTCACTTCATTTAAAAATATCTTCGTTTCCATTCCCCCCATTTCTTGCTAAGATGCAAACGATTTTATCTTTATATAAAGGAACAAAAAATGATTCCTAGACTTGCAAACATTCCAGACCAAAATCCATTAGTTCAGCAATATCTTAACGAACTTACCGAACAGCATTTTTCAGGCGATATTGCTAGCAGCTACGCAGACCGCCTTTCAATGGCAACCGATAACAGCGTATATCAGCGTATGCCACAAGCGGTACTTTTTCCGAAATCGGTTACCGATGTGGTGATTCTGACCAAAGTCGCCCAAAAAGAAGCCTATCAAAGCCTCACTTTCACACCCCGCGGCGGTGGCACGGGGACAAATGGGCAGTCGCTCAATAACAATATTATTGTCGATCTCTCCCGCCATATGACCCAAATTTTAGAGCTGAATGTAAAAGAACGCTGGGTTCGCGTGCAAGCAGGTGTGGTGAAAGATCAGCTTAATCAATTCCTCAAACCGCACGGCTTATTTTTTTCGCCCGAACTTTCTACCAGTAACCGAGCTACGCTAGGCGGGATGATTAATACCGATGCATCAGGGCAAGGTTCATTGCAATATGGCAAAACGTCCGATCATATTCTGGCAATCAAATCGGTGTTGGTAAATGGCGAAATTTTAGAAACGCAAGCGGTTAAAACCGAGAACTTTTCTGCAAACCTTGAGCAACTGCCACTTTCTACTTTAGGCAAAAAATTACATAACGAGGTCTTTGAACGTTGTAAAACGCTTCGCCCGACTGTGCTCAAAGAGTTGCCGCAATTAAACCGCTTTATCACGGGTTACGACTTAAAAAATATCTTCAATAACGATGAAAGCGAATTCAACCTTACCCGTATTCTCACAGGCTCTGAAGGCTCGCTTGCCTTTATTTGCGAAGCGAAACTCAATCTTCTACCGATTCCGAAATATCGCACGCTGATTAACATCAAATACAACTCATTCGATGCCGCACTCCGCTCTGCCCCAATGATGTTAAAAGCCAAAGCCTTATCGGTCGAAACGGTCGACTCCAAAGTGCTGAATTTGGCAAAACAAGACATCATCTGGCACTCGGTATCGGATTTAATCACCGAAGATCCAAACAACCCGATTTTGGGCATTAACATTGTTGAGTATGCTTCAAGCGATCTCGAACAAATCGAAACACAAGTGCAAGCCTTGTGTGTCAGCCTTGATGAAAAAATTGCACAGGGTGCAAGCGGTATCATTGGCTACCAAATTTGCAAAGAGTTAGACGGCATCGAAAAAATCTACGCAATGCGGAAAAAAGCAGTGGGATTATTAGGTAACGCCAAAGGCTGGGCAAAACCGATTCCCTTTGTGGAAGATACCGCCGTGCCGCCTGAAAATCTTGCCGATTACATTACCGAATTTCGTGCTTTATTAGATAGCCACAACCTTGCCTACGGTATGTTCGGGCACGTGGATGCTGGCGTGCTACACGTTCGCCCTGCCCTCGATTTATGCGATTTAGAACAGGTTAAAACCTTCAAAACGATTTCTGATCAAGTCGTTGAGCTTACCCATAAATATGGTGGTTTAATTTGGGGCGAACATGGCAAAGGGATGCGTTCTTACTATGGCGAACGCTTTTTTGGCGAAACGCTGTGGAAAGAACTCCGCCAGATCAAAC
Source organism: Haemophilus parahaemolyticus (assembly GCF_002015035.1). GTDB lineage: Bacteria > Pseudomonadota > Gammaproteobacteria > Enterobacterales > Pasteurellaceae > Haemophilus_A > Haemophilus_A parahaemolyticus. The sequence continues at coordinate 5,351 of NZ_MUXY01000004.1, read as the reverse complement.
AACTGTTCGATCCGCAAAATCGCCTTAACCCTGGCAAAATCTGCACACCATTAGGTTCCGATGCAGAGCTCTACAAAATCGACGAAGCAATGCGAGCCGATTTCGATCGCCGTATTCCAATTGCAGTGCGTGAAGAGTTTAAAGGGGCGATGAACTGTAACGGAAATGGATTATGCTTCAACTTTGATGTACACAGCACGATGTGCCCGTCGATGAAAATTTCAGGCAATCGCCTCTATTCACCAAAAGGACGAGCAACGCTCATCCGCGAATGGCTACGATTACTTGCCGATCAGCAAGTTACCCCTAATGATTTGATTTTTGAAAAACGCTCAAAAGCAGTGAAATTAACCGATTTTGTGGCAAAAGTACGTCATTCATTCAAGAAAACGCAGGAATATGATTTTTCACACGAAGTAAAAGCAGCGATGGATACCTGCCTTGCTTGTAAAGCCTGTGCTAGCCAATGTCCAATTAAAATTGATGTGCCAACGTTCCGTAGTCAATTTAACGAGCTTTATCACCAACGCTATCTTCGCCCTGCGAAAGATTACGTGGTGTCGAACCTCGAATTTATCGCCCCTTTAATGGCAAAAGCCCCGAAATTCTTTAATTTCTTCAGCACCAGCCATTTGGCAGAAATCGCCGCCAATAAAACAATTGGTATGACTTACTTGCCTGCTCTTTCCACGCCAAACTTGCAAAAGCAATTGGTAGAAATTGGCTATCAAGGCGAAACACTTGAAAGTCTTGAAGCCCAACAGGCAAGCGGTCAATTTTCCGCAGAAAATTGCCAAACTGTACTCGTAGTACAAGATCCATTTACCACCTTCTACGATGCAAAAGTGGTGGCAGATTTCGTTGCCTTTATTCAAAAACTCGGCTTCAAACCCGTGGTCTTGCCATATAAACCAACAGGTAAGGCACAACACATCAAAGGCTTTTTGAGTAAGTTCGCCAAAACTGCCAAAAATCAAGCGGATTTCTTAAATCGCATCGCCAAACTCGGCTTACCGATGGTGGCAATTGACCCAGCTTTGACGCTGCTTTACCGCGATGAATACCGCGATATTTTGAAAGCGGAACGCGGCGATTTCAAAGTGCTGCTCGCCCACGAATGGTTGATTGAACAAATCAAAGCAGGCGTATTAGACAATTGCAAAAAAGCAAAAGAAACCGACCGCTTGCCGTGGCACCTATTCGCCCACTGCACCGAAACCACTGAACTTCCTACCTCAAGCAAAGAGTGGCAACAGATCTTCGCCCATTTTGGCGAAACGTTGGTAAGCGAGAAAGTAGGCTGCTGCGGAATGGCAGGCACATTCGGGCACGAAACCGCCCACATAGAGATGTCGAAAGCAATTTATGCACAATCTTGGCAACAAAAACTGAAAAACGCACCGCTTGAACGATGCTTAGCGACAGGCTACTCTTGCCGTTCGCAAGTGAAACGAATGGAACATCAACAGATTAAGCATCCAATACAGGCTCTATTATCCATTATCTAATCGTAGGGTGTGTGAACGCAGTTCACGCACGCTTTGTTTTGCGGGCGTGGATTTTCAAATCCATACACCCTACTTTTCAATAAACTCCGAGGAACCCATGACCACCATCTGGAAACAAACCGCAACCCCCGAACTTTTAACCCAACTCTGCCAAGGTAATGCTGTTGGGCATTTAGGCATTCACTTCACCCAAATTGGCGAAGATTGGTTAGAAGCGGAACTCACCGTGAACGAAAAAACGATGCAACCGTTCGGCGTATTACACGGCGGCATTTCTGCCACGCTTGCTGAAACGGTAGCAAATGCAGGATCGCTTTTAGTGTGCGAGCCGCATCAGATCGCTGTTGGAATGGAATTGAACATCAGCCACTTAAAATCGGTTAAAGCAGGTAAAAAAGCGATTGCCCGAGCTTATCCGCTTAAATTAGGGCGTGAAGTGCACGTGTGGAATATTGAAACTAAAGATGAAGAAGGAAATTTGTGTGCGGTAGCACGCTTGTCTACTAAAGTTTTAGATAAGCCAGCAGCATAAAATCCAAGAAAAGCAGTAAAAGTGAGTTGGATCTACCCGCAACCTATTATAAAATGCTCTTCTTTTATCCATTCACTTTCATTAACAAGAGAAATTCCCTATGAATTCAAATCGTAGTTTACTGGTGATGGGATTGTTATTAGTGTCGTTCCTATTGTTTACGCAATGGCAACAAGATTTCAACCCTGAAATTCAAGCACAAAAACAAGCTCAGATCCAAGCTCAACAACAATCTCACGATGTACCTGCATCAAGCACTTCACAGCCCGCTGATGTGGCAAGCGTTAAAGGTAAAACCATCACGATTGAAAGCGATGTATTACGCTTAACCATTGATACGCTTGGCGGTGACGTGGTGGACTCTGATTTGCTTAAACACAATGCAGAACTTCACTCAAACACACCTTTTGAATTATTACAAGATAACGCTAACCGCGTTTATGTTGCTCAAAGTGGCTTAGTGGGTAAAAACGGAATCGATACGGTTTCTGGTCGTCCACAATACCAAACAACTGCAGAAAGCTTCAAATTAGCGGATGGTCAAGATGCGGTAAGCGTGCCTTTAACTTTTAAAAAAGATGGCGTGCTTTACACCAAAACTTTCACGCTTAAACGTGGTAGTTACAATGTTGATGTGAATTTCAACATTAAAAACGGTACAGCAGAAGCCATTGAAGTACAACCTTACGGTCAGTTAAAACACACCATCGTGGAAAACTCTGGCAACTTAACGATGCCAACTTACACAGGCGGTGCATACTCTTCTTCAGAAACCAACTATAAAAAATATAGCTTCCAAGATATGGAAAAAGCGGGTTTATCTGTTGAAACCAACACAGGTTGGATTGCGGTATTGCAACACTATTTCGTGTCTGCATGGATTCCTGCTCAAGACCAAGCAATGACCTTATTCACTCGCGTATCTGATGACAAACGTTTTGCCACTATCGGCTATCGTGGAGCAGTAACAGCCGTTGCCCCAAATGCAGAAGTGAATATTGACACCCATTTATGGACGGGTCCGAAAGATCAAAAAGAGATGGCTGAAACCGCAAACCACTTAGACTTAACCGCAGATTACGGCTGGGCGTGGTTCATTGCGAAACCACTATTCTGGTTATTAACCACTATCCAAAAAGCGGTGTCTAACTGGGGTATTGCGATTATCTTAGTGACCATCGTGGTGAAATCAATTCTTTATCCATTAACCAAAGCACAATACACCTCAATGGCAAAAATGCGTATGTTACAGCCGAAAATCCAAGAGATGCGTGAGCGTTTCGGGGATGATCGCCAACGTATGAGCCAAGAGATGATGAAGCTCTACAAAGAAGAGAAAGTAAACCCAATGGGCGGTTGCTTACCAATCTTAATCCAGATGCCAATTTTCATCGCATTATATTGGACATTTATGGAAGCAGTGGAATTACGCCACGCACCATTCTTTGGCTGGATTCAAGACTTATCAGCACAAGACCCATACTACATCTTCCCAATTTTAATGGGTGCCTCAATGTTCTTGTTGCAAAAAATGTCGCCAACACCAGTGGCAGACCCAATGCAACAAAAAGTGATGACCTTTATGCCTGTGATCTTCACCGTATTCTTCCTGTTCTTCCCAGCAGGTTTAGTACTTTACTGGCTAACCTCGAACTGTATTACCCTGTTCCAACAATGGTGGATTTATCGCCAATTAGAGAAAAAAGGGTTACATTCACGTAAGAAAAAATAATTGATAAAGAGCACGCACAAGCGTGCTTTTTTATTGTGAGGGAAATGCTGATATAATGCCAGGCATCTACAATGTAATACCTCCCTTGCCCCTTGTGGGAGAGAGTAAATTATTAGAATATCATTCTTCTACGACCAAGCGGTCAAATTCGCAAAACCTTTTACCAAATCGACCGCTTTCAACCAAAGGAACAACAATGAAAGAAACAATTGTCGCCCAAGCCACCCCAATCGGTCGCGGGGGCGTGGGTATTTTACGCATATCGGGGCCTCTTGCAAACGTAGTTGCACAAGAAGTGCTTGGCAAAGAACTCAAACCTCGCCTAGCAAATTACTTGCCATTCAAAGATAGCGATGGCACGGTATTAGACCAAGGCATCGCCCTCTTCTTCAAAGCCCCTAATTCCTTCACGGGCGAAGACGTACTTGAACTGCAAGGGCACGGCGGGCAAGTCATTTTAGATATTTTGCTCAAACGCATTCTGGAAATCAAAGGCGTACGCATTGCCCGTGCGGGCGAATTCTCTGAGCAAGCATTTTTAAACGACAAACTCGACCTTGCTCAAGCTGAAGCGATTGCCGATCTTATTGATGCCACCAGTGAACAAGCTGCTCGCTCAGCATTGAAATCTCTACAAGGGGAATTTTCAACTAAAATCAACCGCTTGGTGGATAGCGTAATTTACCTCCGCACCTACGTGGAAGCGGCAATTGACTTCCCTGATGAAGAAATCGACTTCCTTGCAGACGGAAAAATTGAAGGGCATTTGAACGATATCATTTCACAGCTCAGCCAAGTTCGCCAAGAAGCAAAACAAGGAGCAATTTTGCGAGAGGGGATGAAAGTGGTCATTGCAGGTCGCCCAAATGCGGGGAAATCTAGCTTACTCAATGCCTTAGCAGGACGCGAAGCCGCTATCGTGACCGACATTGCAGGCACAACCCGTGATGTGTTGCGTGAGCATATCCATATCGATGGAATGCCTCTGCACATCATTGATACTGCGGGCTTGCGTGATGCGAGCGATGAGGTGGAACGCATCGGAATTCAACGTGCGTGGAACGAAATTGAGCAAGCCGATCACGTCTTATTGATGATCGATAGCACCGAGCAAAAAGCGGACGATTTCAAAACCGAATGGGCGGATTTCTTAGCAAAATTACCGCAAAATATGCCGATTACCGTCATTCGTAATAAGGTCGATTTATCAGGCGAAACAGAGGGCTTGGAAGAAAAAAATGGCTTCACACTTATACGTTTATCGGCTCAAACCAAAGTAGGCGTAGATTTATTGCGTGACCATCTGAAAAAATCAATGGGCTATCAAAGCACCACTGAAGGTGGCTTCCTTGCCCGACGCCGTCACCTTCAAGCACTTGAATCTGCCGCAGAGCATCTGGAAATGGGACACGTGCAACTCACCCAATTCCATGCAGGCGAATTGCTTGCAGAAGAGTTACGTATGGTGCAAAACGCGTTAAGCGAAATCACAGGACAATTTACCTCAGATGATTTGCTTGGAAATATTTTTAGCTCGTTTTGTATCGGAAAGTAATTCAATTGTAGATACTGTCTCCCA